>NZ_JBITEN010000029.1:0-93309 GCF_044455165.1 Streptomyces sp. NPDC051315
GGGGGGGGGGGGGCCCGGGGGTCCCGGGGGGGGGGGGGGGGGTTGGGGGGGGGGGGGGGGGGGGGGGCGCGCCGGGCCGGGGGGGGGGGCGCGCACCACCTGGTGGGCCTCGCCATCGACCTGGCCCGCTGCGGGGTCACGGCGGCCGTGCCCCTGGCGGAGTTCGAGCAGCTGGAGTCGCGGTCCTACCCGGAGTCCGACCTGACCTGGGCGGCCAGGCCCCGGCTCGGCGTCGTGGGCCTTCTCGTGCCGGGGCGGGAGGCCGGCACCTGGCGGGCGAGCGGCCCCCTCGTCGCGGACGCCCTGCGGTCGCCGGAGCTGCGGCCGCCGGAGCCCGACCTGTGGAGGTTCGCGGCCGAGGTGGCGCAGGCGTACAGCCCGGACGACTTCGACGCCGTGGTCCGCGCGGGCCGGGAGGCTCTGCTCGGGTGGGCGCAGGCATCCGACGAGTACGCGGTGTGGTCCCTCGCCGACCTCGCCGCACTGGCCGGGGACGACACGGAGGCCAGGTACTGGTACCGCAGACTGGCGGAACTCGTCCCCAGGCTCGCCCAGCACTTCGGCGAGTACCTCCTGCGGCGGGGCGAGTACGACGAAGCCGCCCGCTACATGACGGAGGCGGCCCGGGCCGGTCATCCCGACGCGGTGCGCGACCTGGGACCCCTCCTCCTCGCCCGGGCCGAGCACTGGCTGGCCGAAGCCGCCGACGCCGGATCGAAGTCCGCCGCCACCCAGCTCGCAGCCCTCCGCGAAGCCCTCCCCCGCATCCGGGCTACCGTCGAGGAGTGACCGACCAGCCCACCCCCGCCACCCCCGCCCCGGCCCTGTTCACCTGGGAATTCGCCACCGACCCCTACCCCGCCTACGCCTGGCTGCGCGAGCACGCCCCCGTGCACCGCACCAGGCTCCCCAGCGGCGTGGAGGCCTGGCTGGTCACCCGGTACGCGGACGCCCGGCAGGCGCTCGCCGACCAGCGGCTGTCCAAGAACCCCGCGCATCACGACGAGCCCGCCCACGCGAAGGGCAAGACCGGTATCCCCGGTGAGCGCAAGGCCGAGCTGATGACGCATCTGCTGAACATCGACCCGCCGGACCACACCCGCCTGCGGCGTCTGGTCAGCAAGGCGTTCACCCCCCGCCGTGTCGCCGAGTTCGCGCCCCGCGTCCAGGAGCTGACCGACGGTCTGATCGACCGGTTCGCTCAGCGGGGGACCGCCGACCTCATCCACGACTTCGCCTTTCCCCTCCCCATCTACGCCATCTGCGACCTGCTGGGCGTCCCCCGGGAGGACCAGGACGACTTCCGCGACTGGGCCGGGATGATGATCCGGCACGGCGGCGGCCCGCGCGGCGGTGTCGCGCGGTCGGTGAAGAAGATGCGCGGCTACCTGTCCGAGCTCATCCACCGCAAGCGCGAGGCCCTCCCCGCCGACCCCACCCCCGGCGAGGACCTCATCTCCGGCCTCATCCGCGCCTCCGACCACGGTGAGCACCTCACCGAGAACGAGGCCGCCGCCATGGCCTTCATCCTCCTGTTCGCCGGCTTCGAGACCACCGTCAACCTCATCGGCAACGGCACGTACGCCCTCCTGACCCACCCCGGCCAGCGCCACCGGCTCCAGGACTCCCTGGCCACCGGCGACCGCGCCCCGCTCGAGACCGGCGTCGAGGAACTCCTGCGCTACGACGGCCCCGTGGAGCTCGCCACCTGGCGCTTCGCCACCCGCCCCCTGACCCTCGGCGGCCAGGACATCGCCCCCGGTGACCCCGTCCTCGTCGTCCTCGCGGCCGCCGACCGCGATCCGGAGCGCTTCACCGACCCGGACACCCTCGACCTCTCCCGCCGGGACAACCAGCACCTCGGCTACGGCCACGGCATCCACTACTGCCTGGGCGCACCGCTCGCCCGGCTGGAGGGGCAGACGGCGCTCGCCACCCTCCTCACCCGCCTGCCCGACCTGCAACTCGCCGTCGATCCGACCGAGTTGAGGTGGCGGGGCGGCCTCATCATGCGCGGACTGCGCACGCTCCCCGTGGAGTTCACCCCGGCCCCGCCCCTCGCTTCGCCCGCACCCGCCGCGCCCGTGCGCTGACCCACCGTCAGGTGATCGTTCCGCGAAGCAAAGGCGACCATTCCTCAACTCTGTGATCTTCACGTGATCTGTGCGGCATTAACTTGTGACAAGTGATCGTCTGCCTATACGTTCACTCGTCAACGCGACGGGGCAGGATCACCCGCCGCGCGGGCACTGCTGTCTCGAGAAAGGCCCTCGCATGCTCTCCGGGAACGGTCGTCACCGTCGCCCCCGCCAGGCCCCGGCCCTCCTCGTCGCGGCCGGCGTGACCGGCTCCGCCATCGCCATCCCCCTGCTCGGCGCCACCGGGGCGAGTGCCGCCGACGGCACGGTGTGGGACAGGGTCGCGGAGTGCGAGACCGGCGGCTCCTGGAGCGCCGACGAGGGCAACGGCGAGTACGGCGGCCTGGCCCTGACTCAGGAGGACTGGGAGGCCTACGGCGGGCTCGACTACGCCACGCGGCCCGACCTCGCCAGCCGCAACCAGCAGATCTCCGTCGCCCAGAAGCTCCTCGCCGACCAGGGTGTCGGCGCCTGGGGCACCTGCGGGCTGACCGCGGGGCTCAGCGAGGACGCGGCCTCGGGTGACGTTGACACCGGCGTGGCGGACGACTCGTCCGACTCCTCCGTGACATCCGGCTTGTCCGACCTGTCCAAGGGGGCGTCCGGGTCCTCGAAGTCCTCCGGTTCCGCGAAGGATTCCGGGAGCGCCTCCACCGACCCGTCCGCCGAATCCTCCACGGATTCCACCGGTACGCCCTCCTCGTCACCTTCGTCCACTTCTTCCTCTACGCCGGACACATCCTCCGCGTCCGACACGTCCACCGGCTCCGGTGCGGGCGGCGCGCAGGCGGGCAACGGCGCGTCCCGGACGGCACCGGGGACGGACGAGTCGGACAAGTCGGGGCAGAGTGCGGGTTCCTGGAGCCTCGTCGACACCGGGGCGGTCGATGCCGGCTCGGCGGACGCCGGGGCCGCCGCGACCAACTCCACCGGCTCCGGCCGCCACCGGGGCGGCACCGCCGACGAGAGCGCGACCGGCGGCACGTCCACCGCCTCCTCCGGCCGTCACGCGGCGGGCACCCTCGGCGGCGCGGCCGGCACCTACACGGTCCGGGCGGGCGACTCCCTCGCGTCCATCGCCGACTCCCTTGACCTCGACGGCGGATGGCGCGCGCTCTACGACGAGAACAAGGACGTCATCGGGGCCGACCCGAGCGACATCGCCCCCGGTCAGACCCTGTCCACAGGGGCCGAATAGGGCGGAAAAGGCGGGAAAAAAGACGGGAGTTCACGTCACACTTCGCGCCGAATGTCCGGTTTGGCGAAAGTGTGGGATGAGTCTCAGAAGCCCTGATCGTCTTTGAAATTCCGCCGATCGCCTGTCTACGGTCGTGATCGCTCGGCAACCCGAGCCCCGGCCGCCGCAACGCCGAATCCTGCCAGTGGCGGCCCGGGAACAGTCGTCGCGTCAAGCGCCGCAGGCAGGAGCGGGGGACCCAAGGTAAGTGCCGCACCGGGCAGTTGACGGCGGCGGCTAGGGGTGAAGCCACGCCTCCCACGGAGGAGTGGCCGGGCAACTCAACCGGCCCGAACCCGACAGCTCACCTCGCAGGCGTCGGTGAGGGGATCGATCCATGCTGTTTTCCGTCAAGGGCAAGCATCGTCGTCCGTCCAAGGCCACTCGCGCCATCGCCATCGCCGGTGTCACCACCGCCGCCGTGGCCGCCCCGCTGATGGCGGCCGGCAGCGCCTCCGCCGCCACGGCCTCCGAGTGGGACGCCGTCGCCCAGTGCGAGTCCGGCGGCAACTGGTCCATCAACACCGGCAACGGTTACTACGGCGGTCTGCAGTTCTCCGCCTCCACCTGGGCCGCGTACGGCGGCACGCAGTACGCCTCCACCGCCGACCAGGCCAGCAAGGCGCAGCAGATCGAGATCGCCGAGAAGGTCCTCGCGGGCCAGGGCAAGGGCGCCTGGCCGGTCTGCGGCACGGGCCTGTCCAACGCCACGTACAACGGCGGCTCCTCCTCGGCCGACACCTCCACGGAGAGCACCACCCGCTCCACCGAGGAGCAGAGCGCCTCCCGCTCCGCCGAGCGTCCGGCGGCCAAGAGCCAGAAGACGGTCACCACCCCGACCGGCAAGAAGGTCAAGAAGGGTGACGGCGAGTACAAGGTCGTCACGGGCGACACCCTCAGCTCCATCGCCGGGAAGCAGAACGTCGAGGGCGGCTGGGAGAAGCTGTTCCAGCTGAACAAGGACATCGTCGAGGAAGCCGACCTCATCTACCCGGGCCAGCAGCTGCACCTCAAGTGACAGCTGGCTCTCAGCGCGGGCACAGTGCCCTCACAGGCGAGGTCCTCATGCTGAAGACCTCGTGAGGGTCCCCCCGTCCCCACGGGCTCCCCGCCCCGGTGCGTGTTCCCCCGTACGCACCGGGGCGGGGTTTTTCCTTGCCCGCCGGTGCCCCCGGTTTCGCCCGCCGTTCGGAGGAGATTCCCCCACCCTCTTTGTTCCGGCTGGGAACAATGTGTACCGTCAGTCTGTCCACGGGACGGTCGGTCGGCTGCCGACGGCCCCGGGGCGGTTAGGCTCTAGTCGCAAGGCACACCGAGGGCTTCATCACGGCCCGCGTGCCCCGCACTACCAGCGTCACATCCCAAGAAGGAGATGCTCGTGCCGTCCATCGACGTCGTCGTAGCCCGGGAAATCCTGGACTCCCGAGGCAACCCCACGGTCGAGGTCGAGGTCGGCCTCGACGACGGCAGCACGGGTCGTGCCGCCGTCCCGTCCGGCGCCTCCACCGGCGCCTTCGAGGCCATCGAGCTCCGCGACGGTGACCCCAACCGCTACCAGGGCAAGGGCGTCGAGAAGGCCGTCCTCGCCGTCATCGAGCAGATCGGCCCGGAGCTGGTCGGCTACGACGCCACCGAGCAGCGCCTGATCGACCAGGCCATGTTCGACCTGGACGCCACCGACAACAAGGGCTCCCTCGGCGCCAACGCCATCCTCGGCGTCTCCCTCGCCGTCGCCCACGCCGCCTCCGAGGCCAGCGACCTCCCGCTCTTCCGCTACCTGGGCGGCCCGAACGCGCACCTGCTGCCGGTGCCGATGATGAACATCCTGAACGGCGGCTCGCACGCCGACTCCAACGTGGACATCCAGGAGTTCATGATCGCCCCGATCGGCGCGGAGTCCTTCTCCGAGGCCCTGCGCTGGGGCACCGAGGTCTACCACACCCTCAAGAAGGTCCTGAAGAGCAAGGGCCTGTCCACCGGCCTCGGCGACGAGGGCGGCTTCGCCCCGAACCTCGGCTCCAACCGCGAGGCCCTCGACCTCATCCTCGAGGCCATCAAGGAAGCCGGCTACACCCCCGGCGAGCAGATCGCCCTCGCGCTCGACGTCGCCGCCTCCGAGTTCTACAAGGACGGCTCCTACACCTTCGAGGGCAAGGACCGCTCCGCCGCCGAGATGACCGAGTACTACGCCGAGCTCGTCGAGGCGTACCCGCTCGTCTCCATCGAGGACCCGCTGTTCGAGGACGACTGGGAGGGCTGGAAGACCATCACCGCCAAGCTCGGTGACAAGGTCCAGCTCGTCGGCGACGACCTGTTCGTCACCAACCCCGAGCGTCTGGCCCGCGGTATCGAGGAGGGCGCCGCCAACGCGCTGCTCGTGAAGGTGAACCAGATCGGTTCGCTCACCGAGACCCTCGACGCCGTCGAGCTGGCCCAGCGCAACGGCTTCAAGTGCATGATGTCCCACCGCTCCGGCGAGACCGAGGACGTCACCATCGCCGACCTGGCCGTCGCCACCAACTGCGGCCAGATCAAGACCGGCGCCCCGGCCCGCTCCGAGCGCGTCGCCAAGTACAACCAGCTGCTGCGCATCGAGGAGATCCTCGACGACGCCGCGGTCTACGCCGGCCGCTCGGCCTTCCCGCGGTTCCGCTCCGCGAACCAGTAAGCACGGCCGCGGCGAGGTCTCCGAGAGCTGACCCCGTGCCGGGGTGAGGCTTGGCCAGTCGTACGTACGTCCCCGTACTCGGTCCCGTACCGTGTCCGGGGACGTACGCACGTGTGAGACGGGAGGCGGGGACAGATGGCCGTGAAGGACCGGGACCGTTTCTCCACCGCGACCAGGATCCGGCTGCTGGGGGAGCAGACGGCGGCCCGTGTCTACCGCTCCCAGACCCGGCGTCAGGCCCGCCGCTCCCGCCTCACCGGCCGCGCGGCCCTGCTGGCGCTGGTCCTGTGCTCGCTGATCGTGGCCCTGGCCTACCCGATGCGCCAGTACGTCTCCCAGCGCGCCGAGATCGCCGACCTGGAGCGCGAGAAGGAGCAGGCCAAGGAGCGGGTGGAACAGCTGCGCGACCTCAAGGCACGCTGGCAGGACGACGCGTACGCCGAGCAGCAGATCCGGCTGCGGCTGCACTACGTGATGCCGGGGGAGACGGGCTACATCGTCATCGACCCGGCCGCGGCGAAGCAGGCCCGCGCCGACCTGGGGGCCGCCGACCGCCCCTGGTACTCGAACGTCTGGGACGGGGTCGACAAGTCCGACGCCTCCGACCAGTGACGGACAGACGGACAGACAGAAAGACAGCCTGAAGACAGTCATGGAAACGCCCCCGCCGCCCACCCCGCGTACCGAGCCCACCGACGCGGACGTCGAGGCCTTCAAGCAGCAGCTCGGGCGCCCGCCGCGCGGTCTGCGCGCGATCGCGCACCGCTGCCCCTGCGGGCAGCCGGACGTCGTGGAGACGGCCCCCCGCCTTCCCGACGGCACGCCCTTCCCCACGCTGTACTACCTGACGTGCCCGAAGGCGAACTCCGCCATCGGCACGCTGGAGGCGAACGGCGTGATGAAGGAGATGACGGACCGCCTGGCGACCGACCCGGAGCTGGCCGCCGCCTACCGGGCCGCCCACGAGGACTACGTCCGGCGCCGGGACGAGATCGAGGAGCTGAAGGGCTTCCCGAGCGCGGGCGGCATGCCGGACCGGGTGAAGTGCCTGCACGTGCTCGTGGCGCACTCCCTGGCCGCCGGCCCGGGTGTGAACCCCCTGGGCGACGAGGCGCTGGAGATGCTGCCGGAGTGGTGGCGCAAGGGCGCGTGCGTGGTGCCGGACGCGTCGGCGACGTCCGTCGCGGAGGAGGCCCGGTGACCCGCGTCGCCGCCGTCGACTGCGGTACCAACTCCATCCGCCTCCTCGTCGCCGACGCGGACCCCGAGACCGGCGAACTGGTCGAGCTGGACCGCCGTATGACGATCGTCCGCCTCGGTCAGGGCGTCGACCGCACCGGCCGGCTCGCGCCCGAGGCGTTGGAGCGGACCTTCGCCGCGTGCCGGGAGTACGCGGCCGTCATCAAGGAACACGGGGCGCAGCGGCTGCGGTTCGTCGCCACCTCCGCCTCCCGTGACGCCGAGAACCGGGACGAGTTCGTGCGCGGGGTGCTGGACATCCTGGGCGTGGAGCCCGAGGTCATCTCCGGTGACCAGGAGGCCGAGTTCTCCTTCACGGGCGCGACGCGGGAGCTGGCCGGCCGGGACGACCTCACCAGGCCCTACCTGGTCGTGGACATCGGCGGCGGCTCCACGGAGTTCGTCGTCGGCGAGGACCACGTGCGCGCGGCACGCTCGGTCGATGTCGGCTGCGTACGGATGACCGAGCGGCACCTGGTGCACGAGGGCGTCGTGAGCGATCCGCCGAGCGCGGAGCAGATCGCGGCGATGCGCGCCGACATCGAGGCCGCCCTGGACGTCGCGGAGCGCACGGTGCCGCTGCGCGAGGCGCACACACTGGTGGGCCTGGCGGGCTCGGTCACCACGGTCTCGGCGATCGCGCAGGAGCTGCCGGAGTACGACTCCGCGGCCATCCACCACTCCCGCGTCTCCCGGGACCGGGTCCGCGAGATCACCGACTGGCTGCTGCACTCCACCCACGCCGAGCGCGCGGCGGTCCCCTCGATGCACCCGGGCCGGGTGGACGTGATCGCGGCGGGGGCGCTGGTCCTGCTGTCGATCATGGAGCGGATCGGCGCGGAGGAGGTCGTGGTGAGTGAGCACGACATCCTCGACGGCATCGCGTGGTCCTTGGTGGCCGACGGGGGATGAGAGGCGAGGCGGCTACAGGGTGCGGCGGACGTCGCGCCGGTCGCCCGCCTTCACGCCCAGGACGACCAGTTCACCGTCGTTGATCTGGTGGGCGACCCGGTAGCCGCCGACCCGGAGCCGGTGGAGCCCCGACGGGCCGGTGAGTTTCGTGGCGTCGGCCTCCTCACGGCACGGATCGTCGCCGAGCGCGGGAGTCGCGTTCGCGGGTCGTCCGGCACCGCGTGGCCCGTGGCGTGGAGGGACACCGGCCCGCGTCGGCCGGTGGCGTAGCTCTCTTTCATTACTGATCGGTAGCACTCTGCTGAGCAGTGCGGATAACGTATGAGCACGCTGGAGGGGCCTGTACGGGCTCCTCGGCGGCGCTCCGACGACACCCCGTCGGAAAACTTCGTGAAGTTCTTCACAAGGAATTCGGCCCCGTCGGAGGACGGGGGCGCCCCGGTTGACCCTTCCGGGGGCGCGACGCCCCGGTGAACGTGTTCAAAAGCGGAGGGCGCGGACGTTTCGCGACGCCCGGCACGGACGTGTTTCGGGGGCCTCACCCACGCTCTTCCGGCTCAGAGAGGCAGCTCACGCGGCATTGACAACGGGTCTCCGTGCCCACGGGTTCCCGGTCCCCGCCATGATGTGGATCACGCGGGCGGCGGAGGATAGCACACACCCTGCCGGAGCTTGTGAAGGGGCGCACGAGCGACCCCCCTGGAGCGGGTGGATACTCGATGGCATGAGCACCACGGAGCGTCCCAGGATCCTCGTAGTAGGCGGTGGGTACGTAGGCCTGTACGCAGCTCGGCGCATTCTCAAGAAGATGCGCTACGGCGAGGCGACCGTCACGGTCGTCGACCCCCGGTCGTACATGACCTACCAGCCCTTCCTCCCCGAAACCGCCGCCGGCAACATCTCCCCGCGCCACGTCGTCGTCCCGCTGCGACGCGTGCTGCCCAAGGCGGAGGTCCTCACCGGCCGGGTCACCACCATCGACCAGGACCGCAAGGTCGCCACGATCGCCCCGCTGGTCGGCGAGGCGTACGAGCTGCCCTTCGACTACCTGGTCGTCGCCCTCGGCGCGGTCTCCCGCACCTTCCCGATCCCCGGCCTCGCCGAGCAGGGCATCGGCATGAAGGGCATCGAGGAGGCCATCGGTCTGCGCAACCACGTCCTCGAGCAGCTCGACAAGGCCGACTCCACCACCGACGAGGAGATCCGCCGCAAGGCGCTCACCTTCGTCTTCATCGGCGGCGGCTTCGCCGGTGCGGAGACCATCGGTGAGGTCGAGGACATGGCGCGCGACGCGGCCAAGTACTACAAGAACGTGTCCCGCGAGGACATGCGCTTCATCCTCGTCGACGCCGCCGACAAGATCCTTCCCGAGGTCGGCCCCAAGCTGGGCGCCTACGGCAAGGAGCACCTGGAGAGCCGTGGCGTGGAGATCTACCTCTCCACCTCCATGGACTCCTGCGTCGACGGCCACGTGGTCCTCAAGAACGGCCTCGAGGTCGACTCCAGCACCATCGTCTGGACGGCCGGCGTCAAGCCGAACCCGGTCCTGGCGCGCTACGGCCTTCCGCTGGGCCCGCGCGGCCACGTCGACTGCGCCCCGACCCTCCAGGTCCAGGGCACGGACTACATCTGGGCCGCCGGCGACAACGCCCAGGTCCCGGACGTCGCCGCCCGCAAGGCCGGCGTGGAGAACGCCTGGTGCCCGCCGAACGCGCAGCACGCGCTGCGCCAGGCCAAGGTCCTCGGCGACAACGTGATCTCCGGCATGCGGGGCTTCCCGCAGAAGGAGTACGCGCACGCCAACAAGGGCGCGGTGGCCGGTCTCGGCCTCCACAAGGGCGTCGCGATGATCGTCATGGGCAAGATGAAGATCAAGCTGCGTGGCCGCCTGGCGTGGTACATGCACCGCGGCTACCACGGCCTGGCGATGCCGACGTGGAACCGTAAGATCCGCGTCTTCGCCGACTGGACGCTCGGCATGTTCCTCAAGCGCGAGGTCGTCGCCCTCGGCGCCCTCGAGTCCCCGCGCGAGGAGTTCTACGAGGCCGCGAAGCCCGCCCCGGTCGCCGCGAAGCCGGCCGAGCAGACGCAGAAGACGGAGGAGAAGGCGAAGGCCTCCTGACCTCCGCCCTCCCGACACCCCGAAGGGGTCGCCCGCCATCCGTGGTGCGGGCGGCCCCTTCGGGCGTTCCCGGGCAGGCCTTACCCGACGGCCCCGGCGCCCGACTCCCGGAGTGAGCGGGGACGGTGACCTCCCGTCCCGGGCGGGTGGTGGACGAAGGGGGGGCCGGGGAGGAGTCCGGTGGGGGAACGCGCCTCGCGTCGGGGCGTTTTGCGCAGATGTAACGTGCGTGGGGGACTGCGGCAGGGCCCCGCGGGTGTTTACGTGGTGTCAGGACATTCAGGGATCACCCTCACGGAGGTGTGCACCATGGCTGACGCCGCGTCGCGGCTCCATGCCCTCGTCGAACAGTTGCTGGGAGCTCCGTTCCCGATGCGTGTCCGAGCCTGGGACGGTTCACAGGCGGGCCCGCCCGACGCGCCGGCCCTGGTCGTGCGCAACCGCAGGGCCCTGCGCCGCCTCCTGTTCAAACCGGGCGAACTGGGCCTGGCCCGCGCCTGGGTGGCCGGCGACCTGGAGATCGAGGGCGACCTCTACACCGCCCTCGACCACCTCTCCGGCCTCATCTGGGACCGCGGCGAGGACGCCCGTACGCTCACCGAGGCCCTGCGCGACCCCCGGTTCCGCGCAGCGGTCCGCGGCCTGGTGAGGCTCGCCGGACCCCCGCTGCCCCCCGCCCCGCCGCAGGAGGAGGTCCGCCGCACCGGCCACCTGCACACCCGCCGCACCGACAGACGCGCCATCAGCCACCACTACGACGTCGGCAACGACTTCTACGAGCTCGTCCTCGGCCCGTCCATGGTGTACTCCTGCGCCTACTGGGAGTCCCCCGACAGCACCCTCGAGGCCGCCCAGCACGACAAGCTCGAACTGGTCTGCCGCAAGCTCGCCCTGACTCCGGGCCAGCGCCTGCTGGACGTCGGCTGCGGCTGGGGCTCGATGGCGATCCACGCGGCCCGCGACCACGACGTGAGCGTCGTCGGCATCACGCTCTCCCAGGAGCAGGCCACGTACGCCCGCAAGCGCGTCGCGGACGCCGGCCTCACCGACAAGGTGGAGATCCGCGTCCAGGACTACCGGGACGTCAACGACGGCCCCTACGACGCGATCTCGTCCATCGGCATGGCGGAGCACGTCGGCGCCGAACGCTATCGCGAGTACGCGAGCGCCCTGCACGCCCTCCTCAGGCCGGGCGGCCGCCTGCTCAACCACCAGATCGCCCGCCGCCCCCAGCGCGACGAGTCCACCTACCACGTCGACGAGTTCATCGACGCCTACGTCTTCCCGGACGGCGAACTCGCCCCCCTCGGCACCACCGTCACCCAGCTCGAACGCGCCGGCTTCGAGGTCCGCGACGTGGAGTCGATCCGCGAGCACTACGCCCTCACCCTGCGCCGGTGGGTGACCCGCCTGGAGGCCGACTGGGCCCAGGCGGTACGGCTCACCTCGCCCGGCCGCGCCCGGGTCTGGCGCCTGTACATGGCGGCCTCCGCCCTCGCCTTCGAACACAACCGCATCGGCGTCAACCAGGTCCTGGCCGTCCGCACCCCGGCCTCCGGCGCCTCCGGCATGCCGCTGCGCGCCCGCACCTGGAACTGACCCCCGGCACCCGACGCCCGAGGAGCCCCGTCCCCCGGCACCGGAAAACACGGCAGGGGCCCCGCCGCACACCGCGACGGGGCCCACCCTCGTCCCACCTACTCCGACTTGATCGCCGCCAGCATGTTCAGCCGGGCCGCCCGCCGCGCCGGCCACAGCGCCGCCAGGACGCCCACCGCGGCGGCGAGCGCCAGGAACGCGGCCATCCGTCCCCACGGCAGGACCAGTTCGTAGGTCGCCATCTTCGTGCCGAGCAGCTCGCCGGCCGCCCAGCCGAAGAACACGCCGAGCCCGATGCCGAGCACCCCGCCGAAGAGGGAGATGACGAGCGACTCGAGCCGCACCATCCGCTTCACCGCCCTGCGGTCCAGTCCGATGGCGCGCAGCATGCCGAGCTCCTGCGACCGCTCGAACACCGACATGGCCAGGGTGTTGATGACCCCGAGCACCGCGACGATCACGGCCATCGCGAGCAGCCCGTAGAGCATGTTCAGCATGAGCGTGAACATCTGCGCGACCTCGTCGGAGATGTCCTTCTTGCTCTGGACCTTGATGGCCGGGTTGGAGCCGAGGGCCTTCTCCAGCCGGTCCTTCGTCGCGTCGGACGCGCCGCCCGACGTCTTGACCAGGATGCGCATCTCGGCCGGGTCCTCCTGGTGCCCGTCGAGGGCGGAGGTGTCCAGCATGATGCCCTGGATCAGGTCGTTGCCCTCGTAGACCCCGGCGACCGTCAGCCGCTGCTTGGCGCCGTCCTCGTACGACACCGTGAAGGCCGAACCGGCCTTCCAGCCGTGGGACTCGGCGGTGTCGCGGTCCACGACGACCCGGGAGCCGCCGACCTCGAAGGCGCCGTCGTCCAGCGTGAGGTCGGTCAGTTCGCCGATGGCGGAGCCGTCGACGCCGGTGAGGTACTCGGTCGTGCCGTCGATACGGGCCGGCGCGTTGCGCATCGGGCTGGTGGCGGTCACCCCGTCGGTGTTCCCGAGCTTCTCGTCGACGTCGGGCGAGAGGCCGTTGCCGTTCGCCATCGACACGACGTAGTCGGCCCTGATCGCGGAGGACGCCATCTTGTCGATGGCCTTCTGCAGGCTGCCCGCCATCACCGTCATACCGGTGATCAGGGTCAGCCCGATCATCAGCGCGGAGGCGGTGGCCGCCGTACGGCGCGGGTTGCGCACCGAGTTCTGCCGGGCCAGCTTGCCGGACACCCCGAAGACACGCAGGACGGGCGCCGCGGCCGCGATGAGCGGGCGGGACAGCAGCGGGGTCAGGACGAACACGCCGATGATCAGCAGGACCGCGCCGAGACCCATCGGGGCCTGGCCGTCGGAGCCGTCCATCGTGGTCGCGGCGAGGATCACGGCGACACCCGCAGCCGAGAACAGCGCGCCCAGCGTGTTGCGCAGCACCAGCGACTTGGTGGTCGCCTGGGCGTGCACGCTGCTCATGGCGGCGACCGGCGGGATCTTCGCGGCCCGGCGGCCGGGCAGCCACGCGGCCAGCATGGTGATGACGACACCGACGACGAGGGCGGCCCCGACCGTGCCGGGCGAGACCACCAGCGGCCCCTCGGGGACGGTCTCCCCGAGCGCGCCCAGCAGCGACCGCAGCCCGGCGCCGATGCCGATGCCGGCCACCAGACCGGTCACACCGGCGACCGTGCCCACCACGAACGCCTCGATCAGCACCGACCGGGTGACCTGCCGGCGGGAGGCGCCCACGGCCCGCAGCAGCGCGAGTTCCTTGGTGCGCTGGGCGACCAGCATGGTGAAGGTGTTGGCGATGATGAACGTGCCGACGAACAGCGCGATCCCGGCGAAGACCAGCAGGCCCTGCTTCAGCCCGCTCATCTGCGAGGAGATCAGCTCCGCCTGGTCGTCGGCGAGCTGCTCACCGGTGGTGGTCTCGACGAGCTTCGCGGGGAGCGCCTTGTCCAGCGCCTCCTTCAGCGCGGTCTGCGAGGTCCCGGCGGCGGCCTTGACGGCGATCTCGTCGTAGGTGCCGGTCTTGCCGAACAGCTGCTGCGCGGTGGCCGTGTCGAACAGAGTGAGGCTGCCACCGGCGGCGACGTTGCCGTCGTCGGTGGTGAAGATGCCGGTGACGCGCGGGGTGAGCACGGGACCGTCGACCGAGAGCCGTACGGTGTCGCCGACCTCGTATCCGGCCCGGCGGGCGGTCTCGGCGTCGATGGCGACCTGGCCGGCGCCGCGCGGGGCGGAACCTTCCTGCAGCGGGTAGCGGGGGTCCTTGTCCCCCCAGTAGTTGCCGCCCTGCGACTGGAAGCCGCCGCCGACGAGCTTGCCGTCCTTGTCGGCGAGCGCGGTGAAGCCGCTGACCACGCCGATGGCGGAGGAGGCACCGGGCACCTTCGTACTCGCGTCGAGCAGGGCCTGGGTCAGCTCGGGCGTCGTGCCGATGCGGTCGCCCACGTCCTCCCGCGACTCGGGCGTGACGGCGACGTCGACCTGGTCGAAGCCCTGGGCGGAGCTCTTCTGGTAGGCGTCGGAGATGGTGTTGGTGAAGACCAGGGTCCCCGACACGAAGGCCACGCCGAGCATCACGGCGAGCACGGTCATCAGGAGCCGGGCCTTGTGCGCGAGGACGTTGCGCAGGGCGGTTCGGAACATGGGTTCTTTTCTTCTCAGTCCGGATTCTCGGACCCGTCGGTCCTGAGGGGGGATCAGCTGGTGCGGCCCTTGGCGTCGAACTGCTTCATCCGGTCCAGCACGGAGTCGGCCGTCGGCCCGTACACCTCGTCGACGATCCGGCCGTCGGCGAGGAAGACCACCCGGTCCGCGTAGGCGGCGGCCACCGGGTCGTGGGTCACCATCACCACCGTCTGCCCCAGCTCCCGTACGGAGTTGCGCAGGAAGCCCAGCACCTCGGCGCCCGAGCGGGAGTCGAGGTTTCCGGTCGGCTCGTCACCGAAGATGATGTCCGGCTTCGAGGCCAGGGCGCGGGCGACGGCGACGCGCTGCTGCTGGCCGCCGGAGAGCTGCGAGGGCCGGTGGCCGAGGCGGTCGGCGAGCCCGACCATCCGGATGACGCTGTCCAGCCACTGCTTGTCCACCTTGCGGCCGGCGATGTCCATCGGGAGGGTGATGTTCTCCAGGGCGGTCAGCGTGGGCAGCAGGTTGAACGCCTGGAAGATGAACCCGATCTTGTCCCGGCGCAACTTGGTGAGCTGCTTGTCCTTCAGCGAGCCCAGCTCGGTGTCACCGATGCGCACGGAGCCGGAGGAGAAGGTGTCCAGACCGGCCACGCAGTGCATCAGCGTGGACTTGCCGGAGCCGGACGGCCCCATGATGGCGGTGAACTCGGCCTGCCGGAAATCGACGGAGACCCGGTCCAGGGCGACCACCTGGGTCTCGCCCTGTCCGTAGATCTTCGACAGGTCCGTGGCGCGCGCGGCCACGGCGGTGGCCCGGTCGGCGAGAGGGGTGGTGGGCACGGGGTGACTCCTGTCGGGACGACGTCGTTGCTTCGGGAACGTGAACCATCGTCCCGGCCGCCCGCCGCCGTGTAGTCAGCCGCTGTTCCGGTTCCGAAGGCAGACTCCGGTCGGACCGCGGACCGCCGTGTCATACCAGGGGATGACCTCCGACCCCGAGGGGTGGTGCGCCACGATCGTCAAGAACCGGTGGAGCACCCTCGTTCGGGCGGTGAAATTCCGTCATTCCGCATGCGCGGCCGCCCGTCGCACGCGAGCCTGTTGGCAAGTGCGGATGGCGGGTTCCAGGGGCTGATGCTCCCTCAGACCTCAATAAAATAAGACAACATCGGGCCACTTCGCCGCTGTTCGGGGGACGCGCCCCGATAGGCTCGGGTCCTCGATGCGGAGCCCATGGCCTGCCCGGATGGTGGAATGCAGACACGGCGAGCTTAAACCTCGCTGCCCCTCGCGGGCGTACCGGTTCAAGTCCGGTTCCGGGCACCTCCCACATCTCCCTCTTCGCTGCACCCTCCATTGAGACCTTGACGGTCCGCGTGCAGAACCGTTGACACCCGGTGAAAGCGGGCGCAGACTCACGTCCACCATCGGTGAAAAAAACTTCACTATACGAACACGCGAAGGGACGTCCGATGCGCACCACCGTCGGCATCATCGGCGCCGGCCCCGCCGGCCTCCTCCTCGCCCGCCTCCTGCGCAACGCCGGCATCGACTCCGTCGTCCTGGAGAGCCGCGACCGGGCCTATGTCGAGCAGCGGCAGCGCGCCGGAATCCTGGAGCAGGGCACGGTGGACGTGCTGCGCGCGGCCGGCGCCGGGGAGCGCATGGACCGCGAGGGCCTGCGCCACGACGGCATCGAGCTGCGCTACGCCAGGCAGCGCCACCGCGTCGACTTCCCCGCCCTCACCGGCGGCCGGTCGGTGACGGTCTACGCCCAGACCGAGGTCTGCAAGGACCTCATCGCCCTCCAGCTCAAGGACGGCGGCCCGCTGCTCTTCGAGGCGGAGGCCCTCGCGGTCGAGGACGCCGACACCGACCACCCGCGCGTGCGCTTCCGCCACGAGGGCGCCGAGGACGCCCTGGAGTGCGACTACGTCGTCGGCTGCGACGGCTTCTGGGGCGTGGCCCGCAAGGCGATACCCGCCGAGCTGGTCCGGGTCTTCGAGCGGACGTACCCGTTCGGCTGGCTCGGCATCCTCGCCGACGTGCCGCCCTCCCACGACGAGCTGGTCTACGCCCGCCACGACCGCGGCTTCGCCCTGCTGTCCATGCGCTCGCCGTCCGTCTCCCGCCTCTACCTCCAGGTGCCCGAGGGCACCGACGCCGAGGCGTGGAGCGACGACGACATCTGGGCCGAGCTGGAGCGCCGCTTCGAGACGGCCGACGACTGGCGGCTGGAGCGCGGTCCGATCACCCAGAAGTCGGTCACCCCCATGCGTTCCCACGTCCACGAGCCCATGCGGCACGGCCGCCTCTTCCTCGCCGGTGACGCGGCCCACATCGTGCCGCCGACCGGCGCCAAGGGCCTGAACCTGGCCGTCGGCGACGTCGTCACCTTCGCGCGGGCGCTGACGCACGAGAAGGAGACCGGTTCGGCGGAATTGCTCGACGCCTACTCGCAGACCTGCCTGCGCCGCGTGTGGCAGGCCGAGCGGTTCAGCTACGACATGACGACCCTCCTGCACCGCGCCCCGGACGCCACCCCCTTCGAGGACCGTCTCCAGCTCGCCCGGCTGGAGCGGATCGCGTCCTCCCGCGCCGCGGAGACCGACCTGGCCGAGGGCTACACGGGCTTCCCGTTCGGGTGACGTGGGGCCGGTGTGAGCGGGTGATCTCCGAGCGGTTCCGGGCGTGTACCGGGTTGGTCATGAATGAGGCCCTCCGGTGCCGGGAATCAGGGATGCACGTAGCGTGTTGCGCAGCACGACGAGGGAAAGATCCTCCCCAAGCACTAGGGTCAATCCTTTGCCTACCTATTACTCTTGAGCCAAGGCCGCGCTGTGTGGCCATGGAGGAGTGAAATGAGGAGCAGAAACCCGGTCTTCTCGCGACGGGGGTTCAGCCGCGACAACGGCTACGCGGGCTTCGACGCCGCGCCGCAGGCCGGGGGTCCCGCTGTCGGTACGCAGCAGGGCAACCCGTACGCGCAGGGCAACCCGTACGCCCAGCCGGCCGGCAACCCCTACGCGCAGAACCCCTACGCCCAGCAGGACGTGCAGTACGGCGCCCCGCAGGCCCCGGTCGCCACCACCGGTGCGATGACCATGGACGACGTGGTCGCGCGCACCGCGACGACGCTCGGCACCGTGGTCGTGACCGCCGTCCTGTCGTGGCTGCTGCTGCCGGTCGACGAGGCCAACCTCGGCAAGTCCTACGGCATCGCCGTCGGCGCCGGTCTGGTCGCGATGGTGCTGGCGCTCGTCCAGTCCTTCAAGCGCCGCCCCGCGCCCGCGCTGATCCTGTCGTACGCCGCCCTCGAGGGCGTCTTCCTCGGCGTGATCTCCAGCGCGGTGTCCACGTACATCGCGGACGGGGTCGTCGCCCAGGCCGTCCTCGGCACCATGGCGGTCTTCGCCGGTGTGCTCGTGGCGTACAAGGCGGGCTGGATCCGCGTCAACCGCCGTTTCTACGGCTTCGTCATGGCGGCCGCGCTCGGCTTCGTCCTGCTGATGGCCGTGAACCTGCTGTTCACCGTCTTCGGCGGCGGCGACGGCCTCGGCTTCCGCAGCGGCGCCCTCGGCATCGTGTTCGGTGTCATCGGCATCATCCTCGGTGCCTGCTTCCTCGCCCTGGACTTCAAGCAGGTCGAGGACGGCATCGCCTACGGCGCGCCGCGCGAGGAGGCCTGGCTCGCCGCCTTCGGCCTCACGCTGACGCTGGTGTGGATCTACATGGAGTTCCTGCGACTCCTCGCCATCCTCAACAGCGACGACTAGCGCGACCGGTCGGCGACCGCCGGCCGGACATGAGGAAGGGCCCCGGGGAAACCCGGGGCCCTTCCTCATGTCCTCATGTCCGTGTCCGGTGGTGGGTGACGTGCGGGCGCGCTACAGCAACTTGCGCGCGGCCCTCCTCAGGTCGTACTCGTGGATGATCGCCTTGGCGTGGCCGTACGCGAGGTTGTGCTCGTGGCGCAGCCAGCTGACCTTCTCCTCGAAGCGGAGAGCGGGGCCTTCGTCGACGGTCCGCAACCAGTCGGACACTTCACGACCGGTGCAGTGGGGGATGCGGGCTAGCAGGTTGCGATGGGTCTCCTCGGAGAAGACTTGGGACATCGGCGCCTCCGAACGCAATGGGCTGTAAGCCGGTCCTTCAGGTCACGGTGCCTGAGCGTTCGCCCGTTGGCAACAGTCCGGGTGCGACGCGTACGCTCACCGCGTGGTTGATACGACGCCTCTGTCCCGTGCGGTGGATCACTTCGCCGATCGTCTGAGGGCGGCACCTCAGAGCCGGCTGCAGAGAGGGGCCGCTGCCGAGGCCCTGGAACTGGCCAGGGAGCTGGCCCGATGGGCGCAGCGCATCGAGGAGCCCGGGGCGGAGCCCCGGGAGATGCCCGACGCCGGCATGTTCGCCGCCGCCGACCAGATCACCGTCGCCGGGCACGACCTGGCGGTGGTGCTGACGGGCGAGGACGAGGTCGCCGAGGCGGTCACCCGGGTGGAGGAGGCGCGCAAACGCGCGGGTGTCTGAACCCCGGCGTGGCTGGGCCCTGGAGGAGGTGAGCCGCAGTGGTTCGCCGTCCTCGGGCTGAGCCGCACAGGCTCGCTGTCCTGGCGGGCTGAGCCCTAGAGGCTCGCTATGACCCGGTCCGCCAGGATGTAGACGTTCTCCTCGCCGCAGGCGAACGTCAGGGTGTACGCGCCCGAGATGCCCGAGCCGCCCAGCAGGTACGGGGTCTCGCCGGCCGTGAGGGCGGTGGCCAGGCGTTCGGCCGTCTCGCGGTGGCCGGGGGTCATGCACAGGGTGGTGCCGTCGGCGAAGACGTAGACGTCGAGGGTGCCGAGCGGGCCCGGGCGGACGTCCGTCAGTTCGGTGCGGGAGGCGGCGAGGTCCTCGAGGGCGGCCACCGTGCGTTCGTGGTCGTTGCCGACCGGCGACTGGACCGGGACGAAGTCCGGGTGGGAGGGGTGGCGGCGGCGGGCCGCGGCCAGCTCGGGGGACTCCCCGGCGAACTCGTCGGTGTCCGCGCTCGACTCGCTCACCGGCTCCAGCGGCTCCAGACCCGCGAAGTCCGCCTGGTGGGGCAGGAACAGCTCGCTGTCCGGCAGACCCAGCAGGGAGGGTGCGTCGGAGACGTCGCGGGACTCCTGCGCGGCCCAGAACGCGCGCGCCTCCGCCAGTTCCCGCTCCCGCTCCTCGGCGAGCGCCTCGGCCACCGCGGCGCGTATCTCGTCGGCGTCCGACGCGCCGCGGGCGGCCGGCACGAGGCCGTGCGTCCCGAGGCCGTGGTTATCGACCAGCTCGGCGCGCAGCGCCGCGACCTGACGGCGCAGCTGCACAAGGGTGCGCAGGACGGCGACACCCACGGCGCCCGTGGCGGCCGTGGTGACCAGCAAGGCGATCGGCATGGCGCTCACTGACGTACTCCCGGTTCAAAGTCGACCCCCGACTTCCTACATCAGCTTGAAGGGCGGACTATCCAGCTGTCAGTGCGTAACGTCACGAAACGGACAGGACTTTGAGCCTGGGGTTTGTGGTGGAACGGCTCTGAGCTGGTGAATCCCCACCGTGAGGGAGATAGGTCACATCCTGGGGGAGATTGGATCACAGAACGGCCCGGAGTCCAGGGGGTTCCCGAACTCCGGGCCATCGGCTCACGGTGGGTGCCGCGGCGGCTACCGAGAGGTCCGCGCGACGGCTGCCGGGCGGCTCAGCTGAGGCGCTCGATGACCATCGCCATGCCCTGCCCGCCACCGACGCACATCGTCTCCAGGCCGAACTGCTTGTCGTGGAACTGGAGGGAGTTGATCAGCGTGCCGGTGATCCGGGCGCCGGTCATGCCGAAGGGGTGGCCGACGGCGATGGCGCCGCCGTTGACGTTCAGCCGGTCGAGGTCGATGCCCAGCTCACGGTAGGAGGGGATCACCTGGGCGGCGAACGCCTCGTTGATCTCGACCAGGTCGATGTCGTCGATGGTGAGGCCGGCCCGCTGGAGGGCCTGCTTGCTCGCCTCGACCGGGCCGAGGCCCATGATCTCGGGGGAGAGGCCGGAGACGCCGGTCGACACGATCCGGGCGAGCGGGGTGAGGCCGAGCTCGCGGGCCTTGGTGTCGCTCATGATGACGACCGCGGCGGCGCCGTCGTTCAGCGGGCAGCAGTTGGCGGCGGTGACCAGGCCGTCGGGGCGGAACACCGGCTTCAGGCCCTGGACGCCCTCCAGGGTGACGCCGGCGCGCGGGCCGTCGTCCTTGCTGACGACCGTGCCGTCGGGCAGGGTCACCGGGGTGATCTCGCGCTCCCAGAAGCCGTTCTTGAGGGCTTCCTCGGCGAGGTTCTGGGAGCGGACGCCGAACTCGTCCATCTCCTGCCGGGTGACGCCCTTCCAGCGGGCGAGGTTCTCGGCGGTCTGGCCCATCGCGATGTAGGCGTCCGGGACGAGACCGTCCTCGCGCGGGTCGTGCCAGGTGGTGCCCTCCTGCTGCGCGACGGCCGCGGTGCGGGCCTCGGCCTCCGCGAACAGCGGGTTGTGCGTGCCGGGCATGTCGGAGGTGCCGTTGGCGTAGCGGGAGACCATCTCGACGCCGGCCGAGATGAAGACGTCGCCCTCGCCGGCCTTGATGGCGTGCAGGGCCATGCGGCTGGTCTGCAGGGACGAGGAACAGTAGCGGGTGACCGTGCAGCCGGGCAGGTGGTCCATGCCCATCTGTACGGCGACGATCCGGCCGAGGTTGTGGCCCTGCTCGCCGCCCGGGAGGCCGCAGCCGAGCATCAGGTCGTCGATGTCCTTCGGGTCCAGCTCGGGGACCTTGGCGAGGGCCGCCTGGATGATCGTGGCGGTCAGGTCGTCCGGGCGCAGGTCCTTGAGGGAGCCCTTGCCGGCGCGGCCGATGGGGGAGCGGGCGGTCGAGACGATGACGGCTTCGGGCATCACGGCTCCAGACATGAGGGGCATGGCTGGTTGGGAAGTTACCTGTACGTATGGTCAGGGTCACGGTCCTCGCGGTGTGACCCTGACCGCACTTTCTAAGCGCTTGCTTGGCTGCTGTGCCGGATGCGGCCCGGGCCGGGCCCGCCCTCAGACGCCGGACGCGCTGGTGGGCGTCGTCTCCGGCTCCGGCACCCGGCGCCGCCGCCTCCTCTTGAGCAGGGCCCACGGGCCGCGCGGCCCCGTGGGCATGGCCGCCGTGACCTCCGTGCCCGCCTCGGAGGCGGCCTCCGCCGCCGCCTGGGCCACGGGCAGGAAACCCTCGCGGCGGAAGGCGTCCGGACGCTCCTCCTCGGCCGGCCACAGACCCAGGGCCGCGCAGACCGTCGGCAGGACCGCCATCGCCGCCGTCGCGTACCCCTCCGCCGAGGGGTGGTAGTGGTCGGGGCCGAACAGCTCGCGCGGGTTCGCCTCGAACTCGGGGCCCAGCAGATCGCCCAGCGACACCGTGCGGCCGCCCTGTGCGACGACGCCGATCGTCTGGGCGGCCGCCAGCTGGCGGGAGGCGCGGCGGGCCAGCCACCGCAGCGGCTGGCCGACCGGTTCGATGGTGCCCAGGTCGGGACAGGTGCCGACGATCACCTCCGCGCCGGCCGTGCGCAGCCGCCGTACCGCTGCCGAGAGGTGGCGCACCGAGCGGGTGGGGGGCATGCGGTGGGTGACGTCGTTCGCGCCGATCATGATCACGCAGACGTCGGGCACCCGGTCGGCGTTGCCGAGGACCAGCGCGACCTGCCGGTCGAGGTCGTCGGACCGCGCGCCGGGCAGCGCCACGTTCCGCAGCTTCACCGGGCGCTCCGCCACCGCCGCCAGACCGGAGGCCAGCAGCGCGCCCGGCGTCTGTCCCGCCCGGCGGACGCCCTGGCCCGCCGCGGTGGAGTCACCGAGCAGTGTCAGCCGCAGGGCCTCGATTCCGGGGGCGGCGTAGGCTCGGCCGTAGAGGCCGTCGGCTTGGGGCACGCGCGGCTGGGCGCCGTTGCCGTTGACATGGCGTCGCGCCAGCTGCGCCTCCGCCAGCAGCAGTCCGACGACCGCCGCCCCGGCCAGTCCGATCCCGCCGCCGCCGTAGGCCGCGCCGGCCGCGATGCGCCGGGCCACTCTTGCCCTGGACATGCTCGTCATGCCTCGACGCCACCTCCTCGTGTCCGTACACCCACTCCTTGCCCCGTACGGACCGTCCGCCAATCTCGACTGTGAGTGAACGCCATGACCGGGCCTTAGGCTGGCGGGACCACTACGACCACAGTTTTTGCAAGCAACCGGAGACAACGGTGCAATTCCACGACTCGATGATCAGCCTCGTCGGCAACACCCCGCTGGTGAAGCTCAACAGCGTGACCAAGGGCATCCGGGCGACCGTCCTGGCCAAGGTGGAGTACTTCAACCCGGGCGGCTCGGTGAAGGACCGCATCGCCCTGCGCATGATCGAGACGGCCGAGCAGAGCGGTGAGCTCAAGCCGGGCGGCACCATCGTCGAGCCCACCAGCGGCAACACCGGTGTGGGGCTCGCCATCGTGGCGCAGCAGAAGGGGTACAAGTGCATCTTCGTGTGCCCCGACAAGGTGAGCACCGACAAGATCAACGTACTGCGGGCGTACGGCGCCGAGGTCGTCGTCTGCCCGACCGCCGTGGACCCGGAGCACCCGGACTCCTACTACAACGTCTCCGACCGGCTGGTGCGCGAGACCCCGGGGGCGTGGAAGCCCGACCAGTACTCCAACCCCAACAACCCGCTCTCCCACTACCACTCCACCGGCCCCGAGCTGTGGGAGCAGACGGAGGGGAAGATCACCCACTTCGTGGCGGGCGTCGGCACCGGCGGCACCATCTCCGGCACCGGCCGCTACCTCAAGGACGCCAGCGACGGCGCGGTGAAGGTCATCGGCGCCGACCCCGAGGGCTCCGTCTACTCGGGCGGCTCGGGACGGCCGTACCTCGTCGAGGGCGTCGGTGAGGACTTCTGGCCGACCGCCTACGACCGGACCATCGCCGACGAGATCGTGCCGGTCTCCGACAAGGACTCCTTCCAGATGACCCGCCGCCTGGCCAAGGAGGAGGGGCTGCTGGTGGGCGGCTCGTGCGGGATGGCCGTCGTCGCCGCGCTGCGGGTCGCCGAGCGGCTCGGCCCGGACGACGTCGTGGTCGTGCTGCTGCCCGACAGCGGGCGCGGCTACCTCTCGAAGATCTTCAACGACGAGTGGATGGCCGACTACGGCTTCCTGGAGGACGAGGGCCCCAGCGCCCGCGTCGCCGACGTCCTCAACGACAAGGCGGCCGGCTCCATGCCGTCCCTGGTCCACATGCACCCCGACGAGACCGTCGGCCAGGCCATCGAGGTGCTGCGCGAGTACGGCGTCTCGCAGATGCCGGTCGTCAAGCCGGGCGCCGGTCACCCGGACGTCATGGCCGCCGAGGTCGTCGGCTCGGTCGTCGAACGCGAACTGCTCGACGCCCTGTTCAGCAAGAAGGCCTCGCTGGAGGACCCGCTGGAGAAGCACATGTCCGCCCCGCTTCCGCAGGTCGGCTCCGGCGAGCCGGTCGGCGACCTGATGTCCGTGCTGGGCGCGGCGGACGCGGCGATCGTCCTCGTCGAGGGCAAGCCCACCGGTGTCGTCAGCCGCCAGGACCTGCTGGCCTTCCTGGCCAAGGGCGGGAAGTAGCTTCCGGGGTCCGGGAGCCGAACCTCCGGGAAACCTGCGGTGAACCGGGCCCGCCGGCGGTGAACTTCCGTTTGCCCACCGAAGTGGTGGACTTCGCGGAAGTGGTACGAGCGCGTCACGTCCGCGCAGCACACGCTTAACACTGGTCCGGCACATTGGTGGGTGTCGGCAGGGCGGGAGCGGCTCCCCGCCCGGGCCGGCACCGAAACGGCGTCACGGACCTCCGGAGCGGCTCCCGGACCTCCACAGGCGCCATGGACGCGCAAGCCCGGCCTGACCCGGCCCGCGTCCCTCGCGGGGACCGCCGTCGTCCCGCCCCCCGGTAACGGGGGTGCGGCGGTCCCCGCGCACAGTCTCTGAGAGCATCCGGGCATGGCACTGCCCCAGCCCCGCGACCTGACCTCGCTCGTCCTGCGCACCGACTTCACGGACGACGCCGCGTGGGACGCGCTGCGCGCCGCCCTCGACGAGGACCACGCCACCTTCGTCAGCGACCCGCGGTTCGCCGACGTGAGCATCCCGGCGTTGATGGCCGAGGACAACGCGGCCGCCGAGGACGAGCAACTCACCTACCTGTTCCTCGCCGACGCCACCGCCCTGGCCGATCCGCGACACCCGCTGCTGGCCCTCGACCTCTGGGACGAGCCCGGCCGGACCTTCCGGGTGCCGCCCGCCTGGTTCCCGGACGTCTCCGCGAACCTGTCCATCGCCAACATGGACTTCGAGGACTTCGCCGACTGCGCCGACGCCACCGGCACGTTCCGCGGCTTCGGGGACGGCTGACGGCCGGTCAGTCCTCCCAGTCGCCGTCCCGCGAGGACTTGCGGCGCCGGCCGACGAACAGGCCCGGGTTGGTGCGGGCGGCCTGGACCACGTTGACGCCGACGATGCCCGCCCAGGACGCGAGCAGGCCCGGCAGGTGAGCGGTTCCGGCGCCGATCGCGGACAGGGGGACCGCCAGCACCAGCGAGACGATGCCGAAGCCGAAGCGCTCGCCCCAGGAGTCCGTCGCCCCGGACGAGCGGCCGTCGCGGGCCGCCACCATCTGCTGCTCCGCGAACTGCCGGCGCACCCGGCGCTCCACCGCGCCGTCGATGCGCTGGTCGACCTTCTCCAGGAACGAGTCCACCAGGGCGGGCTCGTACTCCTCACCCAGTTCCCTGCGCGCTTGCAGGGTGGCGTTGAGTTCCTTCTTCAGTTCGGAGTCGCGCGCGTCCATGGTGGTCTCCCATCCCGTCATGCCGTCCACCGTAGGGACCGGCCGTGGCGGTGGCACTGGGGTTAGCCCCCGTCTTGGCCCGGGGGTCGCCGACCGCGACGGGGGGAGGGGACGGGAGGCAGCGGGGGCAGCGGAGGGGCGGGACGCGGGGGGTGCGATGCGGGTCGTGGGAGGCCCGGACGGCTTGCCTCGGTGTATAGCGTCATGCAGAGTTCTTGCTGGCTGAATAGGTACGGGTGGAGGGGGAGCGAGGCATGGGGGAGCGAGGCATGGGCGTGGACAGGGACACGGAGGCCGGTGTGGCGGACAGTCCCGCCACACGGCTCCAGGCACTCTTCGAGGGACACCGGCTGACGCCCACCCAGCGGCGCATCGCGCACAGCATGGTGCGGCGCGCCGCCGACGTGCCGTTCCTCTCCAGCGTCGAGCTCGCCGAACTGGCCGGCGTCAGTCAGCCCTCCGTCACCCGGTTCGCCGTCGCCCTCGGCTTCGACGGCTACCCGGCCCTGCGCAGGCACCTGCGTGAGGTCGCGCCCGCCGAGCAGACGGCGGAATCGGCCTCGTACAACGAGTACCAGCAGGCCGTCGAGGCCGAGATCGAGAACCTGAGGCACCTGGCGGAACTGCTCTCCGACCCGCGGCCCGTGCAGCGGGCGGGCCGGCTGCTGGCGGCCTCGCGGCCGCTGCCCGTGCTCGGTCTGCGGGCCGCCGCCTCCCAGGCGTACGGCTTCGCGTACTTCGCCGCCAAGGTGCACCCGGACGTCCGGCTGCTGCACGAGGGCGGTTCGACGCTGCCCGACCGGGTCGACGCGGCCGTGCGCGCCGGCGCCTCCGCCCTGTTGTGCTTCGCTCTGCCCCGCCACCCCCGCGAGGTCGTCGACGCCCTCTCCTACGCCAAGGAGGCCGGGCTGACCGTGGTGACGGTCGCCGACTCGGCGTTCGCGCCGGTCGCCAAGGTGTCCGATCTGCTGCTGCCGGCCGCCGTCGGCACCGGGCTCGCCTTCGACACGGCGTGTGCGCCGATGCTGCTCGGACGGGTGCTGCTGGAGGCGATGTGCGACGACCTGCCCGACGCCCAGGCGCGGTTGGAGGAGTTCGACACGAAGGCGGCGGCACGGGGGCTGTTCGTCGAGTGAGCCGGTTCTCAGATTGATCTCACGTTCGCTCGCTAATCTGCTCGACCAGAGATTTCGGTGTGTTGTCGAGGCGACGAGGAGGCGGAGCGTGGCACGCGGAGATCGCAGAGTACAAGGTCTGGCTCGGGTGGCCGTCGTCGTACGGGCCGGGGCGGCGCCGCTGTGGTGGGCCGGGGTGTTCGCGGCGGGCATCGGCGTACTGGTCCCGGGCGTGACGGGCCGGCGGATCGGGGTGATGGCGGGCGCCGCGCTGTTCGTCGTGGCGGTGGCGGTGGTGGCGCTGTCGCGCCGCAAGCGGTACACCGCCCTCGCGCGGGCGGCGTCCCGGGCGGGCCGGCACGACGTGCTCCAGGACCGCGGGGTGACCGTGCGCGTCTGGCGCCGTGGTCACCGCTGGTGGCTGCTGCTGGCCTTCGCCGCGGCGCTGGGCAGCGCCTTCGCCGTGCCCGCGGCGGGCGGCATGCTGCTCGCCGGGTGCGGTACGGGGCTGCGGCTGAAGGCGGCCTGGCTGGGGCGGCTGGAGCGGGCCGAGGACGCGCTGCTGTGGGTGCGGGTCGACTGGCTCGCCGGGAACGGCGGCCGCCCGGCCGGCAAGGCGGTCAAGGCGTACCGCAGTACGGGGATCGCGGCGGGCGACGCGGCCCCGGGCGGGGCGCGCCGCCGCACCGCGGCACTCGTGTAGGGCGGTCCTGGGGTCGGGGGACCGGGCCGGTGGTTGTCCCGACTTGGGAGACCGGGCCGCCGGGCCTCCCGACCTGGAGGACCGGCGTGGGAAGACCGGGCCTGGGGGCGGGCCCCGCGGCTCAGACCTCCAGGTCCTCCTCGATCCTCCTCAGCTGGTGGCGGGCCATCGCCAGGTTGGCCCGCTTGGCGTCCAGGACCAGGTAGAGGAAGAGCCCGTTGCCACCGCGGCCGCTGATCAGACGGATCAGGTGGTACTGGTCGGACAGCGTGATCAGGATGTCCTCGATCTGCGCCTTCAGCCCGAGGTGCTCCATGGTGCGCATCTTGGCGCGCACCACGTCGGTGTTGCCGGCGGCGGCGACGTTCAGGTCGAAACTCTTGCTGCCGCCCATCGTGCCCAGCGCCATGCCGCTGGTGTAGTCGACGAGCGCGACGCCGGTGGCGCCCTCGATGGAGGCGAGCGCTTCCTTGAGTGCGGTTTCGGTGTTGGCCATGACGGGTTCCTCGTTTCCTCTAACTCTCGGTGGTGGTGCTGGTGGTGGTCGTGCGGGCGGTGGAAGTCGTGGCGCGGGGGCCGCGCGCGCTGCCGGAAGGTGCTGCGGCGGTGGTGGTGCCGGGCGTGGCCGTCGAGCCGGGCGTACCGGGCGTGCCCGCGGTGGTGGGGGTCTTCGCCGGGTCCCTCGACGGGGCTCTCGCGGCGGGTCCGGTCGGGCCTGCCGCCGGTGTCGCCGCGGCGTCCACGAGCTCCCCGATGCGGGCGCCCGCCCGGCGGCTCTCCAGGTTCAGCCGGCCGACGTTGACGCGGTCCTGCGCGAGCACGGTCAGCACGGCGCCCTTTCCGGCCGCGTACGTCGCGACGTAGCCGTACACACCGCGTACGAGCAGTTCCCGGACGTCGCCCTGGCCGGTCGTGTCCGCCATCCGTACCGCGACGGCGAGGGCGGTGGCGGTGAGCGCGGACACGCCCTCCGGTTCCACGCCCGGAGTGTCGTGGGCGAGGACGAGCCCGTCCACGCCCGCCGCGAGCGCCCCGGTCAGCTGGGGCACCCGCGCCCGCAGCCGCCGCAGCTCGGCGTGTATCTCCGGCTCGGCCGCCATCAGCGCTCTCCTCTCGGCACGCGGTCGCTGCCGTTCAAAGGGCCTCCAGCGCATCCCTGAGCCTCTTCAGCAAGGTGATGTCGGGGTCGTTGACCGGGGGCAGGGCCAGGTGCTGCGGGGGCTGCGGGACGGGCGGCGGGAACCGTGGGGTCAGCAGACCGGCGGCCGCCAGCCGGCGGACGTCCACCAGCGTGGCGAAGGCCTGCCGGCCCAGCGCCCGGGCGATGTCCGACGCGGTGCGCACCCCGTCCACCAGCGTCAGCACCGCGCGCTGCCGGGCGGAGAGCCCCGGCGCGGCCACCGGCTCGGCCCGCAGGAGCGGCGCGGAGTCCGGCAGCGGATCCGGCCACAGACGGTGCAGCAGCTCGCGGCGGCGCAGCGTCTCCCGCTCCAGGGCGTCGACCGGGACCGGCCGCAGCGCCCCGAACCAGTGCCCGGTGCCGTACCGGAACCGGCCCGGTGTGCTGCTGGGGGCGAGGGCGAAGTACGCGGCGTCGTACAGCGCCCCCAGGTGGCACACCTCCAGCGCGCCCCGCCCGATGCGGCCCGAGTCGAGCAGCAGCCGGGCGGCGCCGTGCTCCTCGTCGGCCCGCTCCACCGCCTCCCACCAGGCGGCGGCGTCGAGCGTGCCGTGGGCCGACAGGAGCACGTCGAGGCCGGGGGCGAGGGGACTCTCGGCGTGCACCACCCGGCCCTCGGCGAGGTAGAGCGCGCCGCACTCGCGCTCCAGGACACCGGTGGCCCGTTCGGCGGCGAGCCGCGTCAGCATCGGCGACAGCCCGCCGCCCGCGCGGTCCCGGGCCGCCGCCGTGTCCCGCACCGGCAGCCGGGGCGGCGGGGTCGTCTCCACGACGGTCATCCGAGCACCAGCCGTCCGGCCATCTCGCCCAGCCGTATCCGGGCCAGTGCGAGATTGCCGTCCGGCCGGGCCAGCCACACGTGCAGGAACACGCTGCTGTCGAAGGACGTCGGCACGAACCGCAGGACGTGGTAGCTGTCCCGGTTGCTGATGATCAGGTCCTCGACCGGGGGGTCGGCGGCCTCCGCCCCGCCACCGTCGGCGGGGGTGAACGCCCGCTGCTCCGCCGTGAGCCGCGCGACCTCCGCGGCTTCGGCGGCCGCGGTCTCGTGATCGCCGCCCGGGAACTCCCCGACCGCGCCCAGGGCCAGTCCGCTGGTCCAGTCGACCAGCGCGGCTCCCCGGGCCCCGGGCAGCCTCATGGCCTCCAGTAGGCACTCGTCGATTCCGGGCACCGTGGCTCCCCTCCCGCCTGCGGTTCGGCTGAGTGAGGGAGACGCTACGCAACGTATGCGCGAGGGGTGAGGGTTCTGGCATTTTCCGGCGGAACATGCGCCGGGCTGACTAATGTGGGTCAACTGTCCCTCTTTCCCCGCCTGTTCAACACCGTGCCCATGGATGCAGGTCAAGCGCGTGCAGGCGTGCGCGGGGTGGTGTGAGCGGCCGCGTGCGCTCTTCCCTCGGCCTGGTTGACTAGATGTATTCAAGAAGTCAGGATGTGAATAACCACAGCAACATCCGCCGGGACCATCCCAGCCGCGAGGAGGCAGACCATGTCAGGACCCCGCCCCGTACGAGCGCCGCGTGGTACGGAACTGAGCGCCCTGGGATGGCAGCAGGAAGCCGCCCTGCGGATGCTGCAGAACAACCTCGACCCCGAGGTCGCCGAGCACCCCGACAAGCTCGTCGTCTACGGCGGCACGGGCAAGGCGGCGCGTGACTGGCGCTCCTTCGACGCGATGGTGCGCACCCTGCGGACGCTGAAGCAGGACGAGACGATGCTCGTCCAGTCCGGCCGCCCCGTCGGTGTCATGCAGACCCACGAGTGGGCCCCGCGCGTCCTGATCGCCAACTCCAACCTCGTCGGCGACTGGGCCAACTGGGAGGAGTTCCGCCGACTGGAACAGCTCGGGCTGACCATGTACGGCCAGATGACCGCCGGCTCCTGGATCTACATCGGCACCCAGGGCATCCTCCAGGGCACCTACGAGACCTTCGCCGCCGTCGCCGCGAAGAAGTTCGGCGGCACCCTCGCCGGCACGATCACCCTCACCGCCGGCCTCGGCGGCATGGGCGGCGCCCAGCCCCTCGCCGTCACCATGAACGACGGCGTGGCGATCTGCGTCGACTGCGACCCGCGCGCCATCGACCGCCGCATCGAGCACCGCTACCTCGACGTGAGGGCCGACTCGCTCGACCACGCCCTGCACCTGGCCGTCGAGGCCCGGGACGCCCGCCGGCCGCTGTCCATCGGCGTCCTCGGCAACGCCGCCGACCTCGTCCCGCAGCTGCTCGCCATGGGCGCGCCCATCGACATCGTCACCGACCAGACCTCGGCCCACGACCCGCTGTCCTACCTGCCCAGCGGTGTGGACTTCGACGACATGGCGTCCTACGCGGCCAAGGACCCGGCGGGCTTCACCACCCGCGCCCGTGAGTCCATGGCCCGGCACGTCGAGGCGATGGTCGGCTTCCAGGACGCCGGCGCCGAGGTCTTCGACTACGGCAACTCCATCCGCGGCGAGGCCCAGCTGGCCGGATACGACCGGGCGTTCGCCTTCCCCGGCTTCGTCCCCGCCTACATCCGCCCCCTGTTCTGCGAGGGCAAGGGCCCCTTCCGCTGGGCGGCCCTGTCCGGCGAGGCCGCCGACATCGCCAAGACCGACAAGGCGATCCTCGACCTCTTCCCGGAGAACGAGTCCCTGGCCCGCTGGATCAAGCTGGCGGGGGAGCGGGTCCACTTCCAGGGCCTGCCCGCCCGTATCTGCTGGCTCGGCTACGGCGAGCGCGACAAGGCCGGCGAGCGGTTCAACGACATGGTCGCGAGCGGTGAGCTGGCCGCCCCGCTGGCCATCGGACGCGACCACCTCGACTGCGGCTCCGTCGCCTCCCCCTACCGCGAGACCGAGGCCATGCTCGACGGCTCCGACGCGATCGCCGACTGGCCGCTGCTGAACGCCATGGTCAACGTCGCCTCGGGCGCGTCCTGGGTCTCCCTCCACCACGGCGGCGGCGTCGGCATGGGGCGCTCGATCCACGCCGGGCAGGTCACGGTGGCCGACGGCACCCGGCTGGGCGGCGAGAAGATCCGCAGGGTGCTGACCAACGACCCCGGCATGGGCGTCATCCGGCACGTCGACGCCGGATACGACCTCGCCGAGTCGGTGGCCGACGAGCGGGGCGTACGGGTGCCCATGCGCGAGGGTGACGACGCGTGAGCCAGGTCCGCAGCGAGGCCGGCCGGCCGGCCTCGCCTCCCGCCTCCTTCCAGGAGATGTGGCGCGACCTGCGCCCCATCGGCCGCCACCCCGCCTCCGGCGGCTACCGCCGCTACGCCTGGACCGCTGCCGACGCCGACTGCCGGGCCTGGTTCCACGAGCAGGCCCGGGCCCGCGGGCTGGCCTACGAGGTCGACCGCAACGGCAACCAGTGGGCCTGGCTCGGTGACCCCACCGCCGGGGACGCCGTCGTCACCGGATCGCACCTGGACTCCGTGCCCGACGGCGGCGCCTTCGACGGGCCCCTGGGAGTCGTCTCCGCCTTCGCCGCGCTCGACGAACTGCGCGCCCGGCGCACGGCCTTCGCCAAGCCCCTCGCCGTCGTCAACTTCGGCGACGAGGAAGGCGCCCGCTTCGGCCTCGCCTGCGTGGGCTCCCGGCTCACCGCCGGACAGCTCACCGCCGAACAGGCCCACCGGCTCACCGACGGCGACGGCGTCACGCTCCCGCGGGCCATGGAGGCCGCCGGCCACGACCCCGACGCCATCGGAGCGGACCCCGAGCGGCTGGCCCGGATCGGCGCCTTCGTCGAACTGCACGTCGAGCAGGGCCGGGCCCTCGACCTCAGCGGCGACCAGGTGGGCATCGCCAGCGCCATCTGGCCGCACGGGCGCTGGCGGTTCGACTTCCACGGCGAGGCCAACCACGCCGGCACCACCCGGCTGGCGGACCGGCGCGACCCCATGCTGCCGTACGCGCAGACCGTGCTCGCCGCCCGGCGCGAGGCGCGGCTCGCGGGCGCCGTCGCCACCTTCGGCAAGATCTCCGTCGAGCCGAACGGCGTCAACGCCATCCCCTCCCTGGTGCGCGGCTGGCTCGACTCCCGCGCCGCCGACCAGGACAGCCTCGACCAGGTCGTCGACGGCGTCGAGCAGGCGGCCCGCGAGTACGCCGCGGCCCACGGCGTCGACCTCGACGTCGTCCGCGAGTCCTTCACGCCCGTCGTCGAGTTCGACCACGCCCTGCGCGACGAACTCGCCCGCATCCTGGGCCAGGAGACCGACCTCAAGGTCCCGGTCCTGGGCACCGGCGCCGGACACGACGCCGGGATCCTCTCCGGGACCGTCCCGACCGCCATGCTGTTCGTGCGCAACCCCACGGGCGTCTCGCACTCCCCGGCCGAGGCCGCGGCCGAGGACGACTGCGTGGCCGGGGTGCGCGCGCTCGCCGACGTACTGGAAGGGCTGGCCTGCACGTGACCCCCACGCAGCGGACACGGACGTACTGGCTGGAGCACGCCTGGCTCGGCACCCGTGTCGAGCCGGGCGTCGTCCTGGAGACCACGGACGGCCGGATCACCGGCGTCCGCACGGACACGCCCGCCCCGCCGCCCGGCGCGGAGGTGCTGCGCGGTCTCACCCTCCCCGGCCTGGCGAACGCCCACAGTCACGCCTTCCACCGCGCCCTGCGCTCCACCGTCCAGGTCGGCTCCGGCACCTTCTGGACCTGGCGCGAGATCATGTACGGGGTCGCCGACCGCCTCACGCCCGACACCTACCACGCCCTCGCGCGCGCGGTGTACGCCGAGATGGCGCTGGCCGGCGTCACGGCCGTCGGCGAGTTCCACTACGTGCACCACACCCCCGACGGCACCCCCTACGCCGACCCGAACGCGATGGGCGAGGCCCTCATCGAGGCCGCCGCCGACGCCGGCATCCGCATCACCCTCCTCGACACCGCCTACCTGTCCTCCGGCTTCGGACAGCCGCCCAACGCCCACCAGCTCCGCTTCTCCGACGGCAGCGCGGACGCCTGGGCCGAACGCTGTTCACTTCTCAAGGAACGGGACCACGCACGGATCGGGGCGGCTATCCACTCCGTCCGGGCCGTGCCCGCCGGCCAACTGGCGACCGTGGCGCGGTGGGCCGAGGAGCGCGGGGCACCGCTGCACGTTCACCTGTCCGAGCAGACCGCCGAGAACGACGCCTGCCGCGAGGCCCACGGGTGCACACCCACCCGGCTCCTCGCCGAACACGGTGTCCTCGGCCGGCGGACCACCGGCGTCCACAACACGCACCTCACCGACGAGGACGTCGCCCTCCTCGGCCGCTCCGGCACCGGCACCTGCATGTGCCCGACGACGGAACGCGACCTGGCCGACGGCATCGGCCCGGCGGTCGCCCTCCAGCAGGCCGGCTCACCGCTCTCCCTCGGCTCCGACAGCCACGCCGTGATCGACCTGTTCGAAGAGGCCCGCGCGATGGAGCTGAACGAGCGGCTGCGCACCCGCACCCGCGGCCACTGGACGGCCGCCGCCCTGCTGCGGGCCGCCTCCGCCGACGGCCACGCGGCCCTCGGCCGCGACGACACGGGGACCCTGGAGACCGGCGCGGCCGCCGACTTCACGACCATCGCGCTGGACTCGGTCAGGACAGCGGGCCCGCTGCCGCGGCTCGGCGCCGAGACGGCCGTATTCGCGGCGACGGCAGCGGACGTACGGCACACGGTCGTCGCGGGCCGGCACGTCGTACGCGACGGCGTCCACACGCTCGTCCCCGACGTGCCGCAGGCCCTCGCGCGGGCCGTGGCAGCCCTGCGCTCCTGACCACCGGAACCACCCCCACCTGCCCCGGCACCCACGAGGACACGATGAGCAGCACCGTCATCACCAACATCGCCACGCTGGTCACCAACGACCCCTCCCTCGGTGACGGCTCCCCCCTCGGCCTGGTCCGGGACGCGGCCGTCGTCATCGACGGCGACCGCGTCGCGTGGACCGGTGAATCAAGCAAAGCACCCGCCACTGACAACCGGGTCGACGCCGGCGGCCGGGCGGTCCTGCCGGGCTTCGTCGACTCCCACTCCCACCTCGTCTTCGCGGGCGACCGGACGGAAGAGTTCAACGCCCGCATGTCGGGCCGCGGGTACACGGCGGGCGGCATCCGCACCACCGTCGCCGCCACCCGCGCCGCCACCGACGAGGAACTGGAGGCGAACCTCACCCGTTACCTCGCCGAGGCCCTCCGCCAGGGCACCACCACCTTCGAGACGAAGTCCGGCTACGGGCTGACGGTCGCCGACGAGGCCCGCGCGCTGCGTCTCGCCGCCCGCCACACCGACGAGGTCACCTACCTCGGCGCCCACATCGTCTCCCCCGACCACGCCGACGACCCGGCCGCCTACGTCGCCCTGGTCACCGGCGAGATGCTCGACGCCTGCGCCCCGTACGCCCGCTGGATCGACGTCTTCTGCGAGAAGGGCGCCTTCGACGGCGACCAGGCCCGCGCGATCCTCACCGCGGGCAGGGCCAGGGGCCTCCACCCCCGCATCCACGCCAACCAGCTCTCCTACGGCCCCGGCGTCCAACTGGCGGTCGAGCTCGACGCCGCCAGCGCCGACCACTGCACCCACCTCACCGACGCCGACGTGGACGCCCTCGCCCACAGCCGTACGGTCGCCACGCTGCTCCCCGGGGCCGAGTTCTCCACCCGCGCCGAGTGGCCGGACGCCCGCCGCCTGCTCGACGCCGGCGTCACCGTCGCCCTGTCCACGGACTGCAACCCGGGCTCGTCGTTCACCTCGTCGGTGCCGTTCTGCGTCGCGCTCGCCGTGCGGGACATGCGCATGACCCCCGACGAGGCCGTCTGGTCGGCCACGGCGGGCGGCGCGGCGGCCCTGCGCCGCACCGACATCGGCCGCCTCACGCCCGGCGCGTACGCCGACCTGACCCTTCTGGACGCCCCGAGCCACGTCCACCTGGCCTACCGCCCGGGCGTGCCCCTGGTGTCCCAGGTGTGGCGCCGGGGCGCCCGCGTGGTCTGAGCGGGCGCGGGAGTGGCGCCGTGCGCCCCGGGGGCGCACGGCCGGTGAGTCGGGGTCTCGGGCCGGCCACGGGGGTGCTGCCGGGCGGGTCCTGGGTCGGGGCCGGCCCCGGGGTGCGGCGCCTTGGGGCGCCCTGGGTCGTGTGGTGCCTTGGGTCGCTCCGGGTCGCCCCCGTCGCCGTCTCGTGGGCCGGGGCCGGCCGCAGGGGGCGGCGCCTCGGGCCCCGGTCGTCCCGGCGGCAGCGCCCTGGACGGGGCCGCGCCGGGGCCGGCGCCTCGGGCCCGGATCGTCACCGGAGGCAGAACCTCCACCTCCACCTCCGCCACCGCCCTTACGCGCGTGCGCGCCCGGAGGAGCACATGGTGGTGCTCATCCGGGCGCGGACCGCACTGGTCTTCGGCCGGAGTGTGGCTCACTCCTCCAGCGTCAGCCCCTTGCGCAGGCGCACCAGGGTCCGGGAGAGCAGGCGGGATACGTGCATCTGGGAGATGCCGAGTTCCTCGCCGATCTCCGACTGGGTCATGCCGGCGACGAACCGCAGGGAGAGGATCTTCCGGTCCCGGGGCGGCAGCTCGGCGATCAGCGGCTTCAAGGACTCGACGTACTCGATGCCCTCGAGCCCGTGGTCCTCGTAGCCGATGCGGTCCGCGAGGGCGCCCTCGGCGTCGTCCTCCTCGGGCTGGGCGTCCAGCGAGGAGGCGGTGTACGCGTTCGAGGCGGCCATGCCCTCGACGACCTCGTCGTTGGAGATGCCGAGACGTTCCGCCAGCTCGGCCACAGTGGGGGAGCGGTCGAGCTTCTGGGCCAGTTCGTCCCCGGCCTTGGCCAGGTCGAGCCGCAGCTCCTGGAGCCGGCGCGGGACGCGCACCGACCACGAGGTGTCGCGGAAGAAGCGCTTGATCTCGCCCACGATGGTTGGCATCGCGAAGGTGGGGAACTCCACACCCCGGCTGAGCTCGAAGCGGTCGATCGCCTTGATCAGGCCGATCGTCCCGACCTGGATGATGTCCTCCATGGGCTCGCTGCGGGAGCGGAAGCGGGAGGCGGCGAACTTGACCAGCGCGAGGTTCAGTTCCACGAGGGTGTTGCGGACGTACGAGTACTCGTACGTCCCTTCCTCCAGCGACTCCAGCCGCTCGAAGAGAGTCTTCGACAAAGCCCGCGCGTCGACGGGTCCGACCTCGTCGTACGGGGGGATCTCCGGGAGTCCGGCGAGCAGGTCGGCGGTGCCGTCGCTCGGATCGCCGCCCTGTGTGAGAAGAGCCACAGAGCCCGGAAGGGTGTTCGGTTGGTCCGGAAGGGGTGTCGACGTCGCCCTGGGGGTATGCGGTGCGTCGAGCCGGGATGACATGATGTCCTCCATCGTTCTCGGCATATGGCTGCCGAAGCCAGTGCGTGCACTACGGTGTGCGGCGCCTCCAAAGCCGGCCGTGTCGGGTACGTGTTCCTCTAGCCCTACCCGCTTTACTTGACCGATCGCAAGTGCGATTTGTTGAGTTATGTCCGTTTGTGCGTGATTGTTCGGCTGTTGGAGCGCGTATCGAAGGCGTAGTGTTCGAGGGCGTCAGCAAGCAGTCACGACCTCGGGAGAGACACGGCATGGACCGCGGGACGGTCGGCAGCGCACAGTCTGGCCGGCTTCTGGTGGAGGTGCGGGAAGAGGGCTCCAGTGCCGTCGTGACCCCGGCGGGTGAGCTCGATCACCACACCGCCGATTTGTTGCGTGAGCCACTGGACGACTGCCTCGCCAAGGGGCTGAGCCGACTGGTCGTCGACTGCTCCCGGCTGGAGTTCTGCGACTCCACGGGGCTCAACGTCCTGCTCGGCGCCCGTCTGAAGGCAGAGGCGGCCGGGGGCGGCGTGCACCTGGCGGGCATGCAGCCCGTGGTGGCGCGGGTCTTCGAGATCACCGGCGCGGACGCCGTCTTCACCGTGCACGACACGGTCGAGTCGGCTCTCGTCGACGGGGACGGCTGATCCTGCGTGCGGCGCGGCCCGATGGCCCGCCCCGACGCCTCCACGACCCCGGGTGACCGGCGCGTGCCGTGTGTCACGGCCGCGTGCCGGGCCGGCCGCGGAGCGGAGAGCCGGACGGGCGACGGTCGGACAGGTGACGCTCGGACGGGGAGGCTCGTGTCCGGGGGGACGGTCCGGGTGGGCGATCCGGGAACGGGTCCGGGAAATGATCCGGGCGAACGAGGGGTGTCCCGCCGGTTCCGTCGGGCAGGAGACATCCTGAACATGTCGGTGGCACAGCGCGGGACAGAGCGCCACGCGCGAAAAGGGGGCGGGATGAGCGGACCGACCGTGCGACGGCAGCGGACCGTGTCTACTGGCTCCCGGGCTCGTGACATCTCGTGCACTCTAGAAATCTCGAATCGTGTGAATCATGAACTGGTGAATCGGTGAGGTGAAGCGCTGATGAGCACCACCCGGCCTTATTCGCCGGGCGACCGCGGCCCGGAGCCCAGCGGCGCTTCCGGGGCGTCGGCGGGTCGTCAGGTCCGCAGACTGAGCTTCGACGGCGAGAGCGGGGTGGTCCCGCTCGCCCGTGACTTCGCCCGCCAGGCGCTCTACGCGTGGGGCTGGCTGCCCGCCGCGACGGCCGACCAGCGGGCCGCCGCCGAGGACGTGCTGCTCGTCGTCTCCGAACTGGTCACCAACGCCTGCCTGCACGCCGAGGGCCCGGACCAGCTCGTCCTCGGCTGCGACAACAAGGTCATCCGCGTCGAGGTCTCCGACCGCGGCACGGGCCAGCCGTCCCCCCGCACCCCCCACCGCGCGGGCCGCCCCGGCGGCCACGGCATGTTCATCGTGCAGCGGCTCTGCCTGGACTGGGGTGTCGTCCGGACACCGGACGTCGCGGGCAAGACGGTGTGGGCGGAACTGGGCGCCCCGGCGTAGGACACCGGTTCCCCACGTCACCGGACTCGGCCCTCCGAGGGCCGGGCCCGTCTCACGCGATGGCCCGATCCGGTCGACCGCTCTGATCCGGTCCACCGCTCTGGTCCGCTCCGGGCGGCCTGATCCGGTCCCGGCTGACCTGATCCTGTCCCGGCTGACCTGACCCGTCCGACCTGCCTGATTCATTCCGACCGGCCTGAGGCGAGCCGATCCGCGGTCCGGTCCTCCGTGCGGCGGCGGCCCGCCCCCGGCCAGACGCCCCCCTCCGGACCCTGCGCCCCCCTCCCGTCCCTCACCGCCCCTCCCTCCCCCTCTCCGCGGTCACCGGCGGCCCACCCTCCCGCGCCCGCCGACCGCCTCCACGCCACTCCCGTCCCCTCCGCCCGCCCGCGCCGGTTCGGCGCAACTCGGGTGTGCGTCTTCCCTTCCCTCCTCGCGAACCCGGGCGTACCTTGACGGCCCGATCTGATGCGCCGTCAGGAACTGGCGGCAAGGAGCTGTCAGGAATGAGGGACCGTGTCGTACCGGAAGCGAACCGCCGCGCTCGCGACTGTCGCGGCCCTGGCCGGCCCGGTGGTGTGGATGGCCGCCCCCGCGGCCAGGGCCGAGGTCGTCGACGTCCACTACGCCTGCAAGACGCCCATCGGTGACAAGAGCGCCGTCTCACCGATCGACATCAAGGGCGTCGAGAGCGGCGGCGGCTACAAGATCACCATGTCCTGGCAGAAGGGCGTCTCCTCCAGCCCCGTCGAGCTCGGCAAGGGCGCCATGAACCCGAGCGCCACCATCAGGCTCGGCGGCGCCGACAGCGGCACCCTCAACGTCTCCGGCCCGGCCAACCAGGAGGCCATCCCGGCCGACACCCCCATCAGGATCAGCGACCTGAGCGGCACGTACACCCCGAAGAAGACCGGCAAGGTCACCTTCACGCCCGGTGTGCTCACCATCAAGGCGCTCGGTACGACCACCACCTGCACACCGACCAACGACCCCGGCCCCTCGCTCACCCTGGAGGTGACGGCCAAGGGTGGCGGCACCACAGGCGGCGGCACGACAGACGGCGGCACCTCGAGCAGCGGTGGCACGACCGGCGGCGCAGGGACGGCCGACGGCGGCAGCCTCCCGCAGACCGGCCCCGAGGACTCCGCGATCGCCCTCGCCACACTCGGCGGCACGGTCCTCCTCGCGGGCGTGGCCGGAAGCCTGTGGCTGACCCGGCGGAACCGAACGCCCTGACCACCACCCCCGTACGACGCCCGTACGACCTCCGGTACGGCACCCCGTACGGCCCGCCCGTCGCCCACCGTCACCCCCCCACAAGGCGCTTCGCGCCCGCCCCGGCCCCCTGGAGCCGCCGATGCCGTACGCCGCCGCCTGTGCCCTGCTGCTGACCCTGCCGCTCCTGCCGACCGCCGCCGCGTCCGCCACCGACCGGCCCACCGCGCCCGCCACCGACGACGGTCCCACCACGTCCGCCACCGACGACGGGTCCGCCGTGTCCACCAACCACGGGCCCACCACGTCCGCCTCCGAAGGCTGGTCCGTCGCACCCTCCGGTGGCGGGCGGCCGTCCTTCTACGCGGAGGGTGCGCCCGGCGCGGTGCTCGAGGACACCCTCGCCGTGACCAACCGGGCCGCGCACCCGCTCTCCGTCCGGCTGCACGGCACCCACCTGCCGGTCACTCCCGCCCGGACCACCCTGCGCGTCCCCGCCCGGACCCGCGCCGAGGTCCCCTTCACGGTCACGGTCCCCCCGGACGCGTCCCCCGGCGACCACTCCGGCACGCTCGTCGTACGGGATTCGGACGGGCGCGGGCGGACGGTACGGCTGCTGCTGCGGGTCGGCGGTCCCCAACTGCCCGCGCTGACCGTCGAGCACGTGGCGGTGCGCGCCGACCGCATCACGTACGAGCTGGTCAACCGGGGTACGACGGTCGTCGTCCCGCGTCTCGCGGTGCACGCCGACGGGGTCCTCGGCACCGTCCTCGACCGGGCCCCGCGCACCCTGCCCGTCCGTCTGCCCCCGGGCCGTCGGCTGCGCCTCGACGAACCCTGGACCGACCGCCCGGCCCTCGACGCCGTCACCGTCCGTCTGACGGTCACCGCGCCCGGTGCCGCGCGGGCCACGGCCGGTACCTCGGCACGGTTCGTGCGCTGGGACGCGGCGGCGGGAACGGCGGCCGGCGTGCTGCTGGCCGCCACGGCCCCCGCCGCGCTCGTACGCCGTCGCCGTACGAGCGCGGCGCGGCGTGCGGAGGGGGAGCCGGCGTGAGCGGGAAGGTGCGGGTCGTGGCGCTGGCGACGGTGCTCGCCGCCCTGCTGCTGACGCCCTGCGCGGGACCGGCCTCGGCGGCCGGCACCCCGACCGTGAAGCTCTCCGCGCCCCAGGCGGGGACCGGGGGGTCGATCACCGTCACCGGCGCCGGCTGGCGGCCGCGCGCGCTGCTTATGCTGCTGATCTGCGGGCAGGCCGCGCCGTCGAGGGGCGTCGTCGGCGGCACCAACTCCTGTGCCAACGCGGACGGCCGGGCCGTCACCACCGACGCCGACGGCCGCTTCAGCCGGGCGCTGCCGGTGGCCGAGCCGCCGGTGCCGTGTCCGTGCGTGGTCCACGTCGCGACCACGACCGGGGCGAAGGCGCAGGCCGACGCGGCGCTCCAGGTGGCCGGGCACCCCGTGGAGCCGTTGCCCGCCGCGCCGGCCGGCGGACGGCTGGCGGTCCTCAGCGACACCCGGCTGGAGGGCGGCGACGGCCTGCTCACCTGGTTCGGCGCCCCGCCCGCCCGCACGCTGGTCCTCACCGTCGGCAACCTGGGCACCGCGCCCGTGACCGACCCCGTCTTCCAGGTCGGCACCGCGCACGGCGTGTTCGCCCCCCGGTGGGACGAACGGCAGTGGCGCGGCACCGTCGCCCCCGGCAGGAAGGCCCGGGTCGAACTTCCCGTCGAACTCACCGCCGGCGCCCACGGCGACTACACCGTCTCGCTGAAGTACGGCGGGAAGGTCCTCGCCGAGCAGCCGTGGGGGGTGGGCCGCCCCTGGGGCGTGACCCTGTTCTGGATCCTGGTCTGCCTGGTGGTGCCGGCGGCGGTCTTCCGCGCCGGGATGGCGGTGGTGGACCGGGTCCGGCCGCGCCCGGCGGCCCGGCGCCGGGGGGCGCGTGCGTCCGCAGGCGGTCCGCGTCCGTCCGTCCGGCTCCCGGGCCTTCCCCGGCGCGATCCCGCCCCGGACCGGGCAGCCGCACCGGCTCCGACCCTGCCGTGGTTCACCCCGGACTCCGACCCGGGCACGGCGGGCCGGCTCTCCGCGCCGCACGACGACCGTCCGACGAGTCCCACGACTCCGAGCAGGAAGGGAACCACGTGAGCGAGAGCGAGAGAGCCGCACCGACCGGGACCGGACGGCGCACCAGGGCCGTGGCGGCCGGTACCGCCGTCCTGCTCGCCGGGGCGGCCGCTCTGCTGGGCGTGACCGCCGGGCAGGCCCAGGCCGCCGAGGTGTCCTACGCCACCACGTGCGTACCGCCCGCGGGCGTCGGCCTGCCCGAGGTCAAGGGCACGACCAAGGTCGAGATCACCGCGCCGGCCACGGCGAAGGCCGGGGACACCGTCGACGTCGTCTGGAAGTTCACCCAGGCCGCCTCCAGGAACCCCGACATCATCGACCTGCCCGCCGACTCGGTGCAGCCGTCCGGCACGCTCCGGGCGGCCGGCGCGCAGACCGCCGACATCGCGATGCGGGGCCCGCGGCAGAACCCGGCGATCCCCAAGGGCGGCGCGATGGTCCTGTCCACGATGAAGGGCACCCTGAAGCTGACGGCGGCGGGCCGGGTGACGCTGACGCCGGACGCGTACGTCGTCAACGCCATGTCGACCGACACCCGGTGCGCGCCGACGGAGCCGGTGCAGCCGGCGGCGACGATCACCGTCACGGCGGGGGAGGGCAGCCCGTCGAGCGGCTCGCCCGACCCGTCGGGGTCCACCTCGCCGAGCCCGCCGTCGTCACCGTCCGGCTCCCCTTCGACCACGCCCCCGGCCTCCCCCTCCGCCTCCCCCTCGCCCTCCGGCACCGGCGACGGCGGCGGCCAGACGGACTTCACGGGCAAGGTCGTCCAGGTCCCCTACACCTGCGCCTCGCCCATCGGGGAGAAGAAGGCCACCTCGCCCGTGCAGATCAACGCGCGGAAGAACGGCGGCGGCTACGACCTCACCGCGCAGTTCGAGAAGTCGGTGATGGACAGCCCGATCGACATCCCGGCCCACTCGGTCAAACCGTCGCTGCAGGTGGTCCTCGGCGGTGCGGACCAGGGGTCGGTGAAGGTGACCGGACCGGCCAACGCGGCGCCCATCCCATCGGGCGACCCGATCGAGATCCCCGACCTGACCGGCACCTACAGGCCCGGCGCGACCGGCGTGTCCACCCTCTCCCCGGGCGTCCTCACCATCGAGGCCCTCGGCACGACCACGACCTGCACCCCCGACTCCTCGCAGGTCTCCCTCACCCTGGACACCACCGAACAGGCGAGCGGCGCGTCCGGCGGCGGCAACGGCTCCTCGTCGTCCGGCGGTACGGCCGCCGGCGGGGGCACGGCGGCCGGTGGCGGCCTCGCGGAGACCGGCGCGGGTGACCACGGCACCCTCAAGGCCCTCGGCCTGGTCGCCGGTACGGCGGTCCTGCTGGGCGCGGCGGTGTTCACCTTCATGCCCGGGCGCGGACGGCTGCGCTGAAACGCCCGGAGGGCCACCGCGGCCGAGGTCGCGGTGGCCCTCCGGGAGAGAGCGGGCGGGACGTCAGTTGACGTTGCCCATGAGCTCCTTCACCCGCTTGCGGTACATCCACACCGCCGCACCGGCGGCGACGGCGAGCACGGCCTCGAAGGCCACGATGCCCGTCTTGTTGAGGTCGACGCCGGCGATGGAGAGCAGACCGGTCGTGGCGTCACCGGCGGTGACGGCCAGGAACCAGACGCCCATCATCTGCGAGGCGTACTTCGCGGGCGCCATCTTCGTGGTGACCGACAGGCCGACCGGGGAGAGGGTGAGCTCACCGATCGTCTGGACGAAGTAGATGCCGACCAGCCACATCGCGGCCGCCTTGTGACCGCCGTCGGCGATCGCCAGCGGGGCGAGGAACAGGAAGAACGACGCGCCGATCATGACCAGGCCCATGGCGAACTTGGTCGCGGTGCTGGGCTCCTTGCCGCGCCGGGCCAGGGCCAGCCACGCCCAGGCGAAGACCGGCGCCAGCGCCATGATCATGACGGGGTTGACCGACTGGTACCAGGAGACCGGGAACTCCCAGCCGAAGACCGTGTTGTCCGCCGAGGAGTCGGCGAACAGCGACACCGTGGAGCCGCCCTGGTCGTAGATCATCCAGAACACGGCGGCGGCGACGAAGAACCAGATGTAGGCGGACATCTTCGACTGCTCGGCCCGGTCGAGCTCCTTGTCCCGCTTGATGCGGGCGATGACCAGGACCGGGATGACCAGGCCGGCGACGGTGATCGGGACCAGCAGCCAGTTCAGCGTGTAGTGGCCGGAGAAGCCGACGATCGCGTAGAAGACGATCGCGACGGCGGCCCACAGGCCCGCCTTGCGGAGCGTGGCGGTCTTCTCCGCGGCGGTCATCGGGGTCGGCACGACGTCCGAGCGGGAGTCGAGGTGACGGCTGCCGAGCAGGAACTGCGCCAGACCCAGCGCCATGCCGAGCGCGGCGAGCGCGAAGCCCAGGTGCCAGTTGACGCTCTCGCCGATGGTGCCGATGACCAGCGGGGCGGCGAAGGCGCCCAGGTTGATGCCGATGTAGAAGATGGTGAAACCACCGTCGCGGCGCGGGTCGTCGGCGCCCTCGTAGAGGTGGCCGACCATCGTGGAGATGTTGGCCTTCAGCAGACCGGAACCGATGGCGACCAGACCGAGGCCCGCGTAGAAGGTGCCGGCGGCCGGCAGGGCCAGGGTGAGGTGGCCGAGCATGATGACCGCACCGGCGACGGCGACCGTCTTGCGGGGGCCGAGGACACGGTCCGCGAACCAGCCGCCCGGGAGGGCGAGCAGGTACACGAGGGACAGGTACACCGAGTAGATGGCGGTCGCGGTGGCCGCGCTCAGGTGCAGGCCGCCCGGTGCCACCAGGTACAGCGGGAGCAGAGCCTTCATGCCGTAGTAGGAGAACCGCTCCCACATCTCGGTCATGAAGAGAGTGGCCAGTCCGCGGGGGTGGCCGAAGAAGGTCTTCCCGGAGCCGGGGATGCCCGGACGGGCCGAGTCCTTCGTCAGGCTGGACGCCATGGTCGTTCCTTGCTGTCGGGACGCATGAGTGGAGCGTTACGCGCCCGGTGGGGCGGCCGGCACCGGCGTGATCGGCCCGTCCACCCCACGCCCACGGGGGAGTCCGCTCCGGGTCTCGGAGCGGCGGACGGCGACCACCGGGATCCACGCCCCGAGTGGGGGCCCGGCCACAGGTCGTTCCTTTCCAAGGCCGGCAGGGGCACCGGCCCGCACACAAAAGAGACCCTCAGCGTCAAGTCGAGCGCCGAAGGTCCCTGCGTGCTACAGGCGTTGTTTCACCATACGGCAGGACAGTGCCGGATATGGAAGGACTTGAGACGGGGATCACAGGTGATCACGGAACCCGGATCGCTGTTTCCAAGGTCCATACCAGGATGACATCTCCCGACCACAGGTCCGTACCAGGATCGGCCGGGTGGGGGAGGGCCGGCTGTCCGGCATGTCCACAGGTAAGAAACCGAGGTCCCCCATCACGCCTCTGGCCTCGCTCCGTGCGGACTACCATCACCTCATGACCCGTGTACTGCTCGCCGAGGACGACGCGTCCATCTCGGAGCCGCTGGCCCGCGCACTGCGCCGGGAAGGGTACGAGGTCGAGGTGCGCGAGGACGGACCGTCCGCGCTCGACGCCGGCATCCAGGGCGGCATCGACCTGGTCGTGCTGGATCTCGGCCTGCCCGGCATGGACGGTCTGGAGGTGGCCCGCCGGCTGCGCGCCGAGGGCCACAGCGTGCCGATCCTGATCCTCACCGCGCGCGCCGACGAGGTGGACACCGTCGTCGGTCTGGACGCGGGCGCCGACGACTACGTCACCAAGCCCTTCCGCCTCGCCGAGCTGCTCGCCCGCGTCCGGGCCCTGCTGCGGCGCGGCTCCGCGGAACCCCAGCAGCCGCCCGCCACCCACGGCGTGCGCATCGACGTCGAGTCGCACCGCGCCTGGATGGGCGAGGAGGAGCTCCAGCTCACCGCGAAGGAGTTCGACCTCCTGCGGGTGCTCGTGCGGGACGCCGGCCGGGTCGTCACGCGGGACCAGCTGATGCGCGAGGTCTGGGACACGACCTGGTGGTCGTCGACCAAGACGCTGGACATGCACATCTCCTGGCTGCGGAAGAAACTGGGCGACGACGCGGCGAATCCGCGGTACATCGCCACCGTGCGCGGGGTCGGCTTCCGATTCGAGAAGAGCTGAGCCCTGTCGCGGGGGCGCGTGACGCCCAGCGGGCTGACGCGTGTGCGCGGCCGTCGGCCGTGGGGGCCGGCCGCCCGGCTCCCCGCGCCCCTCGGGGGGCGCACTCACCCGTCTCGTAGAGCCACCGTCCGGAGAAGCCCGTGCGTCGCCGTCTCATCCAGTCCACTCTCGCCGTCGTGCTCGTCGTGATCGCGGTGTTCGGGGTGTCCCTCGTCATCGTCGAGACGCGCACGATCAGCAACAGCGCGCAGGAGCGCGTCGAGCTGGAGGCGGCGCGGCTGGCCAGCATCGTGGACAGCCGGCTGCTGGGCGCCGGGATCGTCGACGCGAAGGTGCTGGCCGACCAGGTCACCCAGGACCGCTACGCCGTGATCCGCATCCCCGGACAGCGGGCCATCGAGGTCGGCGTCAAGCCCGAGGGCGACGTCATCCGCGGGAAGGCGGTGGGCGAGGAGGGCGAGACGGTCGTCATCGAGGAGCCGCGCTCCTCCGTGACCCGGGAGGTCGGCCGCACCCTGCTGATCATCGGACTGGTGGCGCTGCTCGCGGTGATCGCCGCGGTCCTCCTCGCCATCCGCCAGGCCAACCGGCTCGCCTCCCCCCTCACCGACCTCGCCGAGACCGCCGAACGCCTCGGCTCCGGCGACCCCCGCCCCCGCCACAAGCGCTACGGCGTCCCCGAGCTGGACCGGGTCGCCGACGTCCTCGACTCCTCCGCCGAGCGGATCGCCCGCATGCTCACCGCCGAGCGACGCCTGGCCGCCGACGCCTCCCACCAGCTGCGGACCCCGCTCACCGCGCTGTCGATGCGGCTGGAGGAGATTACCCTCACCGACGACCCGGACACGGTGAAGGAGGAGGCCACCATCGCGCTCACACAGGTGGAACGCCTCACGGACGTGGTCGAGCGCCTGCTGACGAACTCCCGCGACCCCCGCACCGGCTCGGCCGTCACCTTCGACCTCGACGAGGTCATCCAGCAGCAGCTCGCCGAGTGGCGCCCGGCCTACCGCAGCATGGGCCGCGCCATCGTCAGCTCCGGCAAACGCCACCTCGAGGCGGTGGGCACCCCCGGCGCGGTCGCCCAGGTGCTCGCGGCCCTGATCGAGAACTCCCTCATGCACGGCGGCGGCACGGTCGCCCTGCGCACCCGCGTCACCGGCAACCAGGCCGTCATCGAGGTCACCGACGAGGGCCCCGGCGTCCCCGCCGACCTCGGCGCCCGCATCTTCGAGCGCGCCATCAGCGGCCGCAACTCCACCGGCATCGGCCTCGCGGTCGCCCGCGACCTCGCCGAGGCCGACGGCGGCCGCCTGGAGATGCTCCAGGCCCAGCCCCCGGTCTTCGGCCTGTTCCTCTCCCGGACGGCCCCCGCGAAGAAGACCCCGGAACAAGAGGAGCCGACGGTCAGGTAGGGACGCCGAGGCACGCGCACCTTCAGGGCGAAGGCCGGAGGCGCCCACTCGGCCCGTCCGGCGGCCGGCCGACGGCGCAGGCCAGGTGTGCTCCGCCCGTCCGGCGGCCGTTTCGTGGCACGGTCAGGTGTGCCGCTCGGCCCGCCTGTGAGGGCGAGGCCGGTTCAGGGCCGATAGGGGGCCGGGGCGGCAGCCTCCGCGGCGCCCGCACCCGCGCCCACGACGGTGAACGCCGGCGCAGGTGACCCCGCCGACGAGACCCCCGCTCAGCTCACCCGCTGCTTCGGCTTCGGCCGGCGCGACTCCGCCGCCAGCATCGACTCCGCCCCCACCACGGCCTCCCGCACGGGAATCGCCCGGAACACCCAGGTCCGGTACGACCAGAAGCGGAACAGCGTGGCGACCCCGATCCCGAGGAACTTGAACACGTTGCTCTGCAGCGGGCTGTCCCACCCGAAACCGTACGTCGCGAGGAACAGCAGCCCGTTCTCGATGACCAGCCCCACCGCGCTGAACAGCAGGAACAGCGTCAGCTCACGGGTGCGCCCGCTCTTGTCCCGGTCGCGGTAGGCGAAGTACCGGAACCCCACGTAGTTGAAGACGATCGCGACGACCGTGGCGATGACGCTGGCCCGCACCACCGGCAGGTCGGTGACGTGCCGCACCAGGTTGAACACACCGAGGTTGACCAGCAGCCCCGCTCCGCCCACGGCGCCGAACTTGGCGAGCTCGTGGACGAGTCTTCGCAGCCGTCCTTCGCCCGAGGAACCATGTCCCATGGTCGTACAGGCCCCCGTCCGGGTTCGGTTTCGTCAACCCAGCCATGCTAACCACCCCCCATACAGGTTTCCTGTGCTGAGGCTCCCGGGTCGGAAACCGGCCGGAAAGAAGCCCGGAAGGGGAGGGTAAGAAGAGGGAAGGACCCGGGTGAGAACCGCGGAATCCGGCCGCCCGGCGTGGCCGATACCCTAGGGGCGTGACGTTCCCGGTAGTCGGCATGGTCGGCGGGGGTCAGCTCGCTCGTATGACACACGAGGCGGGCATCCCGTTGGGCATCAGGTTCAAGCTCCTCAGTGACACTCCCCAGGACTCGGCGGCCCAGGTGGTGAGCGATGTCGTCATAGGCGACTATCGCGACCTGGACACGCTGCGCGACTTCGCGCGGGGCTGTGACGTGATCACCTTCGATCACGAGCACGTCCCCACCGAGCACCTCAGGGCCCTGGAGGCGGACGGCATCCCCGTGCGCCCCGGCCCCGACGCGCTCGTGCACGCCCAGGACAAGGGCGTGATGCGCGCGAAGCTGGACGCGATCGGCATCCCGTGCCCCCGGCACAGGATCGTGAGCGACCCGCAGGACGTGGCCGCCTTCGCGGCGGAGGGCGACGGCTTCCCCGTCGTCCTCAAGACGGTCCGCGGTGGCTACGACGGCAAGGGCGTGTGGGTCGTGGACTCCGTCGAGGAGGCCGCCGACCCCTTCCGGGCCGGCGTGCCCGTCCTCGCCGAGGAGAAGGTCGACTACGTCCGCGAGCTCGCCGCCAACGTCGTACGCTCCCCGCACGGCCAGGCCGTCGCCTACCCGGTGGTGGAGTCGCAGCAGGTCAACGGCGTGTGCGACACCGTCATCGCCCCCGCGCCCGACCTCGACGAGGCCCTCGCGCTCCGGGCCGAGGAGATGGCCCTGACCATCGCCAAGGAACTCGGCGTCGTCGGTCACCTCGCCGTGGAGCTGTTCCAGACCCGCGACGGCCGCATCCTCGTCAACGAGCTCGCGATGCGCCCGCACAACTCGGGTCACTGGTCCATGGACGGCGCGGTCACCAGCCAGTTCGCCAACCACGTCCGCGCGGTCCTCGACCTCCCGCTGGGCGACCCGCGCCCGCGCGCGAAGTGGACCGTCATGGTCAACGTCCTCGGCGGCGACTACCCCGACATGTACTCCGCGTACCTGCACTGCATGGCCCGCGACCCCAAGCTCAAGATCCACATGTACGGCAAGGACGTGAAGCCCGGCCGCAAGGTCGGCCACGTCAACACCTACGGCGACGACCTCGACGACGTGCTGGAACGCGCCCGTCACGCTGCCGGCTACCTGAGAGGCACGATCACCGAATGAGCCCGGTTGTAGGCATCGTCATGGGGTCCGACTCCGACTGGCCCGTCATGGAGGCCGCTGCCAAGGCCCTCGACGAGTTCGAGATCGGCTACGAGGTCGACGTCGTCTCCGCGCACCGCATGCCGCGCGAGATGGTCGCGTACGGCGAGCAGGCCGCCGACCGCGGGCTGAAGGTGATCATCGCGGGCGCGGGCGGCGCCGCCCACCTGCCCGGCATGCTCGCCTCGGTGACCCCCCTGCCGGTGATCGGCGTCCCGGTCCCGCTGAAGTACCTCGACGGCATGGACAGCCTGCTGTCGATCGTGCAGATGCCGGCCGGCGTGCCGGTGGCCACGGTCTCGGTCGCCGGCGCCCGCAACGCGGGCCTGCTCGCCGCCCGCATCCTGGCCGCCCACGACGAGGACCTGCTGGCCCGCATGCGGGACTTCCAGCAGGACCTCAACGACCAGGCCACCGAGAAGGGCAAGCGGCTGCGCGCCAAGGTCGACGGGTCCGCGGGCGGCTTCGGCTTCGGGAAGTGACGCCGATGACCCCGCTGGAGGAGGCCCGGGAACTGCTGCGCGAGTTCCCGGTCGTCGACGGGCACAACGACCTGCCCTGGGCGCTGCGCGAGCAGGTCCGCTACGACCTCGACGCCCGGGACATCGCCACCGACCAGCACGCCCACCTGCACACCGACATCCCCCGGCTGCGCGCGGGCGGGGTCGGCGCGCAGTACTGGTCGGTGTTCGTGCGCGCGGACCTGCCCGACGCGGTCCCGGCGACCCTGGAGCAGATCGACTGCGTACGACAGCTCATCGCCCGCCACCCGGGCGACCTGCGCGCCGCGCTCACGGCCGCCGACATGGAGGCGGCGCGCGCGGAAGGCCGTATCGCCTCGCTCATCGGCGCCGAGGGCGGCCACTCCATCGCCAACTCCCTCGGCACCCTGCGCGGCCTGTACGCGCTCGGCGTGCGCTACATGACGCTCACCCACAACGACAACGTGGACTGGGCGGACTCCGCGACCGACGAGCCGAAGGCCGGCGGCCTGACGGCGTTCGGCCGCGAGGTCGTACGGGAGATGAACCGGCTCGGCATGCTCGTCGACCTGTCCCACGTGGCGGCGACGACGATGCGGGACGCGCTGGACGCCACCTCCGCGCCGGTGATCTTCTCCCACTCCTCCGCACGGGCCGTCTGCGACCACCCGCGCAACGTCCCGGACGACGTCCTGGAGCGGCTGCCCGCCAACGGGGGCGTCGCGATGGTGACGTTCGTACCGAAGTTCGTGCTCCAGGCGGCCGTGGACTGGACGGCCGCGGCCGACGAGAACATGCGCGCCCACGGCCTCCATCACCTCGCCACCACCCCGGAGGCGATGAAGGTGCACCGCGCCTTCGAGGAGCGGCACCCGCGCCCGACCGCCACGGTCGCGACGGTCGCCGACCACCTGGACCACATGCGCGAGGTGGCGGGCATCGACCACCTCGGCATCGGCGGCGACTACGACGGCACGGCCTTCACCCCCGAGGGCCTGAACGACGTCTCCGGCTATCCCCACCTCATCGCCGAACTCCTCGACCGGGGCTGGTCCAAGCCCGACCTCGCCAAGCTGACCTGGCAGAACGCGGTACGGGTGCTGGGCGCGGCGGAGGACGTGGCCCGTGATCTCCAGACGACGCGGGGGCCGTCCCGCGCGAGGATCGACGAGCTCGACGGCTGACGGCCGCCACGGGACCCCCGGCGCCGCGGGCGGGCGCCGGGGCCCGAGCCCCGGCGCAGGGCCCTAGACGGAGGCCTCGGGGTCCTCGATCCGGCACAGGCAGAACGGATGCCCCGCCGGGTCGGCGTACACCTGGAAGTCCTTCTTCTCCCGGTCCTCGACGTCCAGCGGCCGCGCCCCCAGCGCCAGCGCCCGCTCGTGGGCCGCGTCGACCTCCTCCCAGGTGGCGCCGGCGTCGAAGTCGAGGTGGAACTGCTGCGCGTTCCGGTCGCCCCGGGGCCACTCGGGCGGGGTGTACTCCTCCACCCGCTGGAAGGAGAGCCGGGGACCGCCCGGAACTCGCAGGACGACCCAGTCGTCGTCCTCGGTCTCGGGCGTGCCGCCCAGCAGAGCCGCGTAGAAGCCGGCGAGGGCGTGGGGGTCGGTGCAGTCGAGTACGACGGAACGGACACGGACGACGGGCGCCATGCACAACCTCCTCGATGAGCGTCCGGCGGACGCACGGGGGGCACGGGTTCCCAGCGCTACGGGCGCCGTAACCCACCGGAGGAACCCGGACACACCGAGGAGCCCACGGGAGGAATCCGGGAACGCCCGAGGACCCCACAGGAGTTGCCCGGCAAGCCCCCGAGGGGCCCGGAGGAGGTTCACCCCGCACGTGCCGCCCGGGTGCGGCAGAATGCACCCAGACGCCGGTTCGGCCGACTGAGCCTCGGCCGAACCGGCGTCGTCGGCTGCCGGGGCCGGCCCGTCAGGCGGTCGGACGGCCCATCGCCCGGTACGTCCAGCCGGCCTTCCGCCACAGCTCCGGGTCGAGCGCGTTGCGCCCGTCGAGGATCAGCCGTGCCGCCGCGACCTCCCCGAGCACCCCCGGGTCCAGCTCGCGGAACTCCCGCCACTCGGTGAGGTGCAGCACGACGTCGGCGCCCCGCACGGCCTCCAGGGCCGAGTCGGCGTAGCCGAGGGTCGGGAAGACCCTGCGGGCGTTCGCCATGCCCTTCGGGTCGTAGACGGTCACCTGGCCGCCCTGGAGGTGGATCTGCCCGGCCACGTTGAGGGCGGGTGAGTCCCGCACGTCGTCGGAGTCCGGCTTGAAGGTCGCCCCGAGCACGGCGACCCGCCTGCCCAGGAAGGGACCGCCGCCGAGGGCCTGCCGGGCCAGCTCCACCATCTGCCCGCGCTGCCGCATGTTGATCGAGTCGATCTCCCGCAGGAAGGTCAGCGCCTGGTCGGCGCCCAGCTCACCGGCGCGGGCCATGAACGCCCGGATGTCCTTGGGCAGACAGCCGCCGCCGAAGCCGATCCCGGCCCGCAGGAACTTCTTCCCGATCCGGTCGTCGTAGCCGATGGCCTCCGCCAGCTTGGCGACGTCACCGCCGGCCGCCTCGCACACCTCCGCCATGGCGTTGATGAAGGAGATCTTGGTGGCGAGGAAGGAGTTCGCGGAGGTCTTCACCAGCTCGGCGGTGGGGAAGTCGGTGACGACGAAGGGCGAGCCCTCCGCGACCGGCGTGGCGTACACCTCCCGCAGCACCTTCTCGGCCCGCTCGCTGCGCACACCGACGACGATCCGGTCCGGGTGCAGCGTGTCCTGGACCGCGAACCCCTCCCGCAGGAACTCCGGGTTCCAGGCCAGTTCGGCGTCCTCACCGGCCGGCGCCAGCTCGGCGATCGTCCGGGCGAGCCGGTCGGCGGAACCCACGGGCACGGTCGACTTGCCGACGACGAGGGCGGGCCCGCGCAGGTGCGGGGCCAGCGAGGCGATCGCGGACTCGACGTAGGACATGTCGCAGGCGTACTCGCCGTGCTTCTGCGGCGTGTTCACGCAGACGAAGTGGACGTCGCCGAAGGCGCCGACCTCCGCCCAGTCCTGGGTGAAGCGCAGCCGCCCGCTGGACCCCTCGAACCCGGCGACGTGCCGGCGCAGCAGCTCCTCGAGGCCCGGCTCGTACATCGGGGTCTCGCCCCGCTCCAGCATCTCGATCTTCTCCCGCACGACGTCGAGGGCGAGGACCTCGAAGCCCAGCTCGGCCATGGCCGCGGCGTGCGTGGCGCCGAGATAACCGGTGCCGATCACGGTGATCTTGAGGGCCATGGTGGTGCTCCTGGGCTGGACGGGGATCGGACGCGGGACGAGCATAGTCGGGGCGTGAGGACGCCCCTCACCGGGCAGTTCTCCGGTGCGTTTCCCGGCGTCGTTCCGCTTGTCGCCAAGGTCACGTATCCCCTGCCTCGGGCAGGCCCCTAAAATTTGAGTTACTTAACGGTAATTAGCGAGATCACCCCAGTGTTTTGGAGCGTGAGAGACCTTGGCCGGATCGGCTGACTTCGACCTGTACCGCCCGTCCGAGGAGCACGACATGCTCCGCGACGCCATCCGTTCGCTGGCCGAGGCGAAGATCGCGCCGTACGCCGCCGCGGTGGACGAGGAGGCCCGCTTCCCGCAGGAGGCGCTCGACGCGCTGGTCGCCAACGACCTGCACGCGGTGCACGTCCCCGAGTCGTACGGCGGCGCGGGCGCGGACGCGCTGGCGACGGTGATCGTGATCGAGGAGGTCGCCCGGGTCTGCGTCTCCTCCTCCCTCATCCCCGCGGTGAACAAGCTGGGCTCGCTCCCCGTGATCCTCTCCGGCTCCGAGGACCTGAAGAAGAAGTACCTGTCCCCGCTGGCCAAGGGCGACGCGATGTTCTCGTACTGCCTCTCCGAGCCGGACGCGGGTTCGGACGCGGCCGGCATGAAGACGAAGGCGGTCCGCGACGGCGACCACTACGTCCTCAACGGCGTCAAGCGCTGGATCACCAACGCGGGCGTCTCCGACTACTACACCGTCATGGCGGTGACGGACCCCGCCAAGCGTTCGAAGGGCATCTCGGCCTTCGTCGTCGAGAAGTCCGACCCGGGCGTCTCCTTCGGCGCCCCGGAGAAGAAGCTCGGCATCAAGGGCTCCCCGACCCGCGAGGTCTACTTCGACAACGTCCGCATCCCCGCCGACCGCATGATCGGCGAGGAGGGCACGGGCTTCGCCACGGCGATGAAGACCCTCGACCACACCCGCATCACCATCGCCGCCCAGGCCCTCGGCGTCGCCCAGGGCGCCTTCGACTACGCGAAGAACTACGTCCAGGAGCGCAAGCAGTTCGGCAAGCCCATCGCCGACTTCCAGGGCATCCAGTTCATGCTCGCCGACATGGCCATGAAGATCGAGGCCGCCCGCCAGCTGACGTACGCGGCGGCGGCCAAGTCCGAGCGCGGCGACAGCGACCTGACCTTCCAGGGCGCGGCCGCGAAGTGCTTCGCCTCCGACGTGGCCATGGAGGTCACCACGGACGCCGTCCAGCTGCTCGGCGGCTACGGCTACACCCGCGACTACCCGGTCGAGCGCATGATGCGCGACGCCAAGATCACGCAGATCTACGAAGGCACGAACCAGGTCCAGCGGATCGTCATGGCGAGGAACCTCCCGTAACGGTCCTGCGGGCCGAGCTCGCTGCCACAGCGCACCGACCTGCAAGAACAACGGCCTCCGGCTTCCTGCCGGGGGCCGTTGCGCTGTCGTCCGATGGCGCGGAACGGCCGGGAGGCGTACGACGGAAGGGCACAGGGAGCCCGACCGGGCCCCACCCCTCTCTCCGCGAGGAGGAGTCATGACCCAGCCCGGAAGCATGACCGCGATGAGCCAGGAGATGCAGGACTGCGTCGAGGCGTGCATGTCCTGCCACAGTGTGTGCGAGGAGACCATGAGCTCCTGCATGCAGATGGGCGGCCAGGCCCAGATGCAGATCATGCGCGCGCTCATGGACTGCTCGGAGACGACCCGCATGTGCGCCGACATGATGATGCGGCGCTCGCCCATGGCGGCCGAGATGTGCGCGATGTGCGCCAGGGCGTGCGACATGTGCGCCGAGGCGTGTATGGCCATGCCGGAGGACGCCCAGATGATGCGCTGCGCCGAGGCCTGTCGCCGCTGCGCCGAGATGTGCCGCGCGATGGCGGGCGCCTCGATGTGACGACCGCCCGCACCCCCTCAAGGGCACCCTCGCCGGGTGCCCTTGTCGCGGGCCCAGGGAGCGTGAGCGGCTTGAGGCCAGGGGCCGGCCGCTCAGGCGAACAGCGGCTCCAGGGCCCGTTCCAGGTCGGCCGGCGCGCGGAAGTGTACGGCGGTCATGCCCAGCGCGGTGGCCGCCTCGACGTTCTCCAGGGTGTCGTCCACGAACAGGCATCGGTCGGGCCGGACGCCCGCCCGTTCCGCGCCGAGTTCGAGGATGCGCGGGTCGGGTTTGGCGAGGCCGACGCGGGCGCTGCTCACGACGTGGTCGGCGAGTGCGGCCAGGCCGAGGGCCTCGAGGTCGCGCTCCAGGCCGAGGGTGGCGTTGGAGACGAGGACCAGCGGCACCCGGACCCGGGCGCGGCGCAGCAGGGTCACCACGTCCTCGTCGGCGTGGAACGGCGACTCCAGCAGGGCGGTGCCGAGCGCCCAGCCCGTCTCCTCGTCCACGAGTCCGGTCAGCCCGCGGGCGATGGCCTCCACCCACTCCTGCTCGGTGATGTGGCCCAGCAGCAGCGGCCCGTCGACCTCGGGGGAGAACGCCACCTTCTTGGTGGTGCCCTCCGCCAGCCCCGCGGCCCGTTCCAGCGCCTCCAGGTGGGTGGAGTCGAAGTGTCGCACCACGTTGTCGACGTCGCACAGGACGGCGTCGAACGGCGGTCCGCCGCCGGGCCGGTCAGTCACCCGACACCGTGACCTTCTCGTCGTTCTTCAGCTGGTCCACCAGCTGCTTCACCTTCGCCTTGTCCCAGACGAGGTTGCTGCCCGAGGAGCCGGATATCGGCATGTTCATGGACTTGCCGTCACCGCTGTTGACGCCCTTCATGGCGAAGAACATCTTCGCCAGGTCGTACAGGCCCATGTCCTTGTCGACGATCAGGGAGTCCAGGCCCGCGCCCATGGTCGGGTAGAGCTTGAAGGGGTTGAGGACCGTGCCCGGCGTGGCCACCTGGTTGGCCAGGGCGGCGAGGAACTTCTGCTGGTTCTTCGTGCGGTCGAGGTCGGAGCCGGCGAGCGCGTACCGGGTGCGGACGAACGCGAGGGCCTCCTCGCCGTTCAGGGTCTGCTTGCCCTTCTTCAGGTCCGCGCCGGACTTGGTGTCCTTGATGTCCTGCGGGATGTCCATCTCGACGCCGCCGACCGCGTCCACGATGTTCGCGAACCCGGCGAAGCCGATCTCCACGTAGTGGTCGATGCGCAGACCCGTGTTGAACTCGACCGTGCGCACCAGCAGCTCGGGGCCGTCCTCCGCGTAGGCGGCGTTCAGCTTGGTGTGCCGGCCCGTGCCCTCGTACCGCTTGCCGGACTCCGAGCCCACGAACGACGGGATCTCCACGTCCGAGTCGCGCGGCAGCGAGATCAGCGTGTCGCCGTTGGAGCCGGTGTGCAGGATCATCATCGAGTCCGTGCGCTTGCCCTCGGCGGAGCCGGTGTGCAGCTCCTTCTTCTCCTGCGCGGACATGCCCTCGCGGCTGTCGGAGCCGACGATCAGGTAGGTGGTGCCCTCGCCCTCGTCGGGCCGGTCGATGACCTTCGACAGGTCGACCTCGCGCTGGAGCTTGGAGTCGGCCCAGAAGTAGGTGCCGACGGTCGTCACGACCAGCACGGTCACGACGGTGATCGCGGTCCACTTGATGCGGCGCCGCCAGTCCGGCGCGGGCCGCGGGCCACGGGTGCCGGGTCCTTGCGGCCCGCCGGGTCCGCCGCCGTAGACCTGGCCCGTGTTGTAGCCGCTGTCGTACCCGGTGTTCCGGGCGTTCGTGTAGTCGCCGTCGCCGTATCCCTGGCCGTCGACGTACGACGGCTGCTGCGGGACGCCGGCGCCGTGCGGCGGGGCGGCCGGACCACGGCGGACCTGTCGCATCACCCGCGCGCCCTCGGGCTGTGCGCTCGCGCTGCCGCGTCCGTACCGGGAGCCGCGGTTGTCGTCGGACCATCCCTCGGGCCAATCGTTCATGCGCCTTAGTGTGCCGGTCCGGACGGTGTGCCTTACAAGGGCCGTCGGAAAATCAGGGCTCCGCTGTTGCCAACCTGACACAAAATCCCGGGATGTCCGTCTCCGCATAAGGTGGAGGCCATGACAGACCAGGTCACCGCAGTGGAGTCGGATTCCTCGGACATACCGGGCAAACCCACCTCCGCGTCCCGCACCACGCTCAGCCACATCATGACCCACAACGACACCAACCTCCTGGGCACGGTGCACGGCGGTGTGATCATGAAGCTCGTCGACGACGCGGCGGGCGCCGTGGCCGGCCGGCACTCCGGCGGGCCCGCCGTCACCGCGTCCATGGACGAGATGGCGTTCCTCGAGCCGGTCCGCGTCGGTGACCTGGTCCATGTGAAGGCCCAGGTCAACTGGACCGGCCGGACCTCCATGGAGGTCGGCGTACGGGTCCTGGCCGAGCGCTGGAACGAGTCCGCGCCGCCCACCCAGGTCGGCTCCGCCTACCTCGTCTTCGCCGCCGTCGACGCCGACGGCAAGCCGCGCCGGGTACCGCCGGTCCTCCCGGAGACCGACCGCGACCGCCGCCGCTACCAGGAGGCGCAGATCCGTCGCACCCACCGGCTGGCCCGCCGACGGGCGATCATGGAGCTGCGGGAGCGGCGCGCGGCGGAGGGCTTCGACGACTGAGCCACGCCGGCGCCGGCGGCGCGGCAGCCGCTCAGGAGCAGCCCACCTCGTCGCCCCGCACCACCCCGAACTCGCCCTGCCCCGGATCCTCCGCCCGCACCTTGCGCACCTGCCGGAAGTCCGCCCCGAGCGTCACCCTCAGCGTCGGTCCGAGGCCGGGCACGGCGCGCAGCGCGCTGCCGGGGAGGGCCACCGCCAGGGACTTCGCGGAGCGGTTCCAGCGCGGGTCGTAGGTGATGACGGTGCGCGGGACGGCGCGGTCGCGGGCGGGGGTCGGGCGGCCGGTGGTGCGGAAGCCGGTGGCCGCCAGCGCCGTGTCCACCCGCTTCGCCAGGCCCAGGGTGGGCGTGCCGTTCTCGATGTGGACGCGGATCTGCTGGGGGGCCACCTCGACGCGTACGGCCGTGTCGCGCTTGCGGGGGGCCGTGGCGAGGGGCTTGTCCTCGCGCAGGGACCTGAAGAGGCGCTCGGCCTTGACCGGGTCCCACTTCACGGTCGAGCCGATGCCCTTCACGACGTGTCCCATCTGGGCGATGGGGACGGTCGTGAACTCCGAGGAGGACGGGGAGAAGGTGCGCATCGCGCGGCCGAGGTCGAGGAGCTCGTCGGTGCCGAAACCGCGGTCCGCCCGCACCGAGCCGAGCACCGCCCGCGCCACGTCACGGAACCTCAGCGGGTTCAGCAGGATGCCGGACGAGGTCGCGTGGTCGACCAGGGCCGCCAGGAACCGCTGCTGGCGCTTGACCCGGCCGAGGTCGGAGTCGGCGTCGATGTGACGGGAGCGGACGTACTGGAGTGCCTCTCCGCCCTTGAGGGTGTGCGTGCCGGGCGGGAGGTCCAGCCCCGTGTAGGGGTCCTTCAGCGGCAGGGCCGTACAGACCTTCACACCGCCGAGGACGTCCACCGTCCGCATGAAGCTGGTGAAGTCGACCTCCAGGTAGTGGTCGATCTTCACCCGCGTCATGTGCTCGACCGTGCGCACGGTCAGCTGCGGGCCGCCCTCCGCGTACGCCGCGTTGATCCTGAGGGGGTGGCCCCGGTGCCTCCGGCCGGTGTTCCGGTCGGTGTGCGGGGGCGTCTCGGCGTAGGAGTCCCGCGGCAGGCTGACCACGCTCGCCCGCTCCCGGTCCTCCGAGATGTGCACGATCATCAGGGTGTCGGTGCAGTGGCAGGGGGCGCCGCCCAGGCGGTAGCGCCGGCGCTCCTGCTCGGTGATCCGGTCGCGGCCGTCGGTGCCGACCAGCAGGACGTTCATGCCGTGGCCGGCCCGCGGGCGGTTCTTCATGTCCTTGAAGGGGTCGACGCGGGCGATGTCCGCGTCGAGGCTGCTGACCACCGAGTGGCCGATGCCGGCCGAGGCGAGGATCACCACCGAGAGGGTCATCGTCGCCCGCATGGCCCAGCGGGGACGTTTCGTCCGGACGGAGCGCAGGGGCGGGCGGTGCTGGTGCCGGGAGGCGGGGGGCCGGGGCGGGGTCGGGGACATGCGGGTCACCTCCGGGCGACGGCCGTACGAGGGGGAGCCGTGAGCACCGTAGGCCCATACGATCTGTGGTCCGGGGCAGCACACCCGGCGGGGCGCGAGCGTGTCCCCCGTTCGCGGTAACGTGAGCCCCCTATGAACGCCAAGTCCGACGTGCAGCTCCCCGCCGTGTCCGTCATCATGCCCGTCCTCAACGAGGAGCGGCATCTGCGCGGAGCCGTCCAAGCGATCCTCGCGCAGGAGTACGCCGGCGAGATGGAGGTCGTGATCGCCCTCGGTCCGTCCACGGACCGCACGGACGAGATCGCCGCCGAGCTCGTGGCCGAAGACCCGCGCGTGCACACCGTCCCCAACCCGACGGGCCGTACGCCCGCCGCACTCAACGCCGCGATCAAGGCCTCCCGGCATCCGGTCGTCGTCCGCGTCGACGGGCACGGCATGCTCTCGCCCGACTACATCGCCACCGCCGTCCGGCTCCTGGAGGAGACCGGCGCGCAGAACGTCGGCGGCATCATGCACGCCGAGGGCGAGAACGACTGGGAGCACGCCGTCGCCGCCGCCATGACCTCGAAAATCGGGGTGGGGAACGCCGCCTTCCACACGGGAGGGCAGGCGGGCCCGGCCGAGACCGTCTACCTCGGCGTCTTCCGCCGCGAGGCACTGGAGCAGCAGGGCGGCTACAACGAGGAGTTCATCCGCGCCCAGGACTGGGAGCTGAACTTCCGCATCCGTGAGGCCGGCGGGCTGATCTGGTTCTCGCCCGAGCTGAAGGTGTCGTACCGGCCGCGGCCGAGCGTGAAGGCGCTCGCCAAGCAGTACAAGGACTACGGCCGGTGGCGGCACGTCGTCGCCCGCTACCACGAGGGCTCCATCAACCTGCGCTACCTCGCCCCGCCCACCGCGGTGTGCGCGATAGCCGCCGGGATCGTGGTCGGCGCGGCCGTCACCCCGCTCGGCTTCGTCGTCCCCGGCGGCTACCTCGCGGCGATCGTCGCCGGATCGGTGCCGGCCGGCCGGGGGCTGCCCCTGAAGGCGCGGCTGCAGATCCCCGTGGCGCTGGCCACCATGCACATGTCGTGGGGCTGGGGCTTCCTGACCAGCCCGCGGTCGCTGGCGAGGAAGGTCATCGCCTCCCGGCGCCCGGCGGTCCTCAGCTCCAGGTGAGCACCGCCGGGCGGGACCCGGACTACCAGCTGTAGGCCGGGTCCACGTGCATGCACTGGCTGGTGTCGGAGGCGTTCATCGTCTGCGCCGACTCGGGCGTCCTGTCGTCCTCCTCGGCCGCCTTGTACGTCGACCCCGACCGCCAGTCCGCGCCGACGAAGAGCGTGACGCCGGAGACGTCGGTGGACCTCTTCACCTGGCTCGACGGGATGCCGAGCGCCTTCGCCACCCGCTGGGCGTCGCCCTGGAGGTCGGCGCTCGGGTAGCGGATCACCGTCTTCTCCTCGGCGGTGGCCGGCGCGGTGTTCGCCACCGCCTCCGTGAAGCCCTTGCCGACCAGCAGCTGCGTCACCGTGGTCGCCCGCCCGCGCGCCGCGCCCAGCGTGTCGGTGTAGGTGCTGTTGTGGACCTGTACGGCGATCTCGTCGTCCGGGGCGGCCGCGTCCGTGGCCGTCGGCGACGGGCTCGCGGTGGCGGTCGCCTTCCCGGTGTCCTTGCCGTCCAGGGCGATGTCCTCGCGCACCAGCCGGAACAGCTTGGTGGCGTCCTCGGTGGGCACCACCCGGCCGGTCTGGACGGTGTCGTACCGGTTCGGCATCGTCGTCATGGTGATGCGCTCGGTGGGCACCTTCTGCAGCTCGGTCGCCAGGTCGTACATCTTCTTGATGCTGTCCAGACCGTCGTCGACGGTGATCGCCTTCGTGGCCGCCTCGGCGAGCCTGCGCAGCGCGTTCGGGTTGGACAGCTTGGCCTCGGAGCGCAGCTGGCGGACCATCGAGTTCATGTACATGTGCTGCGCCTTGGCGCGGGCGAGGTCGGTGTCGTCCTCGAAGCCGTAGCGGGTGCGCAGCCACTGCAGGGCCTGCTTGCCCTTGATCTCGTGCGTGCCCTTGGTCAGCTTCAGGCCGGAGCCCTTGCCGGTGCTGGTGTGCGAGTAGACGTTGGCGTCCACGCACACCGGTACGCCGCCGATCGCGTCCGCCATCGACACCACACCGGCGAAGTCGATCATCATGAAGTGGTCGATGTGGATGTCCGTGAGCTTCTCCCACGTGGCCACCGTGCAGCCGGGGCCGCCACGGCCCAGTGAGGCGTTGGTGATCTCCCGGGTCAGCGCCGGGTACACCTTCCCGGTGTCCGGGTCGGTGCACTTGGGAATGTCCAGCAGCGTGTCGCGCGGCATGCTCACCACCGACATGTTGCTGCGGTCGGCCGACACGTGCAGCAGCATCTGCACGTCGGCGAGCGGGATGCCGTTGAAGGTCTCCTTGGCGCCGCCGAGTTTCTGGTTCTCCGCGCTGTCACGGGCGTCGGAGCCGATCAGCAGGATGTTGAGCGCCTTCTGCCCGGCCGCGTTGGCCTTGGTCTCGGCGGCCCGGTCCTTGGCGTCGCCCAGGTTGAGGTCCTCGCTCTTGATGTTGGCGTTGAGGCGCTGGTAGTAGAGGTAGCCCGCGCCCGCGCCGCCGAGTATCACCAGGGTCAGCACCGTCGCCGACCAGCGCAGCACGCGCCGTCTGCGCCGTCTGCGGTCCACGCCTCGGCCGGCTCTGTGCCCGCCGTCGCCGTCGTCCGCGCCGGACCCGCTGTCGCCCTCGCCGGGGCCGCTGTCGCCTTCGCCGGACCCGCCGTCGCCTTTGCCGGGCCCGCTGTCACCTTCGCCGGACCGGCCGTCCCCACGGCCGTGCCCGTCCTCGGATGCGTCCTGGTCCGCCGCCGTCGTGGACATCGCGTCCTCGACGTCGGGAGCCTCCCCCCGCACACTGCTCCGCGCCACTTCCCCTGCCCTCCCCACCCTGCGCCTGACACGGGCCCGTCCCGCGTCAAGTCAGACGCTCGACGGGCCCGTAGGGTTACCTAGTTGGTGATTACTTGGCGCACTCGACCTTGTCCGCCGTGGACTTCTGCACCGTGTCCGGCACCTTCGTCGGAGTCGTCAGTGAGACGCCCGCCCCCTTGAAGTCCTTGCCCAGCGTCAACGTCATCGTCGGCAGACCCTGGGCGTTGGTGACACTCTCCCCCGGCTTCAGCGCGGTCCCGGGCAGCCCCATGATGGCGGCGAGCTTGCGGGCCTGCGCGGCCTGGTCGGGCGCGTACTCGAGCGTCGTCCTGCTGAGATTCGCCGGCGCGTTGCCCGCGTTCTCGGACTTCGTCACGCCCTCATCATTCTGCAGCCAGCTGAGAGTCTCCTGTGCGCTGCCGGCCGGGGCGCCGCCGTTCATGACCCGCACCCTGACCTCGGAGGCCGCGGACTGGGTGCCCTTGAGGCGGGCGGCGGCGGCCGCGGCCGCCGCGTCCTTCGACGCCTGTGCCTTCTGCTTCACCTCGGTGAAGGAGACGTCGTCCTTGATCATCTGGAAGACGGTGGGTGCCGTGGCGGCGAGGACGACGGTGGCCTTCACCTTCTCGGCCGGGTTGTCGACCACCGGCACGGTGGTGAAGGTCAGGTTCTTGACGTTGAGCTTGCCCAGCTCCAGACCCAGGTCCTTCAGCTTGTCGATGCTGTCCAGCTGGGAGTCGACGGTCAGCGCCTTGGTGCCCGCCTCCGCCAGCTTGATCATCTTGGTGGGGCTGGTGAGGGTGTCGTTCGACTTCAGCTTGCGCATCAGCGCGCTGAGGAACTGCTGCTGGATCTGGATCCGGCTCAGGTCGCCGCCGAAGCCCACCGAGTGCCGGGTGCGCACGAAGGCCAGCGCCTGCTCGCCCTCGATGACGTGCGTGCCCTTCGACAGCTTCAGGTGCGAGTCGGGGTCGTCGATGTCCTTGGCCAGGCACACCTCGACGCCGCCGACCGCGGTCGTCAGCGTCTTGACCGCGTTGAAGTCGGCGACCATGAAGTTGTCCGGAGTGATCCCGGTCAGCTCCGTCACCGTGCGCATGGTGCAGCTCGGGGTACGGCCGTCCTGTCCGAGGCTGGTGTTGAAGCGGGCGTTCTCCGTGCCCTTGATGACCTCGCTGGAGCCGTCCTCCTGCGTGGTCGGGCAGTCCGGGATGTCCACGATCAGGTCGCGCGGGATGCTCAGCGCGGTCGCGTTCGTGCGGTCCTTGGAGACGTGCAGCAGGATCGTGGTGTCGGCGTGGCCGACGCTGCCGGAGTCGCCGTAGCCCTCGTTGCCCGAGCCGGTGCGCTTGTCCGTGCCGATCAGCAGGATGTTGATCGCCTTGTCCTTGTTGAAGCCGCCGGTGCTCGCGCCGTCGTCGGAGACGGACGTGATGTTGTCGTTCAGGTGCTCCAGATACAGGTAGGCCGCGCCGGCCGTGCCCACCAGGACGAAGGCCATGGTCCCGCCGGTCCACAGCAGGACCTTCTTCGTCTTCGACTTCTTCTTCGCCGGCCGGCGACCGCGCCGCCCGGGCGGCGGCTCCTCGGGCGCGCCCCGGCGCCGGCGCGGTCCCGGCACCGCCGGGGTGTCCCGTTCCGGTGCTTTCGTACGGCTGCGGCCCGCGCCCTCGGTCCCCCCGGCACGGGAGTCGGATCTGCGGGGCTTGGGGACCGCCGACTGCGGTGCGGAAGGACTCAGTCGCAGTTCGTATTCGCCGGTGTTCGGATTGAGCACCCACTGGTCTGCGGGATCGATGTTGTCCGCCCGCCCACGGCCTTGTGCGTCCACGGTTGTCCGAATCCTCCGTCGGGGCCACGCGGCGCCTTTCCCCCCTCAAAGGCGCTCGGGTCTCGGTCACACAGTGCACGACCCCAGGACGCTCCTCTGGCCGGGTGCACCGGATCGCTCACACTATCCGCCCAGTTCAGCGTCGGGCGACGACGGTGACAAATTCCACGTCCCTACAACCGGGCAATTCGCCCTATTTCCTTGAACTGGAGTTCGCTGGACACATCCGCTTGGCAAGCGCTTTACCCGTGGCGGCCGCGCGGCACCTCACGTGCAGCTGTCCTCGGCGGCCGTGTTCCCTCGGAAAGTGGGCGGAGACGGGGGCGGGGACCTGTACGCCTCGTAGTCGGACGACTCCGCAGAGCGTGAATTCCGGGCGCCTCCCGGTGTCACATTCACGGGTCGGTCGGCGCGCAGCAGTTCGAAGAGTTTCTCCGCCTCGGGCTCCACCAACTGGTCCCGATTGGCGTTGTAGACGTACGACTCCCGCGGGACGGTCAGGAACTGCACACGGTCGGTGGGAATGTCCCGCAGGCCGCGCACGAGTTGGTACAGCCCGCGCAGACTCGCCAGATCCGGGTCGGTGGTGAGAGAGGACGTGGCGGCGTCCAGCACCGGATAGAGCTTCACCGGATTCAGCAGGACGTCATCGCTCTGCACCTTGTTCACGAGCGCCCCGAGGAACCGTTGCTGCCGGTCCATGCGGTCGGTGTCGCTGCCGTCGCCGAGGGACTTGCGGACGCGGACGTACCCGAGGGCCTGCTCGCCGTTGAGGGTCACCCGCCCTGCGGGCAGCCGGAGCTTGGCGTCCTTGTCGCGGATGGGCTCCTTCAGGCACACCTCGACCCCGTCGACGGCGTCGACCATCTCCTTGAACCCGCTGAAGTCGACGACGACGTGATGGTCGACCCGGATCCCCGTCAGCTTCTCCACCGTGCGGATGGTGCAGGCCGAGCCGCCCGCCTGGAAGGCGTGGTTGAACATCGCGAACATCGGCTCGGTCCGCGTTCCGTCCGCCCGCCGGCAGCCGGGTACGTCCACCATCAGGTCCCGGGGCAGGGAGACGGCGGTGGCACTGCGCCGCCCGGCGGCCAGGTGCAGCAGGATCGTCGTGTCCGACCGCTCGGTCCCCGAGTCCCTGCCGTACCGGCGGTTGCCGGCCCCGGCCCGCGTGTCCGACCCGATCAGCAGGATGTTCCGCGCGTCCTTCACCAACGCGGTCGGCCGCTCCTTGGCGTACCGCGCGAGCTCCGCCGCGGCGGCCTCGTCGGGCGTGATGTTCCCGTCGAGCTTCGCGTAGACCACCCATCCCGCCACGCCGGTCCCCACGGTGAGTGCGGCGACCACCCCCGCCCCGTACCGCACCCACCGCTGCCGACGCCGCCGAACGAGCCCCGCCCCATGAGCGGAGGCTCCCGCCCCCGGCCCGAGGGGCCCGGATATGCCTGCGGTGCTGCTCACGCCGAGGTCCACCCCTCCTGCTCGCCGTACGAACGTGTCGTCCTGCCAACGTCCCGTGCTGCTCCTACGACGATGGCGCGGGTGGGAGGGAGACGCGGGCGGGAGTAAGCCGAACGGGTGACACGGCCCACCGTCGCAGGTCACGGGGGGACCACCCGGCGGAGGGGCACCCCGGCATCTCGAACCCCAGGTCAACGCCGCGATGGCTGCCCGAGAGCGGCTGCCGGGACGACCGGGCTCGACGGCAGAGCGGGGCACCGCTCGATCCGGTGGGGCGGGGTGTGGGGGAGGGGGGTGCTGTGGGCTCTACGTCGGCCGTCCCTGCGGGCCGCCGGTCAGGAGCCGGGGGGGCGGAGCCCGGGGCCCCGGTGCTGCTCCCGCCGGCCGCCGCCCGGGAGCTGTTGGGAGTCCCCCGGCTGTGCCGGGGGAGCCGCGACGGCCGACCGGGACGGGGAACGGGCCGCCCGTCCGTCGGGCCCCCGTAACCGCACCCCACCCACCGGGCGCTGCGGACTCGGCCGTCCATCCACCGGGCGCTGCGGGATCGGCCGCCGCTCCTTGACAAGGTGGGCGGCTGGTCTTCCGCCACCGGGTCGGCAGTCCGCCCCGGCTCGGCTACCGGCTCGGCGGTCCGGCCCCGGCCCGGCCCGGCTACCGGGTCGTCGCCGTCACCCGTTCGCTCTCGATGCGCTTGGCGATCGTCTCCTCGTTCGCCTGGTCCAGGTTCCGGCAGAGGACGACGGACCCGTCGCTGGCCAGTGGGGCGTACAGGCCGGCGCTGAGGCCGTCCCAGGTGTCGTACGGCAGGCCCGACAGGAGGCGGGAGCCGGGGCCGGTCAGACCGAGGTCCGCCGCGTCGGCCCGGGCGCGCTCCACGATCTCCGCGCCCGTGTACTCCGCGCCGGCCACGATCAGCGCGGGCTCCTCCGGGTCCACCGGCGCGTACGCGACGAAGCGGTCGCCGTGGCTCGGGACGTCCACGGCGTAGTCGGCGTACCCCTCCGGCGGAGCCGGGACGAACCGCCGGCCGAGCGGCGCGAGCGAGAGCGCGTACCGCTCGCCCCGGCAGGCGAGCCCCGCCTCGAAGTGGCCGGGCCCGGCCACGACGTGGTCCGCGCGGGCCGGGTCGCCGGCCACGTCCGCGACCACCCCGACCGACGAACACGCCAGCAGCCACACCGCCGTCTGCCAGTGCGCGGGCAGCAGCAGCGCGATCCGGTCGCCGGGTTCGGCGGACAGTCCGTCCTGGATGAGGTTCGCGGTCTTGGCCACCCAATTGGCGAAGGTGGCCACGGACAATTCGACCCGCTCGCCGGTGGCGTCGTCGTAGAAGGTCACCAGCGGGCGCGCGGGGTCCGCGGCGAGCGCGGAACGCAGCAGGTCGGCAGGGGTGCGGTCGGTGGCGTTCACCCGCGCAAGCGTACGCGCCGACAGCGCCGAACTCGCGTCGCCGGGCCACCGGTTCGGCCGAACGCACCCGACAGCCCGTCAACATCCCCGATGTGCGCGCAGGTGGGGTGATGCCCAGGATCTGAGGCATGCGTGGATTGCTTGCTTCCTCGATCGGCGTCACCTGCGCGGCGGCACTCGCCCTTCCGCTGACGCCGCCCGCCACCGCGGCGACGGCGCGACCGGCGCCGACCGCGGAGGCGGCGACCGCCGCGGCCCGGGCCACGAGCCCCGCCGCCCCGCTCCCCGGCAGTACCCAGTCGCTGCCCCTGACCCCCCTCACCCGTGACCGGTCCCTCGGCGCCGACCAGGGCCTGGCCCGCAGGGACGTCCGTCCCTTCTCCCTCCTCGGCGTCGTCTGGGACGACCCGGACGCCGAACTGCGCGGCCGGGTCCAGGTCCGCACCCGTGCCACCGGCACCGGCGCCTGGTCCGACTGGCAGGACCTGGAGACACACAACGCCGACCACGGCGCCGACCCGGGCACCCCCGAACGCGCCTCGGGCCGCGTCCGCGGCGCCACCGCCCCCCTGTGGGTGGGGGACTCCGACGGCGTGGAGGTCCGCGTCACCGCCACGGCCGACGCCCGTACGGAGGAGACCGCCCGCGGCCCCCGCACCGTGTCGGCGGCCGGCCCGCTCCCCTCGGGCCTGCGTCTGGAACTGGTCGACCCCGGAAAGCCCGCCGCCCCCACGGCGGTCGTCCCCGAGGCGGTCACCCCCGGCCACGCGCCGGTCGGAGCGTCCCGCAGCCGCGCCGTGACCGCCCGCGGCCCCGCTGACGCGGTGACCGCGATGACCGCCGGGACGGCCGCCGCCTCCGCCGCCAACCTGGACCTCGCCCCGCTCGGCGCCGCCGAGATCCCCGCCCTCGACCGCACGGGCACCGAACGCGAGCTTCTCACCCTGCGCGGCGCAAAATTGACGGAGGGTCAGCGGGCGAAGCCGTACATCGGCCCCCGCCCCCGCATCGTCACGCGTCACGGCTGGGGTGCCGACGAGAAGCTGCGCGAGAGGGGCTTCCGCTACACGACGAAGGTCAAGGCGGCCTTCGTGCACCACACGGCCTCGGGCAACAGCTACAAGTGCTCCCAGGTCCCCTCGGTCATCCGCAGTATCTACCGCTACCACGTCAGAAGCATGGGCTGGCGGGACATCGGCTACAACTTCCTCGTCGACAGGTGCGGAAACATCTACGAGGGCCGCGCCGGGGGAGTGACCAAGCCGGTCCTGGGCGCCCACACCCTCGGGTTCAACAGCAACAGCATGGGCATCGCGGTCCTCGGCACGTTCACCACCACCAAGCCGTCCGCCGCGGCGGTGACGGCCATCGCTCGTCTGACGGCGTGGAAGTTGGGTCTGTTCGGGGCCAATCCGCGCGGAAAGACATACCTGATGTCGGGTGGTGGCAATCTCTACGCAAAAGGTAAGAACGTACGACTGAACGTGATCTCCGGTCACCGGGACGGCTTCGCCACGGAATGCCCAGGACGGCAGCTCTACGGCAAGCTGGGCTCGGCCCGCTCCACGGCGGCCCGTTACCAGGGGCGTTGAGGCGGGCCCGGGCGCGCGGGGCCTGGGGAGGCCCCGGCGGACCCGGCGGGGGCGGAGGTCACGTCCAGTGGGGGCACATTCCACAGCCGTCGGGGGGACAGCGCATGGGACACCGCGTGCAACACCGCACGGCCATCGAAGTTGCCACGCAACGGTCTGCATACACTGGCCGGCCGAAAGACAGTTCGGCCGGTCCCGGCAGGAAGCAGAGACGAAGGTGACAGAAGCCATCCTCCTGGTCGGCGGCAAGGGCACCCGGTTGCGCCCGCTCACGGTGCACACGCCCAAGCCCATGGTCAGGGCGGCCGGGGTGCCGTTCCTGACGCACCAGCTGGCGCGGGCGAAAGCGGCAGGCGTGGACCACATCGTCCTGGCGACGAGCTATCTGGCCGAGGTCTTCGAACCGTACTTCGGCGACGGCTCGTCACTCGGCCTCCACATCGAGTACGTCACGGAGGAGGAGCCCCTCGGCACGGGCGGCGCGATCCGCAACGTCGCGTCCCGCCTGCACTCGGGCCCCGACGACCCGGTCCTCGTCTTCAACGGCGACATCCTCACGGGACTCGACATCCGCCGGCTGGTCGCCACCCACGCGTCCACGTCCGCGGACGTCTCCCTCCACCTGACCAAGGTGACGGACCCGCGCGCCTACGGCCTGGTCCCCACCGACGGGACCGGCAAGGTCCTGGCCTTCCTCGAGAAGCCCCAGACCCCCGAGGAGATCGTCACCGACCAGATCAACGCGGGCGCGTACGTCTTCCGCCGCTCGGTCATCGACACCATCCCGCTGGGCCGCCCCGTGTCGGTGGAACGGGAGACCTTCCCCGACCTGCTGGCGGCGGGGGCGCACCTGCAGGGCATGGTCGACTCCACGTACTGGCTGGACCTGGGCACGCCGGCGGCCTTCGTCCGGGGCTCCGCGGACCTCGTCCTCGGCCGGGCCCCGTCCCCCGCCGTCCCCGGCCGCTGCGGCGACCGCCTGATCCTGCCGACGGCCACGGTCGCCCCCGACGCGAAGCTGACGGGCGGCACGGTGGTGGGGGAGGGCGCGTTCGTCGCGGAGGGCGCGCGCGTCTTCGGCTCCACCATCCTGCCCGGCGCGGTGATCGAACCGGGCGCGGTCATCACCGACTCCCTCATCGGCACCCGCGCCCGCGTCGGCGAACGCTCCGTCCTCACCGGCACGGTCATCGGCGACGGCGCGGTCGTCGGCCCCGACAACGAACTCCGCGAGGGAGCCCGCGTGTGGTGCGACGCGAGGATCCCGGCGGGGGCGGTGCGGTTCTCCTCCGACCAGTAGGCGGTGGGTGCGAACCAGGCGGGCTGAACGCCCCAGCGCTCCGACCGCCCCAGCCGTCCGAGCGCGCGGGCCGGTCGCATCAGCCCGTCCGGGAGGGCCCCTCCTGGGGAGTTCGAGAACGCGGCCCGTCCAGGGCCGAAGCGGGAGCTGGAGAACGCGGCCCGTCCAGGGCCGCAGCGGGGGTCCGGGGGCGCGGCCCCCAGGTGCGGGAAGGGCAGGGGCGGCGGCGGGGGCGGAACAACCCCCGCGGTGACCACGACGCACCGCCCCTCACAACCCCCTGATGTCCCCCACCGGCATCCGCGGCGCCCGCCGCCCCGGCATCTGCCCGCTCAGCAGGATAAACCTGGCCGCCCGATGCCGCTGCCCCGCATACGGCTCCAGCAGCTCCAGCATCACCGAGTCGTCCGCCGACCGGTCCCCGGCCAGCGCCCACCCCACGATCCCCGGCAGATGCAGATCGCCCACGGTCACCGCGTCCGCCGCCCCATGACTGCGCTGCACGACCTCCGCCGACGTCCACGGCCCGATCCCCGGCACGACCTCCAACCGCTCCTGCGCCGCGGGCGGCTCCATCCGAACCGCCTCCTCCAGCCGCGCGGCGACCCGCACCGCCCGCAGGATCGTCGAAGCCCGCTTGTTGTCCACTCCGGCCCGGTGCCACTCCCATGACGGGATCAGCGCCCACGTCCGAGGCGCCGGCATCACCCAGAGCCGTCCGCCCGCCGCGGGCCCCGGCGCCGGCTCGCCGAACTTCCGCACGAGCAGCCGCCACGCCCGGTACGCCTCGTCGGCGGTGACCTTCTGCTCCAGGATCGACGGGATCAACGACTCCAGCACCAGCCCGGTCCGCGTCAGCCGCAACCCCGGCCGGCGATGCCGCGCCAACGCCACCACCCGGTGCCGGGGCACGAAGGCCGCCGGATCGTCCGAGGCCCCGAGCAGCTCCGGCATCTGCTCCAGCAGCCACTCCGCGCCGGGCCCCCAGGCCTCTCCCCGCACCGCCCCGCCACCGGACGACGCGCAGACCCGCAACGTGCCGGGCCCGACGGGCGTCCGACAGGCCCGCCACACCGACCCGTCGGGCATCGCCCGGAACGTCGGATCCCCGGGCCCACGCCGCAGCGGCCCCAGCACCAGCCCGAGATCGAGCGGCCACTCAGGCACCCACGTCCGCACCCGCCCCGCCGCGGAGACCTGCCGCGGCACACCGCCGGGCACGCCGACATGCCCGCCGCGCACGGTCGTACGCGTGGGCCGCGGAGCGAATCGTCCTGACATGAGTGAGGTCCCGGGGCGGTGGAAGCGGTGAAGCCCCTACGAGAGTAGGCGCAGGAAGCGGGATGCAACGAGAGCGGGCGCGAGGACAGCGGGTGAAAGCCCGAGCAGTCGCACCGAGCGCAGGCGCGCAAGGACAGCGAGTGAAGGCCGAGCGCGGGCGCGAGGACGGCGGGCGGGCGAAGGCCGGGCAGCCGGCACCGAGCGCGGGCGCGGGGACGTCGGCGAAAGCCGAGCCCGGGCGTGCGACCGCCGGCGGAAGCCGAGCCCGGGCGTGCGCCGGGCCGGCGCCTCACCGCACCTCGATGAAGGCTCCCGCGTCCCGCTCCGGCCGAACCTTCGGCTCCTCCGCCGGATGCCCGACCGCGACCGCCCCCATCGGGTCCCATCCCTCCGGCAGTTCCAGCACCTCCCGCACCACGTCCCGGCAGAACATCGTCGACGACACCCACGCCGATCCCAGCCGCTCCCCGGCCAGGGCGACCAGCAGATTCTGCACCCCGGCCCCGGCGGCGACCACGAACATCTCCCGCTCGGCGCCGTCCCGCCGCGCGTCCCCGTACGTGTGCGCACCGTCCATCACCAGGCACGGAACCACCAGATACGGCGCGTTGCGCAGCACGTCCCCGCGCCGCACCCGCTTGGCGATCGACTCCTCGCTCTTGCCGTCCCGCCGCAGATCCGCGATCCACGCGTCCCGCATCGCGTCCAGCAGCCGGACCCGCGCCTCCTCCGACTCCAGCAGCACGAACCGCCACGGCGTCGTGTGGTGCGGCGCCGGCGCCGTGACGGCCGCGGCGACGGCCCGCCGGACCGCCCCGGGGTCCACGGGCTCGTCCGTGAAGGAGCGCACCGTCCGCCGCTGGGTGACCGCCAGCCGGACCGCCTCGGACGTGCCGAGCCGGAACATGTCGTCGCGGGCACCGCGCACCATGGCCCGCGCCCCGTCCCCGTCGCCGTCGGCGACCACGTGCGGCAGCCCGCGGACGACGGCGACCGGCAGCCCGGCGGCCTTGCCCTTCACCAGGTCACCGGCGGCGGCCAGCTCGTCGGCGGTGGCGACGACGGTGGCGGCGAGCGGATTGCCGTACGCGTCCGTGCCCCCGCGCAGGTCGTCCAGCACCCGTACCCCGGCGGCGCCGATCGCGACGTCCGTGAGCCCCGCGCGCCAGGGCCGCCCGAAGGTGTCGGTGACGAGGACGCCGACGTCGACGCCGAGGACGTCACGCAGTCCGTCGCGGATCGCGCGCGCGGAGCCGTCCGGCTCCTCGGGCAGCAGCAGCACTGTTCCGGCGGGTGTGTTGGAGGCGTCGACACCGGCGGCCGCCATCACCAGGCCCTGCCGGTTCTCGACGATCCGCAGGGTTCCGCGCCGGGCCACGACCCGGACGGTCTCGGCGTCGATCGCGGCCTCCCGGTCGTCCGCCCGGACGACCCGTCCCTCGGCCTTGGAGACGATCTTCGAGGTGACCAGCACCACGTCCCCGTCGCGGAGCCCCGGCTCGGCGGCGGCGATCAGTTTGGCGAGGTCGTCCCCGGCCTGTACCTCGGGCAGGCCCGGCACGGCCCAGACCCGGTAGCCCTCCTCGGCTGCCTCGCTCACGCCCCCCGCACCTCCTCGGCCAGGGCCAGCGCCTCCCGGGCCATCCGGGCGGTCGCCTCGACGTCGGTCATCATCAGCGGTACGGCCCGGCAGCGGATCCCGGCGGCCTCGACCCGCTCCACCGCGCCGGCGTCGACGGTGTCGACGAGCCAGCCGTCGAGGAGGCCCGAGCCGTAGTGCTCGGCGACCGCCGCGGCCGTCGTCTCCACGCCGACCGCCGCGAGCACCTTGTCGGCCATGCCGCGCACGGGCGCGTCCCCGACGATGGGCGACAGCCCCACCACCGGCACCCCGGCCTCGGCGATGGCCTCGCGGATACCGGGCACGGCGAGGATGGTGCCGACGGACACGACCGGGTTCGACGGCGGGAACAGGACGACGTCCGCCTCCGCGATCGCCTCCAGGACGCCCGGCGCCGGCTTGGCCTGCTCGGCGCCGACGGGCACGATCGCCTCGGCCGGCACCGACGCCCGCAGGCGCACCCAGTACTCCTGGAAGTGGACCGCCTTGCGCTCGCCGTCGATCTCGACCGCGACGTGCGTCTCGACGCGGTCGTCGGTCATCGGGATCAGCCGCACGCCCGGCTTCCACCGGTCGCACAGCGCCTCGGTCACCGCGCTCAGCGGATACCCGGCGCCGATCATCTGCGTCCGCACGATGTGGGTGGCGAAGTCCCGGTCGCCGAGCCCGAACCACTCGGGTCCGACGCCGTACGCCGCGAGTTCCTCCTTCAGGTGGAAGGTCTCGTCGGACCGCCCCCAGCCCTGCTCCTCGTTGATGCCGCCGCCGAGCGTGTACATCACCGTGTCGAGGTCCGGGCAGACCTTCAGCCCGAAGAGGTGGATGTCGTCCCCGGTGTTGCCGATGACCGTGATGTCCGCGTCCGGCACGGCCCGCTTCAGACCACGCAGGAACCGGGCACCACCGATGCCGCCTGCCAGAACCACAATGCGCATGGGGCCAAGTCTTGCAGGCGGCTGCGACAACGCGTCACGCAGTCAGGGCGCGCCCCTCGCAGTGCGGGGTGGTGTGCATCGGCATCTCCGTCAGGCCCGGGAAGTACACGTGCAGGCTGACGGCCGGCTCCAGGGCGTCGTTGATCACCTCGTGCACGTACCCCGGCGCGAAGACCCGCTGCGCACCGGCGTCCAACGCGCGCGTGCCGCGCTCCGTCCGCTCGGTGAGCGTGCCGTCCAGCACGGTCAGCACACCGGAGGAGCGGCCGTGGTCGTGCAGCCCGCTGCCCTGCCCGGGCACCCAGGACAGCAGCCACACCTCGTAGCCGGGGCCGGTGCGCAGCCGGTGGTACCAGCGGCTCGTGGCGTCGTACCGGACGAGGTGCTCCCACTGGGAGCGGTCGGCGGCGATGGAGCGGGCCAGGCCGACGAACTCGGCGACGGTGGCCGGGTGCTCGCGCGGGGTCTGGAGGAGGTGCGGGACTTCGAGGATGTCACCGGCGATCTGGAGGTCGCTGTCGCTGTTCATGGGGTGCGGGGGTTCCTCGGCGGGGATGAGTGGGGGCTGGCTGGGTGTCGCGTACCGTCCGCCCGGGTCACGGGCGACAGGGATGCCCGGGTCCGGGCGTGGGAACAAGCAGCCGAGTCGCAGTGGACTCAGGTTCAGCTGGAACGCGTTGGGCTCAACAGCCGGAACAGCAACAACAGCTACAGCGAGCGCGGGCAGCACCGTGCGACCCGGCGGTGCGGGTCGAGGTGAGTGCCAAGTTCGCGAGCATGCCCACAAGGACACCCGTTTACACCTTCGGTGTCAACTCGACGACCGGTATGCGGGACCGGTTCACCTCTTCCGGTTCATCTGCGAGGTGAAAGGTTTGTGCACGGGGTCCCCGGGACACATGGGGCACATGCCGGGGGCGCAAGCCGCGTTGCGATCCCGTGATCCGACTGTGATCCGGTTCGCTTCCGCGCGCGTGTCGCAACGGGATCGAACTCCTGGGCGTCCTTCCCCGTACCAGTGGTGTGGGAACCGGGGACCCGTCGGGGGCCTATCAGCGTGTCAAGGTTTATGCCGATTTGAACACTTACCGCATGGCCTTGGTTCCGCAGAGTGAATAAGGGGCCCAATAGCAGATCCCGGCTTGACTCGCCCGGATCAGCACACTTGTAATTTCACTCGTGTCGTTCAGCCGGAATCGGTAACGGCCACGTCACGGGGACGCGAAAAGACAGAGCGAGGGGCGCACATGACCGAGCTGGTGCAGCAACTGCTGGTCGACGACGCGGGTGAGGAACTCGGCTGGCAGGAGCGCGCACTGTGCGCCCAGACCGACCCCGAGTCCTTCTTCCCCGAGAAGGGCGGCTCGACCCGCGAGGCCAAGAAGGTCTGCCTCGCCTGCGAGGTCCGCTCCGAGTGCCTCGAGTACGCCCTCGCCAACGACGAACGGTTCGGCATCTGGGGCGGCCTGTCCGAACGGGAGCGCCGCCGACTGAAGAAGGCGGCCGTCTGAAGAAGGCGGCCGTCCGAGACCGCCGCCACAGCGGGACGACGTGGCGAACGGCCCGTCGCAGGTGGGTTGTCCACAGGCGGCGGGCCGTGGTCGTGGCCAGCCGATAGTGTGGGCGCTCGTCCGAGACGCCCCGTCGCCCCCACACGGCACGGGCGTCCACCGCAGTCCACCGAACCGGGGCCCGTACCTCGATGTCCGTGCACAGCCACACTGCAGCCCAACGCGACGCTGCCACGGCCGGGTTTGACCCGACCCGCCCGCCCGAGTTCCCACGCCACGTGGTGACCGCGGTGCTCGTCACCCACGACGGCGCCCGCTGGCTGCCCGACGCGCTCGCCGGGCTGCTCGGCCAGGAGCGCCCCGTCCAGTCCGTCATGGCCGCCGACACCGGCAGCGCGGACGACTCCGCCCAGCTCGTCACCGACGCGCTCGGCGCCGACCGTGTCCTGCACCTCGCCCGGCGGACGGGATTCGGCCAGGCCGTCGAGGAGGCCCACCGCACGGCCCCGGTCCTCACCCCCGAGGAACTGCCGTACCTCAAGCGCCCCAGCGGCTGGGACCCCGTCACGCGCACCTGGCGCGACGACGCCTACGACCTGCCGGAGCTCCCGTACGGCGAGCCCGTCCAGTGGCTCTGGCTGCTGCACGACGACTGCGCCCCCGAACCCGACGCCCTGGCCGAACTGCTGCGCGTCGTGGACCACGAGATCGAACTGGGCCGCGACGACGTGGCCGTGGTCGGCCCCAAGCTCCGCGGCTGGTACGACCGCCGCCAGCTCCTCGAGGTCGGCGTCACCATCGCCCACTCCGGCCGCCGCTGGACCGGTCTGGACCGCCGCGAACAGGACCAGGGCCAGCACGACCACGTCCGCCCCGTCCTGTCCGTGTCCACCGCCGGCATGCTGATCCGCCGCGACGTCTTCGACGAACTCGGCGGCTTCGACCGGCGCCTGCCCCTCATGCGTGACGACGTCGACCTGTGCTGGCGCGCGCACGCCGCCGGCCACCGCGTCCTCGTCGCCCCCGACGCCGTCGTACGGCACGCCGAGGCCGCCTCCCGGGAGCGGCGCACCGTCGACTGCGCGGGCCGCACCTCGGCCTCCCCCCACAAGGTCGACAAGGCCGGCGCCGTCTACACCCTCCTCGTCAACAGCCGGACCGCACTGCTGCCCTGGATCCTGGTCCGCCTGGTCCTCGGCACGCTCCTGCGGACCGTCGCCTACCTCGTCGGGAAGGTTCCCGGACAGGCCGTCGACGAGATCCGCGGCCTGCTCGGCACCCTGCTGCGGCCCGAGCTGATCATCGCCGGACGGCGCAGGCGCGGCCGCCCGCAGATCGACAAGGACGAGCTGCGACCCCTGTTCCCGCCGCCCGGCGCGACCGTACGGGCCACCGTCGAACAGGTCGCCGGCGACTTCCTCGGCGCCTCCGACGCCGAGACCACCACCGGCGCCGGACGACACGGCGGCGCCATCGAGTCCGGCCCCGGCGGCGACGACGCCGACTTCCTGGAGATCGAGCAGTTCGCCCGCCTCAAGCGCATCGCCCGCAAGCCCGGCCCGGTGCTCTTCCTGGTGCTGCTGCTCGTCTCCCTGGTCGCCTGCCGCAACCTCCTGGGCGGGGGCGCGCTCGCGGGCGGCGCCCTGCTGCCCGCCCCGGCCGACGCCTCCGACCTGTGGTCGCGCTACCTCGACGCCTGGCACCCGGTGGGCGCCGGCGGCACCTCGTCCGCCCCGCCCTACCTCGCGATCATCGCGACACTGTCCACCCTGCTGTTCGGCTCGACCGGCCTCGCCGTCACCGTCCTGCTCGTCTGCTCGGTCCCGCTGGCCGGCCTCACCGCCTACTTCGCCTCCCGGCCGCTCGTCGAGTCCCGCCTGCTGCGCGCGTGGGGCGCGGTCGTCTACGCCTTCCTGCCCGCCGCCACCGGCGCCCTCGCCGGCGGCCGCGTGGGCACCGCCGTCCTGGCCGTCCTGCTGCCGCTCATCGCGCGCGCGGGCATCGCCGCGAGCGGCCTGGCCCACTCCTCGGGGGCACGCGGCAGCTGGCGGGCCACCTGGGCGTACGCGCTGCTGCTGACGATCACCACCGCGTTCACGCCGATCGTCTGGCCCGTCGCCCTGGTCCTCGGCCTCGCCGTCCTGGCCGTGCGCCGCACCGACCTCCCCGCCTACGGCCTGCGCTTCGTGGCCCAGCTCGGCACGCCCCTGCTGCTCCTCGCGCCCTGGTCGCTCACGCTGCTGCCGTTCGGCTTCTTCACCGAGGCCGGCCTGGAGTACGGCCCGTCGACGGCCACCGCGACCGACCTGCTCGGCGCCAGCCCCGGCGGACCCGGCACCGTCGACGGACTGATGCTGATCGGCGTCGTCCTGGCCGCGCTGGCCGCCCTGCTGCGCTCCGAGCGTGAGGCCGCGATCCGGACGGCCTGGGCGATCGCCCTGGTGGGCCTCGTCTTCGCGGTCCTGTCCAACAGCTCCACCTGGGCCGGCCCCGCCACCCTCGTCTACGGCATCGCCCTGCTCGCCGCCGCGGTCATGGGCGCCGACGGGGCACGCGCGCGGGTCGCCGAGCAGAGCTTCGGCTGGCGCCAGCCGGTCGCCGCCCTCATCGCCTTCTCCGCGGCCGCGGGCCCCCTGCTCGTCGCCGCCGGCTGGATGATCGGCGGCGCCGACGGCCCGCTGGAGCGCCGCGACCCGGTCCAGGTGCCCGCGTTCGTCGCCGAGGAGAGCAGCACCCGCGACCAGGCCCGCACCCTCGTCCTCGACAGCGACTCCGCCGCCCACGTCGGCTACGTCCTGGTCCGCGGCTCCGGCGCCCGCCTCGGCGACGCCGAACTCGCCGCCGCCGACGGCGAGAACGCCGCACTCGACAAGGCCGTCGCCAACCTCGTCGCCGGCTCCGGCGCCGACCAGGCCGACCAGCTCGGCAAGTTCGCGGTGCGCTACGTCCTCGTCCACAAGGGCGCGCCCCGCGAGATCACCCGCGTCCTGGACGCCACGCCCGGCCTGTCCCGGCTCAGCCAGCAGGACGGCAGCGCCCTGTGGCGGGTGGACCAGGAGGTCTCCCGCGCGGCCATCGTCACCGGCAAGGGCACGCCGACAGCGGTCGCCGCGGGCCCCGTCGACCTCCACACCACGATCCCCGACGGCTCCGACGGCCGGATCCTGCGCCTGGCCGACGCCGCCGACGACGGCTGGACGGCCACCCTGGACGGCAAGCCGCTCACCCCCACCACCGTCGACGGCTGGGCCCAGGGCTTCGAACTCCCCGCCTCCGGCGGCAGGCTGGACGTCACCTACGAGGACCCGTTCACCCACACCGCCTGGCTGTGGGCGCAGGGCTTCCTCGCCCTGGTCCTCGTCGTCCTCGCCCTGCCCGGCCGCCGCCGCGACGTCGACGACGACCTGCCCGAGGAGCAGCTCCCGCCCGCCGAGGCCGCGACCGGCGAGGGCCGCCGCGCCCGCCGACTGCGCGCCCAGGCCGAGAACGAGGAACCCGCCCTGGACCAGGACGTCCCGCCTCCTGCCCAGGATCAGTCCCCGGTCGCGGTACCGAGCCAGCAGTCCTACGGAGACTGGGACGCACCGAGCCACACCGGCGCCGAGTACGGCGGCTACGGCACCGACCAGTACCAGGGCACCCAGCAGCAGTACCCGGCCGGCGCCTACGACCAGCAGTCCTACGACCCCTACCAGGCAGGCGGGTACGACCCGTACGCCTACGACGGCCAGGGCCGGCAGACGGGTTCCCACGACCGGGCCTACCAGCAGGGCTACGACCCCTACGGCCAGGGCGGCTACGACCCCGCCTACGACCCGGACCGGCACCCCCACGGCACCGGCAGCGAGCGCCCCGACGGGAGCCAGCAGTGAACCGCACCACCCTGTCCCTGATCGTCGGTACGGCCGCGCTCGCCGCCGTCACCGGCTTCGCCACGCTCACCGAGCCGGCCGCCCCCACCACGGACACCGCGAAGGCGGCCGCCGTCCTGCCCGTGGAGCGCACCAACCTGCTGTGCCCGGCGCCCAGCGCCTCCGACCTCGCGGAGACGACGTACACGTCGTTCACGCCGGTCACCAAGGGCACGGGAAGCGAGGGCACGGCCGAACTCCGGTCCGCCGCGGCGGAGTCCGCGGCCGCCGGGAGCGCCGACGGCGACAAGAAGACCACGGCCGAGCCCGTGCTCACGCCCAAGGCACCCGGCACGCCCGTCACCGGCGACACCTCCGGCGGCGACACGCCCGCGCTCGTGGGCACCGCCGAGGGCAAGTTCGCGCCCGGCTGGACGGTCCAGGAGTCCACGCAGGTCTCCGCCGGCACCGGCCGCGGCCTGCTCGGCGTCACCTGCACCGCGCCCGACACCGAGTTCTGGTTCCCGGGCGTCAGCACGGCGGCCGACCGCACGGACTACGTCCACCTCACCAACCCGGACGACTCCGCCGCCGTCGCCGACATCGAGCTGTACGGCAAGGACGGCGCCGTGACGACCACGGTGGGGGAGGGACTCACGATCCCGGCGCACTCCAGCGAGCCGATCCTGCTGTCCACGCTCACCGACGAGAAGCAGGACGACCTCACCGTCCACGTCAACGTCCGCAGCGGCCGGGTCGGGGCCGCCGTCCAGGCCCTGGACGACAAGCTGGGCGGCGACTGGCTGGCCGCGTCCACCGAACCGGCGGGCAGCCTGGTCGTGCCCGGCGTCCCCAAGGACGCCACGGCCGTCCGCCTGGTCGCCTTCGCGCCGGGCGACGCCGACGCGGACCTGAAGGTCCAACTCGCCTCCGCCTCCGGCCTGATCACCCCGGCGGGACACGAGACGCTGCACGTCAAGGGCGGCATGACGACCGCCGTCGACCTCGGTGACGTCACGCGCGGGGAGGCCGGCTCCCTGGTCCTGACCCCCACCGACCAGTCGGTGCCGGTCGTCGCGGCCGTCCGCGTGGTGCGCGGCAAGGGCGACAAGCAGGAGTCGGCCTTCATCCCCGCCACGAGCCCGGTCGGCACGCGCGCGTCCGTCGTCGACAACACCGTCAAGGGCTCCACGCTCTCCCTGACCGCCCCCCAGGGCACCGCCAAGGTGAAGGTCACCGCCTCCGCCGGCAGCGGGGGAGGCACGGCGGCCTCCAAGACGTACACCATCAGGTCCGGGACCACGCAGGACGTCGAACTCCCCGTACCCACCGGCCTGAAGGGCACCTACGCCCTGACCGTGGAGCCCCTCACCGACACCCCCGTGCACGCCGCGCGCACCCTGACGGCCTCGGTGGAGGGACTGCCGGGCTTCACCATCCAGACCCTGCCGGACGACCGGGGGACGGTGGCGGTGCCGGAGGCGGACGAGGACCTGACGGTGCTGCAGAAGTAGCGGAGGTCCGGGGAGGGCGCGGGCCGCGCGCTCAGTCCTCCCCGTACCGGGGATCCACCGTCTCCGGAGTCAGCCCCAGTAGCTCCGCCACCTGCTCCACGACGATCTCGTGCACCAGCGCGGCCCGCTCGTCGCGCCCCTTGGTGCGGATCTCGACGGGCCGCCGGTAGACGACCACCCGCGCCCGACGGCCCTCGCGCGGGGGGATCGTCCCGCCCAGCGGGACCGCCTCGTCGTTCCACGGCCCCGCGGCCCCGTCCAGCCGGGGCACCTCCAGCACCATGAAGTCGATGTCGGCGAGCTGCGGCCACCGCCGCTCCAGCCGCTCCACGGAGTCCTGCACCAGATCCGCGAAGACATCGGCACGGCTCGCGGCCAGCGGCACCTGAGGGGGCGCGATCGGCCCCCGCATGCCCCGGCCGTGGCGATCACGGCGGCGGGGCCCGGGGCCTGCGGCAGGGGGCGGTACGGGGCTGTCCATCACTACTGAAGCGTAGTCCCCGTCGCGACCGGCCGCCCGGGCCCACACGCCGTCCCGGCCACCGTCCGACCGCTCCGCACGGCATGTCGCAGGATGACCATTCCAGCCAAGGTTGGGCTCGATTCCGTATCTCTCCGAGACCGGTGAACTCATGGCAATTGATGGTGTTTGTACCGGGTGGTGACCGGATTCGATGACCTTCCTCGCCTGGAGGACTGGTGTTCGTGCAGGTCAGCGCGGTATGACTGGAGTGGCCTGTGGGGCGTTTCACAACACGACACGGTGGAGTGACCTGGTGGAGAGTCGTCGCGGCCCGCTCAAGAGTGCGGTACCGTCCAACGTCGTGAGCCCTGTACGTCGCTGTTCGCGAACCGCCTGCGGCCGACCCGCCGTCGCGACGCTGACGTACGTCTACGCCGACTCGACCGCGGTCCTCGGCCCGCTCGCCACCTACGCCGAACCCCACTGCTACGACCTGTGCGCCGAGCATTCCGAGCGCCTCACCGCCCCGCGCGGCTGGGAGGTCGTCCGGCTGCTCGACGGCTCCGCTCCCGCGCGCCCCAGCGGCGACGACCTGGAAGCGCTTGCCAACGCCGTGCGCGAGGCGGCCCGTCCGCAGGAGCGCGCGGCCGGAGCCGGTGGCGGGGGTCGTGCGGCGGACCCGATGGAGGTCGCGCGCCGTGGTCATCTGAGAGTGCTGCGCTCGCCCGACAACTGACACCCCTTCCGGGGCGACAACCCGCGCCCGGGCCATTGACGGCGGGTTGGCGTGGACACGACTATTCCGTGTCGGTCGCTGCGAGACATCGCTTTCCGCATGTCGGACATGACGGAACCGGGGGCGCCCGTGTACGTCCGGGAACTGCAGCCCGTCGCCGGCTCGCTCGGCCTGTCCGCCCTCGTCGCGGCCGTGCCCCTCGTGCGCGTCCTCGTCCTGCTGGGCGGTGTCCGCGTGAAGGCGCACCCGGCGGGCCTGACGGGCCTCCTGGCCACCCTTCTCGTCGCCCGCCCCGCCTACGGCATGCCGGTGGGCCAGACGCTCTCCGGCGCCGCGCAGGGTGCGGCGTTCGGTCTCCTCCCCATCCTGTGGATCGTCGTCAACGCCCTGTGGGTGTACCGGATGCCCTGGTGGTGGCCTTCTGCTTCGGCGCCCCGCTGGAGGCGCTCGCCGGGTTCGGCGCCCCGGTCGCCATCTGCTCGGTCATGCTCGTCGCCCTGGGCTTCGACCCGGTCCGCGCGGCCGTGGTCTGCCTCGTCGCCAACACAGCGCCGGTCGCCTTCGTCGCGATGGGCACGCCGGTCGTGACGCTCGCTCAGGTCACCGGCCTGCCCCTGGACACGGTGGCCTCGGTGGTGGGCCGTCAGACCCCGCTGCTCGCCCTCGTGGTGCCGCTCGTGCTGGTCGCTCCGCCGACGCGCTCTTCGGCGCCCTCCAGGTCACCGCCGCCCGCGCATCCGGCCTCTCGCCCGAACTCCTCGCCGCCGCCAACAGCTCCGGCGGCGTGCTCGGCAAGATGATCTCCCCGCAGAACCTCACCATCGCCTGCGCCGCCGTCGGCCTCGCCGGCCGCGAGGGCGACGTGCTGCGCAAGGTGCTGCCCTGGAGCATCGGCCTGCTCCTCGTGATGTGCCTCGTCCTGGTGGGTCAGAGTTCACCCGTACTGGACCGGATGCTGCCGTAGGAGCGCTCTGACCTGAGGCGACGGCCCACACCACGTCTGTGGGCCGACTCGGCGGACCGACAGCGGTCCGTCGGTGGCTCCGGGTAGTTTGTGGTGACTCACAGAACTTTCAGGAAGGTTTGGCCGTGGCTGCTGATCTGTCGCAGATCGTGAAGGCGTACGACGTACGCGGGGTGGTCCCGGATCAGTGGGACGAGTCGCTGGCCGAGCTGTTCGGGGCGGCCTTCGCCCAGGTCACCGACGCGGAGGCGATCGTCGTCGGCCACGACATGCGCCCCTCGTCGCCCGGCCTGTCCAGAGCCTTCGCCCGCGGCGCGGCGGCTCGCGGCGTGCACGTCACCGAGATCGGCCTGTGCTCCACGGACCAGCTGTACTACGCCTCCGGAGCGCTGAACCTGCCCGGCGCGATGTTCACCGCCTCGCACAACCCCGCTCAGTACAACGGCATCAAGCTGTGCCGCGCGGGAGCGGCCCCCGTCGGCCAGGACACGGGCCTCGCCGAGATCCGCGAACTCGTCGAGCGCTGGACGGACTCGGCCGCACCCGAGCCCGCCCCGGTCCCGGGAGCCCTCACCCGGGCCGACACGTTGGAGGACTACGCCGCGCACCTGCGCTCCCTCGTCGACCTCACCTCCATCCGCCCCCTGAAGGTCGTCGTCGACGCGGGCAACGGCATGGGCGGCCACACCGTCCCCACGGTTTTCGCCGGCCTGCCCCTGACGCTGGTTGCGATGTACTTCGAACTGGACGGCACCTTCCCCAACCACGAGGCCAACCCCCTCGACCCGGCCAACCTCGTCGACCTGCAGAAGCGGGTCCGCGAGGAGAACGCCGACCTCGGCCTGGCCTTCGACGGCGACGCCGACCGCTGCTTCGTCGTCGACGAGCAGGGCGACCCGGTCTCCCCGTCAGCGATCACCGCCCTCGTCGCCGCCCGCGAACTCGCCCGCCACGGCGGCACGGGCGCGGTCATCCACAACCTGATCACCTCCTGGACCGTCCCCGAGGTGGTCGAGGAGAACGGCGGCACCCCCGTCCGCACCCGCGTCGGCCACTCCTTCATCAAGGCGGAGATGGCCCGCACCGGCGCGATCTTCGGCGGCGAACACTCCGCCCACTACTACTTCAAGGACTTCTGGAACGCCGACACCGGCATGCTGGCGGCCCTCCACGTCCTCGCCGCCCTCGGCGGCCAGGACGCCCCCCTGTCCTCCCTGGTCGCCCAGTACGACCGCTACACGGGCTCCGGCGAGATCAACTCCACGGTCGACGACCAGACGGCCCGCATCGCGGCGATCAAGGCCGCGTACGGCAGCCGGGAGGACGTGACCCTCGACGAACTCGACGGCCTCACGATCTCCGCCACCGACTGGTGGTTCAACGTCCGCCCCTCCAACACCGAGCCCCTCCTGCGCCTGAACGCGGAAGCGCGGGACGAGGCGACGATGCGGAAGATCCGGGACGAGGTACTGGGCATCATCCGCGGCTGACACGGCTGACACGGCTGACACGGTGGACGGCCCGGCGGGCGGCGGCCCGGCGGGCGGGGCTGGGCGGACGGCGGGTGGCGGCTCGCCGGGTGCCGCCCGCCCGGCGGGGACTCGGTGGACGGCGGCTCGGCGGGGGCGGCTTGCCGGGTCACCACCTGGGAGCGGGGGCTTGGTGGACGGCGGGTGGCGACCGGCGGCTTGCCGGGTGGGGCTCTGCGGGCGGCGGCTCACCGAGTGACGCTCGGCGGGGCCCGGTGGACGGCGGCTCGGCGGCGACGGCCCGGCGAGTGGCGGCTCGCCGGGCGAGGCAGCGGTGCCGCCCGCCCCGCCACTCCTCCGGGTGGTGCGACCCGAGAAGTCACCACCCCGGTCACCCCAACACCCCACCCATACCAGCGGTACGCTGACCAGGCACATCCGCACACCCCACACCCACGGCAACCGCACGGACCCACCCGAAGGGACACCACCCCATGCCGCTCGAAGCCGGCCTCCTGGAGATCCTCGCCTGCCCGGCCTGCCACGCCCCCCTCAAGGAGCAGGACACCGAGCTGATCTGCACCGGTCAGGACTGCGGCCTGGCCTACCCCGTGCGCGACGGCATCCCCGTCCTCCTCGTCGACGAGGCCCGCCGCCCCGCGTGACGCCGGCCCCCAGGCCCACCCCCGCATCACCGCCCACCGGCGCCCGCACACCGACGACGACCCGGCGATCGGAGAACTGACACCATGCTCGACGAATCGCTGCTCGACACGCCGGAGGCCCTGGCCGAGGCAGACCACCGCGCCCTCCTGCGCGGAGCGGCCGAAGCCGGCGCCCGCGTCCGCACCGCCGCCCGGCACGCCCACGAGGCAGGCGTCCGCGAACTCACACCGGACGGCCGCCCGCGCGCGATCCTCATCGCGGGCCCCGGCGCCGCCGCCACCTGCGTCGCCGACCTCCTCGGCACCCTCGCCGGCGCCGCCTGCCCGGTCACCCGCCTCGCCCCCACCGGCGTGGCCCCCGCCGCGGGCGCCCTGCGCTGGGAACTCCCCGGCTGGATCGGCTCCGTCGACCTCCTCCTGATCGCCACCCCCGACGGCACCGAACCCGGCCTGTCCCTCCTCGCCGAGCAGGCCTACCGCCGCGGCTGCACCGTCGTCGCCGTGGCCCCCGCCCACTCCCCGCTCACCGAAGCGGTGACCGCCGCCCACGGCCTGTTCGTACCGATGGCGACCGCCCCGTACGAGCAGGACGAACAACCCCCCGTCGCCGCGTCCGCCCCCGGCGTCCTGTGGGCCCTGTTCACCCCGCTCCTCGCGCTCCTCGACCGCATCGCGCTGCTCTCCGCCCCGCCGGACGCGCTGGAGAAGGTCGCCGACCGTCTCGACCACATCGCCGAGCGCTGCGGTCCCGCCATCGCGACCTACAGCAACCCCGCCAAGACCCTGGCCGCCGAACTCGCCGACGCCCTCCCCGTCATCTGGACCGAGGGCGTCTCCGCCGGCCCCGCCGGCCGCCGCTTCGCCGCCGCGCTCGCCGAGCTCTCCGGCCGCCCCGCCCTCGTCGCCGAACTCCCCGAGGCCCTCGCCGAACACAGCGCTCTGCTCGCCGGCCCCCTCGCCGCCAGCGCCGACCCGGACGACTTCTTCCGCGACCGCGTCGAGGAACCGCCCGCCCTGCACGCGCGCGTGGTGCTGCTGCGCGACCGCCCCATCGGCGGCCTCACCGCCGCCCCGGCCGCCCGTGACCTGGCCCTCAGCCACGACACGCCGATCAGCGAGCTCGAACCGGAGCCCGGCGACGAACTCGTCACCCTGGCCGAGCTGATCGCCATCACGGATTTCGCCGCCGTTTACCTGGCGCTCGCCTCGAGCACCTGATCTGGCGACCGACCGTCCGCGGACAGCCGACGGCCGTCGCGGACACCCCGGCAGACCGCCGCAGCCGACACGACGGCCGCGACAGCCGTGACAGCCGCGACAGACCGACAGAACAGACAGGCAGACACCGCATGGACCGCCTCGACAACACCATCCGCCCCTACGCCTGGGGCTCCCCCACCGCCATCCCGCGCCTGCTCGGCGTGGAACCGACCGGCGAACCGCAGGCGGAGATGTGGATGGGCGCCCACCCGGGCGCCCCCTCCCGCACCGACCGGGGCACCCTCGTCGAGGTCATCCAGAGCGACCCGCACAAGGAACTCGGCACAGCGGCCGTCGACAAGTTCGGCCCCCGCCTCCCCTTCCTCCTCAAGATCCTCGCCGCGGGCGCACCCCTCTCCCTCCAGGTCCACCCCGACCCGACCCAGGCACGCGCGGGCTACGAGGACGAGGAACGCCGCGGCATCCCCGTCGACGCCCCCCACCGCAACTACAAGGACGCCAACCACAAGCCCGAGCTCATCTGCGCCCTCACCGAGTTCGACGGCCTGTGCGGCTTCCGCGCCCCCGCCCAGGCCGCCGACCTCCTCGACGGCCTCGGCGTCGACTCACTCAAGCCGTACGTCGACCTCCTGCACGCCCATCCCGAGGAGGCCGCCCTGCGTGAGGTCCTCACCGCCGTCCTCACCGCCGACCCCGAGGAGATGGCCCACACCGTCGCGGCCGCCGCGGCCGCCTGCGACCGCCTCGGCGGCGACCACGCCCCCTACGCCGGCATCGCCCACCACCACCCCGGCGACCCCGGCGTCATCGCGGCCATGCTCCTCAACCACGTCCGCCTCCAGCCCGGCGAGGCCCTCTTCCTCGGCGCCGGCATCCCGCACGCCTACCTCAACGGCCTCGGCGTCGAGATCATGGCCAACTCCGACAACGTCCTGCGCTGCGGCCTGACCCCCAAGCACGTCGACGTACCCGAACTCCTGCGCGTCGTCCGCTTCGAGCCCGGCGACCCCGGCGTCCTGCGCCCCGAGGCCGCCCCGGACGGCGAAGAGGTCTACGAGACTCCCATCGACGAGTTCCGCCTCTCCCGGTACGTCCTCCCCGAGGGCACCACCGCCCACGACCTCACCCTCCCCGCCCCGCAGATCCTCCTGTGCACGGCAGGCTCCGTCCACGCCGGCGGCCACACCCTGACCCCCGGCCACTCCGTCTTCGTCCCCGCGGGTGAAAAAGCCGAAGTGTCCGGAGTCGGTACGGTCTTCCGGGCGACCGTCGTCGTCTGACGCATCCCACGCCGCCCACCGGGCACACGCAGGTCGGTCAGGGCTGCAACAATGCCCACCGCAAAGGGCGGGCAAAGCCGACGACGGCACGAGCGCCCCGAGGAACACCCGAGGACGAAGGGACCACGCGAACACATGAGCGCGTCAGGCGGCACCAAGGCGATCGTGGCGGCACTCGCAGCCAACCTCGCGATCGCGGTAGCGAAGTTCGTGGCGTTCGCCTTCAGCGGCTCGTCGTCGATGCTCGCCGAAGGCGTGCACTCGCTCGCCGACTCCGGCAACCAGGCCCTCCTCCTGGTCGGCGGCAAGAAGGCCCAGCGCGAGGCCACCCCGCAACACCCCTTCGGCTACGGCCGCGAGCGCTACATCTACGCCTTCCTGGTCTCCATCGTCCTCTTCTCGGTCGGCGGCATGTTCGCCATCTACGAGGGCTACGAGAAGATCAAGCACCCGCACGAGATCGAGCACTGGTACTGGCCGGTGGGCGTCCTCGTCTTCGCGATCATCGCCGAGTCGTTCTCCTTCCGGACGGCCATCAAGGAGTCCAACGTCCTGCGCGGCAGGAAGTCCTGGAAGGAGTTCGTCCGCCATGCCAAGGCCCCCGAACTCCCGGTCGTCCTCCTGGAGGACCTCGGCGCACTCGTCGGCCTGATCCTCGCCCTCATCGGCGTCAGCCTGGCCCTGGTCACCGGCGACGGCGTCTGGGACGGCATCGGCACCATCTGCATCGGCGTCCTGCTCGTCCTCATCGCCCTCGTCCTCGCCGCCGAGACCAAGTCGCTCCTCCTCGGCGAGTCCGCCGGCCCGGAGGAGAGCGAGAAGATCGCGGCCGCCCTCGTCGACGGCGACACCGTCACCCGCGTCATCCACATGCGCACCCTCCACCTCGGCCCCGAGGAACTCCTCGTCGCCGCCAAGATCGCCGTCCAGCACGACGACACGGCCACCGAGATCGCCCGCGCCATCGACGCCGCCGAAGCCCGCATCCGCGACGCCGTCCCCATCGCCCGCGTCATCTACCTCGAGCCCGACGTCTACAGCGAGACCGAAGCCGCCAAGGGCGCGGACCCCGAAGCGACCCCCGGCGGCCCGGCCCACCCCCCGGCCGACCACTGACCCTCCCCCCACCCGACGGGGCTCGCCGAACACCGGCGGGCCCCGCCCCCTTTTTCCCACCCCCCGACCACGGCCTCACCCTCCGTGATCGGCGTGATCTGTTCGGAGGTGGACTGGGGCCGCCCGGCGCCTCCGGTGTAGCTTGGAACGGAGCCAGACGTCGCTGCTGATGGCGGTCGGGCGGTCCCGCACGGACCGACCGAGGGAGAGAGGGCCTCCGACGGACTGCGCTGCGCGCACGCGGGCATGCCTGTGTCCCCTCAGGGCACCCCTGTGTCCGCCGCCGCGCAGACCAGCCGTACCCAGACCTCGACCCAACCCGAGGAGCAGCTCGCATGACGACTGTCGACAACCGACAGGACTTCAAGGTCGCCGACCTCTCCCTGGCCGAGTTCGGCCGCAAGGAGATCACCCTCGCCGAGCACGAGATGCCCGGCCTCATGGCGATCCGCAAGGAATACGCCGAAGCCCAGCCTCTCGCCGGCGCCCGCGTCACCGGCTCCCTGCACATGACCGTGCAGACCGCCGTCCTGATCGAGACCCTCGTCGCCCTCGGCGCGCGGGTCCGCTGGGCCTCCTGCAACATCTTCTCCACCCAGGACCACGCGGCCGCCGCCATCGCCGTCGGCCCGAACGGCACCCCCGACAACCCCCAGGGTGTCCCCGTCTTCGCCTGGAAGGGCGAGACCCTGGAGGAGTACTGGTGGTGCACCGAGCAGGCCCTGACCTGGCCGGACAGCCCCACCGGCGGCCCCAACATGATCCTCGACGACGGTGGTGACGCCACCCTCCTCGTCCACAAGGGCGTCGAGTACGAGAAGGCCGGCAAGGTCCCCTCCGTCGACACCGCCGAGAACGAGGAACACCGCGTCATCCTCGAACTCCTCAACCGCACCATCACCGACGGCTCGCAGAAGTGGACCCAGCTGGCGTCCGAGATCCGCGGCGTCACCGAGGAGACCACCACCGGCGTCCACCGCCTGTACGAGATGCAGCGCGACGGCGTCCTCCTCTTCCCGGCGATCAACGTCAACGACGCCGTCACCAAGTCGAAGTTCGACAACAAGTACGGCTGCCGCCACTCCCTCGTCGACGGCATCAACCGCGCCACCGACGTCCTCATCGGCGGCAAGACCGCCGTCGTCTGCGGCTACGGCGACGTCGGCAAGGGCTGCGCCGAGTCCCTCCGCGGCCAGGGCGCCCGCGTCATCGTCACCGAGATCGACCCCATCTGCGCCCTGCAGGCGGCGATGGACGGCTACCAGGTCACGACCCTCGACGAGGTCATCGACAAGGCCGACATCTTCATCACCACGACCGGCAACAAGGACATCATCATGGCCTCGGACATGGCCAAGATGAAGCACCAGGCCATCGTCGGCAACATCGGCCACTTCGACAACGAGATCGACATGGCCGGCCTCGCCAAGGTCCCGGGCATCGTCAAGGACGAGATCAAGCCGCAGGTCCACACCTGGACCTTCCCCGACGGCAAGAAGATCATCGTCCTCTCCGAGGGCCGCCTGCTGAACCTGGGCAACGCCACCGGCCACCCGTCGTTCGTGATGTCCAACTCCTTCGCGGACCAGACCCTGGCCCAGATCGAGCTGTTCACCAAGCCCGACGAGTACCCGACCGGCGTCTACACGCTGCCCAAGCACCTCGACGAGAAGGTCGCCCGCCTCCACCTGGACGCGCTCGGCGTGAAGCTCACCAAGCTCCGCCCCGAGCAGGCCGCCTACATCGGCGTCGACGTCGAAGGCCCCTTCAAGCCGGACCACTACCGCTACTGAGTCCACAGCCCCACCCGCCGAGGAGCGCGTCCGCGCACTGACACTGACACGCCCCTCGGCACCAGGTAGGTCCTCCGAGGCAGGCCCCCGCACCCCCGTGTCGGGGGCCTGCCCCTTCGGCCCTACGGCCGGACCGGCCGTCACCAGCACCGGACCGGCTCGCCCAGGTGACCGGACCAGCCGTCACACCCCAGGACCCCCATGCCCCGCGGCCGCTATTCGCTCCACGATCCGCACGATCACACCCCCCTCGCCCACGAGCACTTCCAGTGCGCCCCCGGCCCCTCCGGCTGGCGCTACGTCTCCCAGCTGACCACCCCCACCGGCGATCACACCGGCTCCGTCGACCTCACCCTCGACGACCTCGGCCGCCCCCTCCGCCTCGAACTCCACGCGAGCAGCTGGCAGGTACGCGGCGCAGCCCTCGACGGCGTCACCTGGGTCCGCACCGACCCCACCGGCACCCACGCCACGGAAGGCAACGTCCAAGCCCACGCCTTCACCGGCAGCTCCCCCGCCTTCCTCATCGCCACCACCCGACTCCTTCGCCTCACTCCCTCCGCATCCGCGACCCGCCTACGCCTCGTCGCCTTCACGGACCCGGTCCTCGCCCCGCGCACCGTGGACCAGTCCTGGGCGCTGGTGAACAGAGAAGCACACGCCACTGACAACGGCCCCCTGACCGTGGACGAATACCAGGTCACAGCCCTGGACACCGGCGAACAGCACTCCGTCCACATCGCCGGGGACGTGGTTCTCGCAGCCCCCGGCATCGAACTGGAAGACCTCGAGTCACCCCCGTCGGCCTTCGCCTGAACCCGACAACCCCACACGAGGACCCAGCCCCGAGAACCCACCCCGCAAGACGGAACTACGCAGGCGGCACGAACCCGGTGGCCGGACGCTCGGCCGGCCTCTGATCCACAGGCACGGCCGGCCGGCCCAGGGGAGGAGACCCCGGCACCGCAGCCGCAGAGTCCCGCACGACAGGCGGAGCCACAGGCTGCCCGACACCGCCCCCACCACCGAACGCCCGCCGCGCCTCCCGCACCTGCCGCTCCTGCACCACCGCCGCCAGATAAGCCGCCGACGGCACCCCCTCCGGCACCGGAACCCCCGTACGCGCCGCGAGATCCCCGGCCAGCCGCTCCGCCATCACCCAGCCGACCTGCGGATCAAGTTGACTCATCCGCCCCAGGTACTGCCGGACCGCCAACCACAGACCGTCCGGCACCGCCGACAGATCGAGCCCCGAGAACCGCCCCGCCAGCCACGGCGGAGGCGGTGGCAGAACACCGGTCCGCGCCACGGGCACCCGCTCCCGCACCACCAGCGTCCCCGCGAACACATCCCCGAGCCGCCGCCCCCGCGCCGACACCAGCGAGGCGACACACGCCACGACCCCCGCCGTCAGCACGATCTCGACCACACCCAGCGCACCGCGCACCAGCGCGTGCCGGAACCGGATCGGCCCACCGTCATCCCGCACCACGCGCAACCCACACGCCGCCTTCCCCAACGACCGCCCATGGCTGAGGGTCTCCACCGCGATCGGCCCGCCCACCAGCACCAGCAGAAACGTGGCGATCGACACCGCCATCCGCGCCGCCTCGTCCAAGGACGCCGTAGCCACCAGAAAGGCGATGCTGACCACGACGTAGACCGCCACGGCCACCGTCAGATCCAGCAACGCGGCCAACGCCCTGCTGGGCAGCCTGGCGGGCTGGAGTTCCAACGCCACCGCCTCACCCGTCACCAGCTCATTCACGCCCGCCGCCCCTTCCCTGACCTGCCCCGACACCGGCCAGTCTGCCAAGCTGAAGGCACACCGCGCCGCAGTACGACAAGCTGACGCTGACGACCGCCGCCGACGAGAAGCCGAGGAGCAGGCACACCGATGGACCTCGACGTCTTCGTCTCCGCCCACCGAGCCGAATGGGACCGCCTCGACGCCCTGCTGCGCCGACGTCACCTCACCGGCACCGAGGCGGACGAACTCGTCACCCTCTACCAGCGCACCGCCACTCACCTCTCACTGATCCGGTCCAGCGTTCCCGATCCCCAGCTCACCGGCCGGCTCAGCCAACTGGTGGCCCGTGCGCGCAGCACCGTGACAGGGACCCGCCGTGCCTCCTGGCGCGACGTCACCCGCTTCCTCGCCCAGGGCTTCCCCGCGGCGGTCTACCGAGCGCGTCACTGGTGGGTCCCCACCGCCCTCGTCTCCACCGCGATCGCCGCCCTCCTCGGCTGGTGGATCGGCACCCACCCGGAAGTCCAGTCCTCCATAGCCGCCCCCACCGAACTGCGCGAGCTCACCCGCCCCGGCGGCCAGTACGAGACCTACTACTCGAGCCACCCGGCCGCCTCCTTCGCCGCCCAGGTCTGGACGAACAACGCCCAGGCCGCCGCGATGTGCCTGGTCCTGGGCGTCTTCCTCGGACTCCCGGTCCTCTGGATCCTCTTCCAGAACATGCTCAACCTGGGGGTCGGCGTCGGTCTGATGTCCTCGGCCGGCCGCCTCGACACCTTCCTCGGCCTGGTCCTTCCGCACGGCCTCCTCGAACTCACCGCGGTCTTCGTCGCCGCGGGCACCGGCCTGCGCCTCGGCTGGACCGTCATCGACCCGGGCTCCCGCACGCGGCGCACCGCCCTCGCCGAGGAAGGCCGAGCCGCCGTGGGCATGGCCATCGGCCTGGCCCTCGTCCTCTTCGTCTCAGGCGCCATCGAAGGCTTCGTGACCCCCTCGGGCCTGCCCACCTGGGCCCGCATCGCCATCGGCATCACCGCCGAAGCGGCCTTCCTGGCCTACGTCTATGTCGTCGGCGGCAGGGCCGCCCGCGCCGGGGAGACCGGCGACGTCGAGGCAGCCGAACGCAGCGCCACGGTGCCGACGGCCGCCTGATGTGCGTCCACGCCCGCAGAACTGCTACTCTCCTCTTCGCCCCACAAGAGCCGTTGACACGGAGCGCGTGGGGAGGTAGATTCGAACAGTTGCCTGGACTGGACAGGGTCCGGTCGGCGACAGGTTAGTATCTATATGGCTTCCCGGGATATGCATTCCGCAGAGGCCCCTCCCGATAAATCGGAACGAATGGCTGGTCAAACCGGCCGGGAACTTCTGATAAAGTCGGAACCGCCGGAAAGGAAACCGCGAAAGAAAAGCGGGAACCTGGAAAGCGCCGAGGAAATCGGATCGAGAAAAGATCT
>NZ_JBITEN010000030.1:0-76015 GCF_044455165.1 Streptomyces sp. NPDC051315
CCGGTTGACGTTGAAGTGGACGACGTCGCCGTTCTTGCGCGTCCGCACCTCGTGCGCCAGACCGCCCAGCCAGGCCAGGTCGTCCGACTCGTACAGCGCGATGCCGTCCTCGCGGGTCAGCCGCTCACCGGAGCGGACCTTCTCCTCCAGCTCGCGCTTGAGCCCGACGTCCATGGTCATCCCTCTCGTCGACAATCCCGGTAAACCGTACTCCCCCGCCCTTCGGGCGGGCGGTACCCCCGAACGGCGCTGAACGCGCCTGGCCCTCTGGACCCCTCTAGACCTCTTCGGGAAGGTCCCCGACCCGGTTCTCCCACTTCGTGGACAGCACGATCGTGGTTCGGGTGCGGGAGACGCCCTTGGTCCCGCTGAGCCGCCGGATGATCTTCTCCAGACCGTCGACGTCGTTGGCCCGGACCTTGAGCATGAAGGAGTCGTCACCGGCGATGAACCAGCAGTCCTCGATCTCGCCGAAGTCCTTCAGCCGGGCGGCCACGTCCTCGTGGTCGGCGGCGTCGGAGAGGGAGATGCCGATGAGGGCGGTGACCCCGAGCCCGAGGGAGGCGGCGTTCACCGTGGCGCGGTAGCCGGTGATGACACCGGCCGCCTCCAGCCGGTTGATGCGGTCGGTGACGCTGGGTCCCGACAGGCCGACGAGGCGTCCCAGCTCCGCGTAGGAGGCCCGGCCGTTCTCCCTCAGGGCCTGGATGAGCTGCCTGTCCACCGCGTCCATGCGATCGAGCCTTCCGATGAAGAGGTCTGAGAGTTCGTGGAGTTCCTGGAGGTGGTGCTGGTCCCGCCGCCCGGGGTCACGCGGGGCGTGGTGAGCCGCCGCCGAGCTCGCCCTTCCACCGCCGGTAGAGCCGGTGCGGCACGCCCGCCGCGTCGAGGACCCGCCCGGCGACGAAGTCGACCAGGTCCTGGATGTGCGTGGCGCCCGCGTAGAAGGCCGGGGAGGCCGGGACGACGCTCGCGCCCGCGTCGTCCAGGGCGACGAGGTGCCGCAGGGTCTGCCCGTTCAGCGGGGTCTCCCGTACGGCGACGACGAGGGGCCTGCGCTCCTTGAGCGTCACGCTCGCCGCCCGCTGGAGGAGGTCCTTGGACAGCCCAAGTGCGACGCCCGCGACGCAGGCCGTGGAGGCGGGGACGATCAGCATCCCCTTCGCCGGATACGACCCCGAGGACGGCCCGGCGGCCAGGTCCCCCGCGCCCCAGTACCGCACCCCGTCCAGGTCCACGTCGAAGGTGTCCGGCTTCCCGTCGGCCCCCCGCGCGAGCCATTCCCGCAGGTCGTCCTGCCAGTGCGCGTCCCGGAAGGAGATCCGGGTCTCGTCGAGCAGCGTGAGCCGCGAGGCCCGGCTGACGACCAGGTCGACACTCTCGCCCCCCGCGAGCAGCGCGCGCAGGACAGCGGCGGCATAGGGCGTACCGGAGGCCCCGGACACCCCCACGATCCAAGGCACGCGCTGTGTTTCTCCTGCGTTCACACCTTGAGCGTACCGGTGGGCGGGAAGGTCTTCAGGACCGGTGGGGGGCCTTCGGATCCACGGGGAGATGAGCGGTGGGGACGGCGAGCTTGCCCAGCGGGGAGTCGACGGTCAGCTCCGGACCGTACGGGAGGGTGTCGCGGCCCCGGTAGCCGTCGGGGCCGGGGTTCCACATGGTCCAGACGTCCGAGACGGTCACGGTGGCCTCCCTGGGGTCCTGCCCTCGATGGCAGGCCGACCGTCCTCAGGCGGTCAGACCCCGCACCACAAGATCCAGCAGCGCGCACACGAACAGGGCGATGCCGATGAACCCGTTGACGCTGAAGAACGCCCTGTTCACCCGGGACAGGTCGTGCGGGCGCACGATCGTGTGCTCGTACACGAACGCTCCCCCCACGATCACCAGGCCCAGCCAGAAGAAGGCACCCGCGCCGGTGGCCAGGGCGTACCAGACGAGGAGGGCCGTGGTGATCGCGTGGCAGACGCGGGCGCTGCGGATCGCCGCCGGGACGCCGAAGCGGGCCGGGACCGACTTGACGCCGGTCTCGCGGTCGGTCTCGACGTCCTGGCAGGCGTAGATCAGGTCGAAGCCGCCGATCCAGACGCCGACGGCCAGGCCGAGTATCACCGCGTCCCAGGACCACTCGCCGGTGATCGCCAGCCAGCCGCCGACCGGGCCCATCGCCTGGGCCAGGCCCAGGATGGCCTGGGGGAAGTTCGTGAACCGCTTGCCGTAGGGGTAGACGACCATCGGGATCACGGCGACGGGGGCGAGCGCCAGGCACAGCGGGTTCAGCAGGGCCGCGGCGCCCAGGAAGACCACCAGCGCGATCACGGCCCCGGTCCAGGCGTGCCTCACCGACATCGCGCCGGTCACCAGCTCCCGCTGGGCGGTCCGCGGGTTACGGGCGTCGATCTCGCGGTCGATGATCCGGTTCACCGCCATCGCGAAGGTGCGCAGGCCCACCATGCAGACGGTGACGAGGAGCAGCCGCCCCCAGTGGATGTTCCCGTCCAGCTGGAACATCGCCGTCAGGGCGGCGATGTAGGCGAACGGCAGGGCGAAGACGGAGTGCTCGATCATCACCAGGCGCAGGAACGCCTTGGTGCGCCCCGGCTGCGGGAGGGCTGCGGACGCGCTGCTCACAGGCCGTACTCCTTCCACCGGCGGTCGACCTTCGCCGCCGTCTGCGGATCCGACAGCACCATGTCCGGCCAGCCGCCGTCGCGCGTGTAACCCTCCTCGGGCCACTTCTTCGTGGCGTCGATGCCCGCCTTGCCGCCCCAGAACTGCTGGTAGGAGGCATGGTCGAGGTGGTCGACGGGGCCTTCGACGACCGACAGGTCGCGGGCGTAGTCCGTGTTGCCGAGGGCGCGCCAGGCGACCTCGTGCAGGTCGTGGACGTCGCAGTCGGAGTCGACGACGACGATCAGCTTGGTGAGGGACATCATGTGGGCGCCCCAGATCGCGTGCATCACCTTCTGCGCGTGCTTGGGGTACTTCTTGTCGATCGAGACGATCGCGCAGTTGTGGAAGCCGCCCGCCTCGGGCAGGTGGTAGTCCACGATGTCCGGGACGATGATCTTCAGCAGGGGCAGGAAGAAGCGTTCCGTCGCACGGCCGAGGGGTCCGTCCTCCGTCGGCGGCCGGCCCACGACGATGGACTGCAGCAGCGGCCGCCTGCGCATCGTCACGCAGTCGATCCGCAGCGCGGGGAACGGCTCCTGCGGGGTGTAGAAGCCGGTGTGGTCGCCGAAGGGGCCCTCGGGGAGCATCTCCCCCGGCTTCAGCCAGCCCTCGAGGACGACCTCGGCCTGCGCCGGCACCTGCAGCGGGACCGTCTTGCAGTCGACCATCTCGATCCGCCGGCCCGCGATGAAGCCGGCGAAGAGGTACTCGTCGATGTCCCCGGGGAGGGGCGCGGTGGAGGCGTAGGTCACGGCGGGCGGGCAGCCGAAGGCGATCGCCACCGGGAGGCGCTCCCCGCGCCTGGCCGCCACCTGGTAGTGGTTGCGGCTGTCCTTGTGGATCTGCCAGTGCATGCCGATCGTGCGCCGGTCGTGGCGCTGGAGGCGGTACAGCCCGAGGTTGCGGATCCCGCTCTCCGGGTCCTTGGTGTGGGTCAGGCCCAGGTTGAAGAAGGAGCCGCCGTCCTGGGGCCAGGTGAAGAGGGCGGGCAGCTGCTCCAGGTCCACCTCGTCGCCGTGCAGGACGACCTCCTGCACGGGGGCGTCCTTCACCTTCTTCGGCGGGACGTGGGTCATCGCGCCGAGCTTGCCGAAGGCCTCCCGGACGCCGACGAAGCCATGCGGCAGCTCGGGCCGCAGCAGTCCGCCGATCTTCTCGGTGATCTCCGCGTACGACTTCAGCCCGAGCGCCTTCAGCAGGCGGCGGTCGGTGCCGAAGACGTTCATCGCGAGGGGCATCGCGGAGCCCTTCACGTTCTCGAAGAGCAGCGCGGGACCGCCGGACTTCTGAACCCGGTCGACGATCTCCCCGACCTCCAGGTACGGATCGACCTCCGCCTTGACGCGCTTGAGGTCACCTTCACGTTCCAGTGCCCTGAGCAGGGAACGAAGATCGTCGTAAGCCATGCGGTCAAGTATCCCCGAGGGGCTACCCTGGCCCAGTACCTGGGGCCCGTGCTCGTGGCCCCGACGACCACTTCGCTGGAGAGGCCCCATGCTCCGGGTACTGATGTTCCTCGTGCCGCTGGCGCTGAGCGTGTACGCGTTCATCGACTGCATCAGCACGAAGGACGACGAGATCCGCCACATGCCGAAGCCGCTGTGGGCGATCCTCGTGCTGCTCTTCCCCCTCGTCGGCTCGATCTCCTGGCTGATCGCGGGCAAGCGCCGCAGCCCGGCCGCCGAGGGCTGGTCCGGCGTCCGCGGCGGCCGCGCGCAGCGGCAGTGGGTCGCCCCCGACGACAACCCCGAGTTCCTGAAGTCGCTGGACGAGGACGGCGGGGACGAGCGGAACAAGCGGGGCAACAAGGACGCGGGCGACGACGGGCGGGACGAGAGCTGAACCGCCCGCGCCTGGCCGCCGGGTGAGGCTCAGTCGGTCCTGAGGGCCGCCCCGGGTCGCCGGTCGCCCGGTCGCCCGGTCGCCCGGTGAGGCTCAGACGCCCCTGAGGACCAGGTCCAGCAGTCCGGGGAAGCGGGTGTCGAACTCCGCCCGGCGCAGCCGGTTGACCCGTTTGGGCCCCTCGTCGCGCTGCTCGACCAGGCCGGCCCCGCGCAGTACGGCGAAGTGGTGGCTGAGGGCCGCCTTCCCGACCGGCACGTCGAAGCTGCCGCAGGCACGCGACCACTCGGGCGAGCCCGCCAGCTCCCTGACGAGGGTGATCCGTACGGGATCGGCGAGGGCGGCGAGCGCGGTGAGGAGCGGGACGTCGTCGGGGTGGGTGTGCTCGGGGGCGGCCCGATGACTCGCGGTGCGCTGTGCCATGCCCGGCTCCTTCCGTGGACCCGCCTGGGCGCCTTGCCGACTGTTCGATGAAAACCATACACTCACGACTGTTCGCTTTTCATTGAACAGTCGAGCGGGGAGTCCGGCATGCGCGCGATCGAGTTCCAGGAGTACGGCGGTCCCGAGGTCCTCCGGGTGGTGGAGGCCGACGTGCCCGAGCCCGGCCCCGGGCAGGTGAGCGTCGACGTGGCCTACGCGGGCGTGAACTTCGCCGACCTGAAGGCCCGCGCGGAGGGCTACCGGGTCCCCGCGCTCCCCTACCGGCCCGGCCTGGAGGTCTCCGGCCGGGTCCGGGCGCTCGGTGCGGGCGTCGAGGGCCTGAGCGTCGGCCAGGAGGTGACCGCGCTGACGGGCGACGGCGGGTACGCGGAGGTCGCGGTGGCCGACGCGGTGACCGTGTTCCCGTCGCCCGCCGGGGTGGACCTGCGCACGGCGGCCACCCTGCCCACGGTCCTGCCGACGGCGTACGCCCTCGTCCACGCCGTGGGCCGGCTCCAGCCCGGTGAGAGCGTCCTCGTGCAGGGCGCGGCGGGCGGGATCGGCACGGTGGTGGGCCAGCTGGCGAAGGCGGCGGGCGCGGGCGCGGTGTACGGCGTGGTGTCCTCGGCGCCGAAGGCCGAGTACGCCCGCTCGCACGGCTACGACGAGGTGTTCGTCGGCGACTTCGAGAAGGAGGTCCGGGCGGCGACCGGCGAACGCGGGGTCGACCTGGCCCTGGACCCCGTCGGCGGCGACACCCTGCGCGCCTCCCTGGCCTCCCTCGCGGTCTACGGCCGCCTGGTCTCCTTCGGCAACGCCAGCTCGGCCGAGCCGTGGAGCGTGGGACAGCCGGAGCTGTACCCGACGGGCGTCTCGGTCGGCGGCTTCTCCGTCCTGAGCCTGGCGAAGACCGCCCCGGCCGCGCTGCGCGCGCTGGCCGAGCGGGCGTTCGCGACGGTGGCCGACGGAACGGCCACCCTGCCCGTCACCGCCGAGTTCCCCCTGGCGGAGGCCGCCGAGGCACACCGGCTGATGGGCACGCGCAACAGCACGGGGAAGCTGCTGCTGAAGGCCGCCCGCTAGGGCCGTGTCCGGCGGCCCGTTCGAGCGGGGGAGAGGGAGGGACAGGATGAGCCCCGAGCAGCAACGCGGTGAGATCAGCGCCGACCGGCTCCTCGACGCCGCCCTGCGCGTCCACGCCGCCGAGGGCGAGCGGAGCGTCACGGCCCGGCCCGTCACCACAGCCGGCGGGGTCGGTCCGGGCAGCCTCCACCACCGGCGCGCGCTGAGCCCATGACGACGCGACGCAACGACGACGACCGGCACCCCGTCCGCCTCCGTACCGTCGACCTGGCCCGCCTCGCCGGTCTGTCGACGCAGCAGATCCGCAACTACGAGGAGGCCGGCGTCCTGCCCCCGGCCGGGCGCACGCCGTCCGGCTACCGGGCCTTCGGGGACGCGCACCGGCGGGCGCTGCTGACGTACCGGGCGCTGCAACCGGGGTACGGGCCGGTGACGGCCACCCGGATCATGCGGGCCGTGCACGCCGGTGACGTCCCGGGCGCGCTCGCCCTCGTCGACGGGGCGCACGCCGCGCTGCACGAGGAGCGGGCCGCGCTGCGGGCCACCGGGGAGGCCCTCGAGGAGCTCGCCGGGGAGCCGCCGGCCGCCGCGCCCCGCTCGGCGCTGCGCATCGGCGAGGTCGCCGCGCTGCTCGGCGTCCGGACGTCGGCGCTGCGGGTGTGGGAGGCGGCCGGCCTGCTCGGCCCGCCGCGCGAGCGCGGCACCGGCTACCGCAGCTACGGGCCGGCCGACGTGCGCGACGCCCGGGTGATCCGCGCCCTGCGCCGCAGCCACCACCTCTTCGACCAGATCCGCCCGGTGCTCCAGCAGCTGCGCCGGGAGGGCGACACCGACGCCCTGCGGTCGACGCTGGCGGCCCGCGGCGAGGCCCTGACGGGCCGGACACGGCAGATGCTGGCGGGGGCGGGCGCCCTCCACGACTACCTCGGCGGCCCTACCGCAGCCGGGACGACGACAGGATCGACAGCAGATGGGCCGGGACCATCACCCAGGTGATCACGGCGACGGCGGCCAGGGCCCAGCGGGTCGGCTCGATGCCGCCGGTGGCCGCGTCCACGACCGCCACGGCCAGCAGGAGCAGGGAGGCCTCGATGCCGTTGGTGAGCCGGTGGATCCTGAAGGCGGCCGCCAGACGGCGGACCGAGGCGACGCCCTGCGAGCGCGGCCGGGTCGACTCGTCGTCGGCGACGGCGAGACCGCGGCGGGCGCGGGCCACGTCCACCAGATCGGTGGACGCCTTCAGCAGCACCACACCGAGCGCGGTCGCCAGGCCCAGGGAGACCCAGCCGTTGAAGCCCGCCCAGCCGCCGAGGCCGGACTCGGCGGCCCGGAAGCCGAAGCCGATCATCAGCGCCGCGTCCGCCAGATAGGCGCCGAGGCGGTCGACGTAGATGCCGGTCGCGCTGTTCTGCCCCTTCCAGCGGGCGACCTCGCCGTCGACGCAGTCGAAGAGGAGGAAGAGCTGCATGAGGAGGGCGGCCAGGACGGCGCCCGTCAGACCGGGGACCAGCAGCGCGGCGCCGGACAGCACGCCGCACACCACCATCGTCCAGGTCAGCTGGTCCGGGGTGACCGGGGTGCGCACCAGCTGGCGGGTGAACCGCAGCGAGACACGGCGCATGTACAGCCGGCCCGCCCAGTGTTCGCCGTTGCGGCTCGCCAGCTTGGCCTGCGGCTGGCAGACCTCCCGCAGCTCCTCCAGTACCGGAGCAGCACCCATGACCTGTCCTCCCACGCACCCTGGCCTCAACTGCCGCACGCGTGGCGGCGATCGGCACAGGTTACTTGACCCGCTCCCGGGGTTTTCCGGGGGTCGGCGGGGGCGCGGGGACCGCCCGTAGGGCGCCCTCGCGTTTCCCCCGCGGCGCGGTGAGGCATGGATGGTGCGGAGGTGGACCCCATGGACCGGGCGACGGCACGCACCTGGCTCGCCACCGCCGTCGAGGAGGCCCGCACCGGCCTCGCCGAGGGCGGCATCCCGATCGGCGCGGCGCTCTACGGCCCCGACGGCACCCTGCTGGGCCGCGGCCGCAACCGGCGCGTCCAGGACGACGACCCCTCGACGCACGCGGAGACGGCGGCGTTCCGCGCGGCGGGCCGGCAGCGGTCGTACCGGGGCACGACCATGGTGACCACGCTCTCGCCGTGCTGGTACTGCTCGGGCCTGGTCCGCCAGTTCGGCATCTCCCGGGTGGTCGTCGGCGAGGCGGTCACCTTCCACGGCGGCCACGACTGGCTCGCCGGGCACGGCGTGGAGATCGTCCTGCTGGACGACCCCGAGTGCGTCGCGATGATGCGCGACTTCGTCGCGACGAACCCTGCTCTGTGGAACGAGGACATCGGTGAGTGACCAGCGGACCGGGGTGAGGACAGGCGCGGGCGGCCTCACGGAGCCGCTTTCGATCAGCGTGGGGTGAGCGGCCGTGGGGCATGACGGATTTTCGTGACCCAACGGACATCACGCGATCTGGCACACACCAACTCCCTCTCCTTACCCTGACGTTGAGGGACCGACCTGGGGGAGGTGCGGTGCACGGACGGTTGTACGGGCGGGGGGCGCTGTTCGACGTCGAGCCGGCCGGGCTGGTGCCTCGGCTGGTCGGGCTGCGGCCGTACGAGCACTTCGCCGTGAAGGTCGAGCATCCGGACGAGATACCGGTACTGGTGCTGGCGGGCGGGCGGGGGCTCGGCAAGAGCGCGGTGCTCACCGAGGTGCTGGAGGCCTACACCGAGCGCAACCGCAGGGGTGAGGCCCGCAAGCGCACCCCGGTCGCGTTGGTCGACTGCGCGGACGAGCAGTTCGCGCGACCGCCGCACGAGGAGAACCCGGAGTCCTGGTCGCCGGTGTGGCAGGCGCTGCTGGTGCTCGCCGAGCAGTTGACGGAGCCGGTGAAGGCGGCCGGGCAGCTCACGTTCCCGCGGCTGGCGGCGGGCCTGGTGGCGGTGCGGGCCAGCGACTGGAGCGGGCGGGCCGACTCGGAGCGGATCCGGCGCGAGCTGGTGCGGATCCTGCTGCTGAACGAGCGCGGTTCGCGGTTCGGCATGGCGGGACGGTGGGCCGCCCGGGTGGCGGCCCGGGTCCTCGTGGCGGCGAGCGGACAGGGCCCGTTCGTGGCGGCGGCCATCGACGCCACGCTGGAGGCCCTCTCGGAGGGGTTCACGCACCACAAGGAGCAGAAGCCGTCCCAGTGGTACCGGGGCTACCCGAACGCGGGCGGCAACGCCCAGCGCGGTCTGCTGCTGCTCGCGGGGAACTTCCGGGCCGGCGGCACCTCGCGCGAGCACGCCGAGCGCTGGCTGGTGCGGGCGCTGCTCGCCGACCTGGCGGAGGCGTACTCGGGGCTGGGTTCGCACCTGCGGAGGCTGGGCCGGCCGGTCGTCCTGCTGGACAACGCGGGCGGCGGTCCGGGCCCCGGGCTGCTGGACGCGGTGCTGCGGGACCGGGCCGAGGGGACGGCCGACCAGGTGGTGTGCGTGGCCGCGGTCCGCGGGACCGGCCTCCCCGCGTCCCTCGCCTCCGCCCGGGCCGGGGAGACCCCCATGGCGCTCGGGGACGCCGTACGGCGGGCGCTGCCGGAGGTGGGGCGGGCCACCGAGTGGGAGCCGGGGAGTTCGCCGTCCTCACGGGCGCTGCTGGTGCCGCTGCCGCCGCTGTCCCCGGACGACACCCTGCACATGGTGGGCGCGGTCTGCGACGACATCGAGGTCCCGCCCCAACTGCCGCACGCCGTGCACCGGCTGACCGGCGGGAACCCGCTCGGCATCGTCGTGCTGTCCACCGCCGCGCGCCGGCACCCGGACCGGGCCGCCTCCCTGGGCCGGCTGCTGACCGCCGGGACCCCTTCGGCGGACGGCGGGGCCGACGGCGGCCCGGTCCACGGCCAACTGCTGCGCCGTCTGGTCCCGGCCGACCGGCTCGAGGAACTGACGGTGCTGGCCGCGGCCCACGACCACGACTCCGCGGTCGCGCTGGCCGCCGCCCACCTGCCGGACGACTTCGGCTCCTCGGGGGTACGGTCGCTGCGGGTGCGGCTCGCCGAGGAGGGGCTGCCGGCCGTACCGGGCCACTTCGTGGGCGACCCGTTCGTGCGGACGCTGCTGCTGCTGCGGCTGCACCACCGCGACGCCGGCCACAGCGGCTGGCGCGCGGTGCACGAGACGCTGATCCGGCACTACGCGGAGACCGGCGGCGAGGGCGGCGCCGACCCGGCCCGCGCCCGCTACCGCCTCTCCCACGAACTGGCCCTCGGCAACACCGCGAACGCCGTCGCCCACCTGCGCGACACCTTCCTCACGCTCGACACCCGCACCTGGCTGGACACCCTGTGCTTCCTGGCGTCCGCGCCCTACTTCCACGCGCACGACGACGAGGGCCGGGACGCGGCCGGTCAGGGTGACCACCGGGTGGCGATCGCGCTGGGCCGTACGGACGCCTCCCACGAGCCGCCCGAGGGCGCGGACGCCTTCCTGCACCTGCGGGTACGGCGGCTGCTGCACGCGGTCTGGCAGGTCACCGACCCGCTGGTGCTGCCCGACCCGGCGGTGTGCGGGCGGCTGGAGTTCGAACTGCTGCAACTGTCCGACCTGCGGCCCGCCGGGGGCGCGCTGCTGTTCGCCACGTCCCAGGCCTGGTCCCGGGACGCGCGGGCCGGCCGCCCCCTGCGCACACCGGCCGACGACGGATCCGACGACGGGGACGGGGAGGCGTGATGGCGAGCGGTGGCGGTGGCACGGGGGTGAGACGCCCGTTCGTGCGGTGGCTGCGGGAGGTCTGGGAGATCCGCCTCTACCGCTATCTGGCGCTGCTGGTGACGGCGGCCCTGATCACCGGGCTGGTCTTCGCGGTGCGGGCGTTCACCCAGGAGAACCGCTCGTGCGCCCCGGGGGTGGCCCGGCCCGAGGGCAGCGACGAGTGCGTGGGCGTGACGTCGACGGCGTACGACTTCGGGCGGCCGCGGATGCGGGAGGTGGTGCGGGCGATCGACCGGGAGAACGACCGGCTCAAGAAGGGAAGTTACGTGACGGTGGCGCTGATGCTGCCGTACACGGCCACCACCCCCTCCACCCTCAGCGACATCCTGCACGAGGTGCAGGGCGCCTACCTGGCGCAGTGGCAGGCCAACCACACCTCCAACGGGCAGGCCCCGGCGATCCGGCTGGTGCTCGCCAACCCCGGGGCCACCAGCGATCACTGGGAGCCGCTGGTGGACCGGCTGGAGCGGATGGCCAGGGGCTCCGACCGGCTGCGCGCGGTCGTCGGGGTCGGGATGAGCACCGATCACAACAAGCGGGCCGTGGCGGAGCTGACCCGGCGGGGCATCCCGGTGGTCGGCGCCTCCATCACCGCCGACGACCTCGCCAACGGCCGGGGCGGCAAGGACCCCTTCCCGGGGCTGGCCCGGGTCTCGCCCACCAACACCGACGAGGCGCGCGCCCTGGCGTCGTTCGCGAAGGTGAGCGCGGGGCGGGCGCTGCTGGTGTACGACAAGCCGGGCGATCCGTACACACGGACGCTGCAGACGTCGTTCGCGGGGCTGATCGAGGGGTCGCCGTACGAGCCGCAGCCGTTCACGCCGCCCGCCGACCGCACCCGGGAGGGGACGACCGCGAACACCTTCCGGCAGATCACGCACCTGGTGTGCGACACCTCGCCGGAGACGGACACGATCCTGTTCGCGGGCCGCCACACGCAGTTGCGGCAGTTCATCAACGCGCTGGGCACCCGTGGCTGCCAGGACCGGAGGTTCACGCTGCTGACCGGCGACGAGGGCTCGTACCTGACCGGCGACAAGAAGCTGGACCGCACCGCCCTCACCCGCAACCTCTCCGTCCGCTACACCGCCCTCGCCCACCCGGACGCCTGGACGAAGGCCCCCGCCGGGACGGCCGGCGGTTCGGCGGCGGACGCGCGGACCCTGACCGACCTGCTGGCCCGCGGCTCGCGCGCGCCGGTCGGCCCGATCGGCCCGACCGGTCTGGAGGACGGCCAGCTGATCATCGCGTACGACGCGCTGCGGCTGGCGGTCCACGGCATCCGCGAGGCCACGCCGCCGGGCGGCACCACCCCGCCCCTGGCGGACGTCGGCCTGCAGTGGCCGCAGGTGAAGGGCTCGCTGCGGGTGAACGGGGCGAGCGGGTGGATCTGTCTGGACGTGCACGGCAACCCGTACGACAAGGCCGTGCCGATCGTGGAGCTGCACCCCGGCGGCGGGTCCCGCTTCGTGCGGATCGCGTGGCCGGAGGGGAAACCGCCGGGGAAGGAATGTCTGCCGCCGTCGTCCTAGAAAAAGGTCCGGCGACCGCCCACCCGCACAGCGCATTCTCCCCAATTCAGCCTTTAGCCCGATTTTCCGAGCGCGACAATATTCCCTGGTGCCCGGGTGCGAGTTCGCTTATGATCATGGGCGACCAATACTGTTGAAGGGAAACGGGTGGGCATGAAAATCTCTCTAGGCAAGAAGTCCGCACAAATTCTGGGCACCGCCGTCGCCACGGCCGGACTCGTCCTTTCCATAGGCGCCGGAACCGCCGCCGCCGGACCGTCCGGGGTCCGGTTCGACGTCGGCGCCAAGCTGAGCGACGGTTCGCGCGAGATCGACATCTACCTCAACGACCGCTACGCCGGCTACGGCAAGTGGACGGCGAACGGGGACACCCTCACGGCGCACGACTCCCTCGCCGACGGCTACGGCATCGGTGCCTACCTGGGCACGAGCCCCGTCCGCGAGGCCGGTACGTTCGGGTACAGCTCCCCCTTCACGCGGAACGTGGGCGGCGACCTCACCGAGGACAAGGCGTACAACTTCTGGGTCTGCATCGGCAGCAACAGCGCCGGACTGACGTGCTCCAACGTCTACGGGGTCACGTCGTAACGACGCATTCCGCCGAGGCGGATCACCCGGTTTTCATTCCGGGTGATCCGCCTCGGCTATTCCGGCTGTTTCAGCATTTCGACAAGAGACTCGAATCGAGTCCGCCAGCTCGTTTCCGTCTCGCCCTCACCCTGGAATTCGTGGGTGAACCGCAGGACGGTGCCCGTTTCCGCGTCCCGCTCCACATGGAAGCGGACGCGCCCGCCGCCCTCCACGCGGTACTCGGCCACGCGGTCCACGTCCCAGGCGGTGACCCGACCGCTGCCCACGCCGCGCAGGGCGATCATCCCGCCGAGCCGGGGTTCGAGGACGTCGACGGCGGTCCACCAGGCCCCGAGCCCGTCCGCGGTGGCGAGCGCCGGCCAGACCGTCTCCGGGGGCTGCGGAAGCCGCACCAGGAGGTGCAGGATGTGCGTGTTCCCGTGGGTCTGGCTGGTGCCCTGTTCGATGGAACCGGTCATGACACCAGCCTGACCCCTGGCCAGGGGTTCTGCACGTGGTTACGGCCGCTCGCCCTTCCCCAGCAGCCACGGGCGCAGCGAACCGCCCTCCTCGTCGAGCGCTCCCGCGCAGCCGCCAGGCCTCCAGGAAGGTCAGCGAGACGACCTCCTCGGCGATCGTCCACTCCCCCGTGAGCCGGAAGGCGTGGTTGTAGACGGAGCGCGCGTACGCGTCGAAGAGGTCGCCGAAGGCGTCGTGGTCCCCCGCGCGGATGCGTCTTCGCGGATTCGTATCCACGCCCTTGTCCCTGTCCGTACGCCAGAGGCCGGTTCCCGTGACCCGAGTCACAGGAACCGGCCTCTTTCCGCGGGCGGGGGTTACACGCCCGCGTACGAGTGCTTGCCGGAGACGAAGATGTTGACGCCGTAGTAGTTGAACAGCCAGCAGCCGAAGGCGATCAGGGCGAGCCAGGCGGCCTTGCGGCCCTTCCAGCCGGCCGTGGCGCGGGCGTGCAGGTAGCAGGCGTAGGCGACCCAGGTGATGAAGGACCAGGTCTCCTTGGGGTCCCAGCCCCAGTAGCGGCCCCACGCGTCGCCCGCCCAGATCGCGCCCGCGATGATCGTGAACGTCCACAGCGGGAAGACGGCCGCGTTGACCCGGTAGGAGAACTTGTCCAGGGAGGCCGCGGCGGGCAGCCGGTCCAGCACCGAGTTGGCGAACCGCCCGGGCCGGCCGCCGGTCGCCAGCTTGTTCTCGTACGAGTCCTTGAACAGGTAGAGGATCGTGGAGACCGCGCCCACGTAGAACACCGCGCCGCAGAAGATGGCGGTGGAGACGTGGATGTACAGCCAGTACGAGTGCAGGGCCGGGACGAGCTGGTCGCTCGCCGTGTAGAGGACGGTGACCGCGAGGCCCAGGTCGAGCAGGACGGTGGTGGTCAGGAACAGGCCGAGCCAGCGCACGTTCTTCTTCAGGGCCAGCAGCGCGAGGTACACGCCGACGGCCACCGTGGAGAAGGTGATGTTGAACTCGTACATATTGCCCCAGGGAGCCCGCTCCACCGAGGCCGCGCGGGCGATCACGCCGCCCAGTTCGACCAGGAAGGCGAGCACCGTGAGGGAGACGGCGACCCGGCCGTACAGGTCGCCCTGCTCGTCGCCGCCGTGCGCGCCCGGCCCGTCGGGCACGTCCCGCGAACCGGACGCGGCCCGCACGACGACCCGCGGGCGCTCCAGGACCGCGGTGCCGCCGTCCTTCTTCACCGTGACGGCCGGGGCCTTCCTCTCCGTGGTGTGGGCGGTGAGCGCGGCGGCGGTGCGGCCGACCTTGCTGCGGCTGCCGAAGAGCCATTCGGCGATGTACGCGAAGAAGGCCAGGGTGTAGACGGCCATCGCGGAGTAGATCAGCGTGTTGCTGATGTTCGCGAGGTTCTCGTTGGCGGCGGCGGCCAACTCGGTTGCGGCGGCGAGAGTCACTTCTCAGCCCCTTCGGCAGGTACGGCTTGCGGGTCGGGGGATTCGGAAGGGGGGTCCTCGGGCTCGGGTGCCCCGGGGGCCCGGTCGTAGAGGACGCCGGCGAGGTCGCCGAGCTCCTCGGGCACCTTGGCGGACTCGCTGCGGCCCAGCCCGGCCATCTCGACGACCGTCACGCCGTCGGCGCCCCGAACCGCCCGCACCCACACGCGGCGGCGCTGGATGAACAGGGAGGCGGCCAGACCGAAGATCGCGGTGAGGGAACCGGCGAGCGCCCAGCCGCTGCCGGGCTGCTGCGTGATCTGGAAGTTCGCCCACTCCCTGGTGCCCTCGTAGGTGATCGAGCCGGCGCCGCCCGGAAGCGTCAGCGTCTCGCCCGGCCGGAGGTTGTCCCGCAGCTGGAGGCCCTTGGAGTCCTTGAAGTCCTTCATGTGGGTCTTGTCGAGCTGGTACACGCTCTGCGGGATGCCCGAGTTGACGCCGAGGTCGCCGTGGTACGGCTCCAGGTTCAGCACCGGGTTCAGCAGCGCGGGGAAGGTGGAGGACACCTCGTTGCCCGGAGCGTAGGACGGCAGGAAGAACGCCTGGAAGCCGAGCTGCTCGGTGACGCCCTTGGCGTTCCTGTAGCCGTCGAGGACCTTGATCACGCCGGAGGAGGTGACGTTGGAGTCCAGCGGCAGCAGCGGGACGGCGTCGTGGAACACGACGTTGCCCTTGCCGTCCCGGACGGTGACGACGGGAGCGTACCCGTGGGCCGTGAGGTAGACCTTCGAGTCGCCGATCTCCAGCGGGTGGTTGACCTTGACGACGGTCTTCCTGTCCTTGCCGTAGGCGCCCTCGGAGTAGGTCAGGGCGGCCTGGTAGGTGCGCGGGGTGCCCTTGTTGGGGCCGGAGACCTCGTAGGTGCCGGTGAAGTCCTTCAGGGCGAAGCTGAACGGCGTCAGGTCGTCGACGGAGAAGAGGTTGCCGGACTTGAAGTCGTCGTAGGAGATCAGGGTGTTGGAGAAACCGTTGCCCTCGACGAGCAGCTTGTTGCCCTCGGACTTGAAGAGCTGACCCCAGGCGAACGCGACCAGCATCACGATGAGGGCGATGTGGAAGGCGAGGTTGCCGACCTCGCGCAGGTAGCCCTTCTCGGCGGCGACGGCGTCACCGACGACGTGGGCGCGGAAGCGGCGCTTGCGCAGCAGCGCCAGCGCGGCCTCGCGCACCTGCTCCGGCTCGGCCTGCGTACGCCACGTGGTGTGCGCGGGCAGCCGGGTCAGCCGCTTGGGCGCACCCGGCGGACGGCCGCGCAGCTGACCCACGAACTGCCAGGTGCGGGGCACGATGCAGCCGATGAGGGAGACGAACAGCAGGATGTAGATCGCGGAGAACCACACCGAGCCGTAGACGTGGAAGAGGCCGAGCTTGTCGTAGATCGGCGCGAGGGTGGGGTGGTTCTTCTCGAAGTCGGCGACCTTGGTGGCGTCCTGGCCGGTCTGCGGGATCAGCGAGCCGGGGATGGCTCCGAGCGCCAGCAGCAGCAGGAGCAGCAGGGCCACCCGCATCGAGGTCAGCTGCCGCCAGAACCAGCGGGCCCAGCCGATGACACCGAGGGAGGGCCCGCCGGCCAGGGTGTCCGCGGGCGCGGTGGACAGCTGGGAGCCGGCGGCGCCGAGGTCCTGGTCCTCGGGGGCGGCGACCGGCGTGTCCCCGGTCGTGGTGGTCTTGCTCATGGATCAGATCCCCACAGTGAAGCCGGTGGACCAGGACTGCATGTCCTGCACGATGCGGTCCCACACGCCGGTGAGCAGCAGCAGACCGGTGACGATCATCATCGTGCCGCCGATCCGCATCACCCAGACGTAGTGGCGCTTGACCCAGCCGAAGGCGCCGAGCGCCTTGCGGAAGGCGACCGCGGCGAGCACGAACGGCACCCCGAGCCCGAGGCAGTAGGCGACGGTCAGCACGGCGCCGCGGCCCGCGCTCGACTGCTGGGAGGACAGGGCGAGCACGGAGGCGAGGGTCGGACCGATGCAGGGCGTCCAGCCGACGCCGAAGAGCGCGCCGAGCACCGGGGCGCCGACCAGCCCGGCCACCGGCTTGCGGTGGATGCGGAACTCCCGCTGGGTCATCCAGGGCATCAGCCCCATGAAGAACACGCCCATGAGGATCATGAGCACGCCCAGCACCTGGGACAGGACCCCCTGCTGCTCCTGGAGCGTCGCCCCGAAGTAGCCGAACAGCGCCCCGCCGGAGACGAACACGGCAGTGAAGCCGGCCACGAAGAGCGAGGCGCCCGCGATCATCCGGCCGCGCCGGGCCTCGGCCAGATCGGTGCCGGTGACTCCGGTGACGTAGGAGAGGTAGCCGGGGACCAGGGGCAGGACGCACGGGGAGAAGAAGGAGACGAGTCCGCCGAGCAGCGCGATGGGCAGGGCGACCAGCAGGGCGCCGTTGAGCACCGTGCCGTTGTAGCCCTCCGCGGCGAGCGTGGTGACCGCGCTCACGTCACTTCTCCGCCAGGACCGGGGCGATCATCGAACGCAGCTTCTCCTCGCTGAGCGCGGCCAGGGAGCGGGCCGCGATCTTGCCGTCCCGGTCGAGGACGAGCGTGGAGGGGATCGCCTGCGGGTTGAGCGTGCCCTTCTCGAAGCGGAGCATCAGCTTGCTGCTCGGGTCGTACAGGCTGGGGTAGCTGACGCCGTACTGCTCCTCGAAGGCGAGTGCGCTCTTGACCTGGGCGTCGGCGACGTTGATGCCGACGAACTGCACGCCCTTGGACGTGAGGTCCGTGGAGACCTTCTCGAAGTTGGGGGCCTCGGCGCGGCAGGGGGCGCACCAGGAACCCCACACGTTCAGGACGACGACCTTGCCCTTGAAGGAGGAGACCGAGAGCTGCCCGCCGTCGAGGGTCTTGCCGGACAGGTCGGGAGCCGGGTCGCGCTTGCCCTTCTCGACGGTGGAGATGCCGTCCTTGCCCATGATGAAGTTGGTGTCACCGCCCCCGCCGGAGAGACCTCCGGAGGTACAGGCGGACAGCAGCAGCGCGGCAGCCGCGGCACCGGCGGCGGTCGTCAGACGGGCGGCACTCATGTGAAAAGTTTCGCATGCCCGTTCCGGGGATCTCGGGCACCCCCCTTGCGGGGGGAGATCCGCATTTCAGCCGGTGGTTCCGGACCCGGTCGCGGTCTGCCCCAGGAAGGACTTCCAGCCCCCGTCCGGCCGCTGCCCGACCTCCAGGGTGCGCAGCCCGGCGAGCACCTCCGGCTTCTGTACGTCCATCCAGTCGGCGAACTGCCGGAAGGACACGAGCCGCACGTCCCCGCCCTTCTCCTTCTCGCGCGCGATGTGCGTGAAGGCCTGCTCGACGGCGTCCATGTAGATGCCGCCGTTCCACTGCTCGAAGTGGTTGCCGATGAAGAGGGGCGCCCGGTTCGTCTCGTATGCCCGCTTGAATCCCTGGATGTACGCCCCGGCCGCCTGCTCGCGCCAGCCCGGGTGGTTGTGAGCGGGTGCGTTGGTCGAGTTGACCGACTGGTTGGCGAGCATGTTGTAGTCCATGGAGAGGACCTCGAAGCGGCGGCCGGGGAAGGGTATCTGCTGCAACGGCAGGTCCCATATGCCCTGCTTCCTGTCCGGCCAGACCTGCCGGCCACCGGGCGAGGAGGCGTCGTAGCGCCAGCCGAGGGCCCGGGCGGTGGGCAGCAGGTTCTCCTGGCCGAGGAGGCAGGGGGTGCGGCCGCCGACCAGCTCCTTGTCGTAGTCGAAGGGCAGCGCCGGCAGATCGGTCCAGCCGGTGTTGGTCCGCCACTCCTTCACGAAGGACTTGGCCTGGTCGATCTCGCTGCGCCACTGCCGCGGGGTCCAGTGGGCGACCGAGCCGCGGCCGTCGCCGCAGAAGTGCCCGTTGAAGTGGGTGCCGATCTCGTGTCCCTCGAGCCAGGCGCGGCGGACACCCGCGAGCGTGTCCTTGATGTGCGCGTCGGTGAGGTAGCCGATGTCCGAGGCGCCGCGCGGGTTGTTGGGCGGGTCGTAGAGGCGCTTCTTCGACTCGGGCAGGAGGTAGAGCCCGGAGAGGAAGAAGGTCATGGACGCGCCGTGCTCCTTGGCGAGGTCCAGGAAGCGGGTGAAGAGGCCGTTGCCGACCTCGCCGGCGCCGTCCCAGGAGAAGACGACGAACTGCGGCGGCTCCTGGCCGGGCTCCAGCGGCTCCGGCGCGGCGGGCTGGTGGGGCTGCTTGCCGGTGAAGGAGGTGGAGCCGTCCCCGAGGGGGCGCGCGGTGGCCGTGGGGCTGCCCTGGGGGCTGGCGGAACGATTCTTTCCGGAACCCGGAGTGCGCTTCGACCCGTCCGAGGAGGAGAGGTCGGCACATCCTGCGAGTCCGGCGGAGGCCGCGGCCGCGGCCCCGAGCCCGAGGGCTCCCCTTCGGGTGAGAGTGCGCATGGCATCCCCGTTCGTCACGTGCTCTGGTGGTCACCCACTCAGAGGACGGGACGAACGGGGAGGTTCCGCCGATTCTTACGGATTCCGTAACAGACGTAAGGATCGAGCCATTGCGCCGGAAGGCGACCGCGAGAGACCCGCGGGGGTCTACGCCCCGAAGGCCTTGCCCTTCCCCTGCACCGGCTTGGCACCGGCCCGCAGATGGGGCGGCACCAGGTCGAGGGCCGGCTCGCTGTAGCCGACGGAGACGATCGTGTCGCCCTGGTAGGTGAACGTCGTCAGGGAGGCGAGCGTGCACTGCCGCCTGCGCGGGTCGTGCCACAGCCGCCGGCGCTCGACGTACGACCGCACGATCCAGATCGGCAGCTGATGGCTGACGAGCACGGCCTCGTGCCCCCGCGCCTGGTCCTTCGCGGCGTCCAGCGCGCCCATCATGCGCACGACCTGGTCGACGTAGGGCTCGCCCCAGGACGGCTTGAACGGGTTGACGAGGTGCCGCCAGTTCTCCGGCCGGCGCAGCGCCCCGTCCCCGACGCCGAAGGTCTTGCCCTGGAAGACGTTGTCGGCCTCGATGAGCCGGGCGTCGGTGGCGAGGTCCAGACCGTGCGCCTTGGCGATCGGGACCGCCGTCTCCTGCGCCCGCTCCAGCGGGGAGGCGCCCACGTGGGTGACGTCCCGGGAGGCCAGGTGATCGGCGACCCGGTCGGCCATCTGCCGGCCGAGCTCGGAGAGGTGGTAGCCGGCGAGACGGCCGTAGAGGATGCCGTCCGGGTTCGCCACCTCGCCGTGCCGCATGAGGTGGACGACGGTGATGTCACTGCTGGTGCCGCTCATTCCGCCGTGGCCTCCGCCGCCGCTCGGGCCGCCGCCGGGAGGGCGTCGGCGATCCGCTGGATGGCCCGCTCGTCGTGGGCCGTGGACACGAACCAGGACTCGAAGGACGACGGCGGCAGGTAGACGCCGTTCGCCAGCAGCGAGTGGAAGAACGCGGTGAAGCGGAACGACTCCTGCGCCTTGGCGTCCTCGTAGGTGCGCACCGCGCGGTCCGTGAAGAAGACGGAGAACATGTTGGAGGCGTTCTGCACGGTGTGCGCCACGCCCTCCTTCGACAGTGCCTCCGACACGAGCGCCCGGATCTGCTCGGACACGGCGTCGACCTTGGCGTAGGCGGCGTCGTCGAGGAGACGGAGCTGGGCCAGGCCGGCGGCGGTGGCGACCGGGTTCCCGGAGAGCGTGCCGGCCTGGTAGACGGGCCCGGCGGGCGCGAGGTGCGCCATGACGTCGGCACGGCCACCGAAGGCGGCGGCCGGGAAGCCGCCCCCCATCACCTTCCCGAAGGTCATCAGGTCCGGCCTGACCCCGTCGATGCCGTACCACCCGGCGCGGCTGGTCCGGAAGCCGGTCATGACCTCGTCGGAGATGTAGAGGGCACCGTTGGTGGCGCAGGCGTCCTTGAGTCCCTGGTTGAACCCGGGCAGCGGAGGCACCACGCCCATGTTCCCGGGCGAGGCCTCGGTGATGACGCAGGCGATCTCACCGGGGTGCCGGTGGAAGGCCTCCTGCACGGCCTCGAGGTCGTTGTACGGCAGGACGATGGTGTCGCCGGCCTGGGCGCCGGTGACCCCGGGGGTGTCCGGCAGCGCGAAGGTGGCCACGCCACTGCCGGCCGCGGCCAGCAGCGAGTCGACGTGCCCGTGGTAGCAGCCGGCGAACTTGATCACCTTGGACCGCTGGGTGAACCCGCGGGCGAGCCGGATGGCGGACATGGTGGCCTCGGTCCCACTGGAGACCAGCCGCACCTGCTCCACGGGCTCGACCCGCGCCACGATCTCCTCGGCGAGCGCGACCTCGCCCTCGCCGGGCGTACCGAAGGAGGTCCCGCGGGAGACGGCGTCCTGGACGGCCGCGATGACCTCGGGGTGCGAGTGCCCGAGGATCATGGGTCCCCAGGAGCAGACCAGATCGACGTACTCCCGCCCGTCGGCGTCGGTCAGGTACGGACCGCTGCCGGACACCATGAAGCGGGGCGTACCGCCGACCGCGCGGAAGGCGCGCACCGGGGAGTTCACGCCGCCCGGCGTGACGGCGGCCGCACGGTCGAACAGGGCCTGCGAGACAGGCGCATCGTATGAATAAGGCATTTCGCTCATGACCTGCGGCTACTCCGACCTTCTCCGACTTCTGGGACTGCGGTTGCCAGTGACATCCTCAGGGTAGGCCAGGGCGGCTCGCGGGCAGCGGGGGCCGGGCTGCGGGCCCGGGCCGCGGCCCGCGTGACCGGACGACCAGCCCCCGCCCGTCCGCCATCTGCGAAACTGGCCCCTGTGGACGCGGCTCACACCGACGATGCGTCGAGAGGGCTGCGAAGATCCTGCGGACAGGTGTTTCAGCGCACGTTTCGGCGGGCGGCCGTGGGGGAGGTCACTGACACGATGATCGGGTTGCGCGGCGGGGACCACGCGTCCTAGAAAAGCAGTCGGGTGGAGATATGCATCGCGGTGGCGGACTGGGCGAGGGGACTGATGACCTGGGTCCTCGACGTGCCCGGCGGGGAAGGCACCGACGCGACGCGGAGGCAGCGGCAGAGAGCACCGAAGCACGTCAGGCACAGGGTGTACCGAGTGAGCCCGAGCCGATCGACCGGCGGATCGACCGCCGCGTGGATCGCCTGCGGGCGGGGAGCAGGAATGGTGGTCGGGTGGGGGTGACGTACAAGTACTTCGGCGCGCCGGACGGCGCGACCGCGGCCCGCGTCCCGATCTCGATGCGGCCCGAGGAACTCGGCGGCGACGAGCTCGGCATGAACGGCATGTTCACCAAGATCAAGCCGGAGACGATGGCGGCGATGGTCCTGACGGGCATCGAGGGCGTCCCCCTGCACAAGGTGCCGCCGCTGGAACTGGTGGTCCTGCACCCCGACTACGCGGTCGTGAAGCTCCCCATGACGGTGGTCGACCCGCTCCGCGACATCGGCGAGGAGGCGGTCGGCGCGGCGGCGTTCATCTGGTCGACGGTGCCGGACCGGGGCGGGCCCCGGGACGCGTTCAACGTGTATCAGTTGCTGCACGAGTGGCAGGACTTCTCGCACCGGCTGCATGAGGCGGGGCATCAGCCGTATTGCCTGGTGTGGCCCTGAGCCGAGGTGACGGGTAGGGGGCGGGGCTTTCGGGCTCCGCCCTTTTTCGGTTCCGACACGGCCTAGCGGTACGGCCTCGCCGCCGACCTCCCCGGCTTCCTGGCCGCCGTCCAGGAAGCCGGACCGGACGCGACGAAGGGTCCCCGCGGCACCCGCCCCTCGTCCTGGAACGGCCGTCGCGATGTCCCGGGCGCCGCTGACCGGGTGGGAGCGGCGGGAGTGCGTCGTCCTGGTGCGAGGCTGCTCATGCCGTCCCCGTCAGACGCCGCCGGCGCGGAGGGTCACCGGGGTGCGGGCCCGGGCCAGACGGCCGAGGCGTCGTCGCGGTGCGGGTCGGGCAGGCGGACCGGGCGGACGGTGACGGTGCGCGCACGGCCTTCGGTGACCGCGGTCCACTGGGCGGGGTGCCCGGAGTAGCACAGGGTGGTGAGGACGAAGACGCCGTCGGCGTAGACCTCGACGTACTCGCCGACGGTCAGGATGCGCACGGTGGCGGCGGGCGCGGCCAGGACCGTCTCGCCCAGCCGTGTCCCGTCGGGTCCGGTGACCCAGAGGTTCTTGCCGTCGCAGCCCACAGTGAGGGCCGGTCGGTCGCTGCCGGGGGCGGCCGTGCGCAGGGTGACGTCCACGGGTGCCGACACGTCGACGTCACCGACCGCGTGCAGGGTGGGCCGGTCCGTTCCCTCGTCCAGCCAGTCGTCCAGGCCCGGCCACCACTCCAGGCGGGGTGCCGCGTCCGGCGCTGTGACGAGGAGTTTGGGCTGGGCGATCATGCCGCGGCAGCGTTCGCCGGCGTCGGTGAGGCCGACGCGGCGCGGGGTGGTGTGCACGACGACGCGGGAGCCGTCGGGGGCGGTGACGACCCGGGGGGCGTACGCACCCGAGGGACCGAGAGGGCCGCGGCGGGTCCACGGCCCGCGGAGGCGGGGCGCGGTCCACGCCTCGAAGCCGCGGGTGGCGCCGATGGAGCCGAGGAGCAGCCAGCTGCCGTCGTCCAGGCGCTCCAGGACCGGGCACTCCAGTTCGTCGACGTCGCCCGGTGAGATGAGCGGCGGGTGGACCGTCCAGTGCTCCAGGTCGTCGGAGGTGGCCCAGGCCACGCAGCCGCCGACCTCGACGGGGAGGGAGGCGTCGGCGGCGCAGACGGCCATGACCCAGCCGTCTTTCTCGTCGTCGGGTACGACGAACGGATCGCGCCAGCCCATGCGCTCGCCGGTGCGGTACCAGCGCGCGTCGGCCTCGACGACCGGCCCGGTGCCGTGGCGGCGCCAGCCGGTGCCGTCGGTGCGGTCCGCATAGGCCAGACCGACCGACTGGAGCGGCCAGCCGCCGTCGGTGAGGCCCGAGACGCCCGTGTAGAACATCGCCATCCCGTCGCCGTGCCGGACGGGGTGCATGGTCCAGACGGCCTGCGCGTCGAAGCGGCCCGGCAGGCCCGTGCCGAAGGCGGTGCCCGCGGGCTGCCAGTGGACCAGGTCGGTGGAGGTGGCCCGGCCGTAGGAGGTCTCCATCCGCAGGTGGTCGAAGTCCGGGGTGCAGGGGCCCTGGAGGTGCAGCACCGCGTACGTGCCGTCGTCGTCGCGCAGGAGGGCGAAGTCGTTCACCACGAGGCCGGGCGGGGCGTATCGCATGCACAGTTCCTGTCGGCTCACAGCGCCCAAACGCGTGCGCTGACCAGTGACCATGAAGGTCTCACTTGAGAATCGGCCCAAGTAAATAAGAACGCAAACGCTTGCGCAACACACGAGGCAGGTTTACGGTCTCGTCACCCACAGATCACACCGACGTGAAACCAACAGGAGGAAGTGCGCCGTGACGGTCAGCATCACGGATGTCGCCCGCGCCGCCGGGGTCTCCGCGTCCACCGTGTCCCGCGCCCTGCGCGGCCGGGCGGGCGTGTCCGAGGAGGTGCGGGCCCAGATCGCGGCCGTCGCCGCCCAGCTCGGCTACACCGCCTCGCGCTCCGCCTCCAGCCTGGCCAGCGGGCGCACCTTCACCATCGGGGTCGTCGCCCCCTACATCGGCCGCTGGTTCTTCGGCACCGTGCTCGACGCCGCCGAGAAGGTGTTCAGCGCCGCCGGCTACGACGTCCTGCTGTACAACCTTGGCTCGCCGGAGACACGCAAGCGCTTCCTCACCAACCTGCCGGTGCGCAAGCGGGTGGACGCCGTGCTGTCGCTGCTGATCCCCGACGAGGAGGAGGCCCGCGCGCTGCGCTCCCTCGGGGTACCGCTGGCCACCACGGTCGGTGTGGCGCGGGACGGTTTCACGGTGGTCGGCATCGACGACCGGGCCGGGGCGGAGAGCGCGGTACGGCACCTGGTGAACCTGGGCCACCGGAGGATCGGCATGATCTCCGGGGCCAGCGAGCCGCTGCACTGGACCACCCCCGTCGACCGCCGCCGGGCATACCTCGACGTACTGGCCGACGCCGGGATCGCGCACGACCCGGCGCTGGAGGCGGACGGCGGCTACACCGTCGAGGGCGGCGAGCGGGCGATGACCGAACTGCTCGCCGTCTCCCGTCCGCCGACCGCCGTGTTCGCCCAGTCCGACGAGATGGCGATGGGCGCGTTGCGCGCCCTGCGCCGCCACCGGCTCAGGGTGCCGGACGACGTCTCCGTCGTCGGCTTCGACGACCACGAACTCGCCGACGTGATCGGGCTGACCACCGTCGCCCAGCCGGTTGCCGGACAGGGCGCCGAGGCCGCCCGGCTGCTGCTGCGGCGGCTGGACGAGCCGGACGCCGACCTGCCCGGGCACGTGCAGATGCCCATCCGCTTCGTCCTGCGCGACACCACCGCCCCACCGGACCCCCGCGGACCCCGGTGACCCCCGGCCCAACCCTGGGGCGCGGCCCCCGAGCCCCGTAATGAACCACCAGCACCACCAGCCCCACGAACCGGGCACTGGCCCCACCAGCACCACAGCACCGAGCCGTGAACCGCCTGCACCGGAGCCCCGAACCCGCTCCACCGCCCGGCCGGACAGCACCCGCAGCCGCCCTCACCCCGCACCGACGCACGGAGGCACCCACCCATGGACGCACGAAGCAGAAGGCAGCGCCGCACGGCCTGTACGGGCCTGGCCCTGGCCCTCCCCCTGGCGGCACTGGCCGCCTGTGGCGGAGGCAGCAAAACCGGCGCCTCCGCCGAGGCCGGCAGCGGCAAGGGCACCATCAGCGTCTGGGCCCACCAGGGCCAGAAGAGCGAGGACGCCGCGCTGCAGAGCGCGGTGGCGTCCTTCAACTCCTCGCAGGACAAGGTCAAGGTCGAGCTGAAGCTGATCCCCGGCAACGACTACACCAAGACCATCACCGCCACCGACGCCGCCAAGCTGCCGGACGTGATGGAGTTCGACGGCCCGACCATGGCCAACTTCGTCTACAACAAGAAGCTCGCCCCCCTCGACGCCTACGTCTCCTCCCGGACGATGGCCAACGCCACCGACGCCAACAAGGCGCAGGGCGAGATCGACGGCAAGCACTACGGCCTCGGCATGTACGACTCGGGGCTCGGCGTCTACGGCAACAAGAGGCTGCTGGACGCCGCCGGAGTGACGTACCCCACCGGTCTGTCCGACGGCTGGACCGCCGAGCAGTTCACCGACGCGCTCGTGGCGCTCAAGGCCAAGGACTCCGACGGCAAGGTCCTCGACCTCCAGGAGGCCAACGGGTACGCCACCGAGTGGGGCACCTACGGTTTCGCTCCCGTCGTCTGGTCGGCCGGCGGCTCGCTGCTGAAGGACGGCAAGGCCGAAGGCGCCCTCGACACCCCGGCCGTCGTCGCGGCGATGAAGACCTTCCAGTCCTGGAAGACCTTCGTCGATCCCAACACCGACGGCAACGCCTTCGCCAAGGGCCGCGTGGCGCTGAGCTGGGTCGGCCACTGGATGTACCCCGCCTACAGCGAGGCGCTCGGCGACGACCTCGTCGTGATGCCGCTGCCCGACTTCGGTAACGGACCCAAGTCCGGCCAGGGCTCCTGGGCCTGGGGCATCGGCGCCGCCACCAAGAACGCCAAGGCCGCCGGCGCCTTCCTCGACTACTTGCTCGGCGACGCCAACGTCACGGCGATGACCACGGCCAACGGCGCGGTACCGGCCACCAGGACCGCCCTCGCCAAGAGCGAGCTCTACCAGCAGGGCGGTCCCCTCCAGCTCTTCGCCGACCAGCTCGCCAAGCCCTGCGGTGACAGTGACATCACCCAATCCTGCGTCACCGTCACCCGCCCGATCACCGCCGGCTACCCCACCGTCACCGCCAAGTTCGGCGAGGCCCTCAACTCCGTCTTCGGGGGCGCCGACCCCAAGAGCGCGCTGGAGAAGGCCGCCCGCGCCATCGACCAGGACTTCTCCGACAACGCCGGCTACAAGATCCCGTAGGACGCATCGGCCGGGGCGGACGACAGTCCCGCCCGCCCCGCCGGGAACAGGACCCCACCCGTGAAGACCGTGGAACCCGCGCACGCCGCGCCCTCCCGCCGGGAGAAGGCCCCACCCGTGACGAACGCGAAGCCCTCGCGGCCGGCGCGGAAGAACCGCGACTGGGTGCACGGACTGCTCATGTCCGCGCCCGCCGTCGCCGGACTCGTCGCCTTCGTCGGCATCCCCTTCGGCTACGCCGTGGTGCTCTCCTTCCACAACGTGCGTCTCGGCTCCCCCCTGGCGCCGTCGTTCTTCGGCCTGGAGCAGTACCGGCGGCTGTTCACCGACCCCGACCTGTCGGGCCCGTTCCTGCGGGCCCTGCTGAACAACCTGACCTTCGCCGTGGTCGTCGTCCCCCTGCAGACCGGGCTCGCCCTCGCGCTGGCGATCCTGCTCAACCGCAAGATCAAGGCCATCGGCCTGTTCCGGTCCTTCTTCTTCATGCCGGTCGTCTTCCCGATGGCCCTGGTCGCCGTCATCTGGCGGCTGATCCTCGCCCGCAGCGACCAGGGCATGCTCAACTCCCTGCTCGACGCGGTCACCTTCGGCAACTGGGGCGCCTTCGACTGGCTCGGTGACGCCGCCACCGCCATGGCCTGCGTCATCGTGCTGTCCGTCTGGCAGGGCGTCGGCTTCCAGATGGTCATCCTGCTCGCCGGCCTCCAGCAGATCCCCACCGAGCTCTACGAGGCCGCCCGGCTCGACCGCGCCTCCCGTCTGCAGCAGTTCCGCCACGTCACCCTGCCCGGCATCCGCGGCACCCTGGTCTTCGTCGCCATGCTCACCTCGGTGCTGTCCTTCCGGGTCTTCGACCAGGTCTACGTCCTCATCCGCGGCGGCGGCCTGGACGAGGACGCCACCCGCACCGTGATGTACCAGGCCGTCACCACCGCCTTCGACCAGAACAACATCGGACAGGCGTCCGCGATCACCGTCGTCTTCTTCCTGGTCGTCGTCGTCCTGACACTCATCCAACGCCGCCTCGTCCGGCCGGGAAACGAGGACTGACCATGGCCACGACCCGCACACCGCTGCGCCGGATCGCCGACTACGCCGTCCTCGGCGTGCTCGCGTTCGTCTTCACGCTGCCCGTCCTCTACCTGTTCCTGGGCAGCCTCAAGCCGTCCGACCAGGTCCTCGACGGCCTGTCCGGCTTCCTCCCCACCGACCTGTCCCTCGACAACTACTCCGCCGTCCTCGACGCCCTCGACTCCGACAGCACCGGCTACTTCTGGCGCTTCATGGGCGTCTCGCTGCTCCTGGCGTTCGTGGTCGTGACCGGGGGCCTCTTCGTCAACTCGATGGCCGCGTACGGGCTGTCACGGCTGAGGTGGCGCGGCCGGGAGGCGGTGTTCACCCTCGTCCTGCTGCTGATGCTGGTCCCGTTCGAGTCGGTCGCCGTCCCGCTGTTCTACATGTTCAACGACCAGCGCGACACGCTCTACATCCAGGCGGTCCCGTTCATCGCCAACGCCTTCTCCGTCTACCAGTTCCACACGTTCTTCCGCTCGATCCCGCCGAGCATCGAGGAGGCCGCCCGCATCGACGGCGCCGGCCCCTGGCGCACCTTCTTCGCCATCATCGTGCCCATGTCGAAGCCGGCCTTCGCCTCCGTCGCGATCCTCACCTTCCTCACCCAGTGGGGCGCCTTCCTGTGGCCGGTCCTCATGGTCTCCGACCCCGCCGTCCGTCCCCTCCCCCTGGAGATGAGCGTCTTCCAGGGACAACTGCCGCCCGACTGGGGGCAGATCCTCGCCTTCGGCGTCCTGCTCGTCCTGCCCGTCCTCGTGGTCTTCGTCTTCTTCCAGCGGTGGTTCGTCCAAGGCGTCGCGAGCTCCGCCGTCAAGGGCTGAGGAGCTGCGAGCTCCGCCGTCACGGGCCGAGGAGCTGCGCGGGGCCGTGGACGGCGCTCGGGCGAACCGCCGGCCGGCGCACTACGGCCACAGCCGCTGTCCCGCCCCCGCCGCCCCGTCCGTGTCCTCCACGGCCTGCTCCGCCCAGATCGTCTTGCCCTTGGCGCCGGGGCGGGTGCCCCAGCGCCGGGCGAGCTGCGCGACCAGGAGCAGGCCGCGGCCGCCCTCGTCGTAGGTGCGGGCGCGGCGCATGTGGGGCGCCGTGCTGCTGGCGTCCGAGACCTCGCAGATGAGGTTCCCGTCGAGGATGAGGCGGAGCTGGATGGGCGGTTCGGCGTGGCGGATGGCGTTGGTGACCAGTTCGCTGACGATCAGCTCGGTGACGAAGGCGGCGTCGGCCAGGCCCCAGTCCGCCAGCCGGTCGGCCACGTTCTTGCGGGTCCCGGCGACGGCGGCGGGGTCGGGGACCACGTCCCAGGTGGCGACCTGGGAGGCGTCCAGCGCGCGGGTGCGGGCGACGAGGAGGGCCACGTCGTCGACGGGGCGGTGCGGGAGCACCGTGGCGAGGACCCTGTCGCAGAGGGCGTCGAGGGAGGCCGCCGGAGGGGTCAGGGCCCGGCACAGGCGGGAGACGCCCTCGTCGACGTCGTTGTCCCGGGACCGGATCAGGCCGTCGGTGTAGAGGGCCAGCAGGCTGCCTTCGGGCAGGTCGACCTCGACCGCCTCGAAGGGCAGTCCGCCCAGGCCCAGCGGGGGTCCGCCCGGCAGGTCGAGCAGCTTCACGGTGCCGTCCGGGCCGACCACGGCCGGGAGCGGGTGCCCGGCCCTGGCGAACGTGCAGTGGCGCGAGACCGGGTCGTACACGGCGTACAGACAGGTCGCCCCGACCTCTCCGGAACCGCCGCCCGCGGCGGCCTCCTCCGTGCCCTCCGCCTCGTCGGCGAGCCGGCCCACCAGGTCGTCGAGGTGGGTGAGCAGTTCGTCGGGGGGCAGGTCGATGTCGGCGAGGGTCCGTACGGCGGTACGCAGCCGTCCCATGGTCGCGGAGGCGTGGATGCCGTGGCCGACCACGTCCCCCACGACCAGTGCCACCCTGGCCCCGGACAGCGGGATCACGTCGAACCAGTCCCCGCCCACCCCGGCCCGGGCGCCGGCCGGGAGGTAGCGGGAGGCGACCTCCACCGCGGACTGCTCGGGCATCCGCCGCGGCAGCAGACTGCGCTGGAGGGTGACCGCCGTGCCGCGTTCGCGGGTGTAGCGCCGGGCGTTGTCGACGCAGACCGCCGCGCGGGCCGCCAGTTCCTCGGCCAGGACGACGTCGTCCTGCTGGAAGGGGTCGGGGTGCCGGTGGCGGGCGAAGACGGCGACGCCCAGGGTGGTGCCGCGGGCCGACAGGGGCACGGTCATCACCGAGTGGAAGCCGAAGTCGCGGACCCGGGAGGCCCGCCGCGGATCCCGGGCGATCCACTCGGCGACCGGCGCGTCGGTCACCCGGTACCGCAGCGAGAGTCCGCCGCGGAGACTCTCCACCGGCGGGGAGCCCTCCGGGTACTCGTCCTCCGCGCCGGCCTCGACGGCGATCTCGGGCCGTCCCGGGAGCACGGACTGGTGGGCGACGCGCCGCAGGACCAGCGGGCCGTCCGCCGGCGCCGGGGGCACCTCAGGCCCGTTCTCGAAGAACGACGTCAGCAGGTCGACGCTGACGAAGTCGGCGAGGGCCGGAACCAGCACGTCCGCCAGTTCCTGCGCCGTCCGCGTCACGTCGAGGGTGCTGCCGATGCTCCGGCTGGCCTCGGCGATCAGCTGGAGGCGGGTGCGGGCCCAGTACTGCTCGGTGATGTCGTGGGCGGAGAGACAGACACCGTGGGTGCGGCCCTCCCGGCTCCGCAGCGGCGACACGAAGACCGACCAGGCGTGCGCGCGGGTCTCACCGGCCGTGCGCAGGAAGTTCTCGCGGTACTGGGGCTCACCGGTCTCCAGCGCCCGCAGCATGTCCCGCTCGGCCAGCTCGCCGGCCTCCTCGTCCACGATCTCCGGGACGCGCAGCCCGCGCATGTCGGCCTCGGTGAGCGCCACCGCCCGTTCCATGTTCTCGTTGGCCCGGCACAGGCGCAGCCGGGTGTCGTAGAGCGCCAGCGCGCAGCAGGGGGACTGGGCGAAACTCCAGGCCAGCAGGTCGTCGTCGATCGGCCCGGGCTCCTGCCCGGTCAGCGGGGCCAGCAGGAGCCAGGCGTCGCTCCTGCCCCGCTCGCGCATCCGGTGGTGGGCCAGCACCCGGGTCACGACCTGGTGGCCGTCCCGGTGCCGGAGGGCGAGGGTTCCGTGCCATCTGGGCCGCTCGGCGAGGGGCGGGAGGTCCCGGACGACCGGCTCCTCGGCGAGCAGGGCCGCCGCCGGCCGGCCGACGACCTGTTCGGAGGCGTAGCCGAGCAGGTGTCCCGCACCGCGGTTCCAGCCGGTCACGGTGCCCTGCTCGTCGAGAGTGACGCGCGCGGTGAGCGCCTCACCGACGACGACGTCCGATCCGCCGCCCATCTCGCACTCCCCATATGGCCTTACATATCGCATTATTCACCCTAACCACCTCGCGGACGGGCACGCGTCACCCCCCACCCGCCCGCACCCTCCGGCCGGGCGCCCGTCCGTCGGCCGTCACGTGACGCCGTCACCGACGGCGCTCGCCGCCCGCCCGCACCCCACCCGCCGGAACGGGCGGGCCGCAGCCCGAGCGACACACCCTCACCGGCACCCGGTCCACCAGCCCCGCCGGTCACTTCGTCCCCACCGTCCGCAGCACCGTCAGCGCCACCGCACGCGCCACGTCCACCACCTCCCGCACGGACACGTGCTCGGCCGCGCTGTGCGCCACCGCGATGTCACCCGGCCCGAACTGCAGGGCGGGGATCCCGGCGGCGGCGTACAGCCGCAGGTCGCTGCCGTACGTCGCCCCGCGCTCCCTCGGGCGCGGGGCACCGGTCGCGTCGGCGTACGCCCCCGCCACCGCGTCCTTCAGCGGATGCCCGGCCGGCAGCCGCCCGCTCGCGAACTGCCCGCCGGGCCAGGTCACCGTCGCCGGATGCTCCCGCAGCCAGGGGTCGGCCGCGCACGCCTGCGCCACGCACCGCTCCAGCGCAGCCCGCGCCCCGGCCGGGTCCTCCCCGAGCCGCACCCCCAGCCGTCCCTCCGCGACGAGCAGGTCCGGCACGCTGCTCGCCCAGTCCCCGCAGCGCAGGGTGCCGACGGACAGTGAGTACGGGATCGGGTACTCGGCGAGGAGCGGGTCGGGGTCGCGGTTGCGCTCGTCCTCGAGCCGGGCCAGCGCCCGGTGCAACGGCAGGTAGGCGTCGATCGCGCTGACCCCCGCCTCCCGCGAACTCGCGTGCGCGGCCCTGCCCGGGACCGTGATCCGGAAGGTGAGCGCGCCCGCGTTCGCGGTGATCACCGTCCCGGCCGTCGGCTCGGCGATCAGGCACGCGTCGCCGCCGTGGCCGCGCAGGAGCGTGCCGAAGGCGCCGAGCCCGCCGTCCTCCTCCCCGACGACGAAGTGCACGGCGACCCGCCCGCGCAGCCGCGCCCCGGCCGCCCGGATCGCGGCCAGCGCGGTCAGGTGCGCGACGAGTCCGGCCTTCATGTCACAGGCGCCCCGCCCATGGACGACGTCCCCGTCCACCCGCGGCACGAACGGATCACCGGCCCAGGCCGCGAGGTCCCCGGGCGGTACGACGTCCACGTGCCCCTGAAGGATCAGCGTCGGCCCGTCACCCCCGTCCGGAGTGTGCCCCACGAGCCCCCAGGCCTCGTCGCGCGGCGCCTCCGTGCCCGGGAAGCCGGGGTGGGCGTACAGGGCGGGCAGATCCATCCGCCACAGATCGACGTCCAGCCCGAGCCGCTCCAGCCGTCCGGCGAGATGGTGCTGCATCTCGGACTCCGCGGGGCTCCCGGTGACGCTGGGTATCTCGACCAGTTCCAGCAGGGTCCGTCCGACGGCCCCCTCGTCGATCGCCGCCAGCGCGGCGGCCTCCAGGTCGTTCAGCACGCGTCGACTCCCTCCCTCGTCAACGGCCCTCACCCAACCATCGCGGGGCCCGTCCGCTCCAGACCCCCGCACCCCTCACCGGCCCGTCCGCCCCAGCCCCCTCACCCCTCGGTCCCGCTCAGATCCCCCGGTCCGCCGCCCACCGTGAACCCGATGACCGACCCGCCGCCCTCCCGCCGGAAGGCGAACGGGGCTCCCCCGTGGGCCAGGGCCACCTCGCGGACGATCGACAGGCCGAGGCCCGAGCCCGGCAGGGAGCGTGCGTCGGCGGCGCGGTAGAAGCGGTCGAAGACACGGGTGAGGTCGGCCTCGGTGATGCCGGGGCCGCGGTCGAGGACCTCGACGCGGACGGTGCCGGGCCGGGCGGGGCCGGTGACGTTGACCTCGATGGGCGCCCGTCCCCCGCGGTCGAACTTGGCGGCGTTCTCGACGAGGTTGGACAGCGCCCGCTGGAGCATGCCCGGCCGTCCGTGGGTGGTGGTGTCGCCGCTCGCCCGGACCAGGATCTGCCGGCCGGTGCGGCGGCGGGCGAGGCCGGCGACGTCCCCCGCGAGGTCGGCGAGGTCGACCCGCCGCGGCGGCTCGGTGTCGGACTGGCCGGCCGCGAGGTCGACCAGCTCGTTCACCAGGTCGGTGAGCTCGCGGGCCTCCTGGCCCAGGTCGGCGACGAGCTCCTCCCGGGTGGCGGGCGGCAGCTCGTCGATGCGGCGCAGCAGCGAGATGTTCGTACGGAGCGAGGTCAGCGGGGTCCGCAGTTCGTGTCCCGCGTCCTGGACCAGGCGGCGCTGGTCCTCCTCCGACTGGGCGAGGCGGCCCAGCATGCGGTCGAAGGCGCGGCCGAGGCGGCCGACCTCGTCGTAGCCGGTGACGGGCACCTGGACGCCGAGCCGGCGGGTGCGGGCGACGTCCTCGGCGGCGGTGGTGAGGATGACCAGGCGGTGGGTGATGCGGCGGGCCAGCCACCAGCCGAACAGGCCCGCCCCCGTCACGATCGCGATCATCAGCACCAGCGTCCGCTGCTGCAGCGCCCGCAGCAGGTCCTCCGTGTCGCTGAACTCCTGCGCGACCTGCACGGCGCCCCGCCCTCCGCCCAGCGCGACCGTCGCGACGCGGTAGACGTCGTCGCCGACGTCGACGTCCTTGTGCACGGCGAGCGTGCCGGCGCCGGCGGCGGCCGCGACCTCCCGGTCGGAGTCCCTGACCGGAAGCCCGGGGCTGCCGGGGTCGACGACCGCCCCGTCCGGCCCCAGGACCTGCACGTCCGTACGGGCCGGCCGGACGATGTCGTGGCCCGGCGCGCTGGACGAGAAGTCCTCGGGGTCCATCGCCCGGTCGCGCACCTCGTCACGCAGGTCCTGCACGACCTCGTCGAACACGGACTCCTGGTCCACCCGCACCAGCCGGGCCGCGGCCGAGTACGACAGCACGCCGATGAGGACGGTGACGGCGGCGGTCACGGCGGCGAAGGACACCGCGAAGGTGGTGCGCAGCGAGACCAGCTTCGGCCGCCGCCGGGACACCCACCGCATCGGACGGCCGCCCACCCGGACCCGCCCCCTCAGTCTTCCCGCAGCACGTAACCCACGCCCCGCACGGTGTGGATCAGCTGCGGGGCGCCGGGCGCGTCGAGCTTGCGGCGCAGATAGCCGACGTAGACGGCGAGGTTCTTGGAGCCGGGACCGAAGTCGTAGCCCCAGATGCGGTCGTAGATCGTGGAGTGGTCGAGGACGATGCCCGCGTTGCGGACGAGCAGCTCCAGCAGCTCGAACTCGGTGCGGGTCAGCTCCAGCTCCCGCTCCCCGCGCCAGGCCCGCCGCGCCTGCGGGTCCATGCGCAGCCCGGCGGCCTCCAGATGCCGCTCGGAGGCCGCCGCCGGCTTCGGTACCTCGGCCGGCGGGAGGCCGGGGTTCGTGCGGCGCAGCAGCGCCCGCAGCCGGGCGAAGACCTCCTCGACGTCGAAGGGCTTGACGACGTAGTCGTCGGCGCCCGCGTCGAGGCCGGCGATCCGGTCGGCGGTCTCCACGAGCGCCGTCAGCATGAGGATGGGCGTACGGTCGCCCTCGGCGCGCAGCACCCGGCAGACCTGGAGGCCGTCGATGCCGGGCATCATCACGTCGAGGACGAGCACGTCCGGCGGCGTCCGGTGGGCGTTCGCCAGCGCCTCGACGCCGTCGGCGACCGCCGTGACCTGGTAACCCTCCAGGGTCAGGGCCCGTTCGAGGGCGTGGCGGATGGCGCGGTCGTCTTCAGCCAGGAGCACGGTGGGAGGCACGCGTCCAGTCTGCCAAGGCCTTCGGCGGCTGGGCGGTGCGGGCGGTCCTGGGGTGGGTCTTCTTACTGGGCTCTCACCTCGGGTGGCCGTCCTCGGAGCCGCCGCCCCCGGCCCCCGGCTGTCGGCGTCGGCCCTGAACCGGCCTCGTCCTCGGACACCGGTCGGGCTGACGGCCCCGGCGACGCCCGCCGGCCGACGCCCGCCGGGCTGTGTTTCCCTGCCGACAGACGGCGCGGCGCCCGCCGGACTGCGTTCCCGGCCGGCGTCGCAAGGGTCACCGCCTGGACAGTGCCGCCAGCTGTTCGGCGAACGGCACGACCTGGAAGTCGTCCTTCGCCGGCTTCGCCGGTTCCGCCGCCGACAGTCCCGTCATCAGGGCCGCCAGCTCCCCCGCGGCCCGCTCGATCCGCTCCGGCAGCCCCGGTGCGCCCCAGTCCTCGGAGGCGGCGTACACACCGGTCGGGACGACGACGGCCCGCAGGTGGGCGAAGAGCGGCCGCAGGGCGTGCTCCAGCACCAGCGAGTGCCGCGCCGAACCGCCGGTCGCCGCGACCAGCACGGGCTTGCCCACCAGCGCGTCCCTCTCCAGCACGTCGAAGAAGGACTTGAACAGCCCGCTGTACGACGCCGAGAACACCGGTGTGACGACGATCAGCCCGTCCGCCCCCGTCACCGCGTCCAGCGCGGCCGCCAGCTTCCGTCCCGGGAAGCCGTTGGTGAGGTGGTGCGCGATGTCCACGGCGAGGTCGCGTACCTCCACGACCTGGACGTCGACCGGGGTCTGCCGTCCGACGGCGGCCGCCAGCCGGTCGGCCAGCAGCCGGGTGGACGACGGGACGCTCAGCCCCGCCGAGACGACGACGAGCTTCATACGACGGTCACCTCCTGGGCGGCCTTGAGGGATGCGTGGGTCGGCGCCTGCGGCACGTCCGCCGGGCGCCCCTTCGCGAACTCCTCGCGCAGCACCGGCACGACCTCCTCGCCGAGCAGGTCGAGCTGCTCCAGCACGGTCTTGAGCGGCAGCCCGGCGTGGTCCATCAGGAACAGCTGGCGCTGGTAGTCGCCCGCGTACTCGCGGAAGGACAGCGTCTTCTCGATCACCTGCTGCGGCGAGCCGACGGTCAGCGGGGTCTGCTCGGTGAAGTCCTCCAGCGACGGCCCGTGCCCGTACACGGGCGCGTTGTCGAAGTACGGCCGGAACTCGCGGACGGCGTCCTGGGAGTTCCTCCGCATGAACACCTGCCCGCCGAGGCCCACGATGGCCTGCTCGGGCGTGCCGTGCCCGTAGTGCGCGTACCGGGTCCGGTACAGCTCGACCATGCGCCTGGTGTGGTCGGCCGGCCAGAAGATGTTGTTGTGGAAGAAGCCGTCGCCGTAGAAGGCGGCCTGCTCGGCGATCTCGGGCGAGCGGATCGAGCCGTGCCAGACGAACGGCGGGACCCCGTCGAGCGGCCGGGGCGTCGAGGTGAAGCCCTGCAGCGGCGAACGGAACGTGCCCTCCCAGTCGACGACGTCCTCGCGCCACAGCCGGTGCAGCAGGGCGTAGTTCTCGACGGCGAGGTTGATGCCCTGGCGGATGTCCTGCCCGAACCAGGGGTAGACCGGGCCGGTGTTGCCGCGGCCCATCATCAGGTCGACGCGCCCGTCGGCCAGGTGCTGGAGCATCGCGAAGTCCTCGGCGATCTTCACCGGGTCGTTGGTGGTGATGAGGGTGGTCGAGGTGGAGAGGATCAGCCGATCCGTCCGCGCGGCTATGTAGCCGAGCATCGTGGTCGGGGACGACGGCACGAACGGCGGGTTGTGGTGCTCCCCGGTCGCGAACACGTCGAGCCCGACCTCCTCGGCCTTCGACGCGATGGCGACCATGGCCTTGATCCGCTCCCGTTCGGTCGGCGTACGGCCCGTGGTGGGGTCCGGCGTGACGTCGCCGACCGTGAAGATCCCGAACTGCATGGTCGCTCAACCTCCAAAGTTGTTGACCGTTAAACTATACGGCCCAACAGCGACCCCCTGCCCCCTATTCCGCTCCCCCGGCCCGCGGGCGTCAGTGCCGAGTGCCGGTGCCGACGTGCCGACGTGCCGGTGCCGGGCGCGCCGGTGCCGGGCGTCGGCCCTGGAGAGGGCGAGACCTCGTCCCGTGCCGAACGGGCGGCCCTGACGGCGGACCCGCGCCCCGCGGGGGGAAGGCCCGCGCCGAGTACGACGCCTTCCTCAAGGCGTGCCCGACCACCCACGTGCTGGACCGCATCAGCGACAAGTGGGGCAGCCTGCTCGGCTCCGCGCCCGCCCCCGGCCCCCTGCGCCACAGCGACCTGGCCCGAAGGATCGCCGGCGCGCGCCCCAAGCTCCTGGTCGCGGTGAAGAACCGGTCCGGGATCCACTTCGACGAGGCCTACGCGGCCCGCGAGCGCTGCGCGGAGAACCCCGAGCACTGACCCGTGCACCCCGCACTGACCCGTGCACCCCGGGACACCCGGGGGCACCACGGGCCTCTCCGGTTCACGAGCCCAGCGGCAGCGCGTCCGTGTACCCGTTCGACGGGCGCTCGGTCCTCTCGACGCTACGGGCGTCCAGCGCGACCGCCGCCGACTGCGTCCCCAGGGTGCCGTCCGCGTGCCAGGTCCCCGTCACCGTCACCCAGGTGTCCGCGGCCGGCGCCTCCACCCCGTACACCCGCACCTTCACCGACTGCGCGTCCGCCGCACAGCACGACAGCAGGATGCGGGTCAGGTACCAGCCGTCGCCCCCACCGGCGGGCGTGACGAATCCGGTCATCCGGACCGTGCGTCCCTCGATGGCCCGCCCGGTGTCCTGCTGCACCCGCTGGGTGAAGTCGGTGAGCGTGATCGGCAGCGGCGACGTCGCGGGCAGCGGATCGAAACCGTCCTCCTCGACGACGGCCACCACCTTGGGCGCCTCCCGGGAGGCGGTGAACGAACCCAGCGCGGGCGGGGCGTAGAAGAGCAGGCTCAGCGCCGGCAGGAACAGCAGCCAGGCGACCCGCGGGACGCCGGAGTGGTCGTGGCCGTGACCGTCGTGAGCGTCGTGAGTGTCCTGGCGGGTGCCGTCGTAGCCGTGACCGTCGTGCGTGTCCCGGCGGGTGCCGTCGTGCCCGTCACCGTCGGGTCCGTGGCCGTCGGCCCCCTCCCGCGCACGCCACCAGGACACCGCCTCCACCACCCCCAGCACCACCAGCAGCACTCCCGACCCGATCAGCAGCGGCCGCATGCCCTCCTTCACGTACCTCAGGTACAGGTCCGTGAGGAGCGAGGCCTGCAACAGGCCCAGCCCGCTCAGCACCAGCAGCGCCACCTGCACGAACCGCTTCACAGCAGCACTCCTCCCACCACCACGCTGCACACCACCGCCACCACGGCCGTCGCCGCGGAGAACCGGACCGCGAAGGCCCGCCCGAACGTGCCCGCCTGCAAGGCGATCAGCTTCAGGTCGACCATCGGCCCCACCACCATGAACGTCAGCCGCGCCACCGGCGAGAACCCGCTCAGCGAGGCCGCCACGAACGCGTCGGCCTCCGAACACACCGCGAGCACGATCGCCAGCACCGCCAGGAACAGCACCGACAGCCACGCCGAGTCGGCGAACGCGTCGACCACCGAGCGCGGCACCGCCACGTTGAAGGTCGCCGCCGCCATCGCCCCCACCACCAGGAAACCGCCCGCGTGCAGGAAGTCGTGCTGGAAACCGCGCCGGAACTCCGTCCACCGGCTCTGCCCCGGCCGGTGCCCGGTGTGCCGCACGGCCGGCTTCAGCCACTCCGCGCGCCCCAGCCACAACCACAGCCACCCCATCACGACGGCGGTGACCAGCGAGGCGAGCAGCCGGGCCAGCACCATCTCCGGACTGCCCGGAAAGGCGACGGCGGTCGCGATCAGCACGATCGGGTTGACGGCCGGCGCCGACAGCAGGAACGCGAACGCGGCGGCCGGAGTGACCCCCCTGCCGATCAGGCTGTTCGCCACCGGCACCGAGGCGCACTCACAGCCCGGCAGCACCACCCCCGCCGCTCCCGCGACCGGCACCGCGAGCGCGGGCCGCTTCGGCAGCAGCCGGTTGAACACCCGCGCCGGCACGAACGCGTTGATCGCCCCCGACAGAGCCGTACCGAGCAGCAGGAACGGCAGTGCCTGCACCGTCACCGCCAGACACACCGTCCGCCACGCCTCGACGGCCGGCTCCTCCAGCGACCGCCCCACGAGCACCAGCACCGCGCCCGGCAGCACGGCGGCGGCGACCAGCAGCAACGGCCACCGGCGGGGCAGCCCCCACCCCGAGCCCACGGAAGCGGCGCCGGCCTCCCCCACCCGTATGTCCGCGTCCGCGTCCGCGTCCGTGTCCATGTCCGCGCCCGTGCCCGTGTCCGTGTCCGTGTCCCGGATCGCCCGCATGCCTAGCCCCGGCCTCCCCGCAACCGCACGACCTGTTCCCCGCTGAACTCCACCGTCCGCCGCATGTGCCGCACGATCACGGCGAGTTCGGCGTCGTCCAGGTCCGCGAAAAGGGGGCTCCAGTCGCCGCCCAGCCGCTCCCACGTCCGCCCGAACTCGGCGAGCCGCTCCGGCACCGTCGCCACCAGCACCCGCCGCCGGTCCACCGCGTCCCGCTCCCGCACGACATAGCCCGCCTTCTCCAGCCGGTCCACCAACCGCGTCGCCGACCCGGTGGTCAGCCCCGTCAGCTCGGCGACCCGGCCCGTCGTCACCGGCGCCCGCTCCAGCGACAGCAGGTTCAGACACTGCAAGTCGGTGGGGTGCAGCCCGAGACGGTCCGCGACAGCCTGGTTGAACAGCGCGAACGCGGCCACGTACCGGCGGGAGACGGTGGACAACTCGTCCAGCAACCGCGACCGCACGTTCCCGGACATCGCCCGCACCACCCCTTCGTCAGCGCCGTCCGCAGATCGTACGACGCGCCGGGACCCGACCGGTCGGAAGCCGGACCCCACCGGACAGCCGCCCGGCCCCGGCACGGGCCCAAGCGCTCACCGCACCGCCCGCCCCCGCACCAGCGTGCGAAGCTGCTGCCATGCTCGTCCTGCGCTCCGCCGCCCTCTTCGTCGCCGCCGCCCTCCTCGAGATCGGCGGCGCCTGGCTGGTCTGGCAGGGCGTGCGCGAGCACCGCGGCTGGCTGTGGGCCGGCGCGGGCGTGATGGCCCTCGGCGCCTACGGCTTCGTCGCCACCCTCCAGCCCGACGCGCACTTCGGCCGGATCCTCGCCGCCTACGGCGGTGTCTTCGTCGCCGGGTCACTGGCCTGGGGCATGGTCGCCGACGGCTACCGCCCCGACCGGTGGGACGTCGCGGGCGCGCTGATCTGCCTCGCGGGCATGGCCGTGATCATGTGGGCCCCGCGAGGCCACGGCTGACCCGACCGTTCAGGCGGACGCGAAGTCGGGCAGCAGCCCCAGCTGCTCCAGGAACTGCATCTGGTCGAAGTAGAGCCGGTAGCTGACGATCCGCCCGTCCACCACCGTCGCGACGTCCACCCCGCGGATCCTGACCTCCTTGTGCGTCGCGGGCATCGTCTGCCCGTCCGGCAGCTGCAGCGGCCCCGTGTTGCGGCCCCCGAAGAACCCCTCGTCGATGGCCGTGCTCCCGATCTCGTACTGGTGCAGCGGCTCGTACGTCGCCTCGGGGATCGCGTCCGTCATCTGACGCCAGTACTCGACGATCTCGTCGCGCCCGTGCAGCTCACCGGCCTCGGGAGTGACGGCGACCGCGTCCTCCGCGAACAGCTCGGCGATGACCCTCACATCGGGCTTCGTGGTGAGCGCCTCCGTGAGCCGGTCCATGACCTCGCGCGCCTGTCCCATCGATCCACCTCCTGAACAGGGGATCACCCACCTCATTCTCCCACCGCGCCCCCCGGCGGGCCGACCGCGGAGCGAGATCACCGAACGCCCGCCGGCCCCATCCCCCTATCCTGACCGAGCAGGCTTTCGACACCGCTCGCAGAACCCTTGAAGAACCCGAGGAGCAGCCCCCATGGCCACCGCCGCACCGTCCGCCGCCTCCCGCATCGCCGTCGTCACCGGTGCGAGCAGCGGAATCGGCGCCGCCACCGCCCGGCAGCTCGCCGCGGCCGGCTACCGCGTAGTCCTCACCGCCCGCCGCAAGGACCGCATCGAGGCGCTGGCCGAGGAGATCACCGCGGCGGGCGGCTCGGCGACGGCGTACCAGCTGGACGTGACGGACCGCGCGGCGGTCGACGAGTTCGCCACCGCCTTCCGGACGATCGGCGTCCTCGTCAACAACGCGGGCGGCGCGCTCGGCGCCGACCCCGTGGCCACCGGCGACCCGGCCGACTGGCGCGCCATGTACGAGACGAACGTCATCGGCACCCTCAACCTCACCCAGGCCCTCCTCCCCAAGCTGGTCGCCGGCGGCGACGGCACGGTCGTCGTCGTCTCCTCCACCGCCGGTCACGGCACCTACGAGGGCGGCGCGGGCTACGTCGCCGCCAAGCACGGCGCCCACGTCCTCGCCGAGACCCTGCGCCTGGAGATCGTCGGACAGCCGGTCCGCGTCATCGAGATCGCGCCCGGCATGGTCAAGACCGACGAGTTCGCCCTGACCCGCTTCGGCGGCGACGAGAACAAGGCCGCCAAGGTCTACGAAGGCGTCGCCGAACCCCTCACCGCCGACGACGTCGCCGAGACGATCACCTGGGCGGTGACCCGCCCCAGCCACGTCAACGTCGACCTGCTGATCCTGCGCCCGCGCGCCCAGGCCTCCAACACGAAGGTCCACCGGGAACTGTGATGCCGGAGCGGACCTCCGAGGAGAAGGCGGCGGAACAGCGCCGACTCGCCCAGGAGACGAGGAACGAACGCCAGGTCTGGTACTTCCTGGCCTACTTCCTCTTCGGCATCCACATCATCGCCTTCGTGCTGATCTACGCGGTGAAGCACGGGAACTGAACACCCGTCACCGGCGTCCGGTCCGACGTGGACCGACACATACCCTTCGACCGCCTGCACAACTTCCGCGACCTCGGCGGCTACCGCACCGCGGACGGCCGCCACCGCCTCCGCCCCGGCCGCCTGTACCGCGCGGACTCCCTCGGCAAACTGACGCCGGACACCCCCGACTGGGACCGCTTCCTCTCCCTCGGCATCCGCACGGTGATCGACCTGCGCCACCCGTGGGAGGCGGAGGGCAGAGGCCGGATCCCCGCCCACCCGTCCTTCACCTACCACAACCTCAGCATCGAGCACCGCCCCTACGACCAGGCCGCCCAGACCCCCGACGTCGACCCCGGCCCCTACCTCGCCGAGCGCTACCTGGAGGTGGCGGAGGACGGCACAAAGGAAATCCGCCAGGCCCTGGAACTCATCGCCGAAGCACAGGACCCCCTGGTCTTCCACTGCGCCTCCGGCAAGGACCGCACCGGCCAGCTCGCCGCCCTGGTCCTGGCCCTCCTGGACGTCCCGGAGAGCACGATCACCGAGGACTTCACCCTCACCGAACGGGCGACCCCGTCCCTGCTCGCCGACTGGCGCGCACGCAACGAGGGCCGCTCGCCGACCTGGCCGGCCTTCGCCCGAGCCCCCGAATCGGTCATGCGCCTCTACCTGAACGCCCTGAACACCCGTTACGGCTCGACCGAGGGCTATGTCAGCGGGGCGCTGGGCATGGACACGAAGGCACTCACCGCGACCCTCCGGGCGAACCTCCTGGAATCGTCCGGCTGACACCGGCGGACCGCCACGGGTCGCAGCCCGCCCAGGGGGAAAGGGCCCGAGCCACCCGGCCCGGGCCCCTTCCCCACCGACGTCAGCCCTTCACGCACACGACCTGCTTCAGCTTCGCCACGACCTCCACCAGGTCCCGCTGCTGGTCGATGACCTGCTCGATCGGCTTGTACGCGCCGGGGATCTCGTCCACGACACCGGAGTCCTTGCGGCACTCCACGCCCCGCGTCTGCTCCTCCAGGTCCTTCGTCGAGAAGCGGCGCTTCGCCGCGTTGCGGCTCATGCGCCGGCCGGCGCCGTGCGACGCCGAGTTGAACGCCTTCTCGTTCCCGAGGCCCTTCACGATGTACGAGCCCGTGCCCATGGAGCCCGGGATGATGCCGTACTCGCCGGAACCGGCCCGGATCGCGCCCTTGCGGGTCACGAGCAGGTCCATGCCGTCGTAGCGCTCCTCCGCCACGTAGTTGTGGTGCGCGCTGATCTCCGTCTCGAAGGTCGGCTTCGCCTTCCGGAACTCCTTGCGGATCACGTCCTTCAGGAGCGCCATCATGATCGTGCGGTTGTACTTCGCGTACTCCTGCGCCCAGAACAGGTCGTTGCGGTAGGCCGCCATCTGCGGCGTGTCCGCGACGAAGACGGCGAGGTCGCGGTCGATCAGGCCCTGGTTGTGCGGGAGCTTCTGGGCCACGCCGATGTGGAACTCGGCGAGTTCCTTGCCGATGTTGCGGGACCCGGAGTGGAGCATCAGCCAGACGGAACCGTCCGTGTCCGTGCACACCTCGACGAAGTGGTTGCCGGATCCGAGCGTTCCCATCTGCTTCGTGGCGCGTTCCTCACGGAACTTGACCGCTTCGGCGATGCCCCCGAAACGGCCCCAGAAGTCGTCCCACCCGGCGGTCGCGAAGCCGTGCAGCCGCCCCGGGTCGACCGGGTCGTCGTGCATCCCCCGCCCCACCGGAATCGCCTGCTCGATCTTCGACCGCAGGCGGGAGAGGTCCCCGGGAAGGTCGTTCGCCGTCAGGGACGTCTTCACCGCCGACATCCCGCAGCCGATGTCGACGCCCACCGCCGCCGGGCACACGGCGCCCTGCATCGCGATGACGGAGCCGACCGTCGCGCCCTTGCCGTAGTGCACGTCGGGCATCACGGCCAGGCCCTTGATCCAGGGCAGGGTGGAGACGTTGCGCAGCTGCTGGAGTGCCACGTCCTCGACCGTCGCGGGGTCGGTCCACATGCGGATGGGAACCTTCGCGCCCGGCATTTCCACGTACGACATATCGTCCTCTTTCCCCCGGAAGCACATCAGAAGTCTTGAATCGCAAAACCGGCGCCAAGGTCGACGAAAGGGACGACGGACCGGCATCCACGGTGGTGCGTGCGATACACATTGTCTGTTGGGGCCGCCCCCGTCCGGCAAGCGAATAACCAGCGGAGACACGGGGGCACCGGCCCGGGCACGACCAGCCACCCACGTTGTGACCGTCGAGAGGAGCCGACCGTGCAGCGGAAGGCGTACGTATCCGGCGTCGCCGCACTCCTCGCGGTGCTGCTGGCCGGCTGCACCGGCAGTTCGGACGACGGCGGCCCGGCGGACGACTCCAACCCGGGCCAGGCCGGCACGGTGACCGCCGCGGCCGAGCCCGGCCGGTACGACAGCCTTCCGCAGGCCTGCGGCGCGGTCGGCCGCTCCCTCCTCGACTCGCTGCTCCCCGGTATCCGCGAGATCACCGACGAGGCCCAGCGCGAGACCGCCTACGCGGGCGAGGCGACCCCGACGTACGACACGGACCGCAAGGCCGGCTGCCGCTGGAAGGTGGAGTCGGCGGACGCCACCGACCACCTCTTCGTCGACTTCGAGCGCGTGGTGTCGTACGACAACGCGGTCAGCGACGACAGTCAGGCCGAGGAGCTGTTCGCCGAGAAGGTGGTGGCGGCGGACCTGCCGGTGCCCACGGCCTCGGAGACGGGCAGCCCGGGGGCGACCCCCTCCACGAGCGCGAGCGGGAGCGCGACGCCGTCCGCCGCCGCGGGCGCCCCCGCCGCCACGTCGACGTCCACGTCCCCCTCCCCGTCCTCCTCCATCACCCCCGCCGACCTCCAGCCCCGCCTCCTCGACGACCTGGGCGACGAGGCGTTCGTCGACGACGTGCTCTCCAGTTCCGGTTCGACGGCGAAACAGCGCACGGTGACTGTGGCGTTCCGCACGTCGAACGTCATCGTGACCATCGCGTACGAGGAGCAGCCGGCGACCATCGGCACGGTCCCGGACAGCAAGGAAATGCAGGACAGGGCCCGGAAACTGGCGGCCCGGCTCGCCGACTCCCTTGCCGGCTGAGGCGACTTCGGGCCCGTTCGCCGTGCGTCCGCAAAGCCCCCGAAGCGCAGCCGCACAGCTTCCTCACCGCGTACCGTGGCCCCTCGGACCCGATCAGACCGCAGGAACCACGAGCGTCATGAGTGAAGGAACCATGCAGCGACGAGCCCAGCGAGACGACCAGCGTGACCAGCGAACGAAGCGTGCCGGAGGCGTGAACCGTCTCCTCGCCGCCGCAGCCGCACTCCCCGTGATGCTGATCGTCGCCGGTTGCTCCTCGGACTCCGGCTCCGGCGACGACGCGCAGAAGGCAGGTGCCGGCACGTCCGTCGACACCTCCGTGAGTGCCGCGCCGACGGTGCAGGCCGCGGCGTACCAGTCGCTGCCGGAGGCCTGCGCGGTGCTGTCGAAGACGACGCTGACCGAGCTGGTGCCGAAGGGGACGAAGGGCAAGGAGGGCACGTCGAGCGACACCGCCTCCCGGGCCTCCTGTTCCTGGTCGAGCCTGGACAACAACGGTGTGAAGGGCTCGCAGTTCCGCTGGCTGAACGTCTCGCTGCTGCGGTTCGAGTCGGACGCGGCGACCTCCGGCGACCAGCAGGCGCAGGAGTACTACGCCAAGCAGGTCCAGGGTGCGCAGGCGGTGGCGGGCGCGACGAACACGAAGACGCAGGCGCTCGCCGGGACCGGCGACCAGGCGACGACCGTGCGCTACGACCTGAAGAAGAAGGAAGGCGCCTTCAAGCAGCAGACGGTCGTCGCGCGGGTCGAGAACGTCGTCGTGACGGTCGACTACAACGGCGCGGGTCTGGCCGGTGAGAAGACCCCGAACGCGGACACCCTGACGAAGGCTGCGGAGAAGGCGGCCAAGGAGGCGGTGGCGGCGGTCCGGTCCGCCAACGGCGCCGGTGGCGGCGGTGGTTCGAGCACGTCCCCGTCCCCGGGCAAGTCGGCGACGGCGTCTCCCTCGGCGACCCGGTCGGCCGCCGCGTCGGCCTCCGCCACCACGTCCCCCTCGGTGTCGCCGTCGGCGTCGGCCTCGAAGAAGAGCTGACCCACCGGCAACACGTGCGCCGCACACGTGTGTCACCCTGTTGCGCGCACCAACACGCAACGGGAGGGGAATACGGGTGGCCGCGCCAATCCAGCTGACTCGGATGCACCGCGTTCTCATCGGCGTGGTCGTGGCCGGCGCCGTGATCATCGCCGGTATCGGCTTCGCCGGTTCTTACGCGGCGGTTCGCGAGCTGGCGATCCAGAAGGGCTTCGGCAACTTCTCCTACGTCTTCCCGATCGGCATCGACGCGGGCATCTGTGTGCTGCTCGCGCTGGACCTGCTGCTGACGTGGATCCGCATACCGTTCCCGCTGCTGCGCCAGACGGCGTGGCTGCTGACGGCGGCGACGATCGCGTTCAACGGCGCCGCCGCCTGGCCGGATCCGCTGGGTGTGGGGATGCACGCGGTGATCCCGGTGCTGTTCGTCGTCGCGGTGGAGGCGGCCCGCCACGCGATCGGCCGGATAGCCGACATCACGGCCGACAAGCACATGGAGGGCGTCCGCCTCACCCGCTGGCTCCTCTCGCCGGTTCCGACGTTCCTGCTGTGGCGCCGGATGAAGCTGTGGGAGCTGCGTTCCTACGAGCAGGTCATCAAGCTGGAGCAGGAACGTCTCGTCTACCAGGCCCGCCTCCGCTCCCGGTTCGGCCGGGCCTGGCGCAGGAAGGCTCCCGTGGAGTCCCTGATGCCGCTGAGGCTGGCCAAGTACGGCGTCCCCCTGGCGGAGACGGCCCCGGCGGGTCTGGCGGCGGCGGGAATCGAGCCGGTCCTGCTGCCTCCGGCGCCCCAGCAGGAGATCCCGGCGGCTCAGCAGGGCCTGCGAGCGCCGCAGCAGGAGCTGCCGGCCGCTCCGGCATCCGCCGCGGCCGGCACGACACCGGCGCCCGGCACCGCCGTAGCGGTGGACGATCGTGCCGCTGGGGCGGCACCCGTCCCCCAGACAGCGGCACCCTCCGGCGGGCAGCGCCCCGTCCCACCCCCCGGCCCGGACGCCGGATACCCCGGCACCCCACCGGAAGTGAACCCGTGGCTGCACGCCCGCCACCCGCAGCAGGTCGAGTACCACGGCGGCTACAACCCGCAGTACGACCCCGAGGCCCAGTACGAGCAGTGGTACGAGGAGCAGCTCCAGGCCGAGCAGTACCAGGACCAGTACCAGGAGGAGCCCCCCGTCCAGGAGCCCTCCCCGGAGGAGACGGGCAGCTTCCCCATCCCGGTGGCCCCGGGCCGCACCCGCGAGCTGGGTGAGGGCGGCGGCACCCCGGAACCGGACGAGGACGCGTACTACCAGGTGTTCCGCCAGTCGATAGACGGCAGCTACCCCACGCCCCGCGTCCTGGGCGACAACATCCAGGCGACCTACGGCACGACGCTGAGCCCGAGCGCCCTGAAGGCCCTCGCGGAGCGCTTCCAGCAGCGCCACTCGGCGGAGCTGGAAGAGGACCACATCGCGTGACGGACCCCGTCGCGTGACGCGTACGACGAAGGGGGCGCCCGGCGAACACCGGGCGCCCCCTTCGTCGTGAACGCGGCCCTACTCCCCGAGCAGGTACCGCACCCGCTCCTGTCCCACCGCCAACAGCAGCGTGGGCAGCCGCGGTCCGGTGTCCCGGCCCACCAGCAGGTGGTAGAGCAGCGCGAAGAAGGCCCGCTGAGCGGTCTTGATCTCGGGCGGCAGCTCCTTGGGCGTGGCGTCCGCGGAGAATCCGGCCTGGACCTTCGGCACGCCGTACACGAGGTGGGTCAGTCCGTCGAGCGACCAGTGGTCCGCCAGCCCGTCGAGCAGCAGCCGCAGCGACTGCCGGGACGCCTCGTCCAGGGACTTCAGCAGGTCGGCGTCGGGCTCGTCGCGCACGATGGTCCGCTGGTCGGCGGGGACGTGCGTGTTGATCCAGGCCTCGGCCTTGTCGAACCGCGGGCGGGCCTCGTCGAGGGAGCCGAGCGGGTTGTCGGGGTCCAGCTCGCTGAGGATCCGCAGTGCCTGGTCCTGGTGGCCGGCGGTGATGTCGGCGACGGAGGCCAGCGTCCGGTAGGGCAGGGGCCGCGGCGTGCGGGGGAGCTCCCCGCCGGCGGTGCGCACGGCGCGGGAGTGCGCGGCCACGTCGGCGGGCAGGGCGGAGCCGTCGGCGACCTTCGCGTCGAGCTTGTCCCACTCGTCGTACAGCCGCTGGATCTCCTGGTCGAAGGCGATCTTGAAGGACTGGTTGGGCCTGCGCCGGGCGTAGAGCCACCGCAGGAGCTGCGGTTCCATGATCTTCAGGGCGTCCGCCGGGGTGGGCACCCCGCCGCGGGACGAGGACATCTTCGCCATGCCGCTGATGCCCACGAAGGCGTACATGGGTCCGATCGGCTGCTTGCCGCCGAAGATCCCGACGATCTGTCCGCCGACCTGGAAGCTGGACCCCGGGGAGGAGTGGTCGACGCCGCTCGGCTCGAACACGACGCCCTCGTACGCCCACCGCATCGGCCAGTCGACCTTCCAGACCAGCTTGCCGCGGTTGAACTCGTTCAGCCGGACGGTCTCCCCGAAGCCGCACGCGGTGCAGCTGTACGACAGCTCGGTGGTGTCGTCGTCGTAGGACGTGACGGTGGTGAGGTCCTTCTCGCAGTTGCCGCAGTAGGGCTTGTAGGGGAAGTACCCGGCGGAGCCGGAACTGCCGTCGTCCTCGGACGCGGCGCCGGAGCCTTCGGCGGCCTCGAGCTCGGCCTCGTCGAGCGGCTTCTGCTGCTGCTTCTTGGCCGGGGCCTTCTTGGTCCGGTACTGGTCGAGGATCGCGTCGATGTCGCCGCGGTGGCGCATCGCGTGCAGGATCTGGTCCCGGTAGACGCCGGCGGTGTACTGCTCGGTCTGGCTGATCCCGTCGAACTCCACGCCCAGCTCGGCCAGCGACTCGATCATCGCGGCCTTGAAGTGCTCCGCCCAGTTCGGGTGCGGCGAGCCCTTCGGTGCCGGGACGGAGGTCAGGGGCTTGCCGATGTGCTCGGCCCAGGCCTCCTCGTCCACACCGGCGATGCCCTTGGGCACCTTGCGGTAGCGGTCGTAGTCGTCCCAGGAGATCAGGTGGCGGACCTGGTGGCCGCGCCGCCGGATCTCGTCGGCGACGAGGTGCGGGGTCATGACCTCGCGCAGGTTCCCGAGGTGGATCGGGCCGGAGGGGGAGAGGCCGGACGCGACGACGACCGGTTTGCCCGGGGCCCGACGCTCCGACTCCTCGATGACCTCATCCGCGAAACGGGAGACCCAGTCGGTGGTCTCGGTGCTCAGAGCCACGATCGGCACGTCCTTCTTTCTCCAACGGCAGCCGGACGGTCGCACGGCTGGCGCTCCCATTGTCCCAGGCCGCACGGCATCCGCGAAAACCGCTTTTCACCGCGTGGGATACTGGCTTCCCTGTCCTCAGCAACTCCCGGAACCCGAGCAGAACGGCAATCACCCCATGGCCTCGGTCACGTCCCTCAGCGCCACCGTCGAGCAGCATCTCGCGTCCGCCATCTCCGCCACCGTGCCGGAGGCCTCGGCCGACCCGCTGCTGCGACGCAGCGACCGGGCGGACTTCCAGGCCAACGGGATCCTCGCCCTGGCGAAGAAGGCGAAGGCCAACCCGAGGGAACTGGCGACGCAGGTCGTCTCGCGGGTCGTCACCGGTGAGGTGATCAAGGACATCGAGGTCTCCGGACCCGGCTTCCTGAACGTGACGATCACCGACAGGGCGATCACCGAGAACCTGGCGGCGCGGTACGCGGACACCGACCGGCTGGGCGTTCCGTACGCGGACGCGCCGGGCACGACGGTGATCGACTACGCCCAGCCGAACGTGGCGAAGGAGATGCACGTCGGCCACCTGCGGTCCGCCGTCATCGGCGACTCGGTGGTCCAGCTGCTGGAGTTCACCGGCGAGACGGTGGTCCGCCGGCACCACATCGGCGACTGGGGCACCCAGTTCGGCATGCTCATCCAGTACCTGGACGAGCACCCGCACGAGCTGGACCACAAGGCGTCCGAGGTCAGCGGTGAGGAGGCGATGTCGAACCTCGACCGCCTCTACAAGGCCGCGCGCAGGCTGTTCGACTCCGACGAGGAGTTCAAGACGCGGGCCCGCCGCCGGGTGGTCGACCTCCAGGCCGGCGATCCGCACACGCTCGCCATGTGGCAGAAGTTCGTCGACGAGTCGAAGATCTACTTCTTCTCCGTCTTCGAGAAGCTGGACATGGAGATCCGCGACCCCGACATCGTCGGTGAGTCCGGTTACAACGACATGCTGGCGGAGACCTGCCGCCTCCTGGAGGAGTCGGGGGTGGCGGTCCGCTCGGAGGGCGCCCTGTGCGTCTTCTTCGACGACATCAAGGGTCCCGACGGCAACCCGGTCCCGCTGATCGTCCAGAAGTCGGACGGCGGCTACGGCTACGCGGCCACGGACCTCTCCGCGATCCGCGACCGCGTCTTCCACCTCAAGGCGAACACGCTCCTGTACGTCGTGGACGCCCGCCAGTCCCTGCACTTCAAGATGGTCTTCGAGACCGCGCGCAGGGCGGGCTGGCTGAACGGCGACGTGAAGGCGGTCCAGCTCGCGTTCGGCACGGTCCTCGGCAAGGACGGCAAGCCGTTCAAGACCCGTGAGGGCGAGACGGTCAAGCTGGTCGACCTGCTCGACGAGGCCGTCGAGCGGGCCACGGCCGTGGTCCGCGACAAGGCCGAGAAGGTCGGTCTGACCGAGCAGGAGATCGCGGAGAACGGCCGGTACGTCGGCATCGGCGCGGTGAAGTACGCCGACCTGTCGACCTCGGCGGTCCGGGACTACAAGTTCGACCTGGACCAGATGGTCTCGCTGAACGGCGACACCTCCGTCTACCTCCAGTACGCGTACGCCCGTATCCAGTCGATCCTGCGCAAGTCCGGCGAGGCCCGCCCGGTCGCCCACCCGGAGCTGGACCTGGCTCCCGCGGAGCGGGCGCTGGGGCTGCACCTGGACCAGTTCGGCGAGACGGTGCTGGAGGTCGCCTCGGCCTACGAGCCCCACAAGCTCGCCGCGTACCTCTACCAGCTGGCGTCGCACCTGACGACGTTCTACGACCAGTGCCAGGTGCTGTCCGCCGACAACCCGGCCGAGGTCGTCGAGAACCGCCTGTTCCTGGTCGACCTGACGGCCCGTACGCTCCACCGGGGCATGGCCCTGCTGGGGATCCGGACGCCCGAGAAGCTCTGACGCGTCCCCCGGGCCCTGTCGTCACCGCCTGACGGACGGGAAGGTGACGACCGGGCCCCGGGACCGGAACCGACTCCTCGCACTCCCGCGTCCCACCACCACGAGCTGTGTGAGAACCCGAGTGCGAGGAGCGACCGTTGGGCGGCCCGGACGCGTCGATCGGTGAGGTACTGATCGGCCTGCTGCTGATCGGGGGCGCGGGCGTGGTCCTCCCGGCTCTCGTGGTCCTCCCGGCGATCGCCCTGGGCATCTGGCTGAGGCACACGGTGCGGCATCGCCGCAGGTGAGCGCGGGCTGTCAGTGCCCGCCCCTACAGTCACGGGCATGGCGACTCTTCCCAATCCGCTGCCCAGGCTGGCCTCCGACCCGAGCGGGCGCTCCCTCGGGCTCCAGCTCCCGCCCGGGCGGCTGATCGATCCCGTGACCGAGGACTCCTCGGACGGACCGGTGCTGTGGCATGCCGAGAAGGGCGCGGCCCCGGGCCACTGGGCCGCGCTGGGCGGACGGGCGGGGCGCGCCGGTCTGCTGCCGGTGCTCGTCGACGTGGGGGGCGGTCAGGGCGGCCCGCAGCGATGGGACCTGATGCCCGGGCAGGTGTCCTACCCGGGTGACCACGACGCCGAAGACGTCCTGGCCGACTTCTGGGAGGCCGACGAGGAGGAGGACGAGGGGTACTGGGACGACGAGACGGCCGAGATGCTCGCGCCCTTCGGTCCCGACTGGCCCGGTCTCGCCCCCTCGCCCTCCCTCACCATCGACCCGGCCGTCTGCGCCGCCCAGGTCGCCGACTCGCTCACCGACGGCGCCCGTTCCTGGCCCGAGGATCCGCGACTGGCCCTGGTCCCGGCCCGCCGCTCCGCCGACATCCCGGCCGCCGTCGGCTGGTCCGGCCCGGTCAACCACGAGGGCGACGTGGCCCGGCTGTGCGCGGTCCTGCGCTCCTGGGAGGACCGCTTCGGCATACGGGTGGTCGCGCTCGGCTTCGACCTGCTCGTGGTCTCCGTGGCCGCCCCGCCCACCACCACGCAGGAGGCGGAGGCGGTGGCGGCCGAGCACTTCGCGTTCTGCCCGGACAACGTCACGCAGGGCCCGGGCAGTCTGCGGGAGTACGCGAAGCAACTGGTCGGGGAGCGCGCCTGGTTCTTCCGGTGGGACTGACCCGCCCTACTCCCCCTTGAGCCCCCTCCCCAGCCTCCTCAGCCCCTCCGCGATCTCCTCCGGCGTCTGCGTCACGAAGCACAGCCGCAGGGTCGACCGGTCGGGCTCACCGGCGTGGAAGGGCGCGCCCGGCACATAGGCGACGTCCTCCCGCACCACCCTGGCGAGCAGGGTGGTGGTGTCGTACGTCTCCGGCAGCCGGGCCCAGAGGAACATGCCGCCCTCGGGCCGGTTCCAGACCGAGCCCTCGGGGAGGGCCCCGGGCAGGCCGGCGAGCATGGCGTCCCGCCGCTCGCGGTAGACGGCCGCGACGCGGACCACGTGCGCGTCGAGGTCGTTGTCGGCCAGGTAGCGGGCGGCGGCGAGCTGGTTGACGGTCGGGGTGTGCAGGTCGGCCGCCTGCTTGGCGACCGCGCAGGCGCGCCGCAGCTCGGCCGGGGCGCGCAGCCAGCCCAGCCGCAGGCCGGGGGCCATCACCTTGGAGAAGGAGCCGAGGAGCACGGTCCGGTCGCGGGCCTCGGGGTGCGCGGCGATCCAGGGCAGGCGCTCGCCCTCGTAGCGGAGTTCGCCGTAGGGGTCGTCCTCGACGATCCACAGGCCGTGCCGGGCGGCGACGGAGGCGAGGGCGGCCCGGCGGTCGGCGGGCAGGGTGCGGCCGGTGGGGTTCTGGAAGGTGGGGACGGTGTAGAGCAGCTTGGGGCGCTCGCGCACGACGAGTTCGGCCAGCGCCTGCGGGTCCGGGCCGTCCGCGTCTCCCGGCACGGCGACGACGCGTGCGCCCGCGAGTCCGAAGACCTGGAGGGCGGCGAGGTAGCAGGGGTCCTCGACGAGGACGGTGTCACCGGGGTCGAGAAGGGCCGTGGCGAGGAGGGACAGCGCCTGTTGTGAGCCGGTGGTGACGAGGAGGTCGTCGGCGTCGGTCGGCAGTCCCCGTGCCGTCGTCCGCCGCGCCAGCCACGCGCGCAGTGCGGGCTCGCCCTCGGTGGTGGCGTACTGCAGGGCGCGGCCGGGCGTCTGCTCCAGCACGTGCCGGAAGGCGGCGGCGACGGCCTCCCGGTCGAACAGCTCGGGCGCGGGCAGCCCGCCCGCGAAGTTGATCACTTCGGGTCGGGCGGTGACGGCGAGGATGTCCCGTACGGGAGAGCCGCCGATCGCCCGTGTGCGCAGGGCGAGCGGCGGGAGGGCGGCGGATGCGGGCACCGAGGCGACAGTCATGACCGCACCCTAGAGGGATATGTGCCCTCTACACATGGCCGTTTGCCATAGGGACCGCGCACCCGCGTCGGTTCCGGTCGCCCCGTGGGTCAGCGGGGTGGGACGCGGACGGCGTCCCGGAGGCCGTCCCACGACGCCGTCGTTCCCGCAGGTCAGCGGGGTGGGACCGGTCCCGCGTCCCGACTTCTCCACCGACCGTGGCCCCACGGCGCCGCGGCCCGCAAGCTGACCCCATGCCGAAGCACGCCACCGCCGCCCGCCGCGCCGCCCGCCGCCCGCGCGCCCGTCTGCTGGCCGCCGCCCTGACCTGTGCCGCCGCCCTCACCCTCACGGCGTGCCACGACGGCGAGGGACTGCGCGACGAGGGCCCGGCCGGGGCGGGCGCCTACGGCGTCGGGGACGCCCCGGCCCGCCGCCACCCGGCACCGCCGAGCGGGAACTCGTAGGCGGGCCGACCGTTGTTGCCGCTCGTACGGAACGGCTCGCCGCCGTCGTCGACGGTCAGCGTGCCCCGCCGCGACCCGCTGGACCAGGACAGCTCCAGCACCCAGCGCACGTCGTACGCCGACGCGTCGGCGCTGACGTAGTAGACCTCCGGGTCGGACTCGCGCACCTTGAACGGGAAGTCGTCGCTGCCCGCCTCCGGCACCAGCGCCGGCCGCGCCGCGTCGAGCGCCACGGTGAAGTAGCGCTTGGGCACCCCGCCTCCGCAGCCGACGCCCGGGTAGCCCATGGCGTAGTCGTTCCAGGCGAGCGGCGAGCGCTTGTCGACGGTACGGACCGTCAGCCCCTCCACGACCACGGTCTCGTCCCCGGTCCCCTGCACGGTCAGCTCCAGGTACTGCTGCCCCGACGACACGGCCTCCTGCGCGTGCACCCAGGCCGGAGCGTCCTGCTCGGTCGGCGGCGGCCCCACCCGGCTCGGCTCCCGGTTGATCAGGTAGCGCTGGTCGCAGGGGCTTTCCCAGGCGTAGGGGCGGACGGAGACGGTGAGCGGAGGGGCGGTGTCGGCCGGCTCGGACGCGGGAGCCTCGGGACGGACCGTGGCGGCGGCCGACGGCGAGGGGCTACCCGAACCCGAGCGCGACGCGGACGCCGACGGCGGCGACGAGACGGAGGGCGACGGCGAGACGCCCTCCGCCCCGCCCGGCTTCCCCTGCACGGACGCGGCCGCGGGCGTACGGCGGTCGTCGTCGTCCGAGCCGCCGGTCGGGGTCAGCGACAGGACGAGGGCGACGGCACCGAGGGCGCTCACCGCGGCCGTCGCCGCGAGCAGCAGCGGACGCCGCGCACCGCGGGGCGCCTCCTGCCCGTCCTCGTCCGCCGGTTCCCGCTCCGGCCCGCGCACCGGCTCCTCGACGAGAGGCTCAGCCACCTCTTGGACGACGACAGGCTCAGCCACCTCTTCGACGGCGGGCCGCGCGGCCTCCTGGACGACGGACTCCGCCACCTCTTCGACGGGCCGCGCCGCCGCCTCGGCAGCGGTCGCCCCCGCGTCCTTCCTCCCCCGCGACGCGTCCGCCAGCACCCATCGCCGGTGCAGCTCGACGAGCTCTGCCGGCGTCGCTCTGCAGAGCCGGGCAAGCCGTTCCACGGGCGCGTAGTCCGTGGGGACGGCGTCCCCGTTGCAGTAGCGGTGCAGGGTCGACGTACTCATGTGGAGCCGTTTCGCGAGCGTGCCGTAGCTCAGCCCGGACCGCTCCTTGAACTCCCGCAGCAGCTCCGCGAACTCGGTCGCAGACACCGTTCGACACCCCCGTGTTTCCTACCCGCGTCCCATCCCCGCGTTCCAGGGATGGGGTGTTCCCCCAGTTCAGACGGCCTGTGGGCGTTCCAGCTTCCCTGATCGTCCGTCAACCGTGGCGGCTGGGACGGATTCCCCCACAAGCTGTGGCCATCCAAGCACGCCGCTCCCGCCGACCGGTCGAGATGCGTGCGCCAACCACCTGTTTTCAGCAACCCGAAGAGGACTCCGCCATGCGCATCCGCCGCACCAGCCGCCTGCTCGTCCCCGCCGTCGCCGCCCTCGCCGCCCTCTCGCTCACGGCGTGCGAGGACGGAACGGGCACGAAGGACGAGGGCGCGTCGCTCCCGGTGTCGTCGACGGTCACCGGCAGCACCACGGCCACCCCCGGCGCCACCGGCACCGGCACCGGCACGGGCACCGACTCGGCCGCGAAGCCCGCCGAGACAACGTCCGGAAAGCCGGCCGCCTCCGCCCCGGGCAAGGCCGCCGACGGCTCGCAGGCCCGCGTCCTGTGCAACGGCTCGAACACGTCGGTGACCGCCCAGCCGGTGCCGCGCCCCCTGAACCACATGCTGCTCACGGTCACCAACACCGGCAGCAAGACCTGCGACCTGACCTACTACCCCGTCCTGCGCTTCGACGAGATGCAGTGGGTGCCGCGGGCGGCGCAGGAGACCCAGCCGCAGGCGGTGACGACCCTCGCGCCCGGCAAGTCCGGCTACGCGGGCGTCCTGCTCGCGGCCGCCGACGGCAGCGGCGACGGCGGCACGACGGCGAAGAAGCTGACGGTCTCCTTCCAGGGCGCCACGCCGAACAGCGACGGCGGCGCCGCGGCGACGCCGTCCCTGCCGGCCGAGGGCGTCTACTACGACAGCTCGCTGACGGTGACGTACTGGCAGCAGACCATGGAGGACGCCCTCACCTGGTGACTAGCGGAGCGTGCGGGCCACCTCGGTGGCCCAGTACGTGAGGATGTTCTGCGCGCCGGCCCGCTTGATGCCGGTCAGCGTCTCCAGGATCGCGCGGTCCCGGTCGATCCAGCCCTTCTCGGCGGCGGCCTCGATCATCGAGTACTCACCGGAGATCTGGTAGGCGGCGACCGGCACGTCCACGGCGTCGGCGACCCGCGCCACGACGTCCAGGTAGGGGCCGGCCGGCTTCACCATCACCATGTCGGCCCCCTCCTCCAGGTCGAGGGCGAGCTCGCGCAGCGACTCCCGCACATTGGCCGGGTCCTGCTGGTAGGTCTTGCGGTCCCCCTTCAGCGAGGACCCGACGGCCTCCCGGAAGGGCCCGTAGAAGGCGGACGAGTACTTGGCGGTGTAGGCGAGGATCGAGACGTCCTCCCGGCCGATCTGGTCGAGAGCGTCCCGGATCACCCCGATCTGACCGTCCATCATCCCGCTCGGCCCCACCACGTGCGCACCCGCGTCGGCCTGCACCTGCGCCATCTCGGCGTACCGCTCCAGGGTGGCGTCGTTGTCGACGCGTCCTTCCGCGTCGAGGACGCCGCAGTGCCCGTGGTCGGTGAACTCGTCGAGGCACAGGTCGGACATGACCAGCAGGTCGTCCCCGACCTCGGCCCGCACGTCCCGCAGCGCGACCTGGAGGATCCCGTCCGGGTCGGTCCCCACCGTCCCGGCGGCGTCCTTCTTCGCCTCCTCCGGCACCCCGAAGAGCATGATCCCGGAGATCCCGGCCTCCACGGCCTCCAGCGCGGCCTTCTTCAGGCTGTCCCGGGTGTGCTGCACGACCCCGGGCATCGCCTGGATCGGCACCGGCTCGCTCACGCCCTCCCGCACGAACGCGGGGAGGATGAAGTCGGCCGGATGCAACCGGGTCTCGGCCACCATGCGCCGCATCACGGGGTTGGCGCGCAGCCGCCGCGGACGCGTACCGGGAAACGATCCGTACTTCGTCATACACCTAAGTTACGCCCGCCCCACACCCCCCTTTACCGACGTCCCGTCGGCGCCCCGGGCCCCCGACGGACGCCCCGGAAGGGGCCGTACACCGGACACTTCCGCACACCAGGCACCCCCACCCGCAGGCACCCCCGCAGGCGCCCCCCACCCCCAGGGGCCATCCTGGAATGAGGAACCCGGAGCACCCGGAGACCCAAGCCCCCGAAGCACCCGAAGCTCCCGCCCCCTCGAAGCACCCGGAGCCCCAGAGCCCCCCGAGAGACCCCGACGGCCGCCCTCCGTCGAGTCGAGCCGCCGCCGTCCCTCCGTCAGCGCGCCACGGAGGACACGATGACCGCCACCCATCCCACCCCCGACCTGTTCGCCCTCTCGGACATCCGCGGCCCCGTCCTGCGCCCCGGCGATGACGGCTACGCGGAAGAGGTCACCGGCTTCAACCTGGCCGCGCTGCACACCCCCGACGTGGTCGTCGGCGCGACCGGCCCCGACGACGTCGTGGCCGCCCTGCGCTGGGCACACGCCACCCACACCCCGGTAGCGGTCCAGGCCACCGGCCACGGCGCCAACTTCCCCATCGACCACGGCCTGCTGATCAGCACCTCCCGCATGACCGACGTACGGATCGACCCGGAGCGGCGCACCGCGACGATCGCCGCGGGCGCGAAGTGGAGCCACGTCATGGCGGCGGGCGCCCCGCACGGACTCGCCGGTCTCAGCGGCACCTCCACGGACGCGGGCGTGGTGGGCTACACGCTCGGCGGCGGACTGCCGGTCCTCGGCCGGGCCTACGGCTACACGGCCGACCACGTCCGCTCCTTCCAGGTCGTCACCCCGGACGGCACCCCGCACGAGACCGACCCCGCCCACGAACCGGAGCTGTTCTGGGCGCTGCGCGGCGGCAAGGGCAACGTGGGGATCGTGACGTCCCTGGTCTGCGACCTGCTGCCGCTGCCCCGCCTGCTCGGCGGCGGCATCTACTGCCCCGGCGAGCACGCCGAGGCGCTGCTGCGGGCGTGGGTCGACTGGACGCGCACCGTGCCGGACGAGATGTGCAGCGCGTACACCATCCTGCGGCTGCCGCCGATCCCGCAGATCCCCGAGCCGCTGCGCGGCGGCTTCTGGGCGCGCGTCGCGATCGCCTGGCCCGGAGACCCGGCGGAGGGCGAGTCCCTGATCGCGCCCCTGCGCACCGCGGCGCCGGTCACGGTCGACACGGTCGAGGTGATGGACCACGCGGCGCTGGACCGCATCCACATCGAACCCCAGGACCCGCTGCCGGCCCGGGAGTCCTGTGCCCTGCTCCGCGACCTGACTCCACAGGCCGTGCGCGCGTTCCTGTCCGTGGCCGGCCCCCAGGCGGGTCCCGACCACCCGCTGCTCATGGTCGAACTGCGCCACATGGGCGCCGCGCTGTCCCGCCCGGCCGCCGTGGAGGACGCCGTGTGCGGCAGGGACGCGCAGTACTTCATGGGCGCGGTGGGCATCCTGGCCGCCCCGCCGGCCGCCGAGGCGGTCGAACGCGCCACAGCGGCCCTCGCCGCCACGATGGCCCCCTACGGAACCGGCCACACCATGGTCAACATCCACGGCACCCCGGGCAACGAACAGGACCGCGCCCGCGCCTGGACCCCGGAGGCCTACGAACGTCTCCGCCGCGACAAGGCGACGTACGACCCGGACAACCTGCTGCGCTACGGGCACACGGTGCCGCTGCCCGCCCCCTCCGGCGTCTGAGGACGAGCCCCGCCCAGCACAGTGCCCCCGGGGAAGACCCCGGGGGCACTGTCACCACTCAGGTGGCCCGACGCCGCCGAGCCCCCGGCCTGCGCTCACTCGGCCGGGTCACCGGATCCCCCGCATCCAGAGCGGCGGCTCTGCGCCGCACCCCGAAGTCGGCCAGCGCCTCCGCCAGCTTGTGCACGGACGGCTCGGGAGCCATGACGTCCACCCGCAGCCCGTGCTCCTCCGCGGTCTTCGCCGTGGCCGGCCCGATGCACGCGATCACGGTCACGTTGTGCGGCTTCCCGGCGATCCCCACCAGGTTCCGCACCGTGGACGACGACGTGAACAGCACGGCGTCGAAGCCGCCGCCCTTGATCGCCTCCCGGGTCTCCGCCGGCGGCGGCGAGGCCCGCACGGTCCGGTAGGCCGTGACGTCGTCGACCTCCCACCCGAGCTCGATGAGCCCGGCCACCAGCGTCTCCGTGGCGATGTCGGCCCGGGGCAGGAACACCCGGTCGATCGGGTCGAAGACCGGGTCGTACGGAGGCCAGTCCTCCAGCAGCCCCGCCGCCGACTGCTCCCCGCTCGGCACCAGGTCCGGCTTCACACCGAACGCGATCAGCGCCTTCGCCGTCTGCTCCCCCACCGCGGCGACCTTGATCCCCGCGAAGGCCCGGGCGTCGAGCCCGTACTCCTCGAACTTCTCCCGCACGGCCTTGACCGCGTTCACCGACGTGAAGGCGATCCACTCGTAGCGGCCCGTCACCAGCCCCTTGACCGCCCGCTCCATCTGCTGGGGCGTGCGCGGCGGCTCGACGGCGATCGTCGGCACCTCGTGCGGGACCGCGCCGTAGGACCGCAACTGGTCGGAGAGCGACGCCGCCTGCTCCTTGGTCCGCGGCACGAGCACCTTCCAGCCGAACAGCGGCTTGGACTCGAACCACGCCAGCTGATCACGCTGGGCGGGGGCGGAACGCTCACCGACCACGGCTATCACCGGCCGGCCGCCCTCGGGCGAGGGCAGCACCTTCGCCTGCTTCAGGGTCTGCGCGATGGTGCCGAGCGTGGCGGTCCACGTCCGCTGCCGGGTCGTCGTACCGGCGACCGTCACCGTCATCGGCGTGTCGGGCTTGCGCCCGGCCGACACCAGTTCACCGGCGGCCGCCGCGACCGAGTCGAGGGTCGTGGAGACGACGACGGTCCCGTCCGACGCCCCGACCTCGGTCCAGCACCGGTCGGACGCGGAGCGCGCGTCCACGAACCGGACGTCCGCGCCCTGCGCGTCCCGCAGCGGCACACCCGCGTACGCGGGCACGCCGACCGCCGCCGCGACACCGGGCACGACCTCGAACGGCACACCGGCCGCCGCGCAGGCGAGCATTTCCTCGGCCGCGTACGTATCCAGTCCCGGGTCCCCGGACACCGCACGGACGACCCGCCTGCCGCCCCGCGCGGCCTCCATGACAAGATGTGCGGCATCCCGCACGGCGGGGAGCCCAACGGGTGTTGACGCGCCGTCAACCACCGTCGGGTGGGGTGCGCCCGTGCCCGGAAGCGGATCCGACGAGGGATCCGGGTCCGCGTTCACGACGGCGACGCCCGGCCTGGCGTGCGTCCGTACGACATCGAGCACGTCGTGCTCGGCGACGAGGACGTCCGCGTTGGCCAGCGCCTCCACGGCGCGCAGAGTCAGCAGTCCCGGATCCCCGGGTCCGGCACCCAGGAAGGTGACGTGCCCGTGTTCGAGGCCGGCGGGAAGGGTGGTGGGGCTCAATGTGCTCGCTCCCCCATCAGACCGGCCGCGCCCTGGGCAAGCATCTCGGCGGCGAGTTCGCGACCGAGCGCCATTGCCCGGTCGTGCGTGTCGGGCACGGGACCGGTGGTGGACAGCTGCACCATGCGGGTGCCGTCGGTGGTGCCGACGACGCCGCGCAGGCGCATTTCCTTGACAATCTGCCGGTCGGCCTGGGGATCCCCCCGCTCGAGCGGAGCCGAGAGTGGGGGAAGGTCGGCCAGCGCGCCCACAGGGGCGCTGCAACCGGCCTCCAGGGCGGCGAGCAGTGACCGTTCGGCGGTCACGGCGGCCCGGGTGAACGGGTCGTCGAGTTCGCCGAGCGCCGCGACGAGGTCCGCGTCGGACGCGGCGCACTCGATCGCCAGCGCCCCCTGGCCGGGGGCGGGCAGAACAGTGTCGACCGACAGGAAGTCGGTCACTTCCTCACTACGACCGATGCGGTTCAGCCCGGCCGCGGCCAGCACCACCGCGTCCAGCTCGCCGTCGCGCACGTACCCGATCCGCGTGTCGACGTTCCCGCGGATCGGGACCGTCTCGATGTCCAGCCCGTGGCTGCGCGCGTACGCGTTCAGCTGCGCCATCCGGCGCGGCGCGCCCGTACCGATGCGCGCCCCGCGGGGCAGGTCGGTGAACTTCAGCGCGTCCCGGGCGACGATGACGTCGCGCGGGTCCTCGCGTACCGGTATGGCAGCCAGGACCAGTTCCCCGGGCTGCGTGGTCGGCAGGTCCTTCAGCGAGTGAACCGCGAAGTCGACCTCGCCCCTGAGCAGCGCGTCGCGCAGCGCGGTGACGAACACGCCCGTGCCGCCGATCTGGGCGAGGTGTTCGCGGGAGACGTCGCCGTAGGTGGTGATCTCGACGAGCTCGACGGGCCGTCCGGTCACCTGGCTCACGGCTTCCGCCACCTGCCCGGACTGGGCCATGGCGAGCTTGCTGCGCCTGGTCCCCAGCCTCAGTGCCTTCTTGGTCATCGTGGCCCTCGGTTCTTGTCGGTGCTGTCCTCGGCGCGGGAGACGGAGGCCACCGTCTCCTGGTCGAGGTCGAACAGGGTGCGCAGCGCGTCCGCGTACCCGGCGCCGCCGGGCTCGGCCGCGAGCTGCTTGACCCGGACGGTCGGCGCGTGCAGCAGCTTGTCGACGACACGCCGGACGGTCTGGGTGATCTCCGCGCGGTGCTTGTCGTCCAGTCCGGGCAGGCGGCCGTCCAGGCGGGCGATCTCGCTCGCCACGACGTCGGCGGCCATGGCGCGCAGCGCCACCACGGTCGGCGTGATGTGCGCGGCCCGCTGTGCGGCGCCGAACGCGGCGACCTCGTCGGACACGATCCGCCGCACCTGGTCCACGTCCGCCGCCATCGGCGCGTCCGCGGAGGCCTCGGCGAGCGACTCGATGTCCACCAGGCGCACGCCGGCGAGCCGGTGCGCGGCCGCGTCGATGTCCCGCGGCATCGCCAGGTCCAGCAGGAACAGCACGGGCTCGGGCCGTACGGGCACGGTGGCCGGCTCGGGCCTGCGGCGCTCGGGGATGCGGCCGACGGTGGCGGCGGTCGCGGCGAGCGCGGTGATCAGCTCGGCGTCGGCCTCGGGCCGGCGGGCGGCCTCACGGCGGTCGACGCCGGCGCCCGTCACCCAGGCGGCGTGCTGCTCCAGCGTCGCCGCGTCCATGCCGGCCACGGCGGCCTCCCCCATCACGGAGAAGCCGGGCTGCTGCACGGCCGCCAGGTCCAGCGGGCAGCCCTCCTCGGACCCGACGGAGGCCGGTGGCAGCGGCCGCACGTCCGGCCGCGCCGACGCGTCCTCGGCGAAGGCCTCGGGCGCGCCGGGGCGGCCCTCGACCGCCGCGGCGACCGCTTCCGCCGTGAGGACGAGTCCCGTGGCCCCCGTGCAGGAGACGGCGACGTCGGCACGTGTCAGCTCTTCGGGCACCGAGTCCATCGGGACCGCGCGGGCCGCTACGTCCGTGTCCTCGGCGTCGGTGAGGATCTGGGCGAGCCGCTCGGCGCGGTCGAGGGTGCGGTTGGCGACGACGACCTCGGCGACCCCGGCGCGCGCGAGCGTCGCGGCGGCCAGCGAGGACATCGATCCGGCTCCGATGACCAGCGCCTTCTTGCCCCGCGCCCAGGCCTGGACGTCGGCGCCGCGCGCCAGTTGCTCCAGGCCGAAGGTGACCAGGGACTGCCCGGCGCGGTCTATGCCGGTCTCGGAGTGGGCGCGCTTGCCGACCCTGAGGGCCTGCTGGAACAGGTCGTTCAGCAGCCGGCCGGCGGTGTGCAGCTCCTGCGCGCGGGCCAGCGAGTCCTTGATCTGGCCGAGGATCTGCCCCTCGCCGACGACCATCGAGTCCAGGCCGCAGGCCACCGAGAACAGGTGGTGGACGGCGCGGTCCTCGTAGTGCACGTAGAGATAGGGGGTGAGTTCCTCCAGCCCGACCCCGCTGTGCTGGGCGAGCAGGGTGGACAGCTCGGCGACACCGGCGTGGAACTTGTCCACGTCGGCGTAGAGCTCGATGCGGTTGCAGGTGGCGAGGACGGCGGCCTCGGCGGCCGGCTCGGCGGCGACCGTGTCCTGGAGCAGCTTGTGCTGGGCGTCCGCGGCGAGCGAGGCCCGCTCCAGGACGCTGACCGGTGCGCTGCGGTGGCTCAGCCCCACGACGAGGAGACTCATGCCGGCATCACGGCGGGGACATCCCCGTCCGGGCCCTGGTCGGTGGACTTCGCGCGGGTCGCGGCGGCCGGGACGGGCGTCGCGTCGCCCGCGGCCTCCTCGCCGGCCTTGCGCTGCTCGTGGAAGGCGAGGATCTGCAGCTCGATGGAGAGGTCGACCTTGCGCACGTCGACGCCGTCCGGGACGGACAGCACGGTCGGCGCGAAGTTCAGGATGGAGGTGACCCCGGCGGCCACGAGCCGGTCGCAGACCTGCTGGGCGGCACCGGCGGGCGTCGCGATGACGCCGATCGACACGCCGTTGTCCTGGATGATCTTCTCCAGGTCGTCGGTGTGCTGGACGGGGATCCCGGCGACGGGCTTCCCGGCCATCGCGGGGTCGGCGTCGATGAGGGCGGCGACCCGGAAGCCGCGGGAGGCGAACCCGCCGTAGTTGGCGAGGGCCGCGCCGAGGTTGCCGATACCGACGATCACAACCGGCCAGTCCTGGGTCAGGCCCAGCTCGCGGGAGATCTGGTACACGAGATACTCGACGTCGTACCCCACACCGCGCGTCCCGTAGGAGCCCAGGTACGAGAAGTCCTTGCGCAGCTTCGCGGAGTTGACTCCCGCCGCGGCCGCGAGCTCCTCGGAGGAGACCGTGGGGACCGAGCGCTCCGACAGTGCGGTCAGCGCTCGGAGGTACAGCGGAAGCCGGGCGACGGTGGCCTCGGGAATTCCTCGGCTACGGGTCGCCGGTCGGTGAGTTCGGCCAGTTGCCACGGTGCTCCTGCGGGTAGAGCGGGGCTGCAGGCGGTCGTACGTCCCCAGACCGCCCCGTCGAATGCAGGCTATGTCTTTGTGAACGCGTGCACAAAGATGGTGTCCGATTTGCCCGGCCAACGTGACCGGGGTCACGCGCCCCCGCCGCGTTCGTGGGGAACCCGCGCCCACGCGCCCGCGTTCCTTCATTATCGGGGGCAAAACCGCACACTCTCCTCACGAATCCCGCCCCCGAGATCTGGTCACCGTCGATCCTAAGCGACTTTTGGGAAGACTTGGACTCCTCGGTCAGTTCCCTGTCAGCTCCCCGACAGTTCCCGGCGCAGCCGTTCCTCGTTCACGCGCCAGAAGGTGTGCTGCCGTCCGTCGACGAGGACCACGGGGATCTGTTCCCAGTACTGCTCGTGGAGTTGGGGGTCCTCGGTGATGTCCCGCCTCTCCCACGGGACACCGAGATCGCCGCACACCTTCTCGACCACGATCTGTGCTGCATCACACAGATGACAGCCGGGCTTACCGATCAACGTCACGAGCCGGTCCTGCGGGGCGGGGCCCTTCCGGCGAAAGAGGGGACTCATGTCAGCCATTCTCGCGCGCCCCGCACCGAACGGCCGGGGCGCGAGCCGGCCGCGGCCCGCCGCACCCCTGACCTCTTCAACGACACGGTCGTGGAGAGTTCACAGCGTTCAAACCTCGTGACTCCGGAACCACCGAACGGACTGGCTATGCTCACGCCATGGCCGCTCTCGGATGGCTCACTCCCCGTAGGCGCTCCGCCACGGCGCGGAGCGTGTTGGCAGGCGAGGCCTCGGCGGAGGCCGCCCGTAAGGACGTCTCCGCCCAGGAACCGCCGTTCCCCGTGCACGGCGACGACCGTGCCGCCGCGTTCTTCGACCTGGACAACACCGTCATGCAGGGCGCCGCGCTGTTCCACTTCGGGCGAGGCCTCTACAAGCGGAAGTTCTTCGAGACCCGCGACCTCGTCCGGTTCGCCTGGCAGCAGGCGTGGTTCCGGCTGGCCGGCGTCGAGGACCCGGAACACATGCAGGAGGCACGCGACTCGGCGCTGTCGATCGTCCAGGGCCACCGCGTCTCCGAGCTGCAGTCGATCGGCGAGGAGATCTACGACGAGTACATGGCCGAGCGGATCTGGCCGGGCACCCGGGCGCTGGCCCAGGCCCACCTGGACGCCGGCCAGAAGGTGTGGCTGGTCACGGCCGCCCCGGTGGAGATCGCCCAGGTGATCGCCCGCCGCCTCGGTCTCACCGGCGCGCTGGGCACGGTGGCCGAGTCGGTGGACGGCGTCTACACGGGCAGGCTGGTGGGCGAACCGCTGCACGGTCCGGCGAAGGCGGAGGCGGTCCGGGCGCTGGCCGCGGCCGAGGGGCTGGACCTCTCGCGCTGCGCCGCCTACAGCGACTCCCACAACGACATCCCGATGCTCTCGCTGGTCGGCCACCCCTACGCCATCAACCCCGACAGCAAACTCCGCAGGCACGCGCGCGAGCTGGACTGGCGCCTGCGCGACTACCGCACGGGCCGCAAGGCGGCCAAGGTCGGCATCCCGGCGGCCGCCGGAGTGGGCGCGGTGGCCGGCGGCACGGCGGCGGCCATCGCGCTGCACCGCCGCCGTCGCTGACGTTTTCCCTGGAGCCGGGGTCTCCGGCCGCTCCGACACGCCCGGACCGGCGAACGGACCAATCCACCGTCGTACCCCGACAGCGCCCCCTCCATTCCTCTTGTCCGCGCACCGCCACAACCCGCCCGGGACCGACCCGAAACTCGGACCGTTTCGATCAACAACCGTTCACTCTCAGCAACCCGATTGAGCGTCAATCGGCTGGAGAAGCGACGTAATCGACACTTTGAGCAACTCGGTGTAGCAGCGCCTGCACGAAGCGTTATTCTCCTCAGACGCAAACCGGTACCTCTCCGTCGCTACGACGGGTGAATGGTCCCGCACTGCACGTGATGGAAGCTCTGCCTCTGGGAGTCCCGTGTACCCACACGTCGGGGTTGACGCCTCGGGCCTGGCTACGCTGCGCGCAACGGTCGCTACGGCCCGAGACCTGTTGCGCGGCTTCGTCCCCACCGCGTACGCCGTCCCCGCCTTCGCCACCGCCGCTCCGGCCGGCCCGTGCTACGCACTGGCCGACGGCAGCGCCGCCGTGGGCAGACGAGGACGTACGCCCGCCGCCGCCACCGCCCGTCGGCCGGCCGCCGACAGCGACAGCGCCCGCATGATGGACCTCGTCGAACGGGCCCAGGCCGGCGAGGCCGACGCCTTCGGACGCCTCTACGACCAGTACAGCGACACCGTCTACCGCTACATCTACTACCGCGTCGGCGGCAAGGCGACCGCCGAGGACCTCACCAGTGAGACGTTCCTGCGCGCCCTGCGCCGTATCGGCACCTTCACCTGGCAGGGCCGCGACTTCGGCGCCTGGCTGGTGACCATCGCCCGCAACCTCGTCGCGGACCACTTCAAGTCCAGTCGCTTCCGCCTCGAGGTGACCACCGGCGAGATGCTGGACGCCAACGAGGTCGAGCGCTCCCCCGAGGACTCCGTCCTCGAGTCCCTCTCCAACGCCGCGCTGCTGGACGCCGTACGACGTCTCAACCCCCAGCAGCAGGAGTGCGTCACGCTCCGCTTCCTCCAAGGCCTGTCCGTCGCCGAGACCGCGCGCGTGATGGGCAAGAACGAGGGCGCCATCAAGACCCTCCAGTACCGCGCCGTCCGCACCCTCGCCCGCCTCCTCCCGGACGACGCCCGCTGATCCCGCCTACGGACGGCAACGCCAACTCACGTTCGGTCACGGCTCGTTGACTTGTCCACCCGATCATCCGCAGTCCGTAACCCAAGTGCCGCGCCACTCGTTGTGCGGGATACAGGCTCCCTGTGGTCGCGCCCCGACCGTCTCCGATCACCCGATCGTGTGGATGCGGTCGACGGCGCGCAACCCTTAGGACCCCCGGGGAGTCGACCGTCATGACGAGAGGAGGTGCCGCCAGTGATCGCGAACGTATCGGCGCACCGGCGGGCGAACGCCTTCGCCCAGGCCCTGGAGGACCAGTCCGACCAGGGCACGGCGGCCGAGCAGTCCGAAGGATCGGCACCGGCCCCGGCCGCTGCGGACCAGACCGAGCAGGGCCGCCTCCTGGCCCTCGCGACGAGTCTCGCCGAGCTGCCCAAGCCAGAGCTCGACCCCGAGGTCAAGGTCGTCCAGCGCGCCCAGTTGGTCGCCGCGATGGAGGCCATGCTGCAGGCGGGCACCGTGGGCGAGGCGCCGGACCCAGCGGTACCCGAGCAACGCTCGCACCGGGCGCGGGGCGCCCACCGGGCGACCGGGCTGGGCAAGTTCCGACCGCGCACACGGCTCGCCAAGGGCCTCACCGCGGGCGGCCTCAGCGTCGGAGTGGCCGCGGGCGCCTTCGGCGGCGTCGCCGCCGCCAGCTCCGACGCCCTGCCCGGCGACTCGCTCTACGGGCTCAAACGCGGCATCGAGGACTTCAAGCTCACCTACCTCGCCGAGGGCGACGGCGAGCGCGGCGAGGCCTACCTCGACCAGGCCTCCACCAGGCTCGGTGAGGCCCGCCGGCTCATGGAGCGCGGCCGCGGCGGCGCGGACCTCGACCACGAGTCCCTCGGCGAGATCCGCCGCGCCCTGTCCGGCATGCGCCACGACGCGTCCGAGGGCCATCGGCTGCTGCACGAGGCGTACGAGCGCGATCCGGACTCCCTGGGCCCCATCCAGGCCCTGTCCGCGTTCTCGCGCTCGCACCGCGACGTCTGGAGCGACCTGCGCGCCAAGCTGCCCGTGCAGCTCGGCGACGTCAGCCGTGAGGTCTCGTCGGTCTTCGACGCCATAGACGAAGAGGTCGCCCCGCTGCAGTCGCTCCTCCCCCAGCCCCCGGCCCAGGGCGGAAGCGGCACCCGACAGAGCTCCGGCCCGGCGTCCACCGCCACCTCGGGCACCGGCCGCTCCACCGCCCCCAGCACCGGCGACAGCTCCTCCGGCGCCGACCACACCGGCGGCGGCAGCGGCAGCCCGAGCAGGTCGGCCTCCCACGGCACCGGCGACGACGGCCTGCTCGGCGGCAACACCGGGGGGCTGCTCGACCCACCCCATCAGGACGCGGGCACCGCCTCCCCGTCCACCAGCAGGCCCTCCACCACCGAGCCGGACGTCACCCTCCCACCCCTCCTCCCCGGCCTTCTCCCGGGCCTGGGCATCGACAGCGAGGACGCGGGCTAGCGACCCGCCCGGAGACGCGCGTTCGGGGGGGGGGGGGGGGGGGGGGGGGGGGGGGGGGGGCCCCCCCCCCCCCCCCCCCCCCCCCCCGGCCCGCCCCCCCCCCCCCCCCCCCCCCCCCCCCCCCCCCCCCCCCCCCCCCCCGTACGCATGCCGGGACGGCGACCGTCCCACCGTGCGGCGCTGGAAGAACCGCTTAGAAGAACACCGACCGCCGCTGCACCAGCAGCTTGTACAAGGTGTGCTGGATCTGCTCCCGCACCTGGTCCGTCAGGTTGAACATCAGCATCGGGTCCTCCGCCGCCTCCGGCGGATACCCGTCCGTCGGGATCGGCTCCCCGAACTGGATCGTCCACTTCGTCGGCAGCGGAACCGCCCCCAGCGGACCCAGCCACGGGAACGTCGGCGTCAGCGGGAAGTACGGGAACCCCAGGAGACGGGCCAGGGTCTTGGCGTTGCCGATCATCGGGTAGATCTCCTCCGCCCCGACGATCGAGCAGGGGACGATCGGGGCGCCCTGGCGCAGGGCCGTGGAGACGAAACCGCCCCGGCCGAACCGCTGGAGCTTGTAGCGCTCGCTGAAGGGCTTCCCGATGCCTTTGAAGCCCTCCGGCATCACCCCGACCAGCTCGCCCTGGCCCAGGAGCCGTTCGGCGTCCTCGGCGCAGGCCAGGGTGTGGCCCAGCTTGCGGGCCAGCTCGTTGACGACCGGCAGCACGAAGACGAGATCGGCGGCCAGCAGTCTGAGGTGACGATTCGCCGGATGGTGGTCGTGGACGGCGACCTGCATCATCAGCCCGTCCAACGGCAGCGTCCCGGAGTGGTTGGCGACGATCAGGGCGCCCCCCTCGGCCGGGATGTTCTCGACGCCCTTCACCTCGACCCGGAAGTACTTCTCGTACACCGGCCGCAGCAACGACATCAGGACCTGGTCGGTGAGCTCCTCGTCGTAGCCGAAGTCGTCGACCTCGTAATCGCCCGTCAGACGACGGCGCAGGAAGGCCAGGCCGCCCGCGATGCGCCGCTCCAGCCCCCCGGTGTCCTCCCGCGGCGGCTGCGGCTGATCCTGCCCCGTACCGGTCACGGGATCATCATCCTGTGGGACCGCCCTGGTGGGCAGGGGCTGGACCTCACCGACCTCGCCGATCTCACGGACCGGTGCCGGCTCGCCGCTCGTGCGCCGGCTCCCCGCGCTCCGGCGCCGCGACGGCCGCTGCACGGCACTCCCACGGGACCGGTCGTCGTCGAACGGAATGACCTTGGCGTCCGCCATCGTTGATGCGCTCCTCAGTTGGCGCTCTGCGTCGGAGGGTGGCCGCCGCCCGCGACGGGCAGCGCGGCGATCCGGTCGACGGCCCCCGCGACGGCCTCGGGGGGCAGAAGACCCGGCCCCTGGCTGCGCGCGAAGTCCGCGAAGGTCTCCGCGGTGGTGTACCTCGGCGTGAATCCCAGCGTCTCGCGCATCTGGACCGTCGACACGACCCGCCCGTGGGTGAGCAGCCGGATCTGCTCGGGCGAGAAGTCCGTCATGCCCAGCGTACGCACGAAGGAGCCCGCCCAGGTGACGGCGGGCAGCAGGAGCGGGACCGTGGGCCGCCCGAGCCGCCGCGAACACTGCGACAGCAGCAGGACGCCGTCGCCGGCGATGTTGAAGGTGCCGCTGTTGAGCGTGCCCCGCGCCGGCTCGTGCGAGCCGATCCGCAGCACCTCGATCACGTCGTCCTCGTGCACGAACTGCAACCGGGGGTCGTAGCCGAAGACGGTCGGCAGCACCGGCAGCGAGAAGTACGAGGCGAGCGGGGTCTCGGCGGTCGGCCCGAGGATGTTGGCGAACCGCAGCACGCAGACGGCCACGTCGGGCCGCCGCCGGGCGAACCCGCGCACATACCCCTCGACCTCGCAGATGTCCTTGGCGAAGCCACCACTGGGCAGCGACTTGGCCGGCGTGGTCTCGGTGAACACGGCGGGATCACGGGGCGCGGACCCGTAGACGTTCGTACTGGACTTGACCACCAGCCGCTTCACACTGGGCGACTTCTGGCAGGCGCCCAGGAGCTGCATGGTCCCGATGACGTTGGTCTCCTTGACCGTGGTCCGGCTGCCGCTGCCCAGCGCGGTGGCCGTCACGTCCAGATGGACGACGGTGTCGGCGCCGGTCTCGGCGAGCACCCGCGCGATGGTGGGCTGCCGGATGTCGGCCTGGATGAAGTCCGCACCGCCGAGATGGTGCTCGGGCCGCACGGCGTCCACCGCGATCACCCGGTCGACCTCCGGGTCCCGCTGGATCCGTCGTACGAACCGGCCCCCCAGCTGACGGGCCACTCCGGTGACGAGCACAACCTTGCCCACGATCAGCGCCTTCCTTCCGCCCTGGTACCGCTCGGCTGTCGCACCTGCTCGTTACCCTGCCGCGTTCCCCGCCTGCGGGCCAACTTAGCGGGTCGGCGTTGCGCTGTGATTACCTCCCGATGCGTGACGTGACGAAAGGGGCCGGTCATACGACCGGATCAGCCACCGTGCCCGTCCGGTGACACGCACAGCGTTCACCCGTCCGTACGCGGCCCGGACATGCGTGTGGCCCCCCACCACACGGTGGGGGGCCACACCACGCCTTCGCGGCTAGCGTCGCACGGAACTGATCGTGCTTACTTCTTGTTGCGACGCTGAACGCGCGTGCGCTTGAGCAGCTTGCGGTGCTTCTTCTTGGCCATCCGCTTGCGCCGCTTCTTGATAACAGAGCCCACGACTACCCTCGCTCACTTCTCATCACTCGGTGCTGGGCGCCATGGGCCCATACGACCTACGAGGGGCTAGCCTACCCGCCCGAGCGCTGAGGTCGTAATCGAGGAGGCGGAGGGACCCCGGAGTGCCCTGTGAACGGATCCCCCGCGCCCTCGCCGTCAGGCGGTTTCCACCCCCACGTAGCTCTCGCGGAGGTACTCGTGAACCGCGTTCTCCGGGACACGGAAGGACCGCCCCACCCGGATCGCGGGCAGATGACCGCTGTGCACCAGCCGGTACACGGTCATCTTCGACACTCGCATCACCGAGGCGACTTCCGCCACGGTAAGGAACTGAACCTCGCTCAGAGGCCTCTGGTCAGCAGCCATGACACACCTGAACCTTCCGCACTCGACTCGACGGCCACCGGCTTCCCCTTCCGGTGACTCTTCGTCGTTGCGTGCTCACTCCCCAATGTAGGGGCGGGTGATGCGAGTGGGGAAGAGGTGCACCCATCGGCGGCCTACTGTGACAGACACGCCCGATTGAGTACGTAGCGGGTCAGCGGCCGGTAGTAACCAGACCGCACGGCGTCATCAAGTGGAACGGCGACGGCGACGGACCCCTCGGCCTCCCCCACGAAGAGCGCGGGGTCGTCGGTGTCCGCCAGCCCGATGACCTCGAACCCCAGCTGACCAGCGCCGCAGACCCACCCGTGGTCCCCGATCACCAGCTCCGGCAGCGGCCCGCCGGCCTCCGCGGCGGCCGCCAGCGCCATTCGAACCGGCAGCGGCGAATGGGTGTGGACACCGGTCGCACCACCGGGGCGCCCGGCCTCGGGTTCCTGCACCAACGCGACACCTTGTACGTAGTCCAGGTTGCACGTGCGTAGGCCGAACCGGGTCGTTATGTCGACACAGCGACCCTGCGCGGGGGTGAGGATTCCACATCCCGCCGCCGACAAAGCGTCCGCGATCCCGGCGTAGAACCCGAGCAGCCGATGCGGATGCCCGGTCCCCAGGAGCACGGCCCCACCACGCTGGGCGACGGCGGCGAGCCGTTCCGCGAAGGCGTCGAGCGCGGCCAGGGTCCGCTCGGGATCGATCACATCATGCCCTGAAACATCCTTCAGATCGGCCGAAACCCCACACTTGTCCGCCATCAACGCGACCAAGTCCCGCAATCCCCAGGTCCATTCGGGATCCAGCCCGAGCAACACCCGAGGATCCCGGGCGGCGAAGAGCCGATAGCTCCGAAGACTCTCCTCCCGGGAGGTGGCCACCACCCCAGCCAACCCGGCAGCCAGCAGATGAGCCCGAAGGGCCGCGGTACTCCACACGGGCCGATGGTGCTGGACCCGGGCGCGGGACGTCTCGGAAACGGGGGAAGAGGGCACGGTTGGCGTAAGGCGAGCCGGCCCGGTCAGCCCGTCCGGCGTTCGAGGACGTGGCCCGTCCAGGGCCGAGAGGGGGCCGCGGGGGCGCAGCCCCGGGCGGGGTCGCGGGGGCGCAGCCCCTGGGATTGGAACGGGTAAGGGCGGCGGGAGAGACCCCCTCCCACCCGCACCCCCTCCCCGACCGACACCCCTACGCCAACAACCCCCGCAACGGAAACACCGCCCGCCGCGTGGCCAGCACCGCCTGATCCAACCGATCCGCCGGGTCGTACCCGGCGTCCCACTCCCCCCACCCCACAGGCCACCGCCCGTCGGTCATCCGCACCGGCGCCAACTGCCGCGTCCGGGCGAAGACCTCCTGCCGCCACCCCTCGGGAATCACCGTCTCCGGCGCCACCGGCTTCCCCGCCGCCACCCCCACCAGATGCGCCCAGGACCGCGGCACCACGTCCACCACCGCGTATCCACCCCCACCCAGCGCCACCCACTTCCCCCCGGCGTACTCATGGGCCAGCTCATGGCACGCCACCTGCACAGCCCGCTGCGCGTCGAGCGACACCGCGAGATGAGCCAGCGGATCCTCGAAGTGCGTGTCGGCCCCGTGCTGGGTCACCAGCACATCCGGCCGGAAGTCGGCGATCAGCTCCGGCACCACGGCGTGGAACGCCCGCACCCACCCCGCGTCCCCGGTCCCCGCCGGCAGGGCGACATTCACCGCCGCCCCCTCCGCGGCCGCCGCCCCCGTCTCCTCCGGCCACCCCGTCTGCGGGAACAACGTCCGAGGATGCTCGTGCAACGAGATCGTCAGCACCCGCGGATCCTCCCAGAACGCCGCCTGCACCCCGTCCCCGTGGTGCACGTCGACGTCCACGTAGGCGACCCGCTCGGCCCCCAGCTCCAGCAACCGCGCGATGGCCAGCGACGCGTCGTTGTAGATGCAGAACCCCGACGCACCCCCCGGCATCGCATGATGCAGCCCGCCCGCGAAGTTCACGGCGTGCAGCGCCTCCCCCCGCCACACCGCCTCAGCCGCCCCCACGGACAGCCCGGCGATCAACGAGGACACCTCGTGCATCCCGGCGAAGGCCGGATCGTCCACCGTCCCCAGCCCGTACGACGTGTCCGCCGCCCCGGGCTCCACGGAAGCCGCCTTCACGGCCTGGATGTAGTCCTCCCGGTGCACGAGCCGCAGGGTCGACTCCCCGGCCGGCTTGGCCGACACGACCTCCACCTCGCGATCGAGCCCCAGGGCATGGACGAGCCTCCGGGTCAGATCCAGCCGGACCGGATCCATCGGATGGTCCGGGCCGAAGTCATAGCCCGTTACTGCCTCGTCCCACATCAGCTGTGCGCGGCCGCTCATGCCCGCCACCGTATCGGTCCGGTTGAGGAGCGAACGACCGGGCGTACACCAACGTCACCAGCACCAACGCCATCGGCACGACCATCGCCCCCCGGTAGCTCCACGCGTCCCCCAGCGCCCCCACCAACGGCGAACCGATCAGAAAGCCCACGTAGTTGAAGACGTTGAGCCGCGCGATCACCGCGTCCGACGCTCCCGGGAACAACCTGCCGGCCGCCGCGAAGGTCTGCGGCACCAGCACACACAACCCCACTCCCAGCAAGGTGAACCCGCCCATCCCCACCCAGGCCCCGGGTGCGACCGCGACCACACCGAACCCCACGGCGGCCACCACCGCCCCCGCCCGTACGACCGCGACCGCCCCGAACCGCCGCACCCCGAAGTCCCCGATGGCCCGCCCGAGCAGCGTGGTCACCATGTACACGTTGTACGGCACGGTCGCCAGCTGCTCGGAACTCCCCAGCACGTCCTGGAGGTACTTGGCACTCCAGTTGGACACCGTCGAGTCCCCGATGTACGCGAAGGTCATCACCAGACACAGCGGCAACAACGCCTTGAAGACCACACCCCCGCGCTCGCCCCGCTCTGCCGCGTCCTCCACGGTCCCGCCGTCACCACCGTCGCCGGCGGCGTACCACCGACTCCCCACCAGCACGGCCGGCAGCAACACCAGCACCACCGGCAGGTACGACACCCACAGCGCGAGCTGCCAGTGCGCCCCCGCCCACGCCAGCGAGGCCCCCACGATCCCGCCCAGGCTGTACGCGGCATGGAAACCGAGCATGATGCTCCGCCCGTACGCCCGCTGCAGACTCACCCCGAGCATGTTCATCGAGGCGTCCAACACGCCCACGGCAAGCCCGAAGAGCGCGAGCGCGATCCCCAGCTCGACCATCCGCTCGCCCACCCCGACCCCGAGCAGCGCCAGGAGCACGACCGGCTGGGACCAGCGCAGCAGCCGACCGGCGGGTATCCGCCTCACGAGCCGTTCGGCGGCGACACTCCCGACGCCGGCCAGGATGGGCACGGCGGCGAGGAATGCGGGCAGCAGCGCGTCGGAGACCCCGTACCGGTCCTGGATGGCCGGGATCCGCGTCACGAGCAGAGCGAAGGCCACGCCCTGCGCCAGGAAGCTGAACGCCAACGAAGCCCTACCGCGCCGCAGCACTTCTGTCATGGCGGCGAGCGTAGGGCCCCGGCGTACTCGTGGGTAGATCAAGCCAAAGATGAATCTCTTTCAACTCCGGCCGCTCACACCAGCAGGTCGGCCAGCTCCCCCATGTCGGAGAAGAGACGGGTGGCCCCCGCCAGCTTCTCCGCCGGCGTCATGGCGGTGAACCCGTACACATCCATCCCGGCCGCGACAGCCGCCTGCACACCCAGCGGAGAGTCCTCCACGACGACACACCGCTCCGGTGCGACGCCCATCCGTTCGGCCGCGTACAGGAACAGATCCGGAGCCGGCTTCCCCCGTCCCACGTCCTGCGAGCTGAAGATCCGCCCTTCGTCGAACCACCGGTCGAGCCCGGTCGTCCGATGCCCCACCCGAATACGCTCATGGCTCCCGGAGGAGGCCACACAGTACGGCACCCTGTCCGCGGCCAGCTTCTCCAGCACTCCGGCGACCCCGGCCACCGCCACCAGCTCCTGCTCGAACGCGGCGAACACCCGCGCGTGGAAGACGTCGTCGAAGTCGACCGGCAACCGCTGCCCCGTCCGCTCCAGGACCAGCTCATGTATCCGGTGCATCGCCGACCCCATGTAGTCCCGGATCGAGTCCTCGTACGTCGTGGGATGCCCCACCTCGGTCAGATAGGCGGCGAGCAGCCGGTTGGAGATCGGCTCACTGTCGACGAGCACACCGTCGTTGTCGAAGATGACGAGGTCGTAGTCCATGTCCCCGACCCTAAACGCAGAAATCCCCCGTGCCGAATGGCACGGGGGATTTCTTTGAATGATTGTTCGGCGGCGTCCTACTCTCCCACAGGGTCCCCCCTGCAGTACCATCGGCGCTGTAAGGCTTAGCTTCCGGGTTCGGAATGTAACCGGGCGT
>NZ_JBITEN010000031.1:0-69662 GCF_044455165.1 Streptomyces sp. NPDC051315
TCGCCGAGCTTCTTCTTGCCCTCGTCGATGAGGTTCTCGCCGATTTCCAGGCCGGTGTTGAGGCCGCCCTTGATGTCGTCGACGATGCCCACTACTGCTCACCCCCGCCCTGCTGCCGGGCGGCTTCCTCCGCGCGGGCCTCGGGCGAGGGTCCGAACGTGTTGTCGAGCATCTGGTTGTACTCGGCTTCGGACACACCGAACTGCTCGTGCATGTTCTGCGGGTTGAGGCCGAGGGGCCCGACGGTGCTCGAGGTCATCACGTCCCGGCCGGCGTCCTTCCAGCCCTGCCGGATGTTCTCGCCCGCCCGGTCCCAGGACTCCTGGCTGTAGTCGACGTTGCCGCCCCACACACCGGACTTGGCGATGTCACCCCAGCCCATCTGCGTGACCTCGTCCTCGGTGGCGTACGGGTTGCCGATGGCGGCGTTCGCCACGACCTTGAACGAGCCCTCGACGTACTGCTCGGTCTCGTAGAGGGTGCCGGCGGCCAGGCCCGTCTTGATCGCGAAACCGTTGCCTTCGTTGATGAGCGAGCGCACCCCCCACTCCCAGCGCTCGCAGAACGACCCGAACGTCTCGGTCAGCCCCTCGTGGCCCAGTTCCAGCCCGTTGAGGGCGATGTCGCCGAAGCCGCGACCGGCCCCGGCCATGCCGACCATGCCGAGTTCCTTGAGCTCGCTCAGCGCGTCGGTCAGTCCCTTGGCGACCAGGGCCATGCCCTCGGTCTTCAGGTCCGGAGCTCCACCGCCCATCAGCAGCGGCAGGATGTCGCTGGCCACCGGCACGCCTCCGCCGGTCACCGCCTCCCCGTCGACGGTCATATGGCATCCCCCTCTTCACGGTCGAGAGCGACCTCGTCCGGTACGACGCCCCGCACCGGCGGGAACACCACGCCGTCCGGGCCGTCCGCGCAGTCCAGCGCCACCCCGCAGGGCACCCCCGCCGCGGGCACCGCCACATCGAGCAGGCGTGCGCCGAGGATCGTCTGGTAGGCCCACTCGCGGTGGAACTCGCCGCGTGCCTCGGCGTAGCGGGCCAGGGCCGGGCCGTCGGAGAAGGCCAGGATGAACCGGACGCCGTTCCAGTCGGCGGTGAGCAGACCCCGCTCGCTGTCCGGGCCGGGGCCTTCGCCCAGCGGCACCAGCACCGCCGTGTTGCGGAACTCCTCCAGCACCTCGGTGAACCGCTGCCGCCGGGCCTCGGACTCGGGGTCGAGCGCGGGCTCGGGCGCCGGTTCCGGCTCGGGCGGCGGCTGGGTGATCGGCTTCGACAGCGGTACTTCGGCGGACTCGCGTCGCGGTGCCGTCATCTCCGCGTAGTCGGCGAGTCGGGATCTGGGAACGTTGCTCTCCGGCGGTTCGCTCGATCCGCCCCCGTATTCAGACATGCGGATGATTATGGCGGCAGTGGATCACCGGCCCGATGCCGTTCCCGGGGCGCGCACCCCGCACGCACAGCGTTCCCACGGGACGTCCAGACGGCCGACACATCCCGGAGCGGGCGGGCGCCTCGCACCCCACGTTTGACCTACATCACGTTCGGGGTATTCTCTCCGGCTCGATTGGCGGACACCCTGCCCCATATGGCAGACTGTCCGAGTTGCTCGGTCGAGTGTTGATGCTGCGCGCCTCCCGCCGGGAGGACCGGAAGCGAGTCCCACAGTACTCGTCGCCCTAACTGCCACACGGCAGCGCTGGGGCGGACGTACGGGAATCTTCCGGGAAGCGTGGGCGCGGCACCGGCCAGGCACCCGGTGGGCCTTCCGCCCCCGGTCTGCGGTTCCGGTAGGGCCGTGCGCATTCCCCGCAGGGATGTTCGAACAAGGGACATTCGTGTCAGCGGGACCGCGACACGCCCGACCGCGTGGGTCGGAGGATCGGGTAGGGGAACACCAGGTTCCAGAGCGTTAGAAGAGACAGGACTACTGAGTAGCCATGGCGGGACAGAAGATCCGCATCCGGCTCAAGGCCTACGACCACGAGGTCATCGACTCCTCGGCGAAGAAGATCGTCGAGACGGTGACCCGCACTGGTGCGTCGGTCGCGGGCCCGGTGCCGCTGCCCACTGAGAAGAACGTGTACTGCGTCATCAAGTCGCCGCACAAGTACAAGGACTCGCGCGAGCACTTCGAGATGCGCACGCACAAGCGCCTGATCGACATCCTCGACCCGACCCCCAAGACCGTTGACTCTCTGATGCGACTCGACCTCCCGGCCGGTGTCGACATCGAGATCAAGCTCTGAGGCCGGTGATCTGAGAATGGCTAAGCAGATCAAGGGCATCCTGGGCGAGAAGCTCGGCATGACGCAGGTGTGGGACGAGAACAACCGCGTTGTTCCGGTCACCGTCGTCAAGGCCGGCCCGAATGTCGTGACCCAGGTCCGCACGAACGACGTCGACGGCTACGAGTCCGTCCAGATCGCCTTCGGCGAGATCGACCCGCGCAAGGTGAACAAGCCCCTCAAGGGCCACTTCGCCAAGGCCGACGTCACCCCCCGTCGCCACCTCGTCGAGATCCGCACCGCGGACGCCTCCGAGTACACGCTCGGCCAGGAGATCACCGCTGAGGTGTTCGAGGCCGGCGTGAAGGTCGACGTGACCGGCAAGAGCAAGGGCAAGGGCTTCGCCGGTGTCATGAAGCGCCACAACTTCGGTGGCCTCGGCGCCGGACACGGCACCCAGCGCAAGCACCGCTCGCCCGGTTCCATCGGTGGCTGCGCCACCCCGGGCCGCGTGTTCAAGGGCCTCCGCATGGCGGGTCGCATGGGCAACGAGCGGGTCACCACCCAGAACCTGACCGTCCACGCCGTTGACGCGGAGAAGGGTCTGCTGCTCATCAAGGGCGCGGTTCCCGGTCCGAACGGCGGCCTCGTCCTGGTCCGCACCGCGGCCAAGGGGGCCTGAGGTAACCGATGAGCACTGTTGACATCCTTTCGCCTGCCGGCGAGAAGACCGGTAGCGTCGAACTCCCCGCGGAGATCTTCGGCGTGGAGAAGGTCAGCATCCCGCTGATCCACCAGGTCGTCGTCGCGCAGAACGCCGCGGCCCGCCAGGGCACGCACAAGACCAAGACCCGCGGTGAAGTCCGCGGTGGCGGCAAGAAGCCGTACCGCCAGAAGGGCACCGGCCGCGCCCGTCAGGGCTCGACCCGCGCGCCGCAGTTCGCCGGTGGTGGCGTCGTGCACGGTCCCGTGCCGCGCGACTACTCGCAGCGGACCCCGAAGAAGATGAAGGCTGCCGCTCTGCGTCACGCCCTCACCGACCGGGCCCGCCACAACCGCATCCACGTCGTCACCGGCGTGGTCGAGGGCGAGACCCCCTCCACGAAGGCCGCCAGGACGCTGTTCGGCAAGATCTCGGAGCGCAAGAACCTGCTCCTGGTCGTCGACCGCGCCGACGAGGCCGCGTGGCTGTCCGCCCGCAACCTGCCCCAGGTCCACATCCTGGAGCCGGGCCAGCTGAACACGTACGACGTGATCGTCTCGGACGACGTGGTCTTCACCCAGGCCGCTCTCGAGTCCTTCGTCGCCGGCCCGAAGGCCAACGACACCGAAGGGAGTGACGCCTGATGGCTACGCGTCACCCGAGCATCGCCTCCAAGGCCGCCAAGGCCGCCAAGGCCGCGCGCGTCGCCAAGGCTCGCCGCCACGAGGCCGAGGGCAAGAACACCGTCGTCACCCCGGTGAGCAAGGCGTACACGGACCCCCGTGACGTCCTGCTGAAGCCGGTCGTGTCGGAGAAGAGCTACGCGCTCCTCGACGAGAACAAGTACACGTTCATCGTCGACCCGAACGCCAACAAGACCCAGATCAAGCAGGCCGTCCAGGCGGTCTTCTCGGTCAAGGTCACCGGGGTCAACACGATCAACCGCCAGGGCAAGCGCAAGCGGACCCGTACCGGCTTCGGCCAGCGTGCGGCGACCAAGCGCGCGATCGTGACCCTCGCCGAGGGCGACCGTATCGACATCTTCGGCGGTCCGACCGCCTGACGGCGGTCCGGATCGTCCGATATCGGACGAGGACTGAGAAATGGGTATCCGCAAGTACAAGCCGACGACTCCGGGCCGTCGTGGCTCCAGCGTCGCCGACTTCGTCGAGGTCACGCGGTCCACGCCGGAGAAGTCGCTGGTCCGTCCCCTGCACAGCAAGGGCGGCCGTAACAATTCCGGTCGTGTGACCGTGCGCCACCAGGGTGGTGGCCACAAGCGCGCCTACCGCGTGATCGACTTCCGTCGTCACGACAAGGACGGCGTGCCGGCGAAGGTCGCGCACATCGAGTACGACCCCAACCGCACCGCGCGCATCGCGCTGCTGCACTACGCCGACGGCGAGAAGCGCTACATCCTCGCCCCGCGCAACCTGCAGCAGGGCGACCGTGTGGAGAACGGTCCCGGGGCCGACATCAAGCCGGGCAACAACCTGGCCCTCCGCAACATCCCGGTCGGTACCACGATCCACGCGATCGAGCTCCGTCCCGGTGGCGGTGCCAAGTTCGCCCGCTCCGCCGGTGCCTCCGTGCAGCTGCTCGCGAAGGAGGGCTCGATGGCCCACCTCCGCATGCCGTCCGGTGAGATCCGCCTGGTCGACCAGCGCTGCCGCGCCACGGTCGGCGAGGTCGGCAACGCCGAGCAGAGCAACATCAACTGGGGCAAGGCCGGCCGCAAGCGCTGGCTGGGCGTCCGCCCGACCGTTCGCGGTGTGGCGATGAACCCGGTTGACCACCCCCACGGTGGTGGTGAGGGCAAGACCTCCGGTGGTCGCCACCCGGTCAGCCCCTGGGGTCAGAAGGAGGGTCGTACTCGTTCGCCGAAGAAGGCTTCGAACAAGTACATCGTCCGCCGCCGCAAGACGAACAAGAAGCGCTAGGAGCGGGTTTAGATGCCGCGCAGTCTCAAGAAGGGGCCCTTCGTCGACGACCACCTGATCAAGAAGGTGGACGCCCAGAACGAAGCCGGCACCAAGAACGTCATCAAGACCTGGTCCCGTCGCTCGATGATCGTCCCCAGCATGCTGGGCCACACGATCGCGGTGCACAACGGCAAGACCCACATCCCGGTGTTTGTCACCGAGTCGATGGTCGGCCACAAGCTCGGCGAGTTCTCGCCGACGCGCACCTTCCGGGGCCACGTCAAGGAAGACCGGAAGTCGAAGCGCCGCTAGCAGCGGGGTGGAATGACCATGACAGACACTGGAAGGACAACCATGGAAGCCAGGGCCCAGGCGCGGTACATCCGCGTCACGCCCATGAAGGCCCGCCGCGTGGTGGACCTTATCCGTGGCATGGACGCCACGGAGGCTCAGGCGGTCCTGCGTTTCGCCCCGCAGGCCGCGAGCGTGCCGGTCGGCAAGGTGCTGGACAGCGCCATCGCCAACGCCGCGCACAACTACGACCACACCGATGTCGACAGCCTCTTCGTCTCCGAGGCCTACGTCGACGAGGGTCCGACCCTGAAGCGGTTCCGGCCGCGCGCCCAGGGCCGTGCCTACCGGATCCGCAAGCGGACCAGCCACATCACCGTGGTCGTCAGCAGCAAGGAAGGAACCCGGTAATGGGCCAGAAGGTAAACCCGCACGGGTTCCGGCTCGGCATCACCACCGACTTCAAGTCGCGTTGGTACGCCGACAAGCTGTACAAGGACTACGTCAAGGAAGACGTCGCCATCCGTCGGATGATGACGTCCGGCATGGAGCGCGCCGGCATCTCCAAGGTCGAGATCGAGCGCACCCGTGACCGTGTGCGTGTGGACATCCACACCGCGCGTCCGGGCATCGTCATCGGCCGCCGTGGCGCCGAGGCCGACCGCATCCGCGGTGACCTCGAGAAGCTCACCGGCAAGCAGGTCCAGCTGAACATCCTCGAGGTCAAGAACCCCGAGACCGACGCTCAGCTGGTTGCCCAGGCCGTCGCCGAGCAGCTCTCCTCCCGCGTCTCCTTCCGTCGGGCCATGCGCAAGAGCATGCAGTCCGCCATGAAGGCCGGCGCCAAGGGCATCAAGATCCAGTGCGGTGGCCGCCTCGGCGGCGCCGAGATGTCCCGCTCGGAGTTCTACCGCGAGGGCCGCGTGCCCCTGCACACGCTCCGCGCGAACGTGGACTACGGCTTCTTCGAGGCCAAGACGACCTTCGGCCGCATCGGTGTGAAGGTCTGGATCTACAAGGGCGACGTCAAGAACATCGCCGAGGTCCGCGCCGAGAACGCTGCCGCCCGTGCGGGTAACCGCCCGGCTCGCGGTGGCGCCGACCGCCCGGCCCGTGGTGGCCGTGGTGGCGAGCGGCGCGGTCGTAAGCCGCAGCAGCAGGCTCCCGCCGCCGAGGCCCCCCAGGCCGAGGCCGGTGCCGCCGCTCCGGCTGAGAGCACCGGAACGGAGGCCTGACCGACATGCTGATCCCCCGTAGGGTCAAGCACCGCAAGCAGCACCACCCGAAGCGCAACGGTATGTCCAAGGGTGGAACGCAGGTTGCGTTCGGCGAGTACGGCATCCAGGCGCTGACCCCGGCCTACGTGACGAACCGCCAGATCGAGGCGGCTCGTATCGCGATGACCCGTCACATCAAGCGTGGCGGCAAGGTCTGGATCAACATCTACCCGGACCGTCCCCTCACCAAGAAGCCGGCCGAGACCCGCATGGGTTCCGGTAAGGGTTCTCCGGAGTGGTGGATCGCGAACGTCAAGCCCGGACGCGTGATGTTCGAGCTGTCGTACCCCAACGAGAAGATCGCCCGTGAGGCGCTGACCCGTGCGGCCCACAAGCTGCCGATGAAGTGCCGGATCGTCAAGCGCGAGGCAGGTGAAGCGTGATGTCGGCCGGTACCAAGGCGTCCGAGCTGCGCGAGCTGGGCAACGAGGAGCTTCTGGCGAAGCTCCGCGAGGCCAAGGAAGAGCTGTTCAACCTCCGCTTCCAGGCGGCGACCGGTCAGCTCGAGAACCATGGCCGTCTGAAGGCGGTCCGCAAGGACATCGCGCGGATCTACACCCTGATGCGCGAGCGTGAGCTGGGCATCGAAACGGTGGAGAACGCATGAGCGAGAACAACGTGACTGAGAACACCGAAGCGCGCGGCTTCCGCAAGACCCGTGAGGGCCTTGTCGTCAGCGACAAGATGGACAAGACCGTCGTCGTCGCCGTCGAGGACCGCGTCAAGCACGCGCTGTACGGCAAGGTCATCCGCCGTACCAACAAGCTCAAGGCGCACGACGAGCAGAACGCCGCGGGTGTCGGCGACCGCGTCCTCCTGATGGAGACCCGGCCGCTGTCCGCGACGAAGCGCTGGCGCGTCGTCGAGATCCTCGAGAAGGCCAAGTAATTCCTGCGGGGCAAACCCCGCAGGTCAGTTCCGCCAGGCTCCAACGGGGCTGTTGACTCAGCCCCGTTGGGGAACCGGCAGACGATCAGGAGATAGACGTGATCCAGCAGGAGTCGCGACTGCGTGTCGCCGACAACACTGGTGCGAAGGAGATCCTTTGCATCCGTGTGCTCGGTGGCTCCGGTCGCCGCTACGCGGGCATCGGTGACGTCATCGTCGCCACCGTCAAGGACGCGATCCCCGGTGGCAACGTGAAGAAGGGTGACGTCGTCAAGGCGGTCATCGTTCGCACCGTCAAGGAGCGTCGCCGTCCGGACGGCTCGTACATCCGCTTCGACGAGAACGCCGCCGTCATTCTGAAGAACGACGGCGACCCTCGCGGCACCCGCATCTTCGGCCCGGTCGGCCGTGAGCTGCGCGAGAAGAAGTTCATGAAGATCATCTCGCTCGCGCCGGAGGTGCTGTAAGCATGAAGATCAAGAAGGGCGACCTGGTCCAGGTCATCACCGGTAAGGACAAGGGCAAGCAGGGCAAGGTCATTGCCGCTTTCCCGCGCGAGGAGCGCGTCCTGGTCGAGGGTGTCAACCGGGTCAAGAAGCACACGAAGGCCGGCCCGACCGCGCGCGGTTCCCAGGCCGGCGGCATCGTGACCACCGAGGCGCCGATCCACGTCTCCAACGTCCAGCTGGTCGTGGAGAAGGACGGCAAGAAGGTCGTCACGCGTGTCGGTTACCGCTTCGACGACGAGGGCAACAAGATCCGCGTTGCCAAGCGGACGGGTGAGGACATCTGATGGCTACCACCACGACCCCGCGTCTGAAGCAGAAGTACCGCGAGGAGATCGCGGGCAAGCTGCGTGACGAGTTCAAGTACGAGAACGTCATGCAGATCCCGGGCCTCGTCAAGATTGTGGTCAACATGGGTGTGGGCGACGCCGCCCGCGACTCCAAGCTGATCGAGGGCGCCATCCGCGACCTCACCACGATCACCGGTCAGAAGCCGGCCGTCACCAAGGCCCGCAAGTCCATCGCGCAGTTCAAGCTGCGTGAGGGTCAGCCGATCGGTGCCCACGTCACGCTCCGTGGCGACCGCATGTGGGAGTTCCTGGACCGCACCCTGTCGCTCGCGCTGCCGCGCATCCGCGACTTCCGCGGCCTGTCCCCCAAGCAGTTCGACGGCCGTGGCAACTACACCTTCGGTCTCACGGAGCAGGTCATGTTCCACGAGATCGACCAGGACAAGATCGACCGCGTCCGGGGTATGGACATCACCGTGGTCACCACGGCGACCAACGACGAAGAGGGCCGTGCCCTTCTGCGTCACCTCGGCTTCCCGTTCAAGGAGGCGTGAGCGAGATGGCGAAGAAGGCTCTCATCGCGAAGGCTGCTCGCAAGCCCAAGTTCGGTGTGCGTGGCTACACCCGCTGCCAGCGCTGCGGTCGTCCGCACTCCGTGTACCGCAAGTTCGGCCTGTGCCGCGTGTGCCTTCGTGAGATGGCTCACCGTGGCGAGCTGCCGGGCGTGACCAAGAGCTCCTGGTAGATCCCGCATTTAGGGATTCACCGGGCTCTCGGTAAGCATCTGGGTCGGCAGGGGCCCACCTCCGCATGCCTTAGGCTTGCAGGGTTGGGCGTCTGCCGCCCGTACGACTTACTACGCCGTAGGTCCACCGCGCCGCACCCGTCCCGTCTCGGATCGGGGAGAGGGATGGCGCACCAGGAAACCCCGGCGAGAGAGGCCACAGGCCAATTCATGACCATGACTGATCCGATCGCAGACATGCTGACGCGTCTGCGGAACGCGAACTCGGCGTACCACGACTCGGTGTCGATGCCGCACTCCAAGATCAAGTCTCACATCGCGGAGATCCTCCAGCAGGAGGGCTTCATCACGGGCTGGAAGGTCGAGGACGCCGAGGTCGGCAAGAACCTCGTCCTCGAGCTCAAGTTCGGCCCCAACCGTGAGCGCTCCATCGCGGGCATCAAGCGGATCTCCAAGCCCGGTCTCCGGGTGTACGCGAAGTCCACCAACCTGCCGAAGGTGCTGGGCGGCCTCGGCGTGGCGATCATCTCCACGTCGCACGGGCTCCTCACCGACAAGCAGGCCGGCAAGAAGGGCGTGGGTGGGGAAGTCCTCGCCTACGTCTGGTAGCAGAAGGGAACGGAGGAAACAGCTATGTCGCGCATCGGCAAGCTCCCCATCGCGGTTCCCGCCGGCGTGGACGTCACCATCGACGGCCGTACGGTTTCGGTCAAGGGCCCCAAGGGCTCGCTGACCCACACCGTCGTGGCGCCGATCGAGATCGCCAAGGGCGAGGACGGCACCCTGCAGGTGACCCGCCCCAACGACGAGCGTCAGAGCAAGGCCCTGCACGGCCTGTCCCGCACGCTGGTGGCGAACATGATCACCGGCGTGACCCAGGGTTACGTGAAGAAGCTCGAGATCAGTGGTGTCGGTTACCGCGTGACCGCCAAGGGCTCGAACCTCGAGTTCGCGCTCGGTTACAGCCACCCGATCGTCGTCGAGGCCCCCGAGGGCATCACCTTCAAGGTGGAGACCCCGACCCGTTTCTCGGTCGAGGGCATCGACAAGCAGAAGGTCGGCGAGGTTGCGGCCAACATCCGCAAGCTGCGCAAGCCCGACCCGTACAAGGCCAAGGGCGTCAAGTACGAGGGCGAAGTCATCCGCCGCAAGGTCGGAAAGGCGGGTAAGTAAGCCATGGCATACGGGCAGAAGATCCTGAAGGGCGACGCCTACAAGCGCGCCGCGATCAAGCGCCGTCACATCCGGATCCGCAAGCGGATCAACGGTACGGCGGAGCGCCCCCGTCTGGTCGTGACCCGCTCCAACCGCCACATCGTGGCGCAGGTGATCGACGACCTGAAGGGCCACACCCTGGCGTCGGCGTCCACGCTGGACGCTTCGATCCGCGGTGGCGAGGGCGACAAGTCCGCGCAGGCCAAGCAGGTCGGCGCCCTGGTCGCCGAGCGCGCCAAGGCCGCCGGTGTCGAGGCCGTCGTGTTCGACCGTGGTGGTAACCAGTACGCCGGGCGCATCGCCGCCCTGGCGGACGCCGCCCGCGAGGCCGGACTCAAGTTCTGAGTCCTGGTTCCGTAGCTAGCGGAGACAGAGAGAGGTAATTCCAATGGCTGGACCCCAGCGCCGCGGTGGCGGTGCCGGTGGCGGCGAGCGGCGGGACCGGAAGGGCCGTGACGGCGGCGCAGCTGCCGCCGAGAAGACCGCGTACGTTGAGCGCGTCGTCGCGATCAACCGCGTCGCCAAGGTTGTGAAGGGTGGTCGTCGCTTCAGCTTCACCGCGCTGGTCGTGGTGGGCGACGGTGACGGCACCGTGGGTGTCGGTTACGGCAAGGCCAAGGAGGTGCCGGCCGCCATCGCCAAGGGCGTTGAGGAGGCCAAGAAGCACTTCTTCAAGGTCCCCCGTATCCAGGGCACCATCCCGCACCCCATCCAGGGTGAGAAGGCTGCCGGCGTCGTGCTGCTCAAGCCCGCGTCCCCCGGTACCGGTGTTATCGCCGGTGGTCCGGTGCGCGCCGTGCTCGAGTGCGCCGGTATCCACGACGTGCTGTCGAAGTCGCTCGGCTCCGACAACGCCATCAACATCGTGCACGCGACCGTGGAGGCCCTGAAGGGCCTGCAGCGTCCCGAGGAGATCGCGGCCCGCCGTGGTCTGCCGCTCGAGGACGTCGCCCCCGCGGCTCTCCTTCGTGCGCGTGCCGGGGTGGGTGCGTAATCATGGCGCAGCTCAAGATCACGCAGACGAAGTCCTACATCGGCAGCAAGCAGAACCACCGCGACACCCTGCGTTCCCTGGGCCTCAAGCGCCTGGGTGACGTGGTCGTCAAGGAGGACCGCCCCGAGTTCCGCGGCATGGTGCACACCGTCCGCCACCTCGTGACGGTCGAGGAGGTCGACTGATCATGGCGGAGAACAACCCGCTCAAGATCCACAACCTCCGTCCCGCCCCGGGCGCCAAGACCGCCAAGACCCGTGTGGGTCGTGGTGAGGCGTCGAAGGGTAAGACGGCCGGTCGTGGTACCAAGGGCACGAAGGCCCGCTACCAGGTTCCGGAGCGCTTCGAGGGCGGCCAGATGCCGCTGCACATGCGCCTCCCGAAGCTGAAGGGCTTCAAGAACCCGTTCAAGACCGAGTACCAGGTCGTGAACCTCGACAAGCTGGCCGCGCTCTACCCCGAGGGTGGCGAGGTCACGGTCGAGTCCCTCGTGGCCAAGGGTGCCGTGCGCAAGAACAGCCTCGTCAAGGTCCTCGGCCAGGGCGAGATCTCCGTGGCGCTGCAGGTGACGGTCGACGCCGTCTCCGGCTCCGCCAAGGAGAAGATCACCGCCGCCGGCGGTACGGTCACCGAGCTCGTCTGAACACCACAGGCGCCTCGATGACGTGAGCGATCCCGACCGGGGATACCCCACAAATGGGGTATCCCCGGTCGGTCGTTCCTAGGGCGGTGGTGTCGCCGGTAAGGTGACCTCCACTGCCCACTTTCACAAGATGCTTCCCATGGGGCACCTTGAGCGGCAGTGGACCGTTACACATGTCGTTGTTCTTATCCCTCAAGACCGTCACCCTTGACGCAGATGCGCGGGGGTCGCAGGAGGCACCGTGCTCACCGCGTTCGCCCGGGCGTTCAAGACGCCCGACCTGCGCAAGAAGCTGCTCTTCACGCTCGGCATCATCGTGGTCTACCGGGTCGGCACCCACATCCCGATCCCGGGTGTCGACTACAAGAGCGTCCAGATCTGTGTGGACGAGGCCTCCGGCAACCAGGGCCTCTTCGGTCTGGTCAACATGTTCAGCGGCGGTGCGCTGCTGCAGATCACGGTCTTCGCGCTGGGCATCATGCCGTACATCACGGCGAGCATCATCCTTCAGCTGCTGACCGTGGTCATCCCGCGCCTGGAGGCCCTCAAGAAGGAGGGCCAGTCCGGCACGGCGAAGATCACGCAGTACACCCGTTACCTCACGGTGGCGCTCGCCATCCTGCAGGGCACCGGCCTGGTGGCCACCGCCCGCAGCGGCGCCCTCTTCTCCGGTTGCACCGTCGCGTCGAACATCGTCCCCGACCGCGCGATCTTCACGACCATCACCATGGTCATCTGCATGACCGCCGGCACGGCCGTCGTCATGTGGCTCGGTGAGCTCATCACCGACCGCGGCATCGGCAACGGCATGTCGATCCTGATGTTCATCTCGATCGCCGCCACCTTCCCCTCCGCGCTGTGGGCCATCAAGAAGCAGGGTTCCCTGGCGGGCGGCTGGATCGAGTTCGGCACGGTCATCGCCGTCGGTCTGGTCATGGTCGCCCTGGTGGTCTTCGTCGAGCAGGCTCAGCGCCGTATCCCCGTGCAGTACGCGAAGCGCATGATCGGCCGCCGCTCCTACGGCGGAACCTCGACGTACATCCCGCTGAAGGTGAACCAGGCGGGTGTGATCCCCGTCATCTTCGCCTCGTCGCTGCTCTACATCCCGGCTCTGATCGTCCAGTTCTCCAACTCGCAGGCGGGTTGGGCGACCTGGATCACGCAGAACCTGGCCGACACGGCGGCGCCGGCGCACATCACTCTCTACTTCTTCCTGATTGTCTTCTTCGCGTTCTTCTACGTGGCCATCTCGTTCAACCCCGAGGAAGTCGCGGACAACATGAAGAAGTATGGTGGCTTCATCCCGGGCATCCGGGCTGGCCGACCGACCGCTGAGTACCTCAGCTACGTACTCAACCGGATCACCTGGCCGGGTTCGCTGTATCTGGGCCTGATCGCTCTCGTCCCGACGATGGCGTTGGCTGGTTTCGGGGCAAACCAGAACTTCCCGTTCGGCGGCACCAGCATCCTCATCATCGTGGGTGTGGGCCTCGAGACGGTGAAGCAGATCGAGAGCCAGCTCCAGCAGCGCAATTACGAAGGGTTCCTCCGCTGATGCGTATCGTCCTCGTCGGGCCGCCGGGTGCCGGTAAGGGAACGCAGGCCACTCGCCTTGCCGAGAAGCTGCGCGTACCCCACATCTCCACGGGCGACCTGTTCCGCGCCAACATCAGCCAGCAGACGGAGCTCGGGAAACTCGCGAAGTCCTACATGGACGCCGGCAACCTCGTCCCCGACGAGGTGACCATCGCCATGGCCAAGGACCGCATGGAGCAGCCGGACGCCGAGGGCGGCTTCCTGCTGGACGGTTTCCCGCGCAACGTCTCGCAGGCCGAGGCGCTGGACGAGCTCCTCACCACCGAGGGCATCACACTGGACGCGGTACTGGACCTGGAGGCCCCGGAGGAGGAGGTCGTCAAGCGGATCGCCGGCCGGCGCATCTGCCGCAACGACTCCTCGCACGTCTTCCACGTGACGTACAAGAAGCCGGCGAAGGAGGGCGTCTGCGACGTCTGCGGCGGTGAGCTGTACCAGCGCGACGACGACTCCGAGGAGACGGTCCGTACGCGGCTTGAGGTCTACCACACGCAGACCGAGCCGATCATCGACTACTACAAGGCCCAGGGCCTGGTCGTGACCATCGAGGCCATGGGCCCGGTGGACGAGGTCACGGCCCGTGCGCTGGCCGCGCTGAAGCGCGAGGGCGACGACCAGTAGTCGGGTACGTCTCCGTGGCCGCGGTTCCTCTCGGGGGACCGCGGCCGCTGTGTGGGGGTGGTCGTTTCCCCCGTATCGTTGAAGCGTTCGTTTCGTCGTGTCGCCGGTCCAAGAAAGGCCGTAGTCCCCATGGTGCAGATCAAGAGCCCCGAGCAGATCGCCAAGATGCGCGCGGCGGGGCTGGTCGTCGCCGCCATCCACGCGGCGACACGGGAAGCGGCCGTGCCGGGGGCGACGACGAAGGACCTGGACGAGGTCGCCCGCAAGGTGCTCGCGGAGCACGGCGCCAAGTCGAACTTCCTCGGCTACGGCGGTTTCCCCGCGACGATCTGCACCTCCGTGAACGACGTCGTCGTCCACGGCATCCCCTCCGACGAGGTCGTCCTCAAGGACGGGGACATCATCTCCATCGACTGCGGCGCGATCGTCGACGGCTGGCACGGTGACGCCGCCTACACGGCCTTCGTGGGCTCCGGTCACTCCCCGGAGCTCATCGAGCTCTCCCGGGTCACCGAGGAGTCGATGTGGGCCGGTATCGCGGCCATGAAGCAGGGCAACCGGCTCGTGGACGTCTCCCGCGCCATCGAGACGTACATCCGCCGCCAGCCGAAGCCCGGCGGCGGCCGCTACGGCATCATCGAGGACTACGGCGGCCACGGCATCGGCACCGAGATGCACATGGACCCGCACCTGCTGAACTACGTCGACCGTCGCCGCGGCAAGGGGCCCAAGCTGGTCCCCGGTTTCTGCCTGGCCATCGAGCCGATGGTGTCCCTCGGCACTCCCCGGACCGAGGTCCTCGAGGACGACTGGACGGTCATCACGACGGACGGCACGTGGTCCTCCCACTGGGAGCACTCGGTGGCGCTGACGGAGCAGGGCCCGCTGGTGCTCACCGCCCCCGACGGCGGTAAGGCGAAGCTGGCGGAGCACGGGATCGTGGCGGCGCCGGATCCGCTGGCCTGAGGTTCTCCCGGCGGGGGCTGCGGGGGCTGCGGGGGATCTCGCCACCCGCCGCTCCTTCGCGTCCTGTAAGCCCGGGTGTTGCCGCCCCGGCGCCGCGCTTCGGCCCTGAACGGGCCTCGTCCTCCAGTGCGGGCGGGCTGGGTCGGCCGGGACCGGGCTCCTGTGCGCGGTCGCATGATGATCTCCCCCGTGGGGCAGGCTTCCCCGATTCGTTTTTCCGGGTGCGCTGACGTAGACTGACTCGTCGGCTCTTGTGCACCCGCATGTCTGCATGCGCCCGTAAGGGAAAGCCCAGGAGTCGATCAAGGTAGTCGATTCGAAGGGCGAAGCGTGGCCAAGAAGCAAGGTGCCATCGAGATCGAGGGCACTGTCGTCGAGTCTCTTCCGAACGCCATGTTCAAGGTCGAGCTCCAGAACGGCCACCAGGTCCTGGCACACATCAGCGGCAAGATGCGTATGCACTACATCCGCATCCTCCCTGACGACCGGGTCGTGGTGGAGCTGTCTCCGTACGACCTGACGCGTGGCCGGATCGTCTACCGGTACAAGTAGATCTTGCCCGAACCCCGTGCTCTCCCTGTGCACGGGGTTGCCGGCAACTGACCCGGAGAACCTCACATCCCATGAAGGTCAAGCCGAGCGTCAAGAAGATCTGCGACAAGTGCAGGGTGATCCGCCGTCACGGTCGGGTCATGATCATCTGCGAGAACCCGCGCCACAAGCAGCGCCAGGGCTGATCGCACACGGATCACACCCTCTGCATCGATATCGCAGAGACTTCGCGCGACGCGAGCTGAATATGTTCATACGCAGGACCCAGGCGTTTCATCGCGCCTGACACCCCCGGTTCGGAGGCCGGGGACCCAGTTCGTACCTGGTACGGCGGCTGGGAGCCGGTTCTGTGGAAGACCTCCGAAGATCACCAGGAGCCATTGAATGGCACGCGTTTCCGGTGTTGACATCCCGCGCGAAAAGCGCGTGGAGATCGCCCTCACCTACGTGTTCGGCATCGGCCGGACCCTCTCGCAGCAGACGCTCGCTGCCACCGGCGTGGACCCGAACACCCGTGTTCGTGACCTCACCGAAGAGCAGCTCGTCGCGATCCGCGAGTACGTCGACAACAACATCAAGACCGAGGGTGACCTCCGTCGCGAGATCCAGGCCGACATCCGCCGCAAGGTCGAGATCGGCACCTACCAGGGTCTCCGTCACCGTCGTGGTCTGCCCGTCCGCGGTCAGCGCACCAGCACGAACGCTCGTACCCGCAAGGGCCCGCGTCGCGCCATCGCCGGCAAGAAGAAGCCGGGCAAGAAGTAGTCCTCAGCGGACGCTCATCAGCGGTCTTCGCTGTAGGACCGACCACCTCCCGTAGGAGTAAATAGATGCCCCCCAAGGGACGTCAGGGCGCTGCCAAGAAGGTGCGCCGCAAGGAAAAGAAGAACGTCGCGCACGGCCAGGCGCACATCAAGAGCACGTTCAACAACACGATCGTGTCCATCACGGACCCGGCCGGCAACGTGATCTCGTGGGCCTCCGCCGGCCACGTCGGTTTCAAGGGCTCGCGCAAGTCCACGCCGTTCGCCGCGCAGATGGCCGCCGAGTCGGCTGCCCGTCGCGCTCAGGAGCACGGCATGCGCAAGGTCGACGTCTTCGTCAAGGGCCCGGGCGCCGGTCGTGAGACCGCCATCCGTTCCCTGCAGGCCACGGGCCTCGAGGTCGGCTCCATCCAGGACGTCACCCCGACCCCGCACAACGGCTGCCGTCCGCCGAAGCGCCGCCGCGTCTGACGCACCGGCCCACGGCGGCTCGGCTTCCGGCTGGGGGTGTGGGGGTCGTCCCCCACATGTCGCAGTACGGCTGCCGTCCGCCGAAGCGCCGCCGCGTCTGACGCGTCGCCTTCACGGCACCACGGTTGTCCGGGCGGTACGGCTCTTTCGGGCCGTGCCGCCCGTACCCTTGCAGTACCCGTACCTCTCAGGGTGCGGTTTCCGTCGGGCGTCAAATAGCGGGCGTCCACGAAAGAAGGATCTGATCCACACATGCTGATCGCTCAGCGTCCCTCGTTGACCGAAGAGGTCGTCGACGAGTTCCGCTCCCGGTTCGTGATCGAGCCGCTGGAGCCGGGCTTCGGCTACACCCTCGGCAACTCCCTGCGCCGGACCCTTCTGTCCTCCATCCCCGGTGCGGCTGTCACCAGCATCCGCATCGACGGTGTCCTGCACGAGTTCACCACCGTGCCGGGCGTCAAGGAGGACGTCACCGACCTGATCCTCAACATCAAGCAGCTGGTCGTCTCCTCGGAGCACGACGAGCCGGTCGTGATGTACCTGCGCAAGCAGGGCCCGGGTCTGGTCACCGCCGCCGACATCGCGCCGCCGGCCGGTGTCGAGGTGCACAACCCCGACCTCGTCCTCGCCACGCTCAACGGCAAGGGCAAGCTGGAGATGGAGCTGACCGTCGAGCGCGGTCGCGGCTACGTCTCCGCCGTGCAGAACAAGCAGGTCGGCCAGGAGATCGGCCGGATCCCGGTCGACTCGATCTACTCGCCGGTCCTGAAGGTCACGTACAAGGTCGAGGCCACGCGTGTCGAGCAGCGCACCGACTTCGACAAGCTGATCGTCGACGTCGAGACCAAGCAGGCGATGCGTCCGCGTGACGCCATGGCCTCCGCCGGTAAGACGCTGGTCGAGCTGTTCGGTCTCGCCCGTGAGCTGAACATCGACGCCGAGGGCATCGACATGGGTCCGTCCCCGACGGACGCCGCGCTCGCCGCCGACCTGGCGCTGCCGATCGAGGAGCTGGAGCTCACCGTTCGGTCGTACAACTGCCTCAAGCGTGAGGGCATCCACTCCGTGGGTGAGCTCGTCGCCCGCTCCGAGGCCGACCTGCTGGACATCCGCAACTTCGGTGCGAAGTCCATCGACGAGGTCAAGGCGAAGCTGGCCGGCATGGGCCTGGCCCTGAAGGACAGCCCGCCCGGATTCGACCCGACCGCCGCCGCGGACGCGTTCGGCGCGGACGACGACGCCGACGCCGGATTCGTCGAGACCGAGCAGTACTGAGAGTTCGGACCGGACGGTCCTTACTCGGGTGCGGGTGGGCCGTGGCTTGCCGCCCGGCTCTCCGCGCCCCTTCCGGGGCTCCCTTCGGGGACGCCCCGGATCTCCGACAGGCGACCGCCTGCTCGGATACTGACCCCGGTACCTGATACGGCCGGGGCAGACACACAGGAGAAGAACCATGCCGAAGCCCACCAAGGGTGCCCGTCTGGGCGGCAGTGCCGCGCACGAGAAGCTGCTCCTCGCGAACCTCGCGAAGTCGCTGTTCGAGCACGGTCGTATCACCACCACCGAGGCGAAGGCCCGCCGCCTGCGCCCGTACGCCGAGCGTCTGATCACCAAGGCGAAGAAGGGCGACCTTCACAACCGCCGCCAGGTGCTCCAGGTCATCACGGACAAGGGCGTCGTCCACACGCTCTTCACCGAGATCGGCCCGCGCTACGAGAACCGTCCGGGTGGCTACACCCGCATCACCAAGATCGGTAACCGTCGTGGCGACAACGCGCCCATGGCCGTCATCGAGCTGGTCGAGGCGCTGACGGTGGCGCAGGAGGCGACCGGCGAGGCCGAGGCCGCCACCAAGCGCGCGGTCAAGGAGGCCGAGGAGACCAAGGCCGCCGAGGAGACCAAGGCCGAGGAGACCCCGGCCGAGGACGCCAAGGCCGACGAGGCTCCCGCCGAGGAGTCGAAGGACGCCTGAGGCACTGCCTTGCGTCGAGCGGGTCCGCCCTTTTGGGGCGGGCCCGCTCTCGCGTTGCTGAGAGGATCTAGGGGTGAGTGACGAAGTACGGCCCGGGTGCGTACGGGTGCGGCTGGACCTTTCCTACGACGGCACCGAGTTCTCCGGGTGGGCCAAGCAGGCCGGCGGACGGCGGACCGTGCAGGGGGAGATCGAGGACGCCCTGCGGACGGTCACGCGGTCGACGGAGACGTACGAGCTGACCGTGGCCGGGCGTACCGATGCCGGGGTGCACGCGCGAGGACAGGTCGCCCATGTCGATCTGCCGCGCGAGGTGTGGGCCGAGCACCACGAGAAGCTGCTGAAGCGGCTCGCCGGGCGGCTGCCCAGGGACGTGCGCGTGTGGGCGCTGCGGGAGGCTCCCAGCGGCTTCAACGCCCGCTTCTCGGCGATCTGGCGGAGGTACGCGTACCGGGTCACCGACAATCCCGGTGGCGTGGACCCCCTGCTGCGCAACCACGTCCTGTGGCACGACTGGCCGCTGGACGTCGACGCCATGAACGAGGCCGCGCGGCGGCTGCTCGGCGAGCACGACTTCGCCGCCTACTGCAAGAAGCGGGAGGGCGCGACGACGATCCGTACCTTGCAGGAGCTGAGTCTGCGCAAGGGCGACGACGGGATCATCACCGCGACCGTGCGGGCCGACGCCTTCTGCCACAACATGGTGCGTTCGCTCATCGGGGCGCTGCTGTTCGTGGGGGACGGGCACCGGGGGCCGGAGTGGCCGGGGAAGGTGCTCGCGGCGGGTGTACGGGACTCGGCCGTGCACGTCGTACGGCCGCACGGGCTGACGTTGGAGGAGGTCGGCTACCCGGCCGACGAGTTGCTCGCCGCCCGCACCAGGGAGGCGCGGAACAAGCGGACGCTGCCCGGGACGGCCGGGTGCTGCTGACCCCTCGCCGGGGCGGACCCTGGTCGACGGGTTCGACGATCGGTCACGTCACCGCTCGCGGCACCCGCGAGCAGGTGGCGTCCGGAGGTGCGGGGCGGGCCGCTCATGACGAGTCCCCCAGGGATCAGCGGTGATCGGAACGGGGGACTCTCACGCGCCTGTCCGTGCGGTCAGCCGTTCGCTGCGGCCGAGGCCTGGGCCTCGCCCCGGCGCTGGATCTGCTGGAACGTGAACCCGGCGAGGTCGTCACCGGTGGTGAAGACCTGCGTGTCCTTCGTCGTCACGTCCTTGCCGTCGGTGAAGCCGGTGATGGTGAAGTAGGCGTAGCGGCCGTAGGAGTTGGTCGTCGAGCGGCAGACCGCGCCGTTGCAGAACGTCTTGGCGCCCTCGCCGGTGAGGGCTTTGACGAAGCTCTTCTTGTCGGCCTGCTCCTTGGCCTTGAGGGCCTGGGCCTCGGTGTCGAAGACGGCCACGCCGACCGTCACCGCGATGGTGTCCTTGACGTACGTGACGCGCATCAGGCGGGTGCAGTCGTTGGCGGCCAGGACCTTGGGCAGGGTGCCCTGCACGCCGGTGGAGCAGTCGGTGGTGTCGGCCTTGGTGACCTTCTGGTAGACGGTCGAGCCCATCGTCAGCTGCCGGCCCGGGAAGAGGAGGTCCGGCCCGTTGGGGGCCGTGTCCTTGGCCTTGCTGGAGATGAACTCCTTCGGATCCAGCGGCGGCGGGGCGCTGGTCGGGGCGAAGGACGGGGTGGCGGACGCGCTCGGCAGGTCGGCGGTGGCGGGCAGGGAGGAGGTGGGGCGGCTCGCCTCGTCCTCGCCGTTCGCCGACACCACGGCCATGGCCACGGCGGTGCCGACCGCGATCGTCGCCAGCGCGCCCCCGCCTATGAACAGCAGGCGGCGGCGCCTGTTGCGCGTCTCGGACGCCTCGGCCAGCGCGGCCCAGTCGGGAGACGCGTCCGTGGCGCCGCTGCTCCACGGCTGCTCGGAGTTCGGTTTCCAGGGATCCCACTGGGACTGAGGTCCCCCCTGCCCATAGCTCATGGGCCGCATCTTAGACGCGGCGACGGGTGTGCTGTTCCGCCTCAACGGAGGCCGGAGCGCCTAGCGTTCCAGGAATGAGTACGGGCAAACACGACATCTCCGGGTGGTTGGTGCGGCGTTCTCCCTGGCCACTGTGGTGGGGGCTCGCGGCGGTGCTCGGTGCCACGGTGGGGCATGTGGCGCGGGCCACCTCGGACGGCGGGATGGACAACGCGATCGTCGTCGGGGCGGCGCGGGCCTGGCTGGCGGGCCGCTCCCCGTACGACGATCCGCACTTCCTCTATCTGCCGAGCGCGGTGCTCGCCGCCGCCCCGCAGGCGCTCCTGCCGCAGGCGGTACTGCGCGTGCTGGTGCCGCTCGCGATGACGGCCTGCCTGGCGGTCGGCTGGGCGTGCGCGCTGCGGTTGCACCGGGTGCCGTGGGACAGCAGGCTCGCGGTCCTCGGCCTGGCCGGGCTGGCGGCCGGCTTCGCGCCCTTCGGGCACCTGGTCCGGCTGGGCAACTGGACGGCGACGGCGGTCCTGGCCCTGCCGCTGGCGCTGCTGCTGGTGAGCCGGGGCCGGTGGACGGCGGCGGGCGCGGTGCTCGGCGCGGCCCTGGCCCTGAAACCGCTGCTGGCCCCGCTGGCGCTGCTGTTCCTCTTCGCCCGCCGCTGGCGGGCGCTGGCCGTGCTGGCCGGGGTGCCGGTGCTGGCCTCCGGCGCCTGCGCCCTGCTGCTGCCCGACCCGGCGGGTTTCCTCACCCGGACCCTGCCCTTCCTGCTGCACGGCCAGGACAGCTTCGTACGGCTCTACGAGGCCTCGCCGGGGGCGGTGCTGCCCCGGCTGGGGGTGCCGTCGCCCGCCGCCCGGGCCCTCGCGCTGGCGGGCTGCGCCGCCGGGGTGGCCTGCGCCTACCGGCGCTGGCGCCGCGCCGACCCCGGTCCGCTGCGGCTCGCCGAGACCGCCGCCGGGCTGATGCTGTCGGCGTTCCTGGTCTCCCGGCCGTCGTACGACCACTACCTGCTGGTCGTCGTCCCGCTGCTGCTGGCCGGGCTGACGTACCCGGGGGCGGTGGCGCGGGGACCGTGGTTCTGGCTGGCGCTGGTGCCGCAGTTTCCGGGGCTGACCTGGCCCTATCTGGAGACGGGACGACGGCGGGCCTTCAAGGACGCGTTCACCCTGTGCGCCTTGGCGGTGACGGTGGCGTCCCGGTCCGTCCGGCGGCTGAGGACGAGGCCCGTCCAGGGCCGAGGCGGGGGTCCGAGGGTGGCGGCCCCCGGCGACGGCCCCGCCTACACTGGGTGAGAAGAGCGGCGGACCCCGGTGTCGGCCGACCTCGTTTTGACCCGGTCGCCGCACCGCAGGTATCCTGCATCTTCGTTGTGTATTGGCTTGCTCATTCTCACGGGACGGGCCCTTACACCGGTCCACCGGGCCGATGACCAGCGACCAGCACGCGGTTTGCGTCACCGCAGTGCGGTCAGGGCTGTCGTGATCGTCTTCGGTGACCTTGTCAGGACCACTCACTCGAAGCGAAGGCTACGAACCGTGCGTACGTACAGCCCCAAGCCCGGCGATGTGACGCGCCAGTGGCACGTCATCGACGCTCAGGACGTCGTCCTGGGCCGTCTGGCCACCACTGCCGCCACCCTGCTCCGCGGCAAGCACAAGCCGATCTACGCGCCGCACGTCGACGCTGGTGACTTCGTCATCATCATCAACGCCGACAAGGTGCACCTCTCCGGCAACAAGCGGACCCAGAAGATGGCGTACCGCCACTCCGGCTACCCGGGTGGTCTGCGCTCCGTCCGTTACGACGAGCTGCTGGACAAGAACCCCGAGAAGGCCATCGAGAAGGCCGTCAAGGGCATGCTCCCGAAGAACTCGCTGGGCCGTCAGATGCTCTCGAAGCTGAAGGTCTACAAGGGTGACCAGCACCCGCACGGCGCGCAGCAGCCGCAGCCGTTCGAGATCACCCAGGTCGCGCAGTAAGTCCGGCCACACCACCCCGAGCTGAAGAGAATCTGAGGAGAACCGTGGCCGAGACCACTGCCGAGCAGCCGCTCGAAGAGCTTGACATCGACAGCTACACCACCGAGTCCGAGGTCCCCGTCGAGGGTGAGTACACCTCGGAGTCCCTGGCCTCCCGCTTCGGTGAGCCCCAGCCGGCCGCCGGCCTGGGCCGCCGCAAGAACGCCATCGCCCGCGTCCGGATCGTCCCGGGCACCGGCAAGTGGAAGATCAACGGTCGCACCCTCGAGGACTACTTCCCGAACAAGGTGCACCAGCAGGAAGTCAACGAGCCGTTCAAGGTTCTCGAGCTCGAGGGCCGTTACGACGTCGTCGCCCGCATCGCCGGTGGCGGTGTCTCCGGTCAGGCCGGTGCGCTCCGTCTCGGTGTCGCCCGCGCGCTGAACGAGGCGGACGTCGACAACAACCGCGGCCCGCTGAAGAAGGCCGGCTTCCTCAAGCGTGACGACCGTGCGGTCGAGCGCAAGAAGGCCGGTCTCAAGAAGGCCCGCAAGGCTCCGCAGTACAGCAAGCGCTAAGCTTCGCTGCCTGCTCGTACGTAGGGCGGGCGGTCGGCTCGCCTCGTACGTACTCCGAACGCCCCGGCGGCACGCCACAGTGCCGTCGGGGCGTTCGTTTTCTCGCAGCCGTGGGCGTATAACGGCACAAGGTGCTCAAAGGCTTGTGTGATCGGATGTTCAGGGCATCAAATGCCTGAACGCGGGAGCCGCGCCGACCATCCGGAACGCCCGCACGGCTACCGAAACCGACGCTTCCTCAGGAGGACAAGTGGGACGACTCTTCGGCACGGACGGCGTGCGCGGTGTCGCCAACGCGGATCTCACGGCCGAGATGGCGCTCGGCCTCTCCGTCGCGGCGGCGCATGTGCTGGCCGAGGCGGGCACCTTCGAGGGCCACCGGCCGGTGGCGGTGGTCGGACGGGACCCGCGCGCGTCCGGGGAGTTCCTGGAGGCCGCCGTGGTGGCCGGTCTGGCCAGTGCCGGCGTCGACGTGCTGCGGGTCGGTGTGCTGCCCACCCCGGCCGTGGCGTACCTGACCGGCGCGCTCGGCGCCGACCTCGGCGTGATGCTCTCCGCCAGCCACAACGCCATGCCCGACAACGGCATCAAGTTCTTCGCCCGCGGCGGCCACAAGCTCGCCGACGACCTCGAGGACAGGATCGAGTCCGTCTACGACGAGCACCGCCACGGTGAGCCGTGGGAGCGGCCGACCGGCGCGGACGTCGGGCGGGTGCGGTCCTACGACGAGGGGTTCGACCGGTACGTCGCCCACCTCATCGCCGTCCTGCCCAACCGGCTCGACGGGCTGAAGATCGTCCTCGACGAGGCGCACGGCGCGGCCGCCCGGGTCTCGCCGGAGGCGTTCACGCGGGCCGGCGCGGAGATCATCACCATCGGCGCGTCGCCGGACGGGCTGAACATCAACGACGGCTGCGGCTCCACGCACCTGGACAAGCTGAAGGCCGCGGTCGTGGAGAACGGGGCCGACTTCGGCATCGCGCACGACGGCGACGCCGACCGGTGCCTGGCCGTGGACCACACCGGTGAGGAAGTGGACGGCGACCAGATCCTGGCCGTGCTCGCCCTCGCCCTGCGGGAGCGGGGCGCGCTGCGCTCGGACACCGTCGTCGCGACCGTCATGTCCAACCTCGGCTTCAAGCTGGCCATGGAGCGGGAGGGCATTCACCTCGTCCAGGCCGCCGTCGGCGACCGGTACGTGCTGGAGGAGATGAAGCAGCACGGGTACGCGCTCGGTGGCGAGCAGTCCGGGCACGTGATCATCCTCGATCACGCGACGACCGGGGACGGCACGCTGACGGGCCTGATGCTCGCGGCCCGGGTCGCTCAGAGCGGGAAGACGCTTCGCGAACTGGCGTCCGTCATGGAGCGGTTGCCGCAGGTGCTGATCAACGTGCCGGACGTGGACAGGTCCCGGGTCGGGGAGTCGGCCGAGCTCGCCGCCGCCGTGGGCGAGGCGGAGCGGGAGCTGGGGGCGACCGGGCGGGTTCTTCTCCGGCCGTCCGGGACCGAGCCGTTGGTGCGGGTGATGGTCGAGGCGGCGGACATCGATCAGGCCCGGTCTGTCGCCAGTCGGTTGGCCGATGCGGTGAAGTCCGCGCTGGGCTGAGAGCGGGGGCGGGCTCGGGTCGGGGGTTTGGCGGTTCCGGGGTTCCGGGTGCTGGGGTTCTGTGCGTTGCGGGCTGTCGGTCGGGGGCTGCGGGCTGCGGGCCGTGGGCTCCGGACTCCGGGCTCGTCGTGGTTCCTCGAGCGGTTCCCCGCGCCGCTGGAGGCGAGCTGTTCTACCCGGCGGCGGATCGCGTCGGCTGCCTCGACCAGAGCCACTTCTGGACCAGCAGGGTCAGGGTGCCGGCCAGGATGATGCCCAGCAGGTTCAGCAGGAGTTGTTCCGTGGAGCCCCAGGTCTGTCCGGTGTCGCCGTAGCTCAGGGCCACGGCGGCGTTGGCGGCTGCCGGGACCGTGGTGACCGAGATGGCCACGCCCACCAGGGCCCCGGACTTGGCCGACGTCAGGGAGAGGGTGCCGGCGGCGCCCGCCAGGACGGCCACGATGAAGGAGAACGCGTCGGGGGCGTAGACGAAGCTCGTCTGCGGGCGGTCCGCCTCCAGTTGCTCCTCGCTGAACAGGCCGATCCAGTCCATGAAGAGGCTGAAGCCCACTGTCACCGCCATGGCCAGCGCGAAGCCGGCCAGCAGGGCGACGAGCGAGCGTATCGCCAGGCGCGGGGCGCGGCGCACGACCGCCGTGGAGATGCCGGCCAGCGGACCGAACTCGGGGCCGACCGCCATCGCGCCCACGATGAGGACCGCGTTGTCGAGCACGACACCGCAGGCCGCGATCATCGTCGCCAGCGTGATGAACGCGAGGTAGGTGACGGAGAGCGTCGACTCCTCGTGCGTCGCGTCGGTCAGGTGCTCCCACAGGACCGCGTCCGCGCCCTCGCCCGGTGCCTCGTCCTGGGCCTTGTCGGCGCGCTGGGACAGCGACAGGTCGATGTTCTCGACGGCGATCGAACCGCTCTCGTCCAGACCCAGTTCCCGCAGGCGGCCGAGGAGTTCGTCACCCGCCTCGCGCGCCACGTCGCACAGGACCACGTCGCCGGGAGGGGTGCGGGCGGCGCCCGGCACCACCACCAGGTGGGTGGTGCCGACGGTGTTCTCGATCAGGCGGACCACGTCGTCGGTCGTCTCGGCCGGAGTGATCAGGCGCAGATGCAGCATGACGCCTTTCTAACAGGCCTCCTCACAGCTTGCGGAGGCTGAGTCGCTGCACCTTGTGGTCGGGGCCCTTGCGGACGACGAGGGTGGCGCGGCCGCGGGTGGGGGCGATGTTCTCCACCAGGTTGGGCTTGTTGATGGTGCGCCACATCGTGCGGGCGTAGTCCAGGGCCTCCTCCTCGGAGACCTGGGTGTACTTCCTGAAGTAGGAGGACGGGTCCTGGAAGGCCGTCTCGCGCAGCCTGCGGAAGCGGTTGAGGTACCAGCGCTCGATGTCCTCGGTGCGGGCGTCGACGTACACGCTGAAGTCGAAGTAGTCGGCGAGGCCGACGCGGGTGCGGCCGTCCTTGCCGGGGAGGGCGGGCTGGAGGACGTTCAGGCCCTCGACGATCAGGATGTCCGGACGGCGGACGGTGAGCCGCTGGTCGGGGACGATGTCGTAGATGAGGTGGGAGTAGACGGGGGCCGTGACCTCGGCCTTGCCGGCCTTGATGTCGGCCACGAAGCGGGTGAGGGCGCGGCGGTCGTAGGACTCGGGGAAACCTTTCCGCGACATCAGGCCGCGGGCCTGCAGTTCCCTGGTGGGGAGCAGGAAGCCGTCGGTGGTGACCAGTTCGACGCGGGGGTGCTCCGGCCAGCGGGACAGCAGGGCCTGCAAGAGGCGGGCGACCGTCGACTTGCCCACCGCCACGGAGCCGGCGACTCCTATGACGAAGGGGGTGCCGGCCTGCGAGCCCTGCTCGCCCAGGAAGGTGTTGAGGGCGCCGCGCAGACCGTCGGTGGCGCCGACGTAGAGGTTGAGGAGGCGGGACAGCGGAAGGTAGATGTCCCGTACCTCGTCCAGGTCGATGACGTCGCCGAGGCCACGCAGTCTCTCGACCTCGTCGGCGGTCAGCGGCAGCGGCGTCTTGTCACGCAGCGCGCTCCACTCGCGGCGGGTGAGGTCGACGTAGGGAGTCGCCTCCGGCCTGTGCCGGTGGGCGCTCCGGGGCATCGGGGAGACCGGAGAGATCACAGTCCATTGTTAACGGAGTTCGAACGGCGTGGCGGGTGGGCTCCGTCACGCACCGCTTTTCGTGGCGGTCGGCCGCAGGGCGCGCGTACCCGTGCGTATCACGGCGGGAATTTCCGAAATCGGGCACGTGAAGGCCCTTTCGGGGCGCGGTTCGGTCGTAGGCTGCCGCGCATGTGCGGAATCGTGGGATACGTAGGGTCGCAGTCGGCGCTCGAGATCGTGATGGCCGGGCTGAAGCGGCTGGAGTACCGGGGGTACGACTCGGCGGGTGTCGCCGTGCCGGCGGACGGAGGGCTCGCCGCCGCCAAGAAGGCGGGCAAGCTCGTCAACCTGGAGAAGGAACTCGTCGAGCGGCCGCTGCCGAGCGGCACGACGGGCATCGGGCACACGCGGTGGGCCACTCACGGAGGTCCCACGGATGCCAACGCGCATCCGCACCTCGACAACGCCGGGCGCGTCGCCGTCGTGCACAACGGGATCATCGAGAACTTCGCGGTGCTGCGGGCGGAACTGGCCGAGCGGGGGCACGAACTGGCCTCCGAGACCGACACCGAGGTGGTGGCCCATCTGCTCGCCGAGGAGTACTCCGCCACGGCCGACCTCGCGGAGGCCATGCGGCTGGTGTGCCGGCGGCTGGAGGGCGCGTTCACGCTGGTGGCGGTGCACGCCGACGAGCCGGACGTGGTCGTGGGGGCACGGCGCAACTCGCCGCTCGTGGTGGGCGTCGGAGAGGGCGAGGCCTTTCTCGCCTCGGACGTCGCCGCGTTCATCGCCCACACACGGTCGGCGATCGAGCTGGGTCAGAACCAGGTGGTGGAGCTGCGCCGGGACGGTGTGACGGTGACCGGCTTCGACGGCCGGCCGGCGGACGTGCGGTCCTATCACATCGACTGGGACGCGTCGGCCGCGGAGAAGGGGGGCTATGACTACTTCATGCTCAAGGAGATCGCGGAGCAGCCCAAGGCGGTCGCCGACACGCTGCTGGGGCGCATCGACGCGTCCGGCTCGCTGACGCTGGACGAGGTCCGTATCTCCACCGCCGAGCTGCGGGAGGTGGACAAGGTCGTCATCGTCGCGTGCGGTACGGCCTTCCACGCGGGGATGATCGCCAAGTACGCCATCGAGCACTGGACGCGGATTCCGTGCGAGGTGGAGCTGGCGAGCGAGTTCCGGTACCGGGATCCCATTCTGGGCCCGCGCTCGCTGGTCATCGCCATCTCGCAGTCAGGCGAGACCATGGACACGCTCATGGCGCTGCGGCACGCCCGTGAGCAGGGCTCCAAGGTGCTGGCGATCTGCAACACCAACGGTTCGACGATCCCCCGCGAGTCGGACGCGGTGCTGTACACGCACGCCGGGCCGGAGGTCGCGGTCGCCTCGACGAAGGCGTTCCTGACGCAGCTGGTGGCCTGTTACCTGGTGGCGCTGTACCTCGGACAGGTGCGGGGCACCAAGTGGGCGGACGAGATCCGGGCCGTCGTCCGCGACCTCGCGCGGATCTCCGGTGACGTGGAGCGGGTGCTGGAGACCATGGAGCCGGTACGGGAGCTGGCGCGGTCGCTCGCCGCGAAGAACACCGTGCTGTTCCTCGGGCGGCACGTCGGCTACCCGGTCGCGCTGGAGGGCGCGCTCAAGCTGAAGGAACTGGCGTACATGCACGCCGAGGGCTTCGCGGCGGGCGAGCTGAAGCACGGGCCGATCGCGCTCATCGAGGAGGACCTGCCGGTGGTCGTGGTCGTGCCGTCCCCGCGGGGCCGGTCCGTCCTCCACGACAAGATCGTGTCCAACATCCAGGAGATCCGGGCCAGGGGCGCCCGCACCATCGTGATCGCCGAGGAGGGCGACGAGGCGGTCGTGCCGTACGCCGACCATCTGGTGCGGATTCCGGTGACGCCGACCTTGCTGCAGCCGCTGGTGGCGACGGTTCCGCTGCAGGTGTTCGCCTGTGAGCTGGCGACGGCGCGGGGCAACGAGGTGGATCAGCCGCGGAACCTGGCCAAGTCGGTCACGGTGGAGTGAGCGGGGGCTTTTCCGGGGGCGTCCAGGAGGGTGGGGGTGGGGGAGATGAGCGGGTGCGGGTGGGTGGGGCCGGTCGCGCGGTTCCCCGCGCCCCTGATCGCCTGCGGCGATCGGGGGCGCCCGGGCCGTGATCGTCCATGGCGACCGGGCGTCCGCCCTCCTCAGCCCCGTCTGCGCCTGCGGGCCGTGTACAGCTTCCAGGTCACCAGGAGCAGCGGGAGCTCCAGGATCCAGACGCCGGTCACCGCGCCCCACTCCGGGGCGGGGGCGCTCGCCTCGTCGGCTGTGATCACCGCGCACAACAGGCCCCAGACCGCCGCGAGGAGGCCGACGAGCCACAGGGCCAGGGTCCAGGGCCAGGTCGTGCGGGCGGGGGTGGAGGAGGCGGGTGTGCGCGGGCGGGGCTGCGGGACGTGGTCCGGTTCGCGGGCGGGCATGCGGACCACCGCCACCGGCGGGACCGCCGCGTCCAGGGCCGCGATCCGTTCCGGGGTGACGCCCCGGTAGAGGGTCGGCTCCACGGTGACCGTGAAACCGTCGTGGCCGGTGAGGCCACGGGCGCCGTCCGGGCGGGTGGTCATCGCGGCGCAGGCGTCGTAGCGGACGGTGACCGGACCCCTCGGGGTCGTCAGGGTGACGCCCTCGGCACCGATGACCAGCGTGACCCGCTCGTCCTCCAGGGACTGGTGGCGGGTGCCGGTGACGGCGGTCGGGGAGAACTGGGGGGCCAGGGTGAACCCCGCCCAGTCGACCCCGCGGCCCGGCACCTGGAGCAGGGCGGTGTCCCACGCCTCCCGGGCCACCTCGCGCAGGTCGGCCACGGTCACCGCGTTCAGCTCGGCCTTGTGCTGCTCGGGGGAGAGGACGCGGTGGCCGAGCAGCAGGTTCAGGGCGTACGACGGGAGCGAGGCGGCCCCGAGGTCGGGCGTGTCGTACCGCTTCAGGAGCTTGGCGCGGACGGAGTCCAGCTCCGACTGCTCGATACGGCCCGCGCGCAGGCGCGCCAGGGTGTCGACGAAGCCGCCGACCACCGCGTCCTGCTTCTGCGGAAGGGAGTCGGCGTACGCGGTGAGGGTGGCGAAGCCGGCGTCGCGCGGGGAGTAGTCGGCCTCCGCCGAGTACGAGTAGCCGCCCTCCTGGCGCAGGTCCTGGAAGAGGGCCCGGCCGAGGACGTCCGCGAAGACGGAGGCGGCGGTCGAGCGGCGCAGCACCGAGGTGAGCACGACGTGACCGTCGTCGCCGTGGATGTAGGCCGGGGTGACGGGCAGCGCGCTGGTCGCGGCCGGCGCCGGGAAGCGGCGGCCCCCGGGCAGGGTGAGGTCCAGACCCTCGGGCACGTGCCCGCTGGTGATCCACAGCACCGCGTTGTCCCGGGTGAAGCGGGACTGCGCCCACTGCCGTACCTGGTCGGGGGTCAGACCCCAGGTGCCGAGCTCGTTGTAGCTGGACAGGCCGTAGCCCTGGGCTCCGTACCGCCACAGCGGGAGCTGGGAGTTGGGGCCGCCACCGCGGCCCGCCGCCTCCGTGCGCAGGATCTCCTTCTCGGTCTCCAGCCGGTCCATGGGCAGGTCCCGCAGGCCCGCGCACACGCTGTTGAGGTAGGAGACGACCTCCTCCTCGCCGCCGGTGACGTGGAAGAGCGTGTACGCGTTCGCCGTGGCGCCGTTGTAGTGCAGGTCGGACAGGCCGAGGCGGTGCAGGGCCAGGTGTTCGACGAGGTGGGTGATCCCGGCGGTGGCCAGGGTCTCGTCGGCGCGGCCCACCCGGAAGAAGAGACCGGCGGTGATCTCGTTGCCGGAGGCGGGGGCGTACAGGGTCGGGATGCCCTGGACGGTGGTGTGGGAGAGCAGGCCGTCGAGGGCGGCGAGGTCGTTGTGGTCGTGCAGCTCGGTCGTCATGTGCCCCGCTCCCTCAGGCTTCCATCGCGGACGTGCGGAACTTCAGGAACGAGGCCCTCGGGTCGTTCATGTACTGCCACGGGAACTCCGAGGCGCGGTCGCCGAGGAAGGCGAAGTGCGGGGCGGCGTCCGCGAAGTGCCCGCCGATCGAGAAGGCGAACGCGAACGCGCTGTGCGCACCGATCGAGTTCCACTCGGGCCGGTGGGACGGGTGCAGCACCGAGACCTGGGCGGCGAACCGCAGGTCGTCGCGGACCGGCACGCCCCGCATGTAGGCGCCGCGCTCGCTGCCCTCCAGCTCCAGCCAGTGCTCGATGTGGGCGAGCGCGACCACGGCACCGGCGGTCGAACCGTCGGGTGCGGCGGTCGCGCACTCCCGGGCGAAGCCGTGCGCCGCGTCCCAGGAGCCGCCCCACTTGGGGCAGACCTGCTGGAGCAGTTGCGTCTGCGCGTGGTAGAGGTGCGGGTGGTGGACGGACAGCCGGTCGTAGCGCCGGCGCGCCTCGGCCTGTCCCAGCTCGAGACCGCGCGCGGTGATCAGCCGCACCACCCAGGCGGGGGCGTACGACGGCTGCTCGGCGCACACCTCGATCAGCAGCTGCTCGGCCCGGCGCAGCCAGGCGTGGAACTGGTCGAACTGGTCCCGCGACACGTGCTTGGCGCGGGCGTCGCTGCGGATGTCCCAGCCGATGTAGACGTACCGGTGGGCGAGCAGCGTGCGGGGCAGCGGGTCGCCGGGGAGCTCGGCGGCCGCCCGCTCCAGGACGTTCTCGACGTCGGCGATGTCGGCCAGCAGGGACGAGGCCGAGCAGACCTTCTCGACGGAGTCCAGGCCCGCGATGAAGGCCCGGACGGCGGGCCAGTCACCGGCCCGCGCGGCGGTGCGCAGCGGGATCAGCTCGGGCGTGTTGTCGTACGGATCGAACGTCGGTCCCGCGGAGCTTGTGGTTCTGCCGCTGCTGGTACTGCTCATTCCTCCGCCCCCCGGCGTTGCCGTCCGCGGCGCGCGGGCTGGCCCCCCAGGGCGCGCGGCGGTTACTTGTGTGACTGCTGTGACAGGTGTGATCGAGTCGCCGCAGGCTAGCAGTCACCTCCGACAGCCGTGTGGGCGGCCGGGGCGGCGGGGGGCCGCCGTAGGGTGCTCGGCATGAGCATCATCGGGGTCGGCATCGACGTGGCCGAGATCGACCGGTTCGCGGCGTCGCTGGAGCGGACGCCCGGGCTGGCGCGGCGGCTGTTCCTGGACAGCGAGTTGCTGCTGCCGAGCGGCGAGCGGCGGGGGGTCGCCTCGCTGGCGGCGCGGTTCGCGGCGAAGGAGGCGGTGGCCAAGGCGCTGGGGGCGCCGGCGGGGCTGCACTGGACGGACGCCGAGGTGTACGTGGAGGACAGCGGGCAGCCCCGGCTGCGGGTGAAGGGGAGTGTCGCCGCGCGGGCCGCGGAGCTGGGCGTGCGGTCCTGGCACGTGTCGCTGAGCCATGACGCGGGAGTGGCCTCGGCGGTGGTGGTGGCGGAGGGGTAGGTGTGGGGGTAGGGGTAGAGCCATGCGTACTGCCTACTGTGTGGACACCGTCAGGGCCGCTGAGCGGGAGTTGATGGCGCGGCTTCCGGAAGGCGCGCTCATGCAGCGGGCCGCCGCCGGGCTCGCCGCCGCGTGCGCGGAGCTGCTGGGACGGGTGTACGGGCGCCGTGTCGTGCTGCTGGTCGGCAGCGGGGACAACGGCGGCGACGCCCTGTACGCCGGTGCTCGGCTGGCCCGGCGGGGGGCGGGGGTGACCGCCGTGCTGCTCGCGCCCGGGCGGACCCATGCCGGAGGGCTGGCGGCCCTGCGGCGGGCGGGCGGCCGGACGGTACCGCCGGGGGCCGCCGGGGAGGCGGTGCGGCGGGCCGACCTCGTCCTCGACGGCATCGTCGGCATCGGGGGGCGTGGTGGCCTGCGGGAGGACGCGGCCTCGCTGGCGGCGCTCGCCGCCGAGTCGGGGGCCGCCGTCGTCGCCGTCGACCTGCCGAGCGGGGTGGAGGCGGACACGGGGGAGGTGCGGGGAGCGGCCGTCCGGGCCGACCTCACCGTCACCTTCGGCACGCACAAGCCGGGGCTGCTGATCGATCCGGCGCGGGAGCACGCCGGGTCGGTGCGGCTGGTCGACATCGGGCTGCAGTTGCCCGAGCGGGCCGAGCTGGAGGCGCTGCAGCACGCGGATGTGGCGGCGCTGCTGCCGGTGCCGGCCGCGGAGAGCGACAAGTACCGGCGGGGGGTCGTGGGAATCGCCGCCGGGTCCGCGCGCTACCCGGGGGCCGCCGTGCTGGCCGTGGCGGGTGCGTTGCGGGGTGGGGCGGGCGCCGTGCGGTACGTCGGTCCCGCCGGGGAGGCGGTCATCGCCCGGTTCCCGGAGACGCTGGTGTCCGACCACGGACCGAAGCACGCCGGGCGGGTGCAGGCCTGGGTCGTCGGGCCGGGGGTCGGGGACGACGCCGGGACGGTCGCGGAGGTGCTGGCCGCCGAGGTGCCGGTGCTGATCGACGCGGACGCGTTGCGGCTGGCGGAGACCGGGGCGGTGCGCGGGCGGACGGCGCCGACGTTGATGACCCCGCACGCGGGGGAGGCGGCCGCGTTGCTGGGGGTGGCGCGCGAGGAGGTCGAGGCGGGGCGGCTGGCCGCGGTGCGGGAGCTGGCCGGGCGGTACCGGGCGACGGTGCTGCTGAAGGGATCGACGACCCTGGTCGCGGACGCGGGGGGCGGGGCGGTGCGGGTGAACGCGACGGGCACGTCGTGGCTGGCCACGGCCGGGAGCGGGGACGTGCTGTCGGGGCTGGCGGGATCGCTGCTGGCGGCGGGCCTGTCCGCGCTGGACGCGGGAAGCGCGGGGGCGTACCTGCACGGCCTGGCGGGTCGGTTCGCGGCGGACGGCGCACCGGTGGGTGCCCACGAGGTGGCCACGGCCGTGGCGGAGGCCTGGCGGGATGTGGTGCGGGGGTGAGGCGGGGGCGGGGCCGGCGGCGTGAGAGGCGGGGCGGTGCCGCGACCTGTCAGGCCGAGGGGTGGCGGGGGTGTGAGGCGGGGCGGTGCCGGAGGCCTGTGAGACGGAGGGGCGGCGGGGGCGTGAGGCGGGAGGGGTGATGGGGCGTGGGGTGTTCGTGTGGTGAGGGAGCCCGGGGGCGGGTGACCGGGTGGATGTGCGGGGCCGCTGGCCCGGCTCTTAGGGGGTGTCCGGGGGCTCTGAGACACTGGGCACGATGAGTGAGACTGCACAGCCGACCGCCCACCCGTCGCGCGCCCGCGCCGAGATCGACCTGGCCGCGTTGCGGGCCAACGTGCGGACCCTGCGGGCCAAGGCCCCGGGTGCGGCGTTCATGGCCGTGGTGAAGGCCGACGGGTACGGCCACGGCGCGGTGGCGTGTGCGCGTGCCGCCGTCGAGGCGGGCGCCACCTGGATCGGCACCGCCACGCCCGAGGAGGCGCTCGCGCTGCGCGCCGGGGCCGGGCTGCCGGCGGACGTGCGGATCATGTGCTGGCTGTGGACGCCGGGCGGGCCCTGGCGGGAGGCGGTCGAGGCCGGTCTCGACGTGTCCGTGAGCGGGATGTGGGCGCTGCGCGAGGCCGTCGAGGGCGCCCGGCTCGCCGGGCGGACCGCCCGCATGCAGCTCAAGGCCGACACCGGTCTGGGGCGCAACGGCTGCCAGCCCGCCGACTGGCCCGAACTGGTCGCGGAGGCACTGCGCGCCGAGCGCGAGGGCCTCGTCCGGATCACCGGGCTGTGGTCGCACTTCGCCTGCGCCGACGAGCCCGGGCACCCGTCCGTCGCCGCCCAGCTCTCCCGCTTCCGGGAGATGGTGGCGTACGCCGAGCGGCAGGGCGTGCGGCCCGAGGTGCGGCACATCGCCAACTCCCCGGCCACCCTGACGCTCCCGGAGACCCACTTCGACCTCGTCCGCCCGGGCATCGCGATGTACGGCGTCTCGCCCAGCCCCGAGCTGGGCTCCCCCGCCGACTTCGGTCTGCGCCCGGTGATGACCCTCTCCGCCTCCCTGGCCCTCGTGAAGCAGGTCCCGGGCGGGCACGGCGTGAGCTACGGCCACCACTACACGACCCCCGGCGCTACCACCCTCGGCCTCGTGCCCCTCGGGTACGCGGACGGCGTCCCGCGGCACGCCTCCGGCACCGGCCCGGTGCTCGTCGACGGCAAGTGGCGTACGGCCGCGGGGCGGATCGCGATGGACCAGTTCGTCGTCGACCTCGGCGGCGACGAGCCCGGTCCGGGCGCGGAGGCGGTGCTCTTCGGACCCGGCGACCGCGGGGAGCCCACCGCGGAGGACTGGGCGCAGGCCGCCGGCACCATCGGGTACGAGATCGTCACGCGCATCGGAGCGCGGGTTCCTCGCGTCTATGTGAATGGGGAACAGGACGGGTAACCCGCAAGCGGGGGGGGGGGAGCGTCCCAGCAGCACTCGTCGACCGGGTGCACTCTGACCCGTGCGCCCCACCACCCGCACCATCGGCACCACGTGCACCACCAGCAACACGAGTGACCACGCATCACAGGCGTCGGCCGAAGAGGAGCGGTACGTGAGCGAGAGCAGTGCGGAGGCAGTGGCGAGTGCCGCCTCGGCGGCCGTCGCCGCCTCCGCCACGGGGGCGGCCGGGGGGTGGCGCCGGGCGACCGGTGTCGCCGGCGCCGCGATAGGCGTGATCGCCGCGGGTGCCGCGGCCGGCGTCGCCCTGGAACGGATGACGGTGGGCCGCGGCATACGCGCCAAGGCCCGCCTCGCCCTCGACGCGGCGGGTCCGTACGGCGCCCTGCGCGGCAACCCCGGGAAGGCGTACGCCGACGACGGCACCGAGCTGTACTACGAGCTCGACGACGTCGAGCCCGAGGGCGGCACGGCTCCCCGCCGCCGACGGCTCTTCGGCCGCAAGGCACCCCTGCCCGTCACCGTCGTCTTCAGCCACGGCTACTGCCTCACCCAGGACTCCTGGCACTTCCAGCGCGCGGCCCTGCGCGGTGTCGTACGGACCGTGTACTGGGACCAGCGCAGCCACGGCCGCTCCGCTCGCGGGGCCGCCCAGGTGCAGGACGGCGCGCCGGTCAGCATCGACCAGCTGGGGCGCGACCTGAAGGCCGTGATCGACGCGGCCGCGCCCGAGGGACCGCTCGTGCTCGTCGGGCACTCCATGGGCGGGATGACGGTGATGGCGCTGGCCGCGCAGTACCCCGAGCTGATCCGCGAGCGGGTCGTCGCCACCGCGTTCGTCGGTACGTCGTCGGGGCGGCTCGGCGAGGTCAACTTCGGCCTTCCGGTCGCGGGCGTCAACGTCGTGCGGCGGGTGCTTCCCGGTGTGCTGAGGGCGCTGGGGCAGCGGGCGGAGCTGGTGGAGAAGGGGCGGCGGGCCACCGCCGATCTCTTCGCCGGGGTCATCAAGCGGTACTCGTTCGCGTCGCGGGACGTCGACCCGGCCGTGGCCCGGTTCGCCGAGCGGATGATCGAGGGGACGCCGATCGACGTGGTCGCCGAGTTCTACCCGGCCTTCAACGACCACGACAAGACGGAGGCGCTGGGCCTTTTCCAGGACATGCCGGTGCTGGTGCTGGCCGGGATCGGGGACCTGGTCACGCCCAGCGAGCACAGTGAGGCCATCGCCGACCTGCTGCCGGACGCCGAACTGGTGCTGGTCCCGGACGCCGGGCACCTGGTGATGCTGGAGCACCCGGAAGTGGTCACCGACCGCCTCGCCGACCTGCTCACCCGCGCGGGTGCCGTGCCCGCAGGAGCTACCGTGGGTGGCTATGGAAGCACCAGCGGCACCGCACAACCCGGCTGAGACCGAGCTGATCGTCAACTCTCCCGACCAGATGCGGGAATTGGGCCGTCGCCTGGCCAAGCTGCTGCGCGCCGGCGACCTCGTGATGCTCAGCGGGGAGCTAGGCGCGGGCAAGACGACTCTGACACGCGGGCTCGGCGAGGGGCTCGGGGTGCGGGGCGCGGTCACCTCCCCGACCTTCGTGATCGCCCGCGTCCACCCGTCCCTCGGGGACGGCCCCCCACTCGTCCACGTCGACGCCTACCGCCTGTCCGGCGGGCTCGACGAGATGGAGGACCTCGACCTCGACGTGTCGCTGCCCGAGTCGGTGGTGGTCGTGGAGTGGGGCGAGGGCAAGGTCGAGGAACTGGCGGACGAGCGGCTCCAGGTGCGGATCCACCGGGCCGTCGGCGACACGACGGACGAGGTGCGGCAGGTGACGGTCACCGGGCTCGGGGAGCGGTGGGCGTCGGCCGACCTGAGTGTGCTGGCGGCCTGACGGCCTGACGGCCGTACGCTTACGCGGCTTCCCGGTGCGCGACCGGCTCCCCGGGAGCCGTGGGCCGCACGGGCGCGGGCGCCGTGGGGTGGGGTTCGCGCGGCGGCCGGGACACGGCCTCGGCGGCCGCGCAGGACGCCAGCAGATCGCGCATGGACACCCCGGCGAGTGCGAACGGCCGCGGCTGGACCTTGGGCTCGGTGGCCGACATGGACGCCTCCTGGGGGCCGGGGCGGGCGTAGTTAGGTACACCTAACTACGGACTGGATACCATGTGACCACGCCCGGGACGCCGAACGCAACATGTTGCCGACGTCTTGTCGGAACCTTCATGCGAACGTCGGACATGACAAACCGCTGAGGTGTCCCGGCATCGCGGCACCCGAGCGCCGCCGGCCGTTCCTGCCGGCCGGCACCGCGAGCCCCTCCGGGTCGGCCGTACCGGCCAACGGGTCACGGCTGCGGGATCACGACTGCCGGGCCACGGCCAACGGAGCCCGGTCAACGGAGCCCGGTCAACGGAGCCCGGCCGAGGCGGCACGGCTACCGGATCACGATGATCCGCTCCCCGATCGTCGCGAACCGCCACATGGCGTTGCCGTCCGCGCGGGACTGCCGGATGCCGCCCGTGCGCACCGCCGGGTCGGGCATCCGTGTCGAGCCGTTCACGGCCGCGCTGAAGCCGATGACCACCTCACCCACGGTGGTGAAACGCACCACGTGCTCGATGGGGGTGCCGTCGGTGCCGGTGGTGGTGTTCGAGCGGGAGGTGACCACGTAGGCGCCCGGCGGGGGGTCGACGCTGCCCGGGGTCACCTTGAACGTCCGCTGGACTTTGCCGTCCTCGCCGACCAGCCACACCCGGTCGTCGTCGATCGAGTACACCACCCGCTCGCCCTCGCCGGAGCCGGCCGGCAGCGCGGTGGGGTTGCTCTTGTCGCGGGGCGCCTTCGACGCGGCCGCGGCCGCGATCGCCTGCGGCCTGCCGAACGTGGCGGGCGCGTTCGCCGACGCCTGGTAGGCGAGGAACCCGACCGTGCCGACGGCCGCCGCGGTGAGCCCGGCCACGAGAGTCGAGCTGCTGCTTGCCACCGGCGACCACTCCTTTGCCGTACTGGCTGTCCTGTCGACCGCCGTACTGATTGTCGTACCTGTTTGTCATACTTCTTTGCCGTACGTCGTACTTCGCGTGTCGGCTTCGCGGTGACGTTAGCAGTCGGCGGGGCCCCGTCCGGGGCGGCCGGGGCCGGGGTGGGGGACCGTGTCGGGCGGCCGGGGCCGGGGCGGGGCCGGGCCCGCGGGCGGGAGTGGCTGGACGTCCGGCAGGGGCCCGCGGAGCCGTAGGCTGTTGGCGTGCTCTTGCTCGCTCTGGATACCGCCACTCCCGCCGTCACCGTCGCCCTGCACGACGGCACGGACGTCATCGCCTCGTCGAGCCAGGTGGACGCGCGCCGACACGGTGAGCTGCTGCTGCCGGCCGTCGACCGCCTCCTCGCCGAGGCGGGCCACGCGCTCGACGCCGTCACCGGGATCGTCGTGGGCATCGGCCCCGGCCCGTACACCGGGCTGCGCGTCGGCCTGATGACCGCCGACACCTTCGGCCTCGCGCTCGGCGTGCCGGTGCACGGCCTGTGCACCCTCGACGGCCTCGCCTACGCCACCGACCTCGACAGCCCCTTCGTCGTGGCGACCGACGCCCGCCGCAAGGAGGTCTACTGGGCGCGCTACGCCGACTCCCGCACCCGGGTCACCGACCCGGCCGTCGACCGCCCCGCGGACATCGCCGAGCGGGTCGCCGGCCTGCCGGCCGTCGGTGCGGGCGCGCTGCTCTACCCCGACACCTTCCCGAAGGCGCACGAGCCGGAGCACGTGTCCGCCGCGGCCCTCGCCTCGCTGGCAGCCGAGAGGCTCTCGGCCGGCGAGGACCTCCCGGCGCCGCGCCCGCTGTACCTGCGCCGGCCGGATGCCCAGGTCCCCAAGAACTACAAGGTGGTCACCCCCAAGTGACCGAGTCCCACACTCCCGCGCCCGCCGTCCCCGAGCTGCGCGAGATGCGCTGGTGGGACATCGACCCCGTCCTGGAACTCGAGAAGAACCTCTTTCCCGAGGACGCCTGGTCGCGCGGCATGTTCTGGTCCGAGCTGGCGCACTCCCGCGGCCCCGAGGCCACCCGCCGCTATGTCGTGGCCGAGACCGGCGACCGGATCGTCGGCTACGCGGGCCTGGCCTCCTCCGGTGACCTGGCCGACATCCAGACCATCGCCGTGGCCCGCGACCACCAGGGCACGGGCCTCGGCTCCCGTCTGCTCACCGAACTGCTGCGCGCGGCGACCGCCTTCGAGTGCTCCGAGGTCATGCTGGAGTGCCGGGTCGACAACGTCCGCGCCCAGAGGCTGTACGAGCGCTTCGGCTTTGAACCCATCGGCTTCCGGCGGGGCTACTACCAGCCGGGGAACGTGGACGCCCTGGTGATGCGCCTGACCACAGCACCCAAGAGCGGCTCCGCCGCCGAATCGACATCAGTGCAAGGAACCGAGATCAATGGCTGACGAACCGCTCGTCCTGGGCATCGAGACCTCCTGCGACGAGACCGGCGTCGGCATCGTCCGCGGCACCACCCTGCTGGCCGACGCCGTCGCCTCCAGCGTCGACGAGCACGCCCGCTTCGGCGGGGTCGTGCCGGAGGTGGCCTCCCGGGCGCACCTGGAGGCGATGGTCCCGACCATCGACCGCGCGCTGAAGGAGGCGGGCGTCTCGGCGAAGGACCTGGACGGCGTCGCGGTGACGGCGGGCCCCGGTCTGGCCGGCGCGTTGCTGGTCGGCGTGTCGGCGGCGAAGGCGTACGCGTACGCGCTCGGCAAGCCGCTGTACGGCGTGAACCACCTCGCCTCCCACATCTGCGTGGACCAGCTGGAGCACGGCCCGCTGCCGGAGCCGACGATGGCGCTGCTGGTGTCCGGCGGCCACTCCTCCCTGCTGCTCTCCTCGGACATCACCTCCGACGTCCGCCCGATGGGCGCCACCATCGACGACGCCGCCGGCGAGGCCTTCGACAAGATCGCCCGGGTGCTGAACCTCGGCTTCCCGGGCGGCCCGGTCATCGACCGCTACGCCCGCGAGGGCGACCCGGAGGCGATCGCCTTCCCGCGCGGCCTGACCGGCCCGCGCGACCCGGCGTACGACTTCTCCTTCTCCGGTCTGAAGACGGCGGTCGCCCGCTGGATCGAGGCCAAGCGGGCGGCGGGGGAGGAGGTGCCGGTGCGTGACGTGGCGGCCTCCTTCCAGGAGGCGGTCGTGGACGTCCTGACCCGCAAGGCCGTACGGGCCTGCCGCGACGAGGGCGTCGACCACCTGATGATCGGCGGCGGGGTGGCCGCCAACTCCCGGCTGCGCGCCCTGGCCCAGGAGCGCTGCGAGGCGGCCGGCATCCGCCTGCGCGTCCCCCGCCCCAAGCTGTGCACGGACAACGGCGCGATGGTCGCCGCCCTGGGCGCGGAGATGGTCGCCCGCGGCCGGGCCGCCTCCGACTGGGACCTCTCGGCGGACTCGTCCCTGCCGGTGACGGACCCCCATGTCCCCGGCCGCGGCCATGACCACGTCCACGAGGTCGGCGAGGACAACCTCTACTCATGACGGTCGCGCTGATGTGGGAGGCCCGGGCGGCCCGGGGCCGGGGCGAGGAACTGCTGGCGTGGACCCGCGGGCAGCGCCTCACCCCCGCCCCCCTGCGCCGGGAGACCTTCCGGGCCCCGCAGGACCGCGTCCTGGTCATCACCTGGTGGGACGCGGCCTACGACGCCGTACTGCCCGAGTTGCCGGAGCCGGACGGGGAACTGGTGACGCGGGCGGTGCACCGGTGGCGGTTCGAGGCGGTGGCGGAGGAAGCGGGCGGCGGGTCAGCCGAGTGACACCTCGCACCGCAGCCTCCGGTCCGCCCCCACCTTCCGTACGGACCCCGTGAGCCGCAGTCGTGCCGTGTGCCGTACCTCCGCGCTGGACGTGCCCAGCCGCAGCTCCAGCGCCCCGGGTTCGACCACCCGTCGGCCCTCACGGTCGGTGAAGGCCGACAGGTCGGTGTGGAAGTGGAACGTCAGACGGGCCGACTCGGCCGGTTCGAGGGTGACGCGCCGGTAGCCGACGAGGCGGACGTCCGGGCGGGTCACCGAGGCCACCGGGTCGTGGAGGTAGAGCTGGACGACCTCCGAGCCGGGGCGGTCGCCGGTGTTGCGGACGGTCAGCGACACGTCGTACGAGCCGTCCGTCGGGAGGTCGGTCTCCCCGTCCCCGGCCGAGAAGTCCTCCCAGGCGAAGCTCGTGTACGAGCGTCCGTGTCCGAAGGGGTACAGGGGGGTCGGGTCCAGGCTGCTGACCTCCCCGGCCAGGCCCAGCGGCGGCTGGAGGTACGTCCACGGCTGGCCGCCCGGCACGCGGGGCACGCTCACGGGCAGACGGCCCGAGGGGTTCACACGGCCCGACAGCACCCCCGCGACCGCCGGACCCCCCTCCTCGCCGGGGAAGAAGGCCTGGACGACGGCGCCCAGGCGGCCCTGCCAGCGGCCGAGGGCGTAGGGCCGGCCGGTGAGCAGGACGAGCACCACCGGGACGCCCGTCGCCACCAGGGCGTCCAGCAGATCGCCCTGTACGCCCGGAAGGCGCAGGTCCGCCACGTCGCAGCCCTCGCCCGAGGTGCCCCGGCCGAACAGGCCCGCCCGGTCGCCCAGGACCGCCACGCAGACGTCCGCCTCCGCGGCCCTCGCCACCGCCTCCTCGAAGCCCGTCGGGTCGGGGTCGGAGACCGGGCAGCCCTCCGCGAACGTCACCTTCGCGTCGGGCAGTTCGGTCCGCAGGGACTCCAGGAGCGTCGGGATGCCGATGCCCAGCTCCACCCCCGGGTGGTGGGTGAGGACGTGGGAGGGGAAGGAGTAGCAGCCGAGCATCGCGAGCGCGTCCGCCGCCCTGGGACCCACGACGGCGATCCGGCCGTCCGGGGACAGGGGGAGCAGGCCGTCGGGGTTGTCCAGCAGGACCACCGACTCCTCCGCCAGACGGCGGGCCAGGGCGCGGTTGGCCGCCGAGTCCAGGTCGATCGGCACCGACTCGGCGGGCTCCGGTCGCCAGTCCTCGTCCAGGAGGCCCAGTTCGCACTTCTGGAGGAGCACGCGGCGGGCCGCCCGGTCGACCAGGTCCTCGGAAACCAGCCCCTCCCGCACGGCCGTGACCAGGGCCTCGCCGTAGTACTTCACCGTCGGCAGTTCCACGTCGATGCCGGCGTGCAGGGCCAGGCGGGCGGTCTCCGCGGGGGTGCCCGCCACCCGGTGCAGGGTCTGGAGGAAACCGATGCCGAAGTAGTCGGCGACCACCGTGCCGGTGAACCCCCACTCCTCGCGGAGGAGTTCGGTCAGCAGCTCCGGGTCGGCGGAGGCCGGGACGCCGTCCCGCTCCGTGTACGCGGCCATCACCGAGCGCGCCCCGCCCTCGCGCAGCGCCATCTCGAACGGCGGCAGCGTCACGTCCGCGAACTCGCGGGTGCCCGCCCGGACGGGGGCCAGGTTGCGGGCGCCCGCCGAGGAGGCGTACCCGGCGAAGTGCTTGAGCGTGGCGACGATCCCCGCCGACTCCAGGCCCCGCACATAGGCCGCGCCGACCGTGCCGACCAGGTACGGGTCCTCGCCGATCGTCTCCTCGACCCGTCCCCAGCGCGGGTCGCGGACGACGTCCAGGACGGGGGCCAGACCCTGGTGGACGCCGACCGCGCGCAGGTCGCGGCCGATGTGCCGGGCCATCTCCTCCACCAGCGGCGGGTCGAAGGCGGCGCCCCAGGCGAGCGGGACCGGGTAGGCGGTGGCCCGCCAGGCGGTGAAGCCGGCCAGGCACTCCTCGTGCGCGACGGCCGGGATGCCGAAGCGGCCCGCCTCGGCGATCCGGCGCTGGGCGCGGGCCAGGGCGCGCGCACCGAGCGCCGGGTCCACGGGTGCGGTGCCGAAGGAACGGGTCAGCTGGCCGAGCCCCCGGGTGATCAGCTCGTCCCAGTCGTAGTCGGCGGTCATGTCGTGCTGGTGCGGGGCGACTCCGTCGCCGTCCGTCTCGGCGCCGACCCACACGCCGTACAGCTGGGCGGTCTTCTCCTCCAGGGTCATCCGGGAGAGGAGGTCGTCGACACGGGCGGCGGCGGGCTGGGCGGGGTCACGCCAGGGGGCGGTGGTCATGAAACTCCTGTCAGGGGTCGGTGAGCCACCAGTCGGGAATCCAACCGTACGAATGTTTCGAGCTTAGCTCCGAATGTTCCGGGAACCTATGGCTCGGTGATGGGTTCGTCAAGAGGTCGTGCGGGGATACGATCGCCGCCATGACACCCTCGGAGCCCGCGGAGACGCGGACGGAAGACCGGCCGACGACCCCGAACGACGGGCCGAAGGCGCGGATGGAAGCCAGATCGGCGCAGACCGCGACGCTCGCGGAGATCGCCCGGGAGGCCGGCGTCTCGGCGCCGACTGTTTCGAAGGTCCTCAACGGCCGCGCCGACGTCGCCCCGGCGACCCGCACCCGCGTAGAGGAGCTGCTGCGCGCCCACGGCTACCGGCGCCGGCGCGCCGAGGCGACCCGTTCGCCCCTCATCGACCTGGTCTTCCACGAACTGGAGAGCGCGTGGGCGATGGAGGTCATCCGGGGGGTCGAGAACGTCGCGCGGGACGCCGGGCTGAGCGTCGTGCTGAGCGAGAGCGCCGGGCGGCTCACCCCGGGGCGCACCTGGGCCGACCAGGTCGCCGCCCGCCGTCCGCACGGCGTGGTGCTGGTGCTGTCCGGGCTCGACGAGTCCCAGCGCGCGCTGCTCACCAGCCGGTCCATCCCGTTCGTGGTGATGGACCCGGCGGGCGACCCGGGCGCCGACGTGCCCTCGATCGGCGCCACCAACTGGCAGGGCGGCCTCGCCGCCACCCGGCACCTGGTCGAACTGGGGCACCGGCGGATCGGGGCGATCAGCGGGCCTCCGCAGATGATGTGCAGCCGGGCCCGCGTCGACGGCTACCGCGCGGCCCTGGAGACGGCCGGGCTGCCGGTCGACCCGGAGCTGATCAAGACCGGCGACTTCCACCACGAGACCGGCTACCGGCTCGGCCGCGAGCTGCTCGCCCGCCCCGACCGGCCCACCGCCGTCTTCGCCGGCAACGACCTCCAGGCCCTGGGCTGCTACGAGGCCGCCCGTGAGCTGGGTCTGCGCATTCCCGAGGACGTCAGCGTGGTCGGCTTCGACGACCTGCCGGTGGCCCGCTGGGTGGGCCCGCCGCTGACGACCGTGCGCCAGCCGCTGACGGAGATGGCGGAGGCGGCGGCCCGGCTGGTGCTGGAGCTGGGCCGGTCGGACGAGGCGCCGACGGCGACCCGGGTGGAGCTGGCGACCAGTCTGGTGGTGCGGACGAGCACGGGAGCGCCGCCCCTGGCCGAAAGGTGACGTATTGACGGGTGTGGAGGACGCCTCCACACTCCTCCGAAGTCAATCGGTTGCACAACCGAAACTTTCGGAGGCCCCCCGCCATGAGAACCTCCCGAACCTCCCGAACCCCGGGATCATCCAGGACCGTGCGGGCGCTGCTCGCCGGAGCGGCCACCTTCGGTGCCCTGCTCACCGCCGGCACCACCACCGCCCACGCCGCCGACGCACCACTGCGCGACCTCGCCGCCGCCCAGGGCAGGGTCATGGGCACCGCGGTCACCGGCTCCAAGCTCACCGGGACCTACGGCGACATCGCGGGACGCGAGTTCAACTGGCTCACCCCCGGCAACGCCATGAAGTGGGGCTCGGTCGAGCCGGCCCAGGGGAGCTTCAACTGGGCCGAGGCCGACCAGATCGTGGACTTCGCCGAGGCCCACGGCCAGGAGGTGCGCGGCCACACCCTGGTCTGGCACAGCCAGAACCCGAGCTGGCTGACCAACGGCAGCTGGACGCCCGCCCAGCTGAACACCCTGCTCCAGAACCACATCGACACCGAGGTGGGCCGCTACAAGGGCCGCGTCGCCGCCTGGGACGTCGTCAACGAGCCCTTCGACGAGGACGGCACCTACCGCTCCACCCTCTGGTACGACAACCTCGGCGCGGACTACATCGCGACCGCCCTGACCCGGGCGCGGGCCGCCGACCCGGCCGCGAAGCTGTACATCAACGACTACAACGTCGAGGGCGTCAACGCGAAGTCCACCGCCCTGTACAACCTGGTCAGGTCCCTGAAGGAGCGGGGCGTCCCGATCGACGGCGTCGGCCTCCAGGCCCACCTGATCCTCGGTCAGGTCCCGTCCACGCTCCAGCAGAACATCCAGCGCTTCGCCGACCTCGGCGTCGATGTCGCGATCACCGAGCTGGACATCCGGATGCAGCTGCCCTCGGACAGCGCGAAGCTCACCCAGCAGGCCGCCGACTACAAGGCCGTCATGAACGCCTGCCTGGCCGTGAGCCGCTGCACCGGCGTCACCGTCTGGGGCTTCACCGACTCCGACTCCTGGATCCCGAGCACCTTCCCCGGGCAGGGCGCGGCGACGCCGTACGACGAGAACTACGCGCCGAAACCGGCGTACCACGCGATCGCCGAGGCGCTCGGGGGCACCACGACCCCGCCGCCCACGGACGCGTGCACGGCGGCCTACAGCATCGGCAGCCAGTGGAACACCGGCTTCACCGGGCAGGTGCGGATCGCCTGCTCGGGGGCGGCGCTGACGTCGTGGAAGGTGAGCTGGACGTACGGAGCGGGGCAGCGGATCACGCAGGCCTGGAACGCGAACTGCACCCAGTCGGGGGCGACGGTCACCTGTTCCAACGCCCCGTACAACGGGACGGTTTCCGACGGCGGTGCGGTGACCTTCGGGTTCAACGGGTCGTGGAGCGGCAGCAATCCGGTGCCGACGGTGACGCTGGGCTGAGGCCGCGGGCTGCCGGCCGCCGCGCAGGGTGAGAAATTCCGAAGAAATCCGCCTCGGGCCCCGGTTCCTCACAAGACCCTCATGGTTCGGACTTACGTTCTCCCCCGTGACGGGACACGACGTGACGGGGCCCGAGGCGAACGGGCACGGGGACAGACGACGGGGCCGGCGGTCGGCGGCGCTCAGGGCCGTCGGCCTCGCCCTCGCGGGCGCGCTGGTGCTGGGCGCCGCCGCGGCGGGCTGGGCCTACCGGCACCTGAACGACAACATCACGGGCGTCGACATCGACAACGCGCTCGGCGACGACCGTCCGGCGCGCGCGGTGACCACCCCGGCCCCGTCCGGCACCGCCTCGGCGACCCCGCTGCCGACGGGGGCCGTCAACATCCTGGTCCTCGGCTCGGACTCGCGCAGCGGCGCGCGGAACCAGGAGCTCGGCGGCGGTGACAGCGAGGGCGCCCGCTCCGACACCGCCATGGTCGTGCACATCGACGCCGGCCGCACCGGCGCCACCGTCGTCAGCATCCCGCGCGACACCCTCGTCACCCGCCCGTCCTGCCCGCTGCCCTCCGGCGGTACGACGGCGGTGGCGTACGGCGCGATGTTCAACACCGCCTACGCGGTGGGCGGTCCGGTCTGCGCGGTCAAGACCGTCGAGTCGATGACGAACGTCCGCATGGACCACTTCGTCGAGGTCGACTTCTCGGGCTTCGCCCGGCTCGTCGACGCGCTCGGCGGGGTCACCGTCACCACCGAGGAGGACATCGACGACGAGGACAGCCGTCTGCACCTCGCGGCCGGCACCCACCACCTCGACGGCACCCGGGCCCTCGCCCTGGCCCGCACCCGGCACGGCATAGGCGACGGCAGCGACCTCGGCCGCATAGGTCTCCAGCAGACCCTCGTGAAGGCCCTGCTGGAGCAGATCTCCTCCACCGACCTGCTGACCAGCCCCACCCGGCTCTACCAGGTCGCCGACGCGGTCACCGGCGGCCTCACCACCGACACCGGCCTGGACTCCCTCGCCGAGCTGATGGAACTCGGCCGGAGCCTGAAGGACCTGTCCGCCCGGAACGTCACGACCGTGACCCTGCCGGTGGTGACGGCCCCGTCGGACCCCAACCGGGTGGTGGCCCGGGAGCCCGCGGCGAGCGACCTGTGGGAGTCGCTCAACCGGGGCTGACCGCACGGGCGAGCAGCCCGTCCACCACCGCCTCCAGCTGCGCGGCCACGTCGTAGGCGGCCGTCACCTCCTCCCACTGCTCCGACAGGGCCGCCAGACGCGGGAGGTCACCGGCGTCGTCCTGCGTGAGGAGGGACGGGAAGAACGGCTTGCGGCCGGGGTCGGCGGCGCGGCGGGCGTCGGCGCGCCGGAAGACCAGGGCGCCGTAGACGAGGTACCAGATGGTGCGGTACGCGTGGATCGCCTGGTGGGGGGTCAGTCCGCAGCGGATGGCCGAGTCGACGATCTCGTCCGCCATCCACAGGGCGCCCTTGTCGGTGAGGTCGCCCCTGCTCAGCACGTCGATGACCCAGATCATGTCGCTCAGCACGGCGTGCATGTGGACGGCGGTGGCGACGATGCGGTCGCGCGGGTCATCGGGCAGCTCCGGGCGCGGCACGGTCGACGCCATGCCCGCCAGCGTGAGCATCAGCAGCTCGTCCTTGTCGCGTACGTGGTGGTAGAGCGCCATCGGGGTCGCGCCCACCTCCTTGGCGATCCGGCGCATGGAGACCGCCTCGACGCCCTCCTCCTCGAGGATGCGCCGCGCCACGTCCACGATCCGCTGCTTCTCGATGCGCGGGGGCCTGCCCACCGCCCGTTTCTGCCCGTTGCCTGTCACGGGTGCATTCTCCCCCCTTCCCGCCCCGATTTTCCGTACGCGTATAGCCAGTTTCCGTACGCGTATATTAATCTGCCGGGCATGGTGGACTCCCCGATGAACTCCCGGTCCCTGCCCTCTCGTTGGTTACTGCCGGTGCTGCTCACCGTGCAGTTCCTCGTCTCCCTCGACGTGTCCGTCGTCAACGTCGCCCTGCCGGACATCGGGCGCGGGCTCGGCTTCGGCGCCGAGTCGCTGGCCTGGGTCGTCAACGCCTACGCGCTGACCTTCGGTGGGCTGCTCATGCTCGGCGGGCGGCTCGCCGACGTCGCCGGGCGGCGCCGGGTCCTGGTGGCGGGCTTCGCCGTGTTCGGTGTCGCGAGCCTGGCCGGCGGGCTCGCGCAGACACCGGGCCAGCTGATCGCCGCGCGGGCCGTGCAGGGCGTCGGCGCGGCCGCGCTCGCGCCGGTCGCGCTCGCCCTCGTCACCGTCACCTACGCGGCCGGTCCCGCCCGTTCCCGGGCGCTCGGCCTGTGGGGCGCGGCCGGCGCGGCGGGCGGAGCGGTCGGCGTCCTCGCGGGCGGCCTGCTCACCGACTGGGCGGGCTGGCGTTCGGTGATGCTGGTCAACGTGCCGGTGGTGGCCGCGGCCCTGGCCCTCGCCCGGCCCGCCGTCCCGGCCGACGCTCCCCGCTCCTCCGGCTCCCGCCTCGACCTCGCGGGCGCTCTCCTCGTCACCGCCGGGACGGCCCTGCTGGTGTTCGGTCTGGTGCGGACGGAGACGTACGGCTGGACGGCCTGGCAGTCGGCCGGGGTGCTGGCCGCCGCGGCGGTCTCGCTGGCCGCGTTCGCGGTGACCGAGACCCGGGTGCGGCAGCCGTTGCTGCGGCTCGGGCTGCTGGCCCGGGGCCCGGTGCTCGCGGCCAACGTCTTCGCGCTGCTGATGTCGGCCGGCCAGTTCGCCGCGTTCTACTTCACCTCGCTCTACCTCCAGCAGGTCCTCGGTTACGGGCCGACCGCCGCCGGGTCCGCGTTCCTGCCGTTCTGCGCCGGTGTCGTGGCCGGAACGGTGATCGCGACCCGGGCGACGGCCCGGCTCGGCGCCGGGACGCTGCTGACGGCCGGCGGACTGCTCGGGGCCGCCGGCATCGCCCTGTTCGCGGCGACGGTCGCGGTGGACGGCGGCTTCCTCCTCTCCGTACTGCTGCCGTCGGCCGTCGCCGGCGTCGGCATCGGCATGTGCTTCGTACCGCTGGGCACGGCGGCCACGGACGGGGTCGCCGGTGAGGAGACGGGCATGGCGTCGGGTCTGCTCAACAGCTCGCGCCAGGTCGGCGGGGCGGTCGGCCTCGGCGTGCTGGTCACGGTCGCGGCCGCCCACGACGGCGCGGGCGGGCGGCAGGGGCTCGTCGAGGGCTACGCGGCGGCGTACTGGGTGTCGGCGGCGCTGCTCGCGGCGGGCGCGCTGGCGGCCGGTGCGCTCCACGGGAAACACCCACGACCTGCAAAAACGCCCATGGAACCGGAGCTGACACCCGGAGCGGCGGACCGCCGGAAAAAACCTTCGGCGGATTCCGGTGAGGATGTCGATCCGGCCGTGTCCCACTCGACGTAAGGGTGAGAGGCCGGGGACAGCCCGGCCACGGCACACGAGGAGTCACCATGCCCCGTTACCTGTCGCTCGTCCGCATCGACGAGTCCGACATCCCCGCCGGCGGCCCCAGCCCAGAGCTGATGCAGCGGATGGGCGAGCTGATCGAGGAGATCACCAAGGCCGGCGTCATGCTCGACACCGCCGGGCTGCTCCCGACGGCGCAGGGCACCCGGCTGCACCTGAAGGGCGGCGAGATCTCCTCCACCGACGGGCCCTTCACCGAGACCAAGGAGGTCGTCGGCGGCTACGCGATCATGCAGTGCAAGGACAAGGCCGAGGCGCTCGAGTGGGCCAAGCGCTTCCTCAAGGTGCACGGCGACGAGTGGACCCTGACCCTCGAGGTGCGGGAGATCGAGGAAGGCTGAGGGTTCCTTCTCCCGAGGCCGTCCGGGGTGTTCGATGGTGGGCTGTGGAACAACAGCCCGCCACCGGCCCCCGGACCGGCCCCCACGACGACGACCGGCGCGCCGCCCCGGCAGCGGACCCGCACGCCACCGACGCCGGGCCGGACCCGCGAACCACCGCCCGACCCGACCCGCGCGCCGCCATCGAGACCGTCTTCCGCCTCGAATCCCCCCGCGTCATCGCCGCCGTCGCCCGCGTCGTCCGGGACGTCGGCCTCGCCGAGGAACTGGCGCAGGACGCCCTGGTCGCCGCCCTGGAGCGGTGGCCGCGCGACGGCGTACCCGACAACCCCGGCGCCTGGCTCACCGCCACCGCCAAGCACCGCGCCGTCGACCTGGTCCGGCGCCGGGAGGCGTACGCCCGCAAGCTCGCGGAGATCGGACGCGACCTGGAGACGGCGGTCCCGTTCGAGGAGCCGGCCGCCCCCGACGACATCGACGACGACCTCCTGCGCCTCGTCTTCACCGCCTGCCACCCGGTGCTGTCCGCGGACGCCCGCATCGCCCTCACCCTGCGCCTGCTCGGCGGCCTCACCACGGCCGAGATCGCCCGCGCCTTTCTGGTGCCGGAACCGACGGTCGCGCAGCGCATCGTCCGCGCCAAGCGCACCCTCGCGACGAGGAACGTCGCCTTCGAGGTGCCGTACGGCCCGGACCGCGAGGCCCGGCTCGGCTCGGTCCTCGACGTCATCTACCTGATCTTCAACGAGGGGTACGCGGCCACCGCGGGCGACGACCTGCTGCGTCCCGCGCTGTGCGAGGACGCCCTGCGGCTGGCCCGGCAGCTCGCGGCGCTGATGCCGAAGGAGCCCGAAGTGCACGCCCTCGCGGCGCTGCTGGAGTTCCAGGCGTCCCGCACGGCCGCCCGCACCGACCCCGACGGCACGCCCGTCCTCCTCAGGGACCAGAACCGCCGCCGCTGGAACCGCATGCTCATCGCCCGCGGCATCACCGCCCTGGCCCGCGCCGAGGCCACTTCCCCCGCCCCCGGCTCCGCTCGGGCGGGGGGACCCCCATCCGGCGCCCCGGGCCCGTACGTCCTCCAGGCCGCCATCGCCGCCTGCCACGCGCACGCGTACACCTACGAGGAGACCGACTGGCCGACCATCGCCACCCTCTACGGCCTCCTGGCGGCCCGCACCCGGTCCGCGGTCGTCGAACTCAACCGCGCGGTGGCCGTGTCCATGGTGCAGGGCCCCGCCCCGGCCCTGGAAATCGTCGACGCGCTCGCCGGTGAACCCGCCCTGCGCGACTACCACCTCCTGCCCAGCGTCCGCGGCGACCTGCTGCTGCGCCTGGGCCGTAGGGCGCAGGCGCGGGCGGAGTTCTCCCGCGCGGCCGAACTGACCGCCAACGAACGCGAACGGCAGCTGCTGCTGCGCCGGGCGGCAGAAGCGGGGGACGGGTCAGTGGCTGAGGGCTCGGACGGGTGACGGGTCCGGCGGGTGAGGGTTCGGGCGGGTGACGGGTCCGGCGGGTGAGCGCACGGGCAGGTGACGGATCGGAGGGGATGAGCGGTCAGGCCGGGTGACCGACGAGCATCGTCGGCGCCCCCGCCACCCGGGTCAGGAACACGGTCGCCGAGTTCGGCCCCTGCGGTTTGACCTTCCTGCGCAGCTCCTCCGGCTCCACCGCCGACCCCCGCTTCTTCACGGTCAGGATCCCCACCTCACGCTCCCGCAGCAGCGCCTTCAACTTCTTCACGTTGAAGTGGAGCTGGTCGGTGATCTCGTAGGCGGTGGCGTACGGCGTGGGCCGCAGCTCGTCCGCGGTCACGTAGGCGATGGTGGGGTCGATCAGCCCGCCCCCCAGCTCCTCTGCCACCTCGGCGACCAGGTGGGCCCGGATGACGGCGCCGTCGGGCTCGTACAGGTACCGCCCGAGGGGGCGTACGTCCGGGTCGGGCAGCATGGCGTCGGGCGTGGCCAGGATGCCGGCGTGCGAGGGCAGCAGCACCGCCCGCCGCGCCCCGGGCGTCCGGCCCGTGCCGAACCACAGCACGGCCTCCTTCACGTCCCCCGCGTCCGAGATCCACTCGGCCTCGGCCTCCGCGGGGATCGACTCGTGCGGGATGCCGGGCGCGATCTTCAGGGCGGCGAACGGGGCCCGGAGCGCGGCGGAGACGGCCCAGGACAGGGGCGGGGAGTAGGCCTCGGGGTCGAAGATCCGGCCGCGCGCGCCGGAACGCCGGGCAGGGTCGACGAACACGGCGTCGTACGGGGACGTGTCGACCTCGGTCACATCCGCCTCGCGCACCTCGATCAGATCGGCGAGGCCGAGCGCGGCGGCGTTGGCGCGGGCCGTCTCGCAGGTCAGCGGATCCCGGTCGACGGCCAGCACCCGGATCCCGGCGCGGGCGAACGCGATCGCGTCACCGCCGATCCCGCAGCACAGATCGGCGACGGACCGGATGCCCAGCGACCGGAAGCACTCGGCCCGATAGGTCGCCACACTCGCCCGCGTCGACTGCTCGACCCCGTGGGGCGTGAAGAACATCCGTTCGGCGTCCGCCCCGAACTTCGCCACCGCCCGCTGCCGCAGCCGCGCCTGCCCGAGGGCGGCCGAGACGAGCTCGGCGGGGTGCTCGCGGCGCAGCCGGGTGGCGACGGCGAGTTCGTCGGCGGCGGCGGTGCCGCGCACGGCGTCGAGGAGGGCGCGGCCCTCGGGGGTGAGGAGGGGAGCGAGGTCGTTCACCGGCTCATTGTCGGCCAGTCGGTGGATGGTGCGCCTCCGCTCACGGTGTCGGGCGGGGTTCCTGGGCGGGGACTGCGAGGATCCGGCGCCATGAGATCAGTAGTACAAAACGATAAAAAGACCGTACGGCGGGTGAGGCTCAGGGGTGGCATCGCCGTCCTGGCCCTGACCGCCATCGCCTCGGGCTGTGCACAGGGCGGCGGCCCCGGCCCCGACGGCGCCCGTCCCGCCCCCGGTCAGCAGCCCGGCCAGGACCTGCCGGAGGGCGCCCTGCACTCGTACGCGGACAAGCTGCGCGCCGACTACGCGGACCGGGTCGCGGCGGCGAAACGCTGGGGCCTCAGAAAGGTCCCGCTGAGGGCCCCCGCACCCCCCGCGAGGAAACCGCACATCCCCACCCGCGACGGCTTCGAGGTCGACGACCACGAGGACCTCGGCCTCCCCCCGGTCTTCACCACCGTCCCCACCCGGCACAAGGTCGTCTTCCTCACCATCGACGACGGCGCCGAGAAGGACCCGGCGTTCCTGCGGATGACGACCGAGCTGAAGATCCCGTACACCGCCTTCCTCAGCGACTACCTCATCAAGGACGACTACGGCTACTTCAAGAAGATGCGGGACGGGGGAGTGGGCCTGAACAACCACACCCTCCACCACCCCTACCTGCCGGGGCTGTCCTACGAGCGTCAGAAGCACGAGATCTGCGGCATGCAGGACGTGATCGAGGAGCGCTACGGCAAGCGGCCCACCCTCTTCCGCCCGCCCTACGGCAGCTACAACCGCGACACCCTGCGTGCCGCTGAGGCCTGCGGCGTGAAGTACGCGCCACTCTGGAACGCGGAGGTCTTCGCCGACCACTGGGACTACCGGGAGTGGGACCGCGACCTCCACCCCGGCGACATCGTCCTGAGCCACTTCCGCGGCCGGGACGACTGGAAGGGCACGATGCCCGACATGATCCGCCGGTTCCTGAACAAGGTCACGGAGAAGGGATACGCGGTGGCTCGCCTGGAGGACTACCTGTGACCACGCGGGGGTTGGTGGCCGTCCTGCTGGTCCTGGCGACGCTGACCGGCTGCGCCCGGTCCGCCGACCCGGTCGAACACCAGAGCGCAAAGGCGGCGGAACACGTACGACCGCACCCCGGTCAGGCGCCCCGGCCGGCCTACCGCCGCTGGGGCCTGTCGTCCCCTCTGGCCCCCGCCCCCACCCCCGCCCCGACCTCACCGCCGCCCGCGCGCCGCCCCCACCTTCCCCCGGTCGTCGACCACGTCCCCACCCGCGACAAGGTCGTCTTCCTCACCTACGACGACGGCGCCGAACGCGACCCCCGCTTCGTCGACATGGTCCGCGAGCTCCGCCTCCCGGTCACCATGTTCCTGACCGACAGCGTGGCCGGCCCGGCCTACGCCCACTTCGCGCGCCTGCGGTCCGTCGGCGCGAACCTCCAGAACCACACCCTCGACCACCCCGCCCTGCGCGGCCTGCCCTACGCCGGCCAGCGCGCCGAGATCTGCGGTCAGCAGGACAAACTCAGATCCCGCTTCGGCCTGCGCCCCCGCCTCTTCCGCCCGCCCTACGGCACGTACGACACCACCACCCTGCGCGCCGCCGCCGGCTGCGGCATCACGGCGGTCGTCCTCTGGCGCGTCTCCATGGGTCCCACCGACCTCCGTTACACCCACGGCTCCCCCCGCCTCCGCCCCGGCGACATCATCGCGGTCGACCCCGACGAGACGACGGGCCCGAGCCTCAGGGAACGGACGACGACACTGCTGCGGCGGATCCAGGAACAGGGGCTGACGGTGGGCCGGCTGGAGGACTACCTCTGACGGCCACCTGATGTGGCGGCATGGGATGGGTGCGGCAGTGCCTCCCGGGCCGGGGTGGTATGTCCAGCCCGTCCGGCGTTCGGGGACGAGGCCCGTTCGGGGCCGAAGCGGGGGTCCCGGGCGTGGCAGCCCCCGCCGACGCCGACACGGACTCCGGAAGCCGGCACGGCCCGGCGCCCGTGAAAAACCCCCGACGCGCCGCCGGCATTGGCACTCCGCTTGACCGAGTGCTAACCCCGGTCATAGTCTCAGCCCTGGCACTCCCCACTGGAGAGTGCCAACAACGCGACGGGCAGGTCCGGCACCCGCGACGACGGATCCACCTGGTCGCCACCTCAGACAGTTAACCCCGTGAGATCTCCGAAGGGGGAGGTCGGATCGTGACGACCGCCAGCTCCAAGGTTGCCATCAAGCCGCTCGAGGACCGCATCGTGGTCCAGCCGCTCGACGCCGAGCAGACCACGGCCTCTGGCCTGGTCATCCCGGACACCGCGAAGGAGAAGCCCCAGGAGGGCGCCGTCCTCGCCGTGGGCCCGGGCCGCTTCGAGAACGGCGAGCGCCTGCCGCTCGACGTCAAGGTCGGCGACGTCGTCCTGTACAGCAAGTACGGCGGCACCGAGGTGAAGTACAACGGCGAGGAGTACCTCGTCCTCTCGGCTCGCGACGTTCTCGCGATCATCGAGAAGTAAGTCACCCGGACATTCCGGAAGCACATTTTGTTGCTTGAAGCTGCGCCCCTGGCCCCCGCGACCACTTGAGAAGCCGGGCGCCCGGGGCGCAGTGTCTTTTCCACCCACAGATTTCCGAGAGGGCTCCCGCTGTCATGGCGAAGATCCTGAAGTTCGACGAGGACGCCCGTCGCGCCCTCGAGCGCGGCGTCAACAAGCTGGCCGACACGGTCAAGGTGACGATCGGCCCCAAGGGTCGCAACGTCGTCATCGACAAGAAGTTCGGTGCCCCCACCATCACCAACGACGGTGTCACGATCGCCCGTGAGGTCGAGATCGAGGACCCGTACGAGAACCTCGGCGCGCAGCTGGTGAAGGAGGTGGCGACCAAGACCAACGACATCGCGGGTGACGGCACCACCACCGCCACCGTGCTGGCCCAGGCCCTGGTCCGCGAGGGTCTGAAGAACGTCGCCGCCGGCGCCTCCCCGGCCGCCCTGAAGAAGGGCATCGACGCGGCGGTCAAGGCCGTCTCCGACGAGCTGCTCGCCTCGGCCCGCCCGATCGACGAGAAGTCCGACATCGCCGCCGTGGCCGGTCTGTCCGCCCAGGACCAGCAGGTCGGCGAGCTCATCGCCGAGGCGATGGACAAGGTCGGCAAGGACGGTGTCATCACCGTCGAGGAGTCCAACACCTTCGGTCTGGAGCTGGACTTCACCGAGGGCATGGCCTTCGACAAGGGCTACCTGTCGCCGTACTTCGTGACGGACCAGGAGCGCATGGAGGCCGTCCTGGAGGACCCGTACATCCTCATCAACCAGGGCAAGATCTCCTCCATCGCCGACCTGCTGCCGCTGCTGGAGAAGGTCATCCAGACCAACTCCTCCAAGCCGCTGCTGATCATCGCCGAGGACGTCGAGGGCGAAGCCCTCTCCACCCTCGTCGTCAACAAGATCCGCGGCACCTTCAACGCGGTCGCCGTCAAGGCCCCCGGCTTCGGTGACCGCCGCAAGGCGATGCTGCAGGACATGGCCACCCTCACCGGCGCCACCGTCATCTCCGAGGAGGTCGGCCTCAAGCTCGACCAGGTCGGCGTCGACGTGCTCGGCTCCGCCCGCCGCGTCACCGTCACCAAGGACGACACCACGATCGTCGACGGCGCCGGCAAGTCCGAGGACGTCCAGGGCCGCGTCGCGCAGATCAAGGCCGAGATCGAGAACACCGACTCCGACTGGGACCGCGAGAAGCTCCAGGAGCGCCTCGCGAAGCTGGCCGGCGGCGTGTGCGTGATCAAGGTCGGCGCCGCCACCGAGGTGGAGCTGAAGGAGAAGAAGCACCGTCTGGAGGACGCCATCTCCGCGACCCGCGCCGCGGTCGAGGAGGGCATCGTCTCCGGTGGTGGTTCCGCGCTGGTCCACGCCGTGAAGGTCCTCGAGGGCAACCTCGGCAAGACCGGCGACGAGGCCACCGGTGTCGCCGTCGTGCGCCGCGCCGCCGTCGAGCCGCTGCGCTGGATCGCCGAGAACGCCGGCCTGGAGGGTTACGTCATCACCTCCAAGGTCGCCGAGCTCGAGAAGGGCCAGGGCTTCAACGCCGCCACCGGCGAGTACGGCGACCTGGTCAAGGCCGGCGTCATCGACCCGGTCAAGGTCACCCGCTCCGCCCTGGAGAACGCCGCCTCCATCGCCTCCCTCCTCCTCACGACCGAGACCCTGGTCGTCGAGAAGAAGGAAGAGGAGGAGCCGGCCGCCGCGGGCCACGGCCACGGCCACTCCCACTGACCCACGTCAGTACTGAGGCCCGGCGCCCCGGAAGGGGCGCCGGGCCTTCGCGTTGTCCAGCGGAGTCGACCGGAAAAGATGCGCCAACCCGCACCACGCGGGCATCCCGGTCGACCGAGCCCTGTGAGGGAACCTCGCGGGCTACTGACCGAGAACCCCCAGCTGCTCCATCAGTCCCGCCCGGTCGTACTGCCACCACGCCTCGCAGATCTGCCCGTCCCGGAACCGGTGCCAGGTCGTGCCGGTCATGACGCACTCCTGTCCGGTGGCCGGGATGCCCAGGAAGTCGCCCTTGTGGCGGCCGGTCCACGTCCAGCGCGTGCACACCAGGTCCTCCTGGGCGATCTGGTCGTCGACTCGTATCGAGAAGTCGAAGGCCCGCCGCCAGCCCACGACCTCCTCGCGCGCCGCCCGCAGCCCCGTGTCCTGCGGATTGGCGGGGTCGTGGTCGACGTAGTCATCCGTGATCCGCTCGAACAGCCGGTCGATGTCGGTCCGGCCGAGGTCCTCGAAGTACTCCCGCGCCACCACCCGGTTGAGCTGTTCGTCCCGTACGACGTCGAGGTCGGTGAAGATCGGCATCTCGTCGCACAGGGCCACCATGTCCCGGAAGATGCGGTCGGTCTCCGGGAGGTTCGAGTTCCGCATCGCCTCCTCGTACGACGGGAACTCCACGATCTCGATCAGGTGCGAGGCGTCCGACCGGTCCTTGGCCACCAGCGCGTGCGTCGCGGTCCGCTTCCCCTTGGTCTGTTCGACCCATGAGTCCAGCAGCCGGTTCATCTCGTCGAACCGGCTCGTCTTGCAGTCGATGAGCTGTACGAATGTCATGGCGCCGCCTCCGGCCCCCCTGGGTCCGGTGTGTCACGCCCATTTTCCCACCGGAGCGCCGACGTCACCCGCCCGCTACTGCGGCCCGTACTTCCGCCCCGTCCGGGAGCTGATCCCGCCGAGGAGCCCCCGCGGCACCATCTTCGCGACGCCCATCAGCGCCTTGTACCGCGGATCGGGGATCGACACCGACTTCCCGCGCGCCAGGTCGTGCAGCGCCGCGGCCACCAGCTTGTCCGCGTCCAGCCACATCCACTTCGGGATGTTGTCCGTCCCCATCCCGGCCCGCTCGTGGAACTCCGTCCGCACGAACCCCGGGCACAGCGCCATCAACCGCACCCCGCTGCCCGCCAGGTCCTTGGCGGCGCCCTGGGTGAACTGCACGACCCACGCCTTGGACGCCCCGTAGGTCCCGCGCGGCAGGAAGGCGGCCACCGAGGCGACGTTGACGACACCCCCGCGCTCCCGCTCCCGCATCGTCGCGGTCGCCGCCGACGTCAGCCGCAGCACCGCCTCGCAGTGCACCTTGAGCATCCTCAGCTCGTCGGCCATCGGTACGTCGAGATAGCGGCCCTTGTTGCCGAAGCCCGCGTTGTTGACGAGCAGGTCGACGGGGTTCCTGCGGTCGCCGAGCCGGGCGGCCACCGCCTCGATCCCCTCGTCCTCGGCGAGGTCGGCCGTCAGTACCTCCGCTTCGATGCCGTGCCGGTCGTGCAACTCGGTCGCCTGCTCGCGCAGCCGCTTGGTGTCCCGGGCGACGAGGACGAGGTCATGCCCGTCCGCCGCCAGCCGCCGCGCGAACGCGGCGCCGATGCCCGCGGTCGAACCCGTAATCAGAGCCGTTGTCATGGCAGAAGGGTAGTGACCCGGACTGAGGGCGTCCGTTCTCTGCACGGCGCCTCCAGAAGGTGAAGGCGCCGTGTGCGCGTCCGGCGTGACGACGGTTCAGCCGCCGTGCTCGGCCACGTACTTCCGGGCCGCCGCGAGCGCCTCCGGGTGCAGCGCCTCACCCGCCGCCAGCAACCGCGGCAGCAGCTCCCGGTGCGTGGTGGAGGCCTGGAACTCCATGCGCGCCGTCACGTCGTGCTCCGGCAGGTGGACGATCTCCACCGGATCCCCCGCGCGGATCTCGCCCGGCACGATCACCCGCAGGTACGCGCCCGTCGCGGCCTTCCGCGTGAACCGCTTCACCCAGCCCTGCTCACCCACATGGCCCTGGAAGGTCTGGCAGGGAATCCGCCCGGAGGTCACCTCCAGCACCACCTCGGAGCCGATCCGCCAGCGTTCGCCGATCCGCGCGCCGGAGACGTCCAGACCGGTGGTGGTGAGGTTCTCGCCGAACGCGCCGTCGGGCAGCGTGCGCCCCAGCTCGCGCTCCCAGTCGTCGAGGTCCTCACGAGCGACCGCGTACACCGCCTGGTCGTTCCCGCCGTGGTGGCGCAGGTTGCACACCGCGTCCCCGGCGAGACCGCTCCCCGCCGTACCCTTCGGCCCGGGCGCCGAGACCCGCACCGGCCCGTCGACCGGTCGCTTGTCGATGCCGGTGACGCCCTCGGGGTGGTTCGAGTACGGCACGCTCTTCGGGCGGCCCACGTTCACGGACAGAAGCCTCATGCCCGCACACGCTAGGCCAGTCGAGGTGAAAGTGTCCACGCATTATGCGCGGCCGTACCCAAGACTCACTTATATTCGAAGAGTGATCGAGGCCCGTCATCTCCGTGTCCTGCGCACCGTGGCCGCCACCGGCTCCTTCTCGGCGGCCGGCCGCGAGCTGGGCTGCACGCAGCCGGCGGTCAGCCAGCAGATGAAGGCCCTGGAGGCCTCCGTCGGCACGCCCCTGCTGGTGCGCAGCGGCCGCGAGATGCGTCTGACCCAGGCCGGCGAGGCGCTCGTGCGGCACGCGGCCGGCATCCTCGCGGGGCTCACCGCCGCCGAGGAGGAGGTCGCCGCCATCGCCGGCCTGCGCGCCGGCCGGGTCCGCCTCGTCTCCTTCCCCAGCGGCAGCTCCACGCTCGTACCGACCGCGCTGGCCGCCCTGCGCGCGGCGCACCCCGGGACCCGGGTCTCCCTGGAGGAGGCCGAGCCGCCCGAGTCCGTCGACAAGCTGCGCGTCGGCGACTGCGACGTGGCCCTCGCCTTCCGCTACGAGGGGGCGGCGGGCGCCGAGGAGTGGGCCGACCTCGTCGTGCGCCCTCTGCTGACCGACCGCCTGGTCGCCCTCCTGCCGGAACGGCACCGCCTCGCGCGCGCGGGGTCCCTCGCCATCGGCGAACTCGCCCGGGAACCGTGGATCGCGGGCTGCCCGCGCTGCCGGGGCCAGTTGGTGGAGGTGTGCGAGGGCGCGGGCTTCACCCCCCGCATCGACTTCGCGACCGACGACTACCCCGCGGTCGCCGGCCTTGTCGGCGCCGGCCTCGGCGTCGCCGTCCTGCCCCAGCTCGCGATCGAGTCCGTACGGCCGCGCGGGGCCCGCGCGGTCACGCTGGAGCCGGCGGTCCGCCGCGAGATCGTCGCCCTCACCCTGCCCGACCTGGCCCAGGTGCCGGCGGTGGCGGCGACCCTGGAGCAACTGGGACGGGCGGCAGCACAGCAGGGGCCGCAGAGGAAACAGCCGTAAGGGGAAGGCGGCGGCAGGGGCAGCGGCCGTAGGGCGAGGCGGCGGAGGCCGTGGAGCAGCGGCGGCGGTAGGGGGAAGCGGCGGCAGGGCGACAGGGGCAGCGGCCGTAGGGGGAAGCGACGGCAAGGGCCGTGGAGGCAGAGGCCGCGGCAGGACCCGCGGAAACGGCGAGGGCACGCGCGTGCGTGCCCCGAACTTGTGCAGAAACGTTCCTTCAGGTGTTCCGAGCGGTGTCTCCGCCGGTCGACGCCGAGACCAGGCGGTGGCGCGCCCGGCCCATGAGCTCCTCGCGCTCGTCCTCGGTCAGCCCGCCCCACACGCCGTACGGCTCTCTCACCGCCAAGGCGTGCGCCGCGCACTGCGCACGGACCGGGCATCTCATGCAGACCTCCTTGGCCGAGTTCTCGCGAGCGCTCCGCGCCGCCCCGCGCTCACCCTCCGGATGGAAGAAGAGCGAGCTGTCCACCCCGCGGCAGGCGGCCAGGAGCTGCCAGTCCCACAGGTCCGCGTTCGGTCCGGGAAGGCGGGAGAAATCTGCCATTGCGTGACCCCTTGTAGCCGTGTTGAGCGGATACGGTGTCCACGACCGTACAACTACGATCTAAGGAGATGAAAATATGACTCATTGCGAATCTAGCCTCAGACACCAGTGAATGGGAAGAAATAGGGCTAAACGGGGCACGGGTTGTGGTGAAAGCTTGAGGGTCCGTGTGGCTGCCTCCACCGTGTCCGCCCCCTCACGTAGAGTGCCGAAGAGTGCACGCAGCCCCGTAACTCTTTCGAGTGACCATCGTTGAGAGTGCGGAGGCGGTTGAAAACACAAACGCTCGGGCAGGCGTCCGAGACGGTCGACCGCACAGGTGACGATTCGTACCAGCCTGGAGGCACAAGGTGACGCGCATCAGCTGCGGAGGACGGCCATGACTTCCGTCCTCGTCTGCGACGACTCCCCGCTTGCCCGAGAGGCGCTCCGCCGCGCGGTCGCGACCGTGCCCGGCGTCGAGCGCGTGACGACAGCGGCCAACGGCGAGGAAGTCCTCCGCCGCTGGGGCGCCGACCGCTCGGACCTGATTCTGATGGACGTGCGCATGCCCGGACTGGGGGGCGTCGAGACGGTCCGGCGACTGCTGTCCGCCGACCCCGGCGCGCGCATCATCATGCTGACCGTCGCCGAGGACCTCGACGGCGTCGCACTCGCGGTCGCCGCCGGCGCCCGCGGCTACCTGCACAAGGACGCCTCGCGCGCCGAGCTGCGCGCGACCGTCACACAGGCCCTCGCCGACCCGACCTGGCGGCTCGCCCCGCGTCGGCTGCGGTCCGCCGAGATGGGCGCCGCGCCCACGCTCACCGCGCGCGAGATCCAGGTGCTCGAGGGCATGAGCCACGGCCGTTCCAACGCCGAGATCGGCCGCGAACTGTTCCTCTCGGAGGACACGGTCAAGACCCACGCCCGCCGGCTGTTCAAGAAGCTCGGCGCCTCGGACCGCGCGCACGCCGTCGCGCTCGGTTTCCGCTGGGGGCTGGTCCGCTAGCGCGGACCCTTTCGGAGCAAGCCGACGACAGCGAAGGGGGGTGGGCCATGGGCGAACCTCCCAGGTCGCACGGGGTCGAGGGCTTGCGGGAAACCCCCGTCCGCCGACCGGCGGGCGGGGGTGGCACAGGGCCTCGCCGGGTGCCCGCTGCTCGTTTCGCCGCGGATGCCGCATCCTTGAGGTGTGGAGTTCCTCGGGGACGAGTCGGTCGAGCGGAAGGGGAGGGCGCAGGGGATGAGTTCCGGCGCACCTGCTCATAACGCTTCGGTGCACAACGACGGGCACGGTGCCGCGGCCGGTTCGGCCGCAGTGCACCATGGACCGATGCGCGAAGACGAGGCGGTCCGTGCCCAGGGGGCGATCGGCGGACTCGTGCATCGCGCCGTCGACGGCGACGAGCAGGCCACCCACGACCTGCTGGCCCACGTCCACCCCCTGGCGCTGCGCTACTGCCGCACCCGGCTGTCCCGGCTCCCCGGCGACGCGCGCCACTTCGTGGAGGACCTCGCCCAGGAGGTCTGCGTGGCCGTCCTCCTGGCCCTGCCGCGCTACAAGGACACCGGCCGGCCCTTCGAGGCCTTCGTCTTCGCCATCGCCGCCCACAAGGTCGCCGACCTCCAGCGCGCGGCGATGCGCCACCCCGGCTCGACGGCGGTGCCGTCCGACGAGATGCCCGAGAGGCCGGACGACTCGCTGGGCCCGGAGGAGCGGGCCCTGCTGAGCAGCGACGCCGAATGGGCGAAGAAACTGCTGGCCAACCTGCCGGAGAACCAGCGGGAGCTGCTTTTGCTGCGCATCGCGGTGGGGCTCACGGCCGAGGAGACCGGCCAGATGTTGGGAATGTCACCCGGGGCCGTCCGCGTGGCCCAGCACCGTGCGCTGAGCAGGCTGCGGGCGCTCGCCGAGCAGTAAACCCCTGGCCCGGGCCGCCTTTCTTGAACAGGCGCCCCGACCGTTCCGTACGAACATACGAAGCCGCGGGTGATCCAGGACCGTGGAATCGTGGAATGAGGGAGGCGCGCTTCCCGTTAGCATGGACATCCGCACCGATCAAGGCCATTTGGGGAAGGTGTCATGACTGCCAACGTCGACGGAGTGCCCGACAAATTCGCGACACTCGGGCTGACCTACGACGACGTGCTGCTGCTGCCGGGCCCGTCGGACATGGCTCCTGACGAGATCGACACCGCCTCGTACGTCTCCAAGAACGTGCGGGTCAACATCCCGCTCCTGTCCGCCGCCATGGACAAGGTCACCGAGTCGCGCATGGCGATCGCGATGGCCCGCCAGGGCGGCGTCGGCGTACTGCACCGCAACCTCTCGATCGAGGACCAGGCCAACCAGGTCGACCTGGTCAAGCGGTCCGAGTCCGGCATGGTGACCGACCCGATCACCATCCACCCGGACGCCACGCTCGCCGAGGCCGACGCGATCTGCGCCAAGTTCCGCATCAGCGGCGTCCCGGTGACCGACGGCAGCAAGAAGCTGCTCGGCATCGTCACCAACCGTGACATGGCCTTCGAGACCGACCGCACGCGCCGCGTCCGCGAGGTCATGACGCCGATGCCGCTGGTCACCGGCAAGGTCGGCATCTCCGGCACCGACGCCATGGAGTTGCTGCGCAGGCACAAGATCGAGAAGCTTCCGCTGGTCGACGACGAGGGCGTCCTCAAGGGCCTGATCACCGTCAAGGACTTCGTCAAGGCGGAGAAGTACCCGCGTGCCGCGAAGGACGCCGAGGGCCGCCTCCTGGTCGGTGCCGCCGTCGGTGTGGCCGGTGACGCCTTCGAGCGCGCCCAGGCCCTGATCGAGGCGGGCGTCGACTTCATCGTCGTCGACACCGCGCACGGCCACTCCCGGCTGGTCGGCGACATGATCGCCAAGATCAAGTCCAACCACACGCGCGTGGACGTCATCGGCGGCAACGTCGCCACCCGCGACGGCGCCCAGGCCCTCGTCGACGCGGGCGCCGACGCCATCAAGGTCGGTGTCGGTCCGGGCTCCATCTGTACGACCCGCGTGGTCGCCGGCATCGGCGTCCCGCAGGTCACCGCCATCTACGAGGCCTCGCTCGCCGCCAAGGAGGCCGGCGTCCCGGTCATCGGCGACGGCGGCCTGCAGTACTCCGGCGACATCGCCAAGGCCCTCGTCGCGGGCGCCGACACGGTGATGCTGGGCTCGCTGCTCGCGGGCTGCGAGGAGTCGCCGGGCGAGCTGCTGTTCATCAACGGCAAGCAGTTCAAGTCCTACCGCGGCATGGGCTCCCTCGGTGCCATGCAGACCCGCGGCGACCGCAAGTCGTTCTCCAAGGACCGCTACTTCCAGGAGGGCGTCGCCTCCGACGAGCAGCTGGTCCCCGAGGGCATCGAGGGCCAGGTGCCCTACCGCGGCCCGCTGTCCTCCGTGGTCCACCAGCTGGTCGGCGGCCTGCGCCAGTCGATGTTCTACGTCGGCGGCCGCACCGTGCCGGAGCTCCAGGCCAACGGCCGGTTCGTCCGGATCACCTCGGCGGGTCTGAAGGAGAGCCACCCGCACGACATTCAGATGACGGTCGAGGCGCCGAACTACAGCGCCAAGCGGTAGCTCCGGACCGCGGCGCCAAGAGGTGGCTGAGGCCGGAGCGCCAAGAGGTGGCTTCGGCCAGAGCACCGAGAGGCGGCTCGGGCCGGAGTGCCGAGAGACGACGGACGTGAGGCACGCGCGCGTGGAGCGTGTTCAGGACGTGTGAGGGCGGCCCCGGATCATCCGGGGCCGCCCCTGTCGTACCCGTCGGCGATACTGGAAGACGCTGAACGCATCAGGGAAAGGCCACAGACGTGACTGAGATCGAGATCGGGCGCGGCAAGCGCGGCCGCCGGGCGTATGCCTTCGACGACATCGCCGTCGTCCCCAGCCGCCGTACGCGGGACCCGAAGGAGGTCTCGATCGCCTGGCAGATCGACGCCTACCGTTTCGAGCTGCCGTTCCTCGCCGCCCCCATGGACTCGGTCGTCTCCCCGGCCACCGCGATCCGCATCGGTGAGCTGGGCGGCCTGGGCGTGCTGAACCTCGAGGGCCTGTGGACGCGGTACGAGGACCCGCAGCCGCTGCTCGACGAGATCGCCGAGCTGGACGCGGACACCGCGACCCGGCGCCTCCAGGAGATCTACGCCGCTCCCATCAAGGAGGAGCTGATCGGGCAGCGCATCAAGGAGGTGCGCGACTCGGGCGTGGTCACCGCGGCCGCGCTCTCCCCGCAGCGCACGGCCCAGTTCTCCAAGGCCGTCGTGGACGCGGGCGTGGACATCTTCGTCATCCGCGGTACGACGGTCTCCGCGGAGCACGTGTCGGGTTCGCACGAGCCGCTGAACCTGAAGCAGTTCATCTACGAGCTCGACGTGCCGGTGATCGTCGGCGGCTGCGCCACCTACACGGCGGCCCTGCACCTGATGCGCACCGGCGCGGCCGGCGTCCTGGTCGGCTTCGGCGGCGGCGCCGCGCACACCACGCGCAGCGTGCTCGGCATCCAGGTCCCGATGGCCACGGCCGTGGCCGACGTCGCGGCCGCCCGCCGTGACTACATGGACGAGTCCGGCGGCCGGTACGTGCACGTGATCGCGGACGGCGGTGTCGGCTGGTCCGGCGACCTGCCCAAGGCGATCGCCTGCGGCGCCGACGCCGTGATGATGGGCTCCCCGCTGGCCCGCGCGACCGACGCGCCGGGCCGAGGCCACCACTGGGGCATGGAAGCCGTCAACGAGGAGCTGCCGCGCGGCAAGAAGGTCGGCCTCGGCACGGTCGGCACCATCGAGGAGGTCCTCACCGGCCCGTCCCACACCCCGGACGGCTCCATGAACTTCTTCGGCGCCCTGCGCCGCGCCATGGCCACCACCGGCTACAGCGAGCTGAAGGAGTTCCAGCGCGTCGAGGTGACGGTGGCGGACTCGGTGCACCGCCGGTAGTCCCTGTCAGACCCCGTAGGGGCCGGTCACCTCACGCACGTGAGGTGACCGGCCCCTCCTGTGTGTCCGGGCGGGCGGGGGTGCGTGGTGCGGAGCGGGGCGCGTGGTTGCCCTCGCGGCCAGAACGGGCTGGTCGGGGGCGGCTTCGTGGAAGGGGCCCCCATGGGAGGCGACCGCAAGCCCACCCACTGGGACCGGATCCGTCTGTGGACGGTGAGGTGCCGGAGGAGGTAGATCTTGCGGATGTTCGGATGGTGAGCGGCCGCCCCCACACAACCTGCGGGCGGACACTCCGTGATCCATCCAGGAGCCTGCCGCAGTGACCGCTGCGGTGGGCTCCCCCTGCTTCCGTACGGTCCCCGCGGGCAGGGGCGGCTGCCACCAGCCCCCGGAGCCCTGCCCGTCCCGCGCGCCCCGCTTCACAACCGGTGCGCCGCCCCCGTGGGCGTGGCCCCCCGCGTGTCCAGCAGCAGCTGGGCCTTCACCGACAGGCCCTGGAGGTCGTACGTGCGGTGCTGCTGGAGGAGGATCGTCAGGTCGGCGTCGGCGGCGGCCTCGTAGAGGGAGTCGGCGCGGGGGACCGGGCGGTCGAGGACGTTCCAGGACGGGACGTGCGGGTCGTGGTAGCTGACGGCGGCGCCGAGTTCCATGAGGCGGATCGCGATCTCGTGCGCGGGGGTGTTCTGCTGGTCGGCGAGGTCGGGCTTGTAGGTGACGCCGAGCAGCAGGACGCGGGCGCCGCGCGCGGACTTGCCGTGCTCGTTGAGGAGGGCGGCGGCGCGCTGGACGACGTAGCGGGGCATGCGGTGGTTGACCTGCTGGGCCAGCTCCACCATGCGAAGGGGGCCGCCGGGGTGGCCGGTGCGGTCGACGGGGACGGAGTGGCCGCCGACACCGGGGCCGGGGCGGAACGCCTGGAAGCCGAACGGCTTGGTCTCGGCGCAGCGGATGACGTCCCACAGGTCGACGCCGAGGTCGTGGCAGAGGACGGCCATCTCGTTGACGAGGGCGATGTTGACGTGCCGGAAGTTGGTCTCCAGGAGCTGCACGGTCTCCGCTTCCCTGAGGCCACGCGCGCGGACCACCTTGTCGGTGAGGCGGCCGTAGAAGGCGGCGGCGGACTCGGTGCAGGCCGGGGTGAGGCCGCCGATGACCTTCGGGGTGTTGACGGGGGTGAAGTCGCGGCGGCCCGGATCGACGCGGCTGGGGGAGTACGCGAGGTGGAAGTCGCGTCCCGCGCGCAGGCCGGACATCTCCTCCAGGAGGGGGCGCAGGAATTCCTCGGTCGTCCCCGGGTAGACGGGCGACTCAAGGATCACGGTGGTGTGCGGGCGCAGGTGTCCGGCCAGGGTGCGGGCGGCCGCCTCCACCTGGCTCAGGTCGAGTCCGCCGTCCGCGTCGCGCGGGGTGGGCGCGCAGATGACGGCGGTACGCACCCGGCCCAGCTCGGCGGGGTCGGTGGCGGGCCGGAAGCCACCCGAGAGCATCCGGCGCAGTTCGGCGGGGCTGAGGGTGCCCGCCTCGGGACCGGTGCGGTAGCCGAGTGTCGGGATGCCGACGGCCACGGCGGCCTGGGCCAGGGGCAGGCCGAGCGGGCCGAGTCCGATGACGGCGAGATCTGCGGGCATGGCGTGGGCCGTCCTTCCCAATAACCGAAGCGGGACAGGCGCGCAAGCCCAGTGGACAGAACGGGCGAGCGCAATGTCAGACTAGGAGTAAATATGACCGTTATGTGGGATTGATCGGCTGTGTTGATCGCCCGTGTTGACCGGCTCGGACGAGCGGCGGCGTTGGTCGACGGCGTTGGTCGTTGGCATTGGTCGTCGGTACTGACCGTCGGTGGATCGGCTGTGCTGGTCGGCGGTGTTTTCCGGCAGGCCGGCTCCGGTTCCGTGAGAGTTGTCCACAGGCTGGGGGCGAGTGGTGGCTGAAGTCGGGCAACGCGGTCAGAATTTGGGCATGGGGGTAAGGGACCGGGCCTCGCCGTGAACGGTGCGGCCGACGTGACCGACAGTGGGAGGCAGCGGTGAGGACAGCGACACTGGGGCCGGAGCAGCGAGCCGAGTCACTGGCGGCCATGGCCGAGCGCGAACTGGACGTGCTCGTCGTGGGAGGCGGCGTGGTCGGCGCGGGCACCGCCCTCGACGCCGTCACGCGCGGCCTGTCCACGGGTCTCGTCGAGGCGCGTGACTGGGCGTCGGGCACGTCGAGCCGGTCCAGCAAACTGATCCACGGTGGACTGCGCTATCTGGAGATGCTCGACTTCGCCCTCGTCCGCGAGGCGCTGAAGGAGCGCGGACTGCTCCTGGAGCGGCTGGCCCCGCACCTGGTCAAACCGGTTCCCTTCCTGTACCCGCTCCAGCACAAGGGCTGGGAGCGGCTGTACGCCGGCTCGGGCGTCGCGCTCTACGACGCGATGTCCATGGCGCGCGGGCACGGCCGGGGCCTGCCGACGCACCGTCACCTGAGCCGCCGTCACGCCCTGCGCGTGGCGCCCGCCTTGAAGAAGGAGGCGCTGGTCGGCGCGTTGCAGTACTACGACGCCCAGATGGACGACGCCCGCTTCGTCGCCACACTGGTGCGCACGGCGGTGGCGTACGGGGCGAAGGCCGCCAACCGCGCGCGCGTGACGGATTTCCTGCGCGAGGGCGAACGGGTCGTGGGTGCCCGGGTGCAGGACGTCGAGGGGGGCGGGGAGTACGAGGTCCGCGCCCGGCAGGTCGTCAACGCCACGGGCGTGTGGACCGACGACACCCAGGCCATGGTGGGCGAGCGGGGACAGTTCCACGTCCGCGCCTCCAAGGGCATCCACCTCGTCGTGCCGAAGGACCGGATCCACTCCACGACCGGACTGATCCTGCGTACCGAGAAGTCGGTGCTGTTCGTCATCCCCTGGGGCCGGCACTGGATCGTCGGCACCACCGACACCGACTGGGACCTCGACAAGGCCCACCCGGCCGCTTCCAGCGCGGACATCGACTACCTGCTGGAGCACGTGAACTCCGTCCTCGCCGTGCCGCTCACCCGTGACGACGTGCAGGGCGTGTACGCCGGCCTGCGACCACTGCTCGCGGGTGAGTCGGACGCCACCAGCAAGCTGTCCCGCGAGCACACCGTCGCCCATCCGGTGCCCGGGCTCGTCGTCGTGGCGGGCGGCAAGTACACGACGTACCGGGTGATGGCCAAGGACGCCGTCGACGCGGCCGTGCACGGACTGGACCTGCGGGTCGCCGAGTGCGTCACGGAGGAGGTGCCGCTGCTGGGCGCGGAGGGCTACCGGGCGCTGTGGAACGCGCGGGCGCGCACCGCGGCGCGGACGGGCCTGCACGTGGTGCGGGTCGAGCATCTGCTGAACCGGTACGGCTCGATGGCGGAGGAGATCCTCGACCTCATCGTCCGGGACCCGTCACTGGGCGAGCCGCTCCCCGCGGCCGACGACTATCTGCGCGCCGAGATCGTCTACGCCGCCTCGCACGAGGGCGCGCGGCACCTGGACGACGTGCTGACCAGGCGCACCCGCATCTCCATCGAGACCTTCGACCGGGGCACGCGCAGCGCCCGGGACGCGGCCGAGCTGATGGCACCGGTACTCGGCTGGGACAAGGACCAGATCGAGCGGGAGGTCCAGCACTACGAGAAGCGGGTGGAGGCCGAGCGGGAGTCGCAGCGGCAGCCCGACGACCTGACGGCGGACGCGGCGCGGCTGGGGGCACCGGACATCGTGCCGTTGTGAGCTCCGGGGCGGCGGGGCGGGCTTGTCGGGGGCGGGTGGCGCTTGTGGGGGGCGGTGCTTGTGGGGGGGGGGGGGGGGGGGGGGGGGGGGGGGGGGGGGCGGGGGGGGGGGGGGGGGGGGGGGGCCCCGGGGGCCCCCCCCGGGGGGGGGCCGC
>NZ_JBITEN010000032.1:0-65493 GCF_044455165.1 Streptomyces sp. NPDC051315
GGCGGCCGAGGCTGCCGCGGTGGCCAGGAGCAAGCGGGCAGAGCGCATCTGAGAATCCTTCCGCCAAGACCGAGCAGCTGGCGCTTCGTCAGCTGTGGTGACTCGGCCCCGACGTGCTCCACCGTCGGCCAGGTGATCGTCTCCCACCACTCGGGACGCTCAGCCGAGTGAACGCCTCCCCCGCCCTGACCCATCCGGACGGGCCCAACCGGCAGGACACGCAAGCAAGTTGCGTCACTTCGGACAGAAGCGTCGCCCAGCAGCCGACAGAGGGACTGCTGGGCGACGCGATCGGGGAGGAGGCGCGGTTCGCGCCGGCTGCGAGGGTCAGTCCCGTGCCAGGACCGTGGCGAGCACCTGACGCAGCGTCGACTCGACGTCCGTGACCGCACCCCGGGCCCGCCAGGCGACGAATCCGTCCGGACGGACGAGTACGGCACCCGCGGGGGACGTGCCGTGGGTCTGCGCCCAGTCCGCCCCCTCCTCCGGGACGAGCTCGGCGTCGAGGCCGGTCCCCACCCGGTAGGAGACGAGCGGGACGGCCATCCGCTCGGCGAGGCTGACGGCGGCCTTGTGCCACCCGGACGCCTCGTCCGCGTCACTGAGCAGGACCAGGGACCTCTCGTAGAGGTCGAGGGTGGAGATCCGCCGGTCCTGGTGCCGTACCCACAGGTGCGGGGCCCTGCTGCCGGGCTCCCCGGTCAGGGCGAGCCGCTCCGGGACGACCGGGGTCGCGGGGTCGGCGTCGACGACGGCGCCGCGCGGGTAGCGGTAGCCCAGGGTCACGTTCAGGATGCCGCGCTGCGGGGCGCCTCCGGTGCCGGGCGCCGGGGCGTAGCCGGGGTGGCTGTGCTCGACCGACCGGGCGGCCGCACGGGCGCTGGTGGTCTCCGCCACCGGGCGGCGTTCCGTGTCGTAGGTGTCCAGCAGCCCGTCCCCCGCCCAGCCGCCGAGCACCGCGGCCAGCTTCCAGGCGAGGTTGTGCGCGTCCTGGATGCCGGTGTTGGAGCCGAAGGCGCCGGTGGGGGACATCTCGTGGGCCGAGTCACCGGCCAGCAGGACCCGTCCGGAGCGGTAGGACCGGGCGACGCGCTGGGCGGCGTGCCAGGGCGCCTTGCCGGTCACCTGCACGTCGAGGTCCGCCACCCCGACCGCCCGGCGGATGTGGTCGGCGCACCGCTCCTCGGTGAAGTCCTCGATGGTCTCCCCCCGCTCGGGGTGCCAGGGCGCGTGGAAGACCCAGTTCTCGCGGTTGTCCACCGGCAGCAGCGCACCGTCGGCGTCCGGGCTGGTCAGGTAGCAGACGATGAAGCGACGGTCCGCCACCACGTCGGCGAGACGGCGGGAACGGAAGGTGATGCTGACGTTGTGGAACAGTTCGCCGGGGCCGCTCTGACCGATGCCGAGCTGCTCCCGCACCGGGCTGCGCGGGCCGTCGGCGGCGACCAGGTAGTCCGCCCGGATGGTGGTGTGCTCGCCCGTCTCCCGGCTCTTCACCAGCGCGGTGACACCGGTGGCATCGCTGTCGAACGACATCAGCTCGCTGCCGAAGCGCAGGTCGCCGCCGAGCTTGACGGCGTGGTCGAGCAGGACCGGTTCCAGGTCGTTCTGGCTGCACAGGCACCAGGAGGTCGGGCTGAACCGGGCCAGTCCGCCGCCCGGGTCGATCTCCCGGAACAGCCACTCGCCCGCGTCGCCGGCCAGGGTGGGTGTCTGCAGGATGCCGTGGTTGTCGGCCAGGGTGGCTGCGGCCTCATGGATCGCCGACTCGATGCCGGCCACCCGGAACAGCTCCATCGTGCGTACGTTGTTGCCTCGTCCGCGGGGGTGGATGGAGGTGCCGGCGTGGCGCTCCACCAGCGTGTGCCGCACCCCCAGCCGGCCCAGGAAGAGTGAGGTCGACAGGCCCACCAGGGACCCGCCGACGATGAGGACGGGGACCTTGTGGACGGTGCGGTCGGCTTGGCCGTCTCTTTCGTTCATCACTCGCCTCCAGCGCGTCGTGTTCGCCGATTCGGCCGGATACGGCCGGGATTCTCATGCATGCCCCACGAGGCACCCGCACGGCGGACGGCGGCTCAGGCTTCACTCGCTTAGGGCCTGTCCGGCGGATCACGTCGCAGGAGACCGGCGGTCACGCGTCGGCGCAGGTGAGCGGGATGAGTGTGTCCGGTTGAGAGGCGGAGGAGGACGTCGAGGCGACGGGGCTCCCTCCCACGTGAGCGCAGCCGAGCGTGGGGAGCCGGCAACCGACGACGACGGCGCGCAGGGGTGTGCCAGTCCCCGCGTCCGCGGCATGACGGCCGGACAGGTCCTCACCCGCCCCGGCGAACGTGACGGCGTGTCCTTCAGCAGGATGGGGGAGTCCGGGTGGCCCGCGAGAAAGTGGGCCCCGGATACTCCTCGCAGGAGTCATTGCAATGCTTCGGCCATCGCCCCCTTCTTTCTCTTTCCGAGGGTGCATCACGATGCAGCGCAGCAAAGGGCACCAATCGGATGCGGCGGCGAATGCGTTCACGCGACGGAGCCGGTCGCGCCTCCCCCCCACGACAGGAAAGGCACCACATGTCACGCTCGGCGCGTTCGGCGCTGCATCGATTCCGTCCGGGACTGGCCGCGATCGCGGCCGTCACCGCCGTCACCGCCGTCACGACCGCCGGTGTGCTCCCGGCACGGCCCGCGGCCGCGGCACCGTCCACGGCCCGCGCGGGGGACCCCGGATCCGGCGACCGCGAGCGCGGAGCGCCCTCCGGCATCAGCACGCTGTCGGACCAGTGGACGACGCCCTGGGGCATCTCCTTCCTGCCGGACGGCGACGCGGCGCTGGTGACGGAACGCAACACCGGCGCCGTCTGGAAGGCCGGGACCGACGGATCGAGGCGGCGGGTCGGCGGGGTGCCGAACGCCGTGTGGCGCAAGGAGACGCAGGACAAGGGCGGGCTGCTGGGCGTCGCCGTGTCACCGACCTGGAACGGCACGACGGACCGGGCCGTGTTCTTCATGGAGACCACGGCCATCGACAACCGTGTCGTCCGCATGAGCTTCGACGGGACCTCCCTGAGCGACTACACCCCGGTTCTCACCGGCATCCGCCGGGACACCCAGCACAACGGCGGACGGATCGCCTTCGGTCCCGACGGGTACCTGTACGTCACCACCGGCGACGCGTACCAGCCGAAGCTCGCCCAGGACAGGGACTCGCTCAACGGGAAGATCCTGCGCATCACCCGGACCGGTGAACCCGCCCCCGGGAACCCCTTCGGCACCGCCGTCTACAGCTACGGCCACCGCAACCCGCAGGGCCTGGCCTGGGACCGCGACGGGAAGCTGTGGGAGACCGAGATCGGCGAGTCCAGCTTCGACGAGCTCAACCTGATCGAGCCGGGCAGGAACTACGGCTGGCCCACCTGTGAGGGATCCTGCGCCAAGGCCGGGATGACCGACCCGAAGAAGGTCTGGAAGCCGGGCGAGGGCGGGGTGCCCGCCCAGATCGCGGTCGTCGACGACGTCATCTACGCGTCGACGCTGCGCGGCCGACGGCTGTGGGCGCTCCCGATCGACAGCACCGGCGAGGGCGTCAAGACCGCGAAGTCGTACTACGACCGCGACTACGGCCGGCTGCGGGCGCTCGTCAAGGTCCCCGGCGCGGACGAGCTCTGGCTCGGCACGAGCGACCGCGGCACCGGCAAGGACCTCATCCTCAAAGTCACCGTCGGCTGACCGGTAGGTGACTCCTCCTCAGCGGGACGGGGGAGTCCGGGTGGCCCGCGAGAGAGCGGGCGCACACACTCCTCGCAGGAGTCATGGCCCGTGTTCCGGATCTCACCCCGCGTTTCCGGAATTCTCCGCGTCCCCCACGTCCCTCGAATTCCCCGCGTTCCCCGAATTCCCCGCGTTCCCCGAATTCCCCGGGGTCCCCGGATTCCTTCTCTCCGGCTTTCCGAGACGGCCGCGGCTCTCCTTCCCGAACAACGCACGCCGTCCGCTTCCCTCCGACAGAAAGGCTTCACCATGTCACGCTTGGCGCGTTCGGCGCTGCGTCGAGTCCGTCCGGGCACGGCCGCCGTCACCGTCGTCACCGCTCTCCTGGGTGTCTGCGTCCTCCAGCCGGCGGCGACGGCCGGGGCGGGCGCCCCGGCCGACGGCAGCAGGCCGTCGGGCGTCTTTGTCCTCTCCGACAAGTGGACCAAGCCCTGGGCCATCTCCTTCCTGCCCGACGGGAAGAAGGCACTGGTGACGGAGCGCCGCACCGCCACGGTGTGGGTCCAGGCACGTGACGGGGCGAAGAGGAAGGTGGGCACCGTCCCCCACACCGTCGCCCCCTCTCCCACCCGCCGGCTGGGCAGCGGCGGACTGCTGGGCGTCGCCCCCTCACCGACCTGGAACGGCACCACGGACCAGGACGTCTTCTTCGTCCACACGGCGGCCTCCGACATCAGGGTCGCGAAGATGCGCTTCAACGGCACCTCGCTCAGCGGCTACACCGTCGTCCTCGGCGGCATCACCCGCGGCGGCGACCACAACGGCGGCAAGATCGCGTTCGGCCCCGACGGCTATCTGTACGTCACCGTCGGCGACGCCCTGCGGGGGCACCTCGCGCAGAACAGGTCCTCGCTCAACGGCAAGATCCTGCGCATCACCAAGACCGGTGCCGCGGCGCCCGGCAACCCGTTCGGCAACCGCGTCTACAGCTACGGCCACCGCAACCCCCAGGGCCTCGCCTGGGACGCCCGGGGTCGGCTGTGGTCGACCGAGATCGGCGAGTCCACCTGGGACGAGCTCAACCTGATCGAACCGGGCAAGAACTACGGCTGGCCCACCTGCGAGGGATCCTGCGCCAAGGCCGGGATGACCAACCCGAAGAAGGTCTGGCATCCGGACGAGGGCGGAGTCCCCGCCCAGCTCGCCGTCACGCGCGACGTCCTGTACGTCTCGACACTGCTCGGCAAGCGGCTGTGGGCCCTGCCGATCGACAGCACCGGCAAGGGCGTCGGAACCGCGAGGTCGTACTACAACGGCGCCTACGGCCGGCTGCGCGCGATCGCCCAGGTCCCCGGCGCCGACGAGCTCTGGCTCGGCACGACCGACCGCGGCGACGACAAGGACCGCATCCTCAGGATCACCGTCAGGTGACCTCGTTGCTCCGAGTCCCTCCGACTCCCCTTCTCCCGAAGGGGTGAACCACCTCCCCGAAAGGAAGGTACGCACCATGACCGAAACCACCGAGCAGACGGAGCGTCCGGCGGCCACCACCACGGAGCAGACCGACCGGACCCCCTGGCAGACCCCCGGGTACACGGTCGTCGACACCGCGCTGGAGGTCACCGCCTACTCCCTCGCGACCCGCTAGTCCGCCGCGATGCTGCTGCAGGTGCTCGGCACCGCGGCGGGGGGCGGCATCCCGCAGTGGAACTGCGCGTGCCCCGGGTGCTCCGGGGCACGCGCGCATCCCGAGCGGCGCCGCCGCCACGCCTCGCTCGCGGTCGCCACGGGCGAGGGCCGCTGGTACCTCGTCAACGCCACCCCCGACATCGGCGACCAGATCGAGACCCACCCGGCGCTCCAGCCGGGGCCCGGGTCCCGGCGGACCCCGATCGCCGGCGTGGTCCTCACCGACGCCGAACTCGACCACACCCTGGGCCTCGCGCGACTGCGCGAGGCGGACGGCGTGGACATCCTGGCCACCGCCCCGGTCCGCCGGGCCCTCACCGACCGACTGCGCCTCGACCAGGTGCTCGGCTCCTACACCGCGTTGACCTGGCGGGAACTGCCCTGCCACGGCGCGGAGCCCCTGCACGGCGGCGCCCGCGGCCCCACCGACGCCGGCGTCCGCATCACCGCCGTCCCCGTGTCCGGCAAGCGTCCCCGGTACGCCGCCGACGCCCCCGAGGACGACGCCTGGGTCGTGGCCCTGCGCCTGTACGAGCCGGCCACCGGCAGGTCGGCGGTCTACGCGCCCGCCGTGGCCGTCTGGTCCGACGCGCTGCACCGGGCCGCCGCCGAGGCCGACTGCGTCATCGTCGACGGCACCTTCTGGGACGACGAGGAGCCGCGCCGCACCGGGATCTCCTCCCGCACCGCGACCGGCATGGGCCATCTGCCCATCGACGGGCCGGGCGGCACCGCCGGCCTCCTCGCCACGCTGTCCGCCCGCTGCTACTACACGCACCTCAACAACACGAACCCCCTCGTCGACCCGACCGCGGCCCAGCACAAGCGGCTGGCCCGACTGGGCATCGAGGTGGCCGACGACGAGATGGTGATCGAGCTGTGACCACGGCATTCGCCGCCCCGACGGAGCCCTGGAGCACCGACGAGTTCGAGGCCCGCCTGCGCGCGGTGGGCCAGGAGCGGTACCACGACCGGCACCCCTTCAACCTCCGTATGCACGAAGGCGACCTCAGCCCGGAGGAGGTGCGCCGCTGGATCGCCAACCGCTTCCACTACCAGCGCCACATCCCCGTCAAGGACGCGCTCATCACAGCGAAGTTCGACTCCCCGCGGCTGCGGCGCATGTGGTTGCGGCGGATCGAGGACCACGACGGGCGCAGCGACGGCGAGGGAGGCATCGAGCGCTGGCTGCGGCTCGGCGAGGCGGCCGGCCTGGACCGTGCGAGCCTGCTGGCGGGCGACACCGTCCTGCCGGGCGTACGGCTCGCGGTGGAGGGCTACGTCAACTTCTGCCGGCTGCGCCCGCCGTTGGAGGCCGTCGCGGCCTCGCTCACCGAGCTGACCGCACCCGACCTGATGCGGCTGCGCATCGACGCCTTCGAACGCCACTACCGGTGGATCGAGCCGTCCGGGCTCGACTACTTCCGCAGCCGCGTCGACCAGGGCCGGCGGGACAGCGGCGAGGCGCTCGCCCTCGTCCTGGAGTGGGCCCGCACCCGCGAGGACCAGCAGCGGGCCGTGGCCGCGCTGACCTTCAAGTGCGACGTGCTGTGGGCGCTGCTCGACTCCGTCCAGAACGCCGGTCAGCAGGACCCGGGGCAGGGGTGACACCGGTGTCCGAGAACCAGTGGCGCCCCGCCCTCGCCCCGGCCCTGATGCTGCGCCACGACCACGTGCGCGGCGCCGACCTGCTGGTCCTGCCCGAACGCGTGGTCGTCCTCGAGGGCCACGCCGGCCAGATCGTGAGCCTGTGCGACGGCACCCGCACCGTGCGCGGGATCGTCGCCGAACTGGCCGCGCGCCACCCGGGCGCCCCGGTGGCCACCGAGGTCCCCTCCTTCCTCGACCGCCTGCACCAGGAGGGCTGGCTCACGTGACCGTTCCCCAGGCCACCGCGGACCGCACGGCCCCCGCACCCCCCTGGGCGCTGCTGGCCGAACTCACCCACGCGTGCCCCCTGCACTGCCCGTACTGCTCCAACCCCCTCGAACTGGCCCGCCGGTCGGGCGAACTGAGCACCGGCGAGTGGACGGACGTCCTGCGCCAGGCCGCCGCGCTGGGCGTCGTGCACACCCACCTCTCCGGCGGGGAGCCGCTGCTGCGTCCCGATCTGGAGGAGATCGTCGCCGCCGCCGAGGCCGCCGGGATCTACACCCAGCTGGTCACGAGCGGCACCGGCCTGGACGAGACCCGGCTGACCGCGCTGCGTACGGCGGGGCTGCGCAGCGTCCAGCTCTCCGTCCAGCACGCCGATCCCACGGCCAACGACCGGATCGCCGGACGCCCGTCGTCCTTCGCCGCCAAGGAGCGGGCCGCCGCCCTCGTCCGCCGGGCCGGGCTCCCCCTCGGCCTCAACGTGGTGCTGCACCGGGACAACCTCGACGCCGTCGACGCCCTCGTCGAGCTGGGCGCGGCCTGGGGCGTGGACCGCATCGAGCTGGCCAACACCCAGTTCTACGGCTGGGGTTTGCTCAACCGTGCCGCCCTGCTGCCCACGCGCGACCAGCTGGCCCGCGCCCACGAGTGCGTCGAGCGCTGGCGCGAGCGGCTCGCCGGCCGAGTCGACCTCGTCTGGGTCGTCCCCGACTACTTCGATGGCGTCGCCAAGCCCTGCATGGGCGGGTGGGGAGCGGTCTCGCTCACCGTGGCGCCCGACGGCACCGTCCTGCCCTGCCCGGCCGCCGCCTCCCTGCCGGACCTCGACCCGCCCAACGTCCGCGACCGCCCGCTCGCCTGGATCTGGGAGCGGTCCCCGGCCTTCACCCGCTACCGCGGCACCGCCTGGATGACCGGCCCCTGCGGCGGCTGCCCCCGCCGGGAGGAGGACTTCGGCGGCTGCCGCTGCCAGGCCTACGCCCTCACCGGCGACGCCACCCGCACCGACCCGGCGTGCGCGCTGTCCCCCGACCACCACCTCGTACGCACCCTCGCCGACCCCGCTCCCGACCCCGCCCCGCAACGGCCGCCGTACGTCTACCGCCGGCCCGGAGCGGTACCGGAGGCGCGCTGAACCCGGGCAGTCCCGGGCACCGCCGAGCGGCCCAGGCCCCGGGGGCAGCGGGACTCGACCCGTACGGGGAGCGGCCGTACCGGGCGTGCGGTCGAGGTGCCCGGGCAGCGGAACCCGACCCGTAGGGGAGCGACCCGGACCGCGTGGAGGCGCGCTGAGCCCGGGCAGCCCCGGTCAACACGTCCAGCGGCCGAGGCGCCCGGGGCAGCCAAACCCGCAGCCAACCCCCCCCGCACGGTGAGCGGCCGGACCGCGTGGGGCACGGACCTGGACGGGCGGGCGGACGGTCGGCATGCTGGGAGCGCTCCCAACTCCTCGTCGGAAAGCGCGCCTCCATGCAGAGCCAGACCAAGCGCCACCTGTCTCCCCGTGAACTCGACGCCCTGCTGCGCGCCTCCACCGGTAGCGGGTGCCGTGTGGAGACCGAGCTGACCGACGGCTGGTTCAACACGGCCTACCGTGTCCTGCTCGACGACGGCCGGCCCGCCGTCGTCAAGGTCGCCCCGCCGCCCGGCGCCGCGGTCCTGCGCTACGAGCGCGGCATCCTGGCGACGGAGGCCATGGTCTACCGGCGGATCGCCGCCCTGCCGGGCGGTGGCGTGCCGACACCCGCCCTGCTGCACGCGGGGGAGGAGTTCCTCGCCGTCTCCGTCCTGGAGGGCACCCCGTGGGACAAGGCGGCCGACAGCCTGTCCCCGGCCGCCCGGACGGCCCTGCGCCGCGACCTGGGCGCGATCACCGCGCGCCTGCACACCCTCGCCCCCGAGGACGGCCGGTTCGGCTACCCGGCCGCCGAGTCCGCGCTGTCCGCGCCCGACTGGCGCACGGCCTTCACCGCCATGGTGGACGCCCTCCTGGACGACGCCGAGCGCTGGCGGTCCCCGCTCGGCATACCGCCGGACGCCGTACGGGCGCTGGTGGCGGAGGGCGGATACGCCCTCGACGAGGTCACGGCACCCCGGCTGGTCCACTTCGACCTCTGGCCGGGCAACATCTTCGTCGACGTCACCGGCGACGGGGAGCGCGCCCGGATCGCCGGACTCATCGACCACGAGCGGGCGTTCTGGGGCGATCCGGCCGCCGAACTGGTCTCCCTCGCCTTCGGCGGCGACACCGGCCCCGACAGCGACCTCGTCGCCGGCTACACCGAGGCCGGCGGCAGCCTCGGCTTCGGCCCCGCCTTCCGTCACCGGCTGGCCCTCTACCACCTCTATCTGGGCCTGCTGCTCGTCATCGAGTGCGGCCCCCGCGGCTACGGCCCCGACCACCTCGCCCTCTGCCGCCGCACCCTCGCCGACACCGTCACCCGTCTGCGCGCGCTGGGGTAGGCAGCCGCGGACCGTACGCAGGCCCGCGGGTCACCGACGTCCCCGGACGGCGGAGCCGGCCCTCTGCGTCGGTGGGACCGAACGCCACCGGCAGGTGGTGCAGGCCGCGCATCAGGCCGGAGCGCCAGGTGAGGGTGGCGGGATCGGTGGCGAGGCGCAGGTCGGGGCAGCGGTCGAGAAGGGATCCGAGGGCGATGGAGACCTCCAGACGGGCGAGCGGTGCGCCCAGGCAGTGGTGGACGCCGTGGCTGAACGCCAGGTGTCCGCGGGCGTCGCGCCGGATGTCGAAGCGGTCCGGGTCGGGGAACCGCCGGGGGTCGCGGTTCGCGGCGCCCAGGACGACCAGCACCGGCTCTCCGGCGGGGATGGTGGTGCCCGCCAGCTCCACCGCCTCGGAGGTGTAGCGGTAGGCGGACGTGCCCAGGGGGCTCTCGTGGCGGAGCATCTCCTCGATCGCGCCGTCGAGGAGGCTGCGGTCGGCGCGCAGGGCGGCGAGCTGCTCCGGCCGCAGGAGCAGGGCGCACACGCCGCTGGACAGGAGGTTGACGGTGGTCTCGTGGCCGGCGACGAGCAGCAGGAACGCCATCCCGAGCGTCTCCTCGGACGTGAGCCGGTCCCCGTCGTCGGCTCTCGTGCCGACCAGGGCGGCGAGGAGGTCGTCCCCACCGGTGCGGCTCTTGTCGTCGATGAGGTCGGTGAGATAGCCCGTCATGGCCTCGGCGGAGGCGGCCGCGTCACGGCTGCCGGGGGTGACGATGTCGGCCGACCAGGTGGTGAAGACCTTGCGGTCGACGGCGGGGACGCCGAGCAGTTCGCAGATCACGGCCATGGGCAGGGGCATCGCGAAGGACTCGACGAGGTCGGCCCGGCCGAGCGGCACCATCGCGTCCAGCAGCTCGTCCGTGATGGCCTGCACGCGGGGCGCGAGGGCCTCGATCCGGCGGGCGGTGAACTGGCCGGCCACGAGCCGGCGCAGACGGGTGTGGTGGGGCGGGTCGACCTGGAGCATGTTCCGGCCGACGGCGTGGACACCGTCGTCCTCCCAGGCCGCCGAGTGCCGGACGTCGTTGCGCAGCCGCGGGTCGGTGAGGGCGGCCCGGGCCTCGTCGTGGCCGACGACCAGCCAGACCTCCCCCGAGTCCGCCGTCGGGATGCGGTGGACGGGTCCCTGGGCGCGCAGACGGGCGAGGAAGGGATGGGGATGGTCGGCGAGGTCCGTCCCGGGGAGTGTCAGGTCCTCGAGCGTGGGGGTGCGCATGTATGTGTGCTCTCCGTGGTGCGGCCCGGAGCGGGGCGGTGGATCAGGACGGCAGCAGTGCTTCGATCCGGGCGATGACGTCGGGGGCGTCCGGCTTGACGCGTGACCCGATGCGATGGGCCACCGTGCCGTCGGGCGAGACGAGGAACTTCTCGAAGTTCCACTCGACGTCCCCGGCCACCCCGCGTTCGTCGGGGGCGGCGGTGAGGATCTCGTAGACCGGGTGCCGCCGCGCGCCGTTCACGTCCACCTTCTCGAAGAGGGGGAAGGTGACGTCGTACATGGTCGAGCAGAACTCCTGGATCTCCTCGGGGGTGCCCGGTTCCTGCTGGCCGAACTGGTTGCAGGGGAAGCCCAGGACGGCGAACCCGCGGGGTCCGTAGCGCCGGTGCAGTTCCTCGAGCGCCGCGTACTGCGGTGTGCGCCCGCACTGCGAGGCCACGTTCACCACGAGAAGGACCTTGCCCCGGTAGGGGCTCAGGTCACCGGGCTCCCCGGCGAGTGTGCGGACGGGTATGTCGTACAGGGACATGTCGGCGCGTCGCTCCGCTTGTTTCGGTGACGGTCGTTCGGATCGTTCGGTCACATCGGTCGGACGGTTCGGTCGGACAGCTCGACCGGACGGTTTCGGTCGGCCGGGATCGTTCAGCCGGTCCCGGTGACGTCCTGGTAGCTCTTGCGGAAGGCGGTGACGACGGCGTCGACGTCCTCGTCGGTCATGGCGGCGCCCAGACCGATGGTGACGGAGCGGCCGAGGAGTCCCTCGCTGATCCGGTAGCGCGGGGGGCGCTCCCACTCCACGCCCCAGGGTGTCCGCCCCTCCCGTACGGCGCGGTTGGCCGTGACCGGCTGCCCCTGGTACATGGTGTGTGCCGGGACGCCGGCGGCGTTGAGGTCGGCGACGAAGGCACGCGCCTGGAGACGGGAGTCGAGGAACAGCGTGAGATCGCCGCCCGATCCCTCCTCGTCCGGCAGCCTCCGCCAGCGGACCGGCAGATCGGCGGTCTCGCCGCGCACATGGCGTGCCACGTCCCGCAGACGCCGGCACATGGGGACCAGCCGGGGGAGCTGCGCGGACAGGACGGCCGCGGTCAGCTCGGTCATGCGCAGGTTGACGCCGACGAACGGCGGGCTGTCGCCCGTTCCGCGCGTCGCGCCCTTGGAGGTGGTGAACTGGCCGCCCTGGTCCTGGTACCGGGCCACCCGGTCGTACACGTCGGCATCGGTCGTGGTGACCGCGCCGCCCTCGCCGGCGGTGATGTTCTTGTCGAGCTGGAAGCTGAAAGCGCCCGCGTCGCCGAGGCTGCCGACGGGCCGCCCCCGGTAACGGACGCCGGCGGCCTGGGCCGCGTCCTCGATCACCCGCAGTCCGTGCCGCCGCGCGACCTCCAGGATCGGCTCCATGTCGGCGGCGACGTTGTTGAGGTGCACCGGCATGACACCCCAGGTCCGCTCGGTGATCCGCTCCTCCAGCAGCGCGGGGTCCAGGGTCAGCGAGTCGTCGACCTCGGCGAAGACGGGGATGCCGCGGGCGGCGACGACGGCGCCGACGCTGCCGACGAAGGTCACGGCGGGCACGATCACCTCGGCCCCGGCCGGGATCCCGAGGCCGATCATCGCGGCGGTGAGCGCGGCGGTGCCCGACGACACGGCGACGGTGTGCGGAACCCCCGCGACCTCGGAGAACGCGGCCTCGAACAGGTCGGCCCGGTGGCGCAGGTCCGGCCCGTAGTAACGGAACAGCGACCGTGACCGGATCACCTCCAGGGCGGCGGCCTCCTCTTCCTCACCCCACAGCGCGAGCGCCCGCCACGTCTCGTACCGCATCCCCGGGTCGCCCGTCACGCGCCCGCCTCCGTCACCGTGTCGAGGTCCGTCGCGCTGTGCGCCACCACGAAGTCCTCCAGGAAGAGATAGTCGAGCTGGCTCGGCCCGAAGAAGGCCAGCGCCTGCTCGGGGGTCTCCACGATCGGCTCACCTCGGTCGTTGAAGGAGGTGTTGAGCACCACGGGCACGGAGGTGAGCTCGCCGAACCGTTCCACCAGTTCGTAGAAGGCGCCGTTCGCCTCCCGCGTCAGCGTCTGGACCCGCGCCGTTCCGTCCACGTGGGTGATGGCCGGCACCTCCTGGCGCTTGTCGTCCCGCACCGGCGCGACGATCAGCATGTACGGCGACTCGATGTCGAGCTCGAAGTACTCGGAGGCCCGGTGGGCCAGGACGGCGGGGGCGAACGGACGGAACGCCTCGCGGTGCTTGACCTTGCTGTTGAGGATGTCCTTCATCTCCGCGCGGCGGGGGTCGGCGAGGATGCTGCGGTGGCCGAGGGCGCGCGGTCCGAACTCCGAGCCTCCGGTGAACCAGCCGATGAGCGCGCCCTGCGGCAGCAGGCCGGCGGCCAGCCGGGCCGGCCGCTCCACACGCCGGTAGGGCAGGCCCGAGGCGTCGAGCGCGCGCTGGATCTCCTCGGTGCCGTACCGGCGGCCGAGGTACGTGTGGCGCTGCGGCCGGGGGGCCGTGCGCGGGGCCTTGGCACCACGCGGCCGCGGCTGTTCGCCGAGGACGTGGTAGCCGTAGTAGGCGCAGCCGACCGCGCAGCCGTTGTCGCCCGCGGCGGGCTGGGCGAAGACGTCGGTGAACGGCGTGTTCCGCAGGATCTTGCCGTTGGCGACCGAGTTGAGGACGACACCGCCGGCCAGGCACAGGCGGGTGAGGCCGGTCTCCCGGTGCAGCCAGCCGGCGGCGTGCAGGACGGCGGTCTCCAGCAGGTCCTGGGCGGCCCAGGCGAGGTCGGCGCCGCGCGCGAAGCGCTCGTCCCCCTCGAGTCCGTCCAGGGCGTGCTCGACGAAGTGCAGCAGTCCGCCGTCCTTCAGGTGCAGCTCGAACCGGCCCTCCGGCAGCAGGTCGAGGTGGCGCCGGAACTCCGCCCGGTAGCGGTCGGTCCCGTAGGGCGCCAGCCCCATGGTCTTGCCGTCCTCGGTCAGGTACCAGGGGCCCTCCTCGTAGAGGGTGAAGCCGATGGCCCTGCTGACCGCCTTGTACATGAAGCCCAGCGAGTGGTCGCTGTCACCGGCCTGGTAGACCCGGGTCTCCCGCAGGCCGTCGGTGCTCCAGTTGGTCCCGTACACCTTGGAGATCTCGGTGATCTCCGTGCCGTTGCCGACCGACATGGTCATGGTCTCGACGCCCTGGCCCTCGAACAGGCTGCCGGCCCCGTCGACCACGAGGACCGCGGCCTCGGGGAAGGGCGAGGGAAGGAAGGCGCTGGCGGCGTGCGCCATGTGATGGCGGATGAGCGTCGTCCGGCTGCGGAACGGGAAGTAGCAGCTGGGCAGCAGGGTGTCGTCCGCGACGATCGCGTCCACCTCGGCGAGACGGACCCCGTGCGTCGTCAGGCAGTACCGCCAGCACTGGTTCGCCAGAGAATTCACATTGACCGCGTATTTGCGGCGGGTCAGCCGCTCTTCTTCAATACCGACGGCGATCTCACCGTTCTCGACGAGGCAGGCCGAGAAGTCGTGGTTGGAACCGCCGAGCCCCAGAGCGAGCATACTGCCGTCCTTACTCCCGTTGCAGGTCTGCGGATTTGGCGAGTACGTGGGGCGTAACGCTACCCGGTCGCAACGTGTCAGTCAGCAGGCGAATATGAGCCATCCTCAGGCCGGATCAAGTCGAGTTCCAGCCGAACGGCAGCACCCCCGGTAGTCCTCATTGACCCTGTCTTCAAGGTGAACTTAGGATCGTCGCTCGACGGAAGAGTCATGCGCGAATACGACCTGGGTGCGGTGATAAGGCATGGCCCTGAAAAGTAATTATCGTGATGCGATGTTCGCGCATCGCGATGGGCAGGACCGTCTCAAACTCCTGATGAACGACATGGTCATCGAGGAGCAGTTGTGCCAGATGCGGTGCTCCTACTGCCTCACCGAGGACTTCAACCTCCTCATGGAGGTCCCGGACGCCCGACTGCGCCTGACCACCGACCGGCGAGCGGACTGGCACGAGATCCTCGACGCCTATCACCGTCAGGTGGACAGCCCCATCATGCGCCTGAGCGGCGGTGAGTTCTTCTGGCTGAAAGGCTCCACCGAGTTCGTCGCGGAGTGCAGTGAGAAGTACGAGGTCGTGCAGGTCATCACCAACGGCGCCTTCCTGACGCCGCACCGGCTGGAGGCGCTCGCCGCGCTGGGCAACGTCCAGCTGTGCCTCTCCCTCGACGGCCACACGCTGGAGATGAACGGCCACCGGCTGCCGCCGAAGCAGCACCGGCTCTTCGACGTCATCATGCGGCACCTGGACCACGCGGTGGAGCTGGGCATCCCCATCGAGATCCAGTCGGTGATCAGCGACCTCAACGCCACCGGCCAGGCGGACTTCGCCGAGTTCCTGCTCGAACGGTACGGGCGCGGCGTGATGCTCTACTTCTTCCCGGTGCGCGGCGAGACCAGGACCACCCACGCACCACCCCTCGGCGACCATTTCGCGCCACTCCTCGAGCGTTACGACGAACTGTCCGCGGTGCTTCCCCCGCGGGCCTTCGTGGAACACATCGGGAATCAACTGCGCACCGGCGTCCGTACCCTGCGGTGTTACGCGACGGCCACCATGGTGCAGCTCTTCGGACAGGGAGACGTCTCCTGCTGCCCGTACGCCTGGCTCAAACCCATGGGCAACATAAAGGAGAATCCCGAACTCATCCACGAACAGTTCGGGAAACACCAGCACTACGATATGTTCATGCAGCCCCGGCCGCGCTTTCCGTACTGCAAGAGCTGCACCGGACCGATCGACGTGGTCAACCTCTATCTGTTCGGCGGCATCTCCGAGCAGGAAATCGCGCGCTGCGCCCCGTACGCCGGACCCCGCGCTCTGGAACGGCTACGAGAGTTGAAATCGGCGTTCACGCCGGTCTTCGAGCCGGCCGGGGAACCGTCACCCCGCTGATCCCGCGGGCGGCGGAATGCCAGAAGACCAGAGCATACCGAGGCCTCGAGGAGACGTAATGATTTCCGTGGATGGGATTTCCGGCGACGATTTCGCGGGTGCCGGGCTGCAGAGGCTTCTCACGCTCCCGCAGCACGATCTGCTCACGCTCGCCGGGGACTGGCTCGGTGAGCTGGCGCCGTGGCGGAACCCCGAGACCCTGGCGGCGATCTCCACCACCCTGGCCGCCGAGTCCGTCCTGTCCTCCCTGTTCGTCTTCGGGGAGCGGGTGGCGGAGTCCGACGTCCGCTCGGAGGTCCCCGGACCCCTGCTCGACCTCCTGCTCCGCGCCCGGGTGCTCTCCGAGGAGTCCGGGAAGGTGTCGGCCGACTACTGCCTGGTCCGCGGGGACGGCATGTCGCTGCTGGCCGCCTGGCGGGCGGCGGGACGGGACACGGGCTCGTACGCGCCCTGGGTCGGCACCGACTCGATGACGCTCTCCCGGCTGGTGGCGGCGCGCCGCGGTGCCCGGTCGGCCCTGGACCTGGGATGCGGCACCGGCATCCTCGGACTGTCGGCGGCCCGCAACGGCGCCGAGGTGCTGTCGGTCGACGTCAACCCGGAGTGCACGGCGGCCGCGACGGTGAACGCCCACATCAACGGGCTGGCGGACCGGCTGACCGCCATCGAGGGGGACATCATGTCCCTGTCGCTGGACTCCCGTTTCGACCTGGTCGTCTCCAACCCGCCCTGTCTCCCGCTGCGCCGTGGTTCGCTCGGCTGGCTGGCCGGCGAGGCGGGGCTGGACGGCCTGGAGTTCTTCTGGGAACTCCTGCGCCAGGTCCCCGGGCTCCTCACCCAGGAAGGCGAGGCGCTGCTGCAGGCCGCGGCCTACGGCGACGAGCGCGGGCCGTTCTTCGTCCCGGAGCTGGAGGCCGAACTGCGGCGCCTGGGGGTCTGCGGGCGGCTGCTGCTGCGGCCCTCCACGCCCCCGCGCTGGCCGGCCTTCGCGCCCCGCGACGAGGAGCAGCAGCTCACCGGCCCGCTCGGCGACGAGGTCCGGGAGTACGTCACTCGGATCGGTGCCACCCACTACTACGGATTCGTCCTCTCGGTGCGACTCGACGGCGAGGGCCTGGCGGTGGGCCGCTTCCAGTGACCCGGCACCGGGGGTGGAGCCGGCCCACGGCTCCACCCCCGGGTCATCCGGTGACCGTCGGAGCACCGGCCGCCCCGAGCCACCGCGGCCCGAGCTCGGCGCGTTCCAGGGCCGCGACCGCGTCGGCCGCCTCCATCAGCGTCAGGTGCGTGGTGTCGACCAGCCGGACGCCGGGCACGTCGGGCACCTCCGCGTCGAGGTGACGCTCCGCCAGCCGGCCCTCCACGAACAGCCGGCCGCCCGCGTCGTTCTCGATCCGGGTGGCCAGCGCCTCCGCGTCCGCCCGCAGGCCGTAGTAGACCGCCTCCGCGCCGAGTTCCTCGAACACCTTCTGGAAGCGCTCGTAGGCACGGCCCGCGAGGACCACCCCGGTGACGATCACGACGCGTGCCCCCCACTCCCGGTAGACGGGCAGGGCCGCGCGCACGGTCGAGGCCATCAGGTCGTACACCTCCTCGCCGCCGTTCCACGGATGGACGATGGGATCGCAGTCCATCGCGGCGGCCGGGACGCCGTACCGCGTCACCAACTGGTGCCCCAGCCGGGTCTTGCCCACGCCCGGGGCACCGGTGATCACCACGGCGCGCATCAGTTGGCCCCCTCGCGGACCGTGCCGACCAGGCGGAAGCCCAGGTGGGGGATCTTCAGGAGCTTCGCACCGGAGTCGATGTCCAGGAACTTCTGCTTCAGGACCGAGGTCACCTTGTTCACGTCCTCCCCGCCCGTGGCCTCGGTGAGTTCCTCGCGGGAGACGATCTGGCCCGGCCGGTTGGACAGCAGGCGCAGCAGCTCCGCCTCGGCGTCGGTCACGGGCAACGACTTCGCGGCGGAGCTCAGCGAGCCGTTCGCGAGGGTGAGCACCTGGGTGTTCTCGGACGGCGTGACCGTCTTGAGGTAGCTGAGGGTCTCCACGAGCCGGGACCGCCGCAGGGGGCTGGCCAGCGTGAAGCTGTATCCGGCGGTGACCGCCGCCAGGACCTCGGTGGCGGAAACGCCGTCCAGCACGGCGACGGCGTAACCGCCCCTGCGTTTGAGGTCCGCCACGGACAGGTCGTCCGGCCGGGCGGCGGCGACCCGGTGGAAGGAGACCAGCAGCGCGCCGGGCGGTGGGGCGTGGCCCGTCGCGGGGTCCGTGACATGCAGGGTGAGACCCACCTCGGCGCATGCCTCCGCGAGGACCTCGAGGTCCGCCGGTGTCAGGGACTGAGCCAGTGCGTACATGGGAAACCCTTCACAGAGCGGCGGGGCCGCGGTCGCTTGTCGGGTGGGGAGAGGGTCAGAGGCGCATCAGCCAGATCCGCTCGGCGGCCGGGAACCCGGAGCCCTCCGCCAGGCGCACGCCGTGCCGGCGGATGCGCTGGATGATGCCCTTGCGTACCTGGATGCGATAGGCGCCCAGCGCCTCGCACTTGGTGAGCGCCGCCTCGTCGTCCACGGGCAGCAGCTCCGGGCGCAGTGCGCCGAGTCCCTGCTCGGCCAGGCGCGCGCCGAGGTTCTTCGCGGTCTCCTCCGCGGAGGAGAACAGGGAGTAGGGCTGGTCCTCGTAGAAGGCGACCCGCGCCGTGCCGAGCCGGCCGGTCCGGGCCAGTTCCAGCACCGCCTCCCGGCAGGCGACATGGTCGACGTGGCCGCCGACGCCGAGGGGCGCGTAGATCCGGCCGGCGCCGTCCAGCAGGGGGGCGAGCCGTTCGGTGAGGGCGTCGAAGAGCTGCGGTTCCTCCCGTGCGAACCCGTCGGACCAGGCCGGGTCGGTGAAGAACCGGTCCCGTCTCAGGTCGCGGTCGGCGGCGTCGACGAATCCCAGCAGCTCCACCCGGGCGCGCAGCACACGGGCGGCGACGCCCTCCTCGTCCAGCAGCAGGCGCTGGGTCAGTGCCGGGCGTTCGGCGTAGTACGGGTCCTTGGTCCAGGTCTCGACGCTGAAGACGTCGAGGAACCGGGCGCCCTGCCGGGCCACCGTCCCGCCGAGGGCCAGCGCGGCGTCGTCCGGATGCGGGGACACGACCACCGCGGGTTCGGTGGCCGGGGGGCCGGGCGTGAGCGGGGGTGCCATGAGCAGCAGCCCGTGCCGGCGCCACAGGCCGACGGTCTCGCGGTCCGCCGCGGGGAACCCGTCGAGGGGCCGACTGCCGTCGCAGCGGGACAGCAGGGCGGCGTCACGGTCCGACAGGTGGCCGTACCCCTCGACCCGACGCCCCATGAAACGGAGCTCCCCGTCGGCTGTTTCCACGTGCGGCAGGGCCGTCGGGCACCAAGTGTCAGGAATCTCCGTCATGTAACTCCGAGCCCGCGGTGACGAATGACAGACGCCATATGGCCGGAGCATACAGATCGCCTCCACGTGCGCCCAGAGCCCGATCCAAAGAGGCAGAAAATGGGGGGAGGGGTGGCCGAAAATACCTTGCCCGGGTGGTCCCATCTTCTTCGGGAACCACCGGGACGATAGCTTTCCGGTCATTCATTTCGCTTCGCAGGTCACTTCCGGGGACCCGCCCCGGACCGCGGCGGCGGCCGCCGCCGCGCCGGCGCGGGCGCGACGAAATTCCCATGTCAGCACCCCTGTCTCCGGAGGCGCCGCGAGCGTCCGGCCCGGGCCCGGACGGTGGCCGTCATCAGGCCGTCGGCCTGGCCGAACACGTGCGAAACGCAGGGAATAGGCCATGCCGACGGCCCGGTTTCGGAGGCGCCATTGCGCCGGGGATCTTCTGCTGTAGCCTCAAAGTGCGATTTGACCTGTCGGGCGATTAGAGGACGAGGCAGGGAATGGAGACTCGCGTACTGCTTGTTCAGCAAGGAGTCTGGGGGAATTCCGCGGCCTCCATGCCGCTGGCGATCGGCTACCTCAAGGCCTACGCCGAGGCCGACGACCGCATTCGACGCCGTATGGACATCTCCATCAGGAACTACCCGGGCGACGCCGGCCTGAACGCCATGGCCCGGGACCTGATACGGGACGGCTGTCCCGACATCCTCTGCTTCTCCGTCCTCGGCTGGAACTTCCGGGCCTTCGGGACCCTCGCGGAGACGTTCAAGCAGATGAACCCGCAGGGCTGGGTCGTCTTCGGCGGCAACCACGTCGCCCACCAGGCCGAGCGGGTCTTCCGTATGTTCCCCCAGGTCGACGTGGTGGTGAACGGCGAGGGGGAGCTGATCTTCCGGGACCTGCTGAACGGCTACCTCGACGGCGCCCACCGCGGTGAACTCCACGAGATCAGCGGCATCTCCTTCCGCGAGGCCGACGGGAACCTGGTCACCACCCCCGAACGCGAGCGCATTCAGGACCTCGAGATCCTGCCGTCCCCCATTCTGACCGGAGCGGTACCGCTGGTCGACGAAAAGGGTCGTTTCCGCTACGACTACGCGTTGATGGAGACGAACCGCGGATGTCCGTACAAGTGCGCCTTCTGTTACTGGGGAGGCGCCACCGGGCAGAAGATGCGGGCGTTCTCCCGGGAGCGGCTGCGTGAGGAACTTGAGCTGCTGGGACGGCACGGCGCGGAAATTCTGATGCTCGCCGACTCCAATTTCGGACTCCTGCGCCAGGACGAGGAATTCCTCGACGATCTGCTCCGGGTGCGCCGCAAATACGGGTTCCCGAAGAGGCTCGAAACCTCCTGGGCCAAGAACAAGTCTCCCGGCTTCTACCGCATCATGGAGAAGATGAAGCAGTCGGGGATGCACAGTGCCTTCATCCTCGCCCTGCAGACGATGGATGACTCCGTCCTGGATCTCATGCGCCGGCGGAACATGAAGCTGAACGACTGGGAAAGCCTCGTCGCCTGGCTGACCGACCACGGCATCACACCGTATCTGGAGCTGATCTGGGGAGCGCCGGGCGAGACGGTCACCTCGTTCCTGGACGGTTATGACCGGGCGGCACGGCACACGCCGTTCATCGCGGTCCACCCGCTGATGCTGCTGCCGAACACCGAATACCACGACAAGCGCGAACAGCACGGACTGGTGACCGTGCGCGGCGAGCAGGACGACTTCGACTACGTGCTCGCCCACAAGACGATGACGCTCGCGGACAACGAGCGCATGCTCCGCTTCATCTGCTGGAACCGGGTCCTGGCCCGGAGTCTGTTCCTGCACAACATCTGGGTCGCCCTGCGCGAGCTCGCCGACGTCCCCCAGTCACAGGTGCTCCTCAGCTTCTCCGACTGGGTCGAGAAGAGCGAAGACCCCGAGGCCAGGGAACTGCACGCGGTGGCCAGGCCGACGAGCTCCGCCAGTGAACTCGTCGACCCCAACGTCTGGCGACTGCTCACCAAGCGGCTGCTGCGGCAGTGGTGGGAGGAGGCCATGCGCCCCGTTCTGCCCGAGCACCTGCTGCCGGTCCTCGACGAGGTGTTCCGCTACGACCTGCTGTGCCAGCCGGTCCGCCAGCTGCCCGACGGATCGGGTCCCGAGGAGGACCTCCCGGTCGTCACCAAGTACGGCGAAAGCTGGTATCTGCGCAGCGACACGGAATTCACCCACCCCGTGCCCCGGCTGATCGCCGCGCTGCGGCGCGGGGAGACGGTGAGCACGGAGCCGGAGCGCCACACCGCGGACTTCTACTACCGGACCGAGTTCGGTGGGGACCTCCAGCACTACTTCCGCATGGACCGCTTCCGCGGGCTGACCGAGCAGCAGCTCGACGAACAGTTCACCAAGGTTTGACCGAGATCCTTCACCACGGGAGACAAGAGACGATGGACCGCGCCGGGCTCATTCGGGAACTCCACGAGATCGCAGCGGGCATGACCAAGGGCGAGCACCGGCTGGCACCCCAGGAGGGCGACGCCAGCCTCGTGGACCAGTACGGGTTCAGCTCCCTCGACGCCCTGGAGTACCTGCTGATCCTCGAGGAGAAGTTCGATGTCGTCTTCGAGGACGAGGACCTGACGGAGGAGACGCTCTTCTCCATCGAGGGCCTCGCCACCTACATCCTCCAGCAGAGGGCCGGCGAGAGCCGCTCCCTGACGTGACGGCCATGACACCGGCGGCCGCGCGGCCGGGTGGAGCGCCCGGGGAGGTGGCGGTCAGCGTGGTCGTTCCGACCCGCGACCGGACCACCCGACTCCTGCTCACCCTGACGGCCCTGGGACACCAGACCCTGGACCGTGAGCGGTTCGAGGTCGTCCTGGTCGACGACGCACCGGAGCGCGGTGCGGTGGAACAGGTGCTGTCCGCCCTTCCCGCGGGCCTGCCGGTCCGGCCCGCCACCACGGGCGGGCGCGGGGTGGCCTGCGCGCGCAACACCGGGGCCCGGCTGGCGCGCGGGGAGCTCCTGCTCTTCCTCGACGACGACACCATGGCCACACCGGGGCTCCTGGAGGCGCATCTCGCGGCCCACCGGGGGGCCGGTGCCACCGTGGTGCACGGCGCCGTCACCGACCTGTCCGCGTTCGCCCTGACGCCCGAACCCCGGCCCCTGCGGACGGCCCTGACCGGTGCCCGCGGCCGCACGATCGAGCCCGCCACCGTCGCCGACCTCGACTCCGCCGTCCCCCTGCTCGGGCCGCGCCGCTCGTTCATCGAGAGGACCGCCCGGCGGGTGACGCGGTCGCCCGAGTACGCCCCGCTGCGCTGGCTGAGCTGCATCGGCACCAGTACCAGCGTCCGGCGCACGGTGTTCGAAGGGGTCGGTGGCTTCGACGAGCACTACGGACAGCTGTGGGGCGGCGAGGACCTCGAACTGGGACTGCGGCTCGCCGCCGCGGGCGCCACCTTCGAACTGCTCGACGAGACCGCGTACCACCTGCCGACGGCCCGCCGGGACACCGGCGACCTCCTGCCGAGGTTCTGGCGGCGGGTCGCCGACCGGCACGGCGACGCGCGCCTCGCGGACGTCGGCCCCTTCCTCGCCGGCCGGCTCTCCCTCGACGAGCTGGCCGCGCGGCTCGGTCCCGCCGACCGTGCCCTGGCACCCGGAACGGCGGTGTCATGACGCACCCGAAGGCAGGCGCGGTGATCGTGGGCGGTACGGCGCCGCGGTCGCTGGACGGTCTCCGCTCCCGGCGGGACCTGTCCGTCCTCGCCGCCGGAGAGACCCTGCCCGCTGCCTTCGTCGACGTGCTGTCCGCGGCGCTGGACCGCCTGCCCGCCGCCCTGCGGGGCGGTGTGCCCGTGGTCATGGCGGCCACGGACTACTGCGTGTCGGCCACCTCCCAGTACGTCGGCCGGTGCGTGGAGGCGGAGGCGGGGGGCCGCAGGCTGCGGCCGTCCGAGGCCATGACCCCGGAGCCGGCGCAGTTGATCCAGGAGCTGGCGGAGGCCAGTGGCTGGAACGGGACGGGCCATGTGCTGATCAGCCCGCGCGCGGCCACCCTGCAGGCGGTGCGCTGGGCGTGGGGCGCCGTCTCCGCGGGGTTGCACGAGGCGATGGTCGTGTGCGAGGTCGTACGGGCCGCGCACGAGGACGGCTACCGGGTCGCGGCCGTCCCGGTGACCGCCGCCGACGGCGCCCGCGCCCCCCGCACCGGCGGACCCGGCGGATCGTCCGTGGTCGTCTCCGGCACCGGCCTGGTCACCGCCTTCGGCGACGGGGGGACCGCGTTCTGGCAGGGCCTGCTGGACGGCCGGCGGGAACTGTCCGAGCTGACCCGGTTCGACGCGTCCCGCTTCCGCAGCAGGACGGTGTGCCAGACGCGGGTGGAGGCGCCGCCCGGGCGCCCGACACGCCGCGCGCTGCTGGACCGGGCGCGCTCGGAGGCGCTGCGGGAGGCAGGACTCGACGAACTGCCGGGCCGGACCCTGCTGGTGTCGGCCGGGGTGGTCCCGCACCTCCCGCAGGTCGGCGACGCCCCCCGGATCGACGAGATCGCGGTGGAGCCCGACTGGGACGGGGACGGATCGGGTGTCGCCCCGCCGGACGCGGTGCTGATGGCCCACGCCTGCGCGTCGGGCGCCTTCGGGCTGGCCATGGCACGCGAATGGCTGCTGTGCGGCCTGGCCGACACGGCCGTCGTCACCGGGGTGTCGTCCCTCAACGCCTACGACTACGCCTGCCTCGACGTGCTGCGCGCGACGAGTACGACCGCCGCCCGCCCGTTCGACGAGGACCGCTCCGGCGTCACCGTCGGGGAGGGCGCCGGGGTGATCGTGCTGGAGACCGCCGAGCGCGCGGCGGCCCGCGGGCAGACGCCCCTGGCGACGCTCAGCGGGATCTCCTGCCGGGTGGCGGGGCAGGGCATCAGCCGGCTCAACGCGCACATCGGCGCCGCGTGCATGCGCGACGCGCTGGCCATGGCCGGCCTCACCACCGTCGACTACGTCCACGGTCACGCCCCCGGCACCCGGCAGGGCGACGAGGCCGAGCTGCTGGCGCTGGACCAGGTCGGCGCCGAGCACGACTGGCGGGGCGTCCCGGTCAGTTCGTACAAGGGGGCGGCCGGCCATCTGCTGCACGCCTCGGTGTTTCCCGGTGTCGTGGCGGCGGTCCGGGCCCTGCGTCATCAGGTGCTTCCGGGAACCCCCGGGCTGCGCAAGCCCCTCGACGCGCGGCATGTGCGGGTGCTGCGCGATCCGGAGCCCTGTGACGGGATTCGTTCCGTGCTGGTGAACAACTTCGGGTTCGGCGGCAACAACGCCGCGTTCCTCCTGACGGGGGGCGCGGCCGGGCGCATGGAGTGGAGTACGGATGGCTGACGCGGTGCTGATGACACCACGGGAGATCCTCACCGGGTTCTCCAGTGTCAACAACCAGAACGTCCTGATCAACGACGAGGAGTACCTCCGCCTGGACCCGGCGATGCGCCTCTTCTACGAGAAGGTCCGGGAGAACCTGGGGGTGGCCTGCATCGCCGGTCACCTGAGGTCGTGCGGCTATTCGGTGCGGGCGCTGAACCTGCACGGGCGCAACCCCAGCGACGAGGTGATCACCGACCTGATCCGGCGTGAGCGGCCGAAGTTCGTCGGGATCAGCATCATGTACGACCTGCACATCGTCGACGCGGTGCGGTTGCTGCGCTGTGTCCGAAAGGCCGATCCGTCGGTGTTCGTGGCGATCGGCGGGGCGTTCTGCACGTACAACGCCAAGCTGATCGCCGAGCGGATCCCGGAGGCGGACTGTGTGGCCTTCGGTGAGGGTGAGCTGACGGTCGAAGGCCTGATGGAGTGCCTGGCGGCGGGGCGTGACTGGCGCGGTGTGCCCGGCCTGTGGTTCTGGCAGGAGGGCCGGGTCCGCAGCAGCGGCCCGCCCAAACTCCCCGACCTCACCAAGGAACCCTGGCCGGCCCGCGACCTGCTCGTCCACCACCGCAAGAACGGCATCCCCACGCCGGTGGCGTCGACCTACACGAGCCGCGGCTGCCACGCCAAGTGCACCTTCTGCTACGTGCCCCGGGCGCCGGGTGTCGTGACGGGCAACGCCTGGCGGGTCCGCTCGCCGGTCGACGTCGTGGACGAGATCGAATACCTGCAACGGGAGTTCGGCACCCGGTTCCTGTGGTTCAACGACGACAACTTCGGCGGCGCCTTCCAGGACGGCTACCACCACGCCGTCGGCTTCGCCGAGGAGATCCTCCGCCGCGGCCTGGAGATCTCCTTCCACTGCGAGTTCCGCGTCGACACCGGCCTCGTCGACCGGGAGGCCCTGCACACCCTGCGCAGGGCCGGCATGGCCTCCGCGCTGCTCGGCATGGAGACCGGGGCCCCGGGGATGGCCAAGCGGTTCCGCAAGGGAACCATGGTGGAGTACAACTTCGACGCCGCCCGCCTGTTCAAGAAGGAGGGCATCGAGCTCGAGCCCGGCTGGATCATGGTCGAGCCGGGGACGACCCTCGACGAGCTCTGGGAGAACCTGAAGTTCATCGTGGCCGCCGACATCGCCGTGAGCGAGAACCCGTTCTCCTTCATCAGTCGCGCCATCGCACTGCGCGGCACGGAGATGTACGACAAGATCGCCGACCCGACTCCTCCGGAACTCCCGGGCGTCGAGGGGCCGGCCCGCGACGTCCTGCTGGAGGCCCGCCGGGAGTACCGCATCCCGGACCCGCGGGTCGAGGACGTGTGGGCGGCCTGGAGCAAGGTGAGCGCGGAGGTCGCCGACCGCAAGGAGGAGCTGCCCTTCGTCGCCCAGATCATCGTCGACGCCACCAGGGCACGCAGGTCCCGGGGGGAGCAGGGGCTGCGCCCGCTGCTGAGCCGGCTGCGCGGGTGGGCCGACGGCCTGCCGGACCTGCTGGTGGCCTTCCTCAACGTCGGGCTGCTCCTCGCGGACGAGAACCCGCCGCGGCTCGCCGAGCGGCTCGAGGCGGAGCTGCGCACGCTGGTCGACGCCTACGACCGCAGGGTCCTGGGCGAGCCCTACCAGGTGTTCGTCGAAGAGACCAAGAGGCTGTGCGGAGAGCAGGCCATGGCCGGCTGACCCGGCCGGTGTCGGGACGCGCACGTGAAGACGAGAGAGGAGACCGGTCATGGCGGATGTGGTCCTGCTGACCCCCCGGGAGATCCCCACCGGCGCCGCGAGCCTGAACAACCAGAACGTCCTGATCAACGACGAGGAGTACCTGTCCCTGGACCCTGCGATGCGGCTGTTCTACAAGCGGGTCCGGGAGAACCTGGGGGTGGCCTGCATCGCCGGTCACCTGAGGTCGTGCGGCTATTCGGTGCGGGCGCTGAACCTGCACGGGCGCAACCCCAGCGACGAGGCCATCATCGACCTGATCCGGCGTGAGCGGCCGAAGTTCGTCGGGATCAGCATCATGTACGACCTGCACATCGTCGACGCGGTGCGGTTGCTGCGCTGTGTCCGGGAGGCCGATCCGTCGGTGTTCGTGGCGATCGGCGGGGCGTTCTGCACGTACAACGCCAAGCTCATCGCCGAGCGGATCCCGGAGGCGGACTGTGTGGCCTTCGGTGAGGGTGAGCTGACGGTCGAAGGCCTGATGGAGTGCCTGGCGGCGGGGCGTGACTGGCGCGGTGTGCCCGGCCTGTGGTTCTGGCAGGAGGGCCGGGTCCGCAGCAGCGGCCCGCCCAAACTCCCCGACCTCGCCCACGAGCCCTGGCCGGCCCGCGACCTGCTCGTGCACCACCGCAAGAACGGCATCCCCACACCGCGCGCGTCCACGTACACCAGCCGCGGGTGCCACGCCAAGTGCACCTTCTGCTACGCGCCGCGGCAGCCCGGAGTGGTGGACGGACCCTGGCGGGTGCGGCCGGTGGAGGACGCGGTCGACGAGATCGAGTACCTGCAACGGGAGTTCGGCACCCGGTTCCTGTGGTTCAACGACGACAACTTCGGCGGCGCCTTCCAGGACGGCTACCACCACGCCGTCGGCTTCGCCGAGGAGATCCTCCGCCGCGACCTGAAGATCACCTTCCACTGCGAGTTCCGCGTCGACACCGGCCTCATCGACCGGGAGGCCCTGCGCACCCTGCGCAGGGCCGGCATGGACCTGGCACTCCTCGGCATGGAGACCGGGTCGCCCGGCATGATGAAGCGGTTCCGCAAGGGGACCACCGTCGAGTACAACTTCGACGCCGCCCGCCTGTTCAAGCAGGAGGGCATCGAGCTCGAACCCGGCTGGATCATGATCGAGCCGGGCACGACCCTCGACGAGCTCTGGGAGAACCTGAAGTTCATCGTGGCCGCCCGGGTGCACGAGAGCGAGAACCCGTTCTTCCTGATCAACCGGGCCATCGCACTGCGCGGAACCGAGATCTACGACAAGGCCACGCGGTACGAGGAGCCCGACATCCCCGGAGTGGAGGGCGCCGCCTGGGAGGTGCTGCGGCACGCCCGCCGCGACTACCGTGTCGAGGACGAGCGGGTGGAACACCTTTGGACGGCCTGGAGCCGGGTCTCCTCGGAGATCAACGACCGCAAGGAGAACGAGGTCCCGTTCCTCGCGCAGAGCATCGCGGACGCCGTCCGGGCCCGACGCGGCACCGGCGCGGAATCCCTGCGCCCCCTGCTGGGCCGGCTGCGCCGCTGGGACCAGGGGCTCGCCGGGCTGCTGATCGCCTTCCTCAACGCGGGGCTGCTGCTCGCGGACGAGAACCCGCCCGGACTCGCCGACCGGCTGGAGACCGAACTGCGCGCCATGATCACCGCGTACGACCGCGAACACCTCGGCCACACCTTCCCGGACTTCGTCGTCGAGACGGCGAAGGCGTGCGGCGAGCACGCCCTCGCCCAGGTGAGGGGCTGAGGCGATGACCCGCGAGCGAATCCGGTTCGCGGCCGTGGGCTGCGGCAGGGTCTTCCAGCGCTACCACCTGCCGTGCGCCGACGACCGGGACACCATGGAACTGGTGGGTCTGGTCGACGCCGACGTCGAACGGGCCCGGTCGCTGACGGCGGACCGCCCGCAGGTGTGGACCGGTACCTCCGTCGACCGCCTCATCCACGAGACGCGGCCGGACCTGATCAGTGTCTGTACGCCCAACGACGCCCACGCCGAGCCGGTGCTGGCGGCGCTGGACGCCGGCATCGCGGTGCTGTGCGAGAAGCCCCTCGCCGCCACGGTGGAGGAGGCGCGGCGGATGGCGGCCCATCCGGCGGCCGAGAAGCTGCTGGGGGTGAACATGCCCTTCCGTTTCCATCCGCTGCTGGAGGCGTTCGCCGACGCGGCACGGCCCGGCGCGCAGCGCGTCGACTTCTCCTTCGCCACCCCCGGCAACAGGGTGTGGCGGGCCTGCACGCCCTGGTACGGCGACGCACGACGGGCCGGCGGCGGCGCGCTCCTGGACCTCGGGCCGCACGCCCTCGACCTGCTCATGACGGTCTTCGGACCGCCGGACGTGGAGGCGTGCGAGGTGGACGCGCCGGGCGTGGAGGAGCGGGTCCGGCTGGACCTGTCGTTCCAGGGCGTGCCGGCGACGCTGCGCATCGACCGGGCCGCGCGCAGACTGGAGACCTCGGTCACCGTCACCACCGCGGACGGCGATCACGTCCTGGACCTGCGCCGCAACGAACTGCGCCGGGCGGACGGCACGGTCGAATCGGCCGGACAGGGACCCGAACTCGCCGCGATCTCGGCCTATTTCGATCTGGTGACGGGCGCTCCCGCCCCGCATCCGAAGGTGACCGCCCAGGAGGCCCTGGAGGTCCAGCTCGTCGTGGAGTCGGCCTACCGGCGCGCCGGCGTCGCGGCGGCGCCCCTGCCGCAGGGCAGGTGACGGAGGGTCATCCAAGGAAGCGGGCCACTTCGGCGCAGAAACGCTCCGGTTCGGTGCGATGCACGTAGTGGCCCGCGTCGATGGCCAGCAGCCGTCCCCGGGGCACCGTCTCGGCGACCTCGGCCAGCAGGGAGCGGGGGACCGGACTGGACAGTCCGCCGCTGATCACCAGCGTCTCGGCGGTGACGTCGGCGAGCCGCCGCCACCACACGGGGTCCGCTTTCCGGAGGTCGTCGATGACGGGGCGTACCGCGGCGCTGTCCAGCTCTCCCGACCGGCGCAGCTCGCGGAACTCCTGATACAGCGAGATGACGTGCGCCTGTCCGTCGGCCGGCCCCGACCGCGCCCGCAGCTCCGCCTCCGCCGCCGCGTCCCGTGGCGGCGGAGGCGTGTCCTCGATCACCAGCCTGCGGACCCGTGAGGGATGGCGCTGGGCGATGAGCCAGGCCACATGACCCCCCATGGAGTGGCCCACCAGGTCCACCTCGTCCAGGCGGTGCCGGTCCAGCAGGGACAGCACGTCCCGGTACATCAGCTCGAAGGTGTACGCGTCCGCCCGGGGGCTGCGCCCGTGTCCGCGAAGGTCCGGTACGAACAACCGGCGTCCCCGGGGCAGCAGCGCGGAGACGAGCCGGTCCCAGTTCCGTCCGGTGTTCCCCAGCGCGTGGAGCAGAACCGCCGGTCTCCCCGCCGGATCACCGGTGACCCGGCAGCTCAGCGTCAACGCTGCCTCGCTCGCCCCACCCCGGCCCGGCGTCTGATCCACGTCACGCAGCACCCCGCGATGCTATCCGCCGGGGGCCGTGACAGACAGAGGCCAGGAGCGGGGCCCGGCCGGCGGTGCGCGGATTTCGGCCGGTCGGCCGGGGCGTCCGCCCGGCCGACCGATCCGTCCTTCCGTCCTTCAGGAGCGTGAACTGGTCACGAGGTAGTCCACGATGGCCGTGACCGTCTGCTGGTGCCAGACCAGGTTGGCCGGCAGCTTGCGCTCCAGCAGCCGTTCCAGGCGGCGGCGGATGACGATCGCCATCACGGAGTCCAGGCCCGTCTTCAACAGCGACCGGTCGGGGTCGAGTTCGGCCGGGTCCAGCTTCATCTCGCTGACGATGACGGAGACCGTCTGCTCGTGCAGCAGAGCCCGCAGCGCCTCCTCCGACAACTCCTCGGACGGCCGGGCCCCGGCCGCCGTCCCCTCCCGCGCCGGCCCCGCCGGGTCCTCGTCGGCGAGGTCGCGCAGCAGACCCGTACGGCGGACCCCGTCCGGGAGCGGCACGGTGCGCAGCACCGCGAGGGAGGCGGCGCCGGTCCGGCCGGCGAGGTCCCAGGCGGCGAGGGCCTCGGGTGCCGTGATGTCGCCGACACCGTGCGCCTGGAGCTCGGCGTCCACCGCCGCGTTGGCCGCCATGCCCATGCCCCGCCAGGACGTCCACGCCAGGCTCATGCTGCCGACGGCACCGAGGGTGTGGTCGTACCCGGCCATGGCGTCGAGGAAGGCGTTGGCCGACGCGTAGGCGGCCTGGCCGGTGAGGCCCAGGTACTGTCCGCACGACGAGAAGTGGACCAGGAAGTCCAGGGTCCCCGGCGGGAACAGCCGGTGCAGGGTCAGGGCACCGCCGGCCTTCGGCCGCATCACCGCCGCCAGGGCGTCGGCGTCGAGCCGGTCGACCAGCTGGTCCTGCAGCACGCCGGCCGCGTGCACCACCCCACGGACCGGGGGCATGCCCAGCGCGTCCGGGGTCAGGGCGGCGGCCGCCGCCTCGGTGTCGGACAGGTCCAGGGACAGCACCCGTACGGTCGCCCCGAGGGCCTCGAGCCTGCGGACGGTCGCGACGCGGCGCGCCTGCACCTCGTCGGTGACGGCGTCCCACTCCGAACGGGGCGGCAGGGCACCGCGTCCGGCCAGCACGAGGCGGCGTGCGCCCCGCTCCACCAGCCACCGGGCGATCTCGCCGCCCAGGCTGCCCAGGCCGCCCGTGACGAGATACGTGCCGTCCTGCCGGCACCGCAGCGGGGCGCGGTCCGCACCCGGGCCCACGGAGCGGACCAGCCGGTTCGCCCAGGCCCCGCCCTCACGGACGGCGACGACGTCCTCGCCCGGGTTCGCGGCGACCACGCGCAGCGCGGCGACCAGGTCGTCCCTGGTGGGCCGCGGGCCGAGATCGACCGTGCCGCCCCACAGTCCGGGGTGCTCGCCCCCGACGACCCGGCCGAGACCCCACCGGGCCGCCTGAGCCACCGCCTCCAGCCGGTCCGCCTCGCGGACACCGCGGGTCAGTGACCAGAGCCGCGCCGTACCGGGCGGCCACGTGCCCAGCCGCCGCGCCGCCGACGCGAGCTGCCACGCCTCGCGCACGGCACGGTCCGCGGCCTCGGTCTCCCCGGCCGGACGGTCCGTCAGGGGCAGCAGGAGCACGTCCACGGGACCGGGAACCTGCCCGCGCAGGCCGTCGAGACCGTCCGGATCCTCCGCCGCCAGGCACGGGATCCCGCGCTCGTCGGCCGTGGCGCGCAGTGCCGCCGCCAGCTCCCCGTCCGCGCCGACCAGCACCAGGGACCGGTGCGGGCGGGGGGCGCCGGAGCCGTCGAGGGGGAGGGGCTTCCAGTCCGTCCGGAACAGCAGTTCCCCGGGCGGGGCCGAACGCGCCTCGACCTCGCCGCCCGCGTACCGGACCCCGGCCAGCACGGCCACGGCCCGTCCGTCCTCCGCCGCGATCCGCACACCCACCGAGCCCCTGCCGTCGACGTACGCCTCGAGGCGGGCGCGGGACGGGGGCTCGCCCGTGGTCCACACGCGGCCGACGCCGGCCACCACCCGCAGCGCGGCGGGCCCGGGAAAGGCGACGGCCGCCATGGACAGCGCGGCGTCGAACAGCGGGGCCCATGTCGCCGGGGCGGACGCCGGCTCGTCGGCCGCGACGACGTCCGCGCGCAGCCCGTCCGGGACCCGCTCCAGACGGTCCACGCGCCAGGGGAAGGCCATGCTCGGCACGCCGACCGAGGCGAGGCCGGTGGCGATCCGGTCGGGGGGGAGCGCCGTCCCCGGTCCGGCCGCGGCCGGCGGAAGGGGTGGCGGCGAGGCGTCGCCGGACACGGACGCCACCGCGTGGGTCAGCGACGACCGCTCGTCCCCGTCCGGCCCGTCCGCGCCCGGATCGCCGGGACCCGGCTCCTTCGGGTCGGCGGCCCGGGACAGCAGGCGGATCACGCCGTCCTGCGCGATCACGTCGACGTCCTGGGCCGTGGACAGGGTCAGCGGCAGCTCGAACGACACGTCGGAGAGACCGCCCGCCGCCCGGCTCCCCCGGGCCGCGTCCAGGAAGGTCTGGAGGACGACGGCCGCCGGGACGATCTCCACGCCGTGGATGGTGTGGCTGCCCGGATACGGCCGGGACTCCAGGTCGACGCGGGTGCGCCAGAGGTCCAGCGGCGTGGTCCCGGCCAGCGTGGTACGCGGCCCCAGCAGGGTGCGGCTCGCCGGGTCGTGCCGTCCCCGGTCGGCCCGGTGGACCGGCAGGTCGCGCCAGTACCGCTGGCGCCGCCAGCTGCGGACCGGCAGCGACAGGGGCCGCGTGCCCGGGGCGGAGGGCCAGTCGAGGGAGACGCCGTGGCAGTACAGCAGCCCCGCGTTCAGCAGCAGGTGTTCCCGCTCCCCGGCGTCACGGCGCAGGGAGGCGGCGAGACAGTGCCGGTCGGCCCCGACCGTGTCCAGCGTCTCCTGCACGGAGTGCCGGACCACCGGATGGGCCGACACCTCCAGGAACGTCCGGAACCCGTCCTCGGCCGCCGCGGCCACGGCGCCGGACAGCCGTACCGGGCTGCGCAGATTGGTCGCCCAGTAGGCGCCGTCGCGGACGGCCGCGTCGCGCGGGTCGGCCAGCGCGGTGCTGTAGACGGGGATGCGGGGGGCGTGCACGGTGAGGTCGGCCGCGGCCTCGGCGAGCTCCTTCATCAGGGGCTCCATCTGCGGGCTGTGGAAGGCCACGTCACTGTCGACGCGGCGCACCAGCAGGGACGGGTCCGCGGCGAGCTCCCGGGCGAGGGCGTCGATCTCCGCGACCGCGCCGGCCACCACGGTCGTGGTGGGCGAGGCGAGGACCGCCGGCACCACGCCGTCGGTGCCGCCGAGCCGTGCCGCGGCCTCGTCGGCGGGCAGACCGATCATCAGCATGCCGCCCGCGCCGGCCACCCGCCGCAGCAGGACACTGCGCCGGCACACCAGCCGGGCGCCGTCCTCCAGCGACAGGATCCCCGCCGTCGCGGCGGCCGCGATCTCCCCCATGGAGTGGCCGATGACGGCCGCGGGCCGGACCCCGAGCGACCGCCAGACGGCGACCAGGCCCATCTGCACCGCGTAGATCATCGTCTGGGCCACGTCCACGCGGCTGACGTCGCCGTCCTCGATCAGATCCCGGGCCGTCGTGCCGAACTCCTCGGCGAAGACCGGCCCGATCCTGTCGATCACCTCGGCGAAGACGGTGTCCGTGGCCAGCAGTTCGCGGCCCATGCCCGGCCACTGGGCGCCGGTCCCGGAGAAGACCCACACCACCTTGTCCAGGCCCTCGTCGGTCACCGTGCCCTCGGCGAGGCCGGGCGCCGAGTCACCGGCGGCGAAGCGGCGCAGCCTGCCCTCCAGCTCCGCGCGGTCGGCGGCGACGACGGCGACCCGGCGGTCCAGGTGGCTGCGCCGGGTTCCCAGGTGCTGCGCGAGGGAGGCGAGCGGAACGCCCGCGCCCGGCCCGTCCAGCCAGTCGGCGAGCCGGGCGGCGTCCTCCCGGACGGCCGCACCGGACCGGCCGGAGAGCGGGAACAGGCGGGGCGGTGCCGGGACGGCCTCGGACGCGGCGGACGGCTCGTGCCGTGCGGGCACCTCCTGCGCGGCCGGCGGTGCGCCCTCCAGGACCGTCCGCGTGTCCTCGGGGACCGCCGGTGCCTCCTCCAGGACCGTCGGTGCGTCCTGCGAGGCCGCCGGTGCCTCCTCCAGGACGACGTGGGCGATGGTGCCGCCGTAGCCGAAGCTGGAGACACCCGCTCGGCGGGGACGCTCCCCACGGCGCCACGGGGTGCGCTCCTCCGTCACCCGCAGCCGTGACTCCGCCCAGGGAATGCGCGGGTTGGGGGTGGAGAAGTGCACGCTGGGCGGGATCTCCTCATGGACGAGCGCGAGGATCGTCTTGATCATCCCGGCGATCCCCGAGCCGGCCTCCAGGTGCCCGATGTTGCCCTTCACCGAGCCGATGAGGCACGGGCTGTCCGCCGGCCGGCCCGCGCCGAAGACCGCGGCGAGCGCACCGGCCTCCAGCGGGTCGCCCGCGACGGTTCCGGTGCCGTGGGCCTCGACGTAGTCGACGGTCTCCGGGGCGATGCCGCACTGCGCGTACGTCCGGCGCAGCAGGTCCGCCTGCGCCTCGCCGTTGGGCGCCATGATGCCGGCGGTCCGGCCGTCCTGGCTCACCCCGCTGCCGCGGATCACCGCCAGGATCCGGTCCCCCGCCCGCTCGGCGTCCGAGAGGCGCTTCAGGACGAGGACGCCCGCCCCCTCGCCCCGGCCGTAGCCGTCCGCCGAGGCGTCGAACGGTTTGCTGTGGCCGTCCGGCGAGGTGGCGCCCGCGCGGGCCAGGGTGACCGAGAGGCCGGGCGCGACCATGAGGTTCACGCCCGCGGCCAGCGCCACGTCGGACTCCCCGGAGAGCAGGCTCCGTCGCGCCAGGTGGACTCCGACCAGGGAGGCGGAGCACGCGGTGTCCACGGCGAGGCTGGGGCCGCGCAGGTCGAGGCTGTGGGAGATGCGGTTGGCGGTGGCGCACAGGGCCGCGCCGATGCCGGTCCAGGGCTCGATACGGGCGAGGTCCTCCAGCAGTCGGCGCCCGTAGTCGTCCGAGCCGACGCCCACGAAGACTCCGCAGTCGGTCCCGCCCAGGCCGAGGGGCGGGATCCCCGCGTGTTCCAGGGCCTCCCACGCCAGTTCCAGCAGCAGCCGCTGCTGGGGGTCCATCAGTTCGGCCTCGCGCGGCGCGATACCGAAGAACTCCGCGTCGAAACCGGCGATGTCGGCGAGGAAGCCGCCACGGGTCGGGGTCTCCCGTACGACGGCCGCGTGCTCGTGCCCGGTGTCCGCGTACGGAGCCCAGCGCTCCGCTCCGTCGCCGATGCCGTCCCGGCCCTGGACGAGGAGGTCCCAGAAGGCGTCGGGGGAGTCGGCGTCACCGGGGAACCGGCAGCTCAGCCCGACGACCGCGATGGGCTCCCCGGGCCCGTCGGCTTGCCCCCGCGGGGGCAGCGGGCTCGTCACACCGGGCTCCCCTCAGCGCCCGTGGCGCGCCAGGCGGGAGGTTCCAGCACTGTGACCACGGCCGCGGTGATCATGAGTCCGGGCCCGGCGCTCAGCAGCAGGAGGTGGTCACCGGCGTTCACCTGTCCGTCCTCGACGAGGTGGTTGAGCTGCAACCCGACGTCGGCGGCGCCCGCGTGGCCGACGTCGCGGAAGAAGTCGACCGCGCCCAGTGACGCGTCCAGGCCCATCGGCCGCAGATGGCTGTCCAGGAAGTCCGTGGTGGCCGCGCCGAGATGGAGCACCTTCGACAGGTCCGCGACGGTGATCCCCGCCTCGCCCGTCACCTGCTCGACCAGCTTGGCGCCGCTCGCGCCGTACTCCTGGCCGATCTCGGACGCCTTCGGGCCCAACTCCTCGACCATCGCCTCCAGGTGCTCGTTCATGTCGAGTGCGCGCCCGGTGGTGACCGCCGGAGGGAAGATCGGCTCGTGCCCGCGGTTGAGGATCTCGAACTGGGGCAGCGACACCGACTCCACGGAGCGCAGCGCGGCCCAGCCGGACCGCTTCGACAGGACGACCGCCGTGGCCGCGTCGGCGAGCACCGCGTCACGGTGGGCGTACCACCGGTCGACCGAGGGAGCGCCGAAGTTGTCCGCGCTGCTCACCACGGCGCCGGTGCGGGACGGCGCGCACAGCAGGTACTGGGTGGCCATCTCCAGGGCGGCGAGGAACGCGTTGCACCCCTGCTCCACCGTCAGCGCCGGGACGGGGGAGCCGAGGGTGGAGCGCAGGATGTAGTGCGGTGCCGACCAGCCGTCGGGGCCCTGGTGGTACGCACAGGAGTGGACGAGGATGTCGATGTCCTCAGGGCCGAGGCCCGAGCGGTCCACCGCCTGCCGGACGGCCGCCACCGCCATGTCCGGCGCGGAGGTGCCGTCGGCCACGGCGATGTTCCGCCACCCGCAGGACTCCATCCGCTCCCGGTCGTACGCGCCGCGCCGGACCGCCTCCTCCACGCTCACCCTGGGCGGAATGAACGCCCCGGTCCCTGCCAGGAAGATGTTCTCTGTTCTCACTCTCACATGTCCTCACTGACCGGTCCGGGGCCTGATGACCTTCCCGGTCTCGGTGGTCGGCAGTTCCGCCCTGGAGGCGAAGGCGTGGGGGACCCAGGAGGGCGACAACCGCTCCCGGCAGAAGCGCTCCAGCTTGTCGAGGTCGACCGTGTCGGGCGTCACCGTCGCGCTGATCCGCTGTCCCAGCACGGGATCGTCCACACCGGACACCAGACAGGTGGCGACATCCGGGAAGGCGAGCAGGACGGCTTCGATCTCCTCGGGGCTGACCTTGGCGCCCGCGACGTTGATGCTGGTGGACAGGCGCCCCGCGAGGACGAGGTCCCGTCCTTCCCAGCGGGCCAGGTCACCGGTGGTGAACCCGTCCCGCAGCGGGGTCGCGTCGACTGCCCCGCCCTCGGCGTACCCGAGCATCATCGACGGCGACCTGACGGTCACCAGCCCCGTCACGGCGTCGCCGGCACCGTCCCCGGCCCCCGGGACCGGGGAGAGTTCGACCCGCACACCGGGCAGGGGGGCGCCGGGCCCGAAGACGCCGGGCTGCCACGGGGCCGGGCGGCTCACACAGATCGGCCCGGTCTCCGTGGTGCCGTATACCTGGCCGACGTGCCCGCCGAGCCGGGTCGCGACCAGTTCGGCGGTGTGCGCGTCCAGCGCCATGCCGGCGGAGAGGAAACCGATCGCGGGGCCGTCGTGCGGGCGGGTGCGGGCGGCCTTGGCGAGCAGCCGCAGCATGGGGGGCACGCCGACGAACAACGTCACGTCCCCGGCGGCGAGTTCGCGCAGCAGCAGGCGCGGCTTGTCCGGCGTCGTACAGCGGACGGGCGCGCCCGCCAGGGTCGCGGCGACGGCGCACAGGCCGAAGCCGTACGCGTGCTGGAGGGGTACGGGGCAGAGCAACCGGCTCTTCGGCCCCAGCCCCAGAGCCGTACGGTAGTGCTCCGCCTCGGCCAGCAGAGCGGCGGCGGAGCGCAGCGCGACCCGGGGGTAGCCGGTGGTGCCCGACGTGATCTGCGCCGTCGCCGCCTCCTCGAAGGCGGGCCGGCGGGCTCCTTCCCGGCCGACGCTCAGGATCCTTCCCCCCCAGTCCGCGGCCGTGACCGGGAAGGCCGGCGACGAGCTCGGGGCCGAGAGGAAGTCGAGCGGACAGCGTTCCTGGATCCGCTGGAGCTCCCACGGCGTCAGCCGGCGCGAGAGCGGCACCGCGACCGCGCCGGTGGAGATGATGGCGAACACGTCGCCGACGAACTCGGCCGCGGGCCAGGCGACGGTTCCCACCAGGGTGCCCGGCCCGACGCCGGCCTCCCGCAGGGCACGGGCCCTGGCGTCGACGCGCTCGGCCAACTGCGCCGCGCTGGTGGTCCCGGAGTCGTCGCTGATCAGCGGCGCGTCCCCGGCACGGGCGCCCTGGGCGCGCAGCAGGGAGAGCAGCTCCGCACGCGCGGCGGTCATCCGAGACCGGTCAGCGCGCGCCGCAGCGCCCCCGCCGCCTTGTCGAGGACGTCCCCGGTGTGCGCGGTGCTCAGGAACCACGGCTCCAGCGCGTTCGGGTGGAAGTAGACGCCCTCCCGCTGGGCGAGGGTCTGGAAGCGGCGGTGCCGGGAGAAGTCGACGGCCTCGGCGAGGTCGCGCAGGGTCTCGCCCTTCTCCAGCGGTTTCCTGAGCAGGGCCACGCACATCAGGGTGCCGACCCGGTTGATGTGCACGGGCCGCTTCTCCGCGGCGAAGACCTCGCGCACGGCGTCCTCCGCGCCGGCGCCGATGGCCTCGAGCTCCTCGTAGAGGCCGGACAGCGCGCGGATCTTGGTCAGTACGGTGACGACCGCGCGCAGGGCCGCGTGGTTCCCGGCGTAGACGCCGGCGTGGTGCGCCTCGTTCGTGGCGAGCATCCGCATCGCGGCCTTCCGCCCGCCGAAGGCGGCGACCGGGAACCCCCCGCCCATGACCTTGGACAGGACCGTGAGGTCGGGCTCGACGCCGTACAGCTCCTGCGCCCCTCCTCGGGCGACCCGGAAACCGGTGATCACCTCGTCGAAGATCAGCATCGCGCCGCTGCGGGCGGTCAGGTCGCGCAGCAGCTGGAGGAAGCCGGGTACCGGGGCGATCACCCCGGCGTTGGCCAGAACCGGCTCCAGGATGACGGCCGCGATCCGGTCACCGTCCCGCGCGAAGAGCTCCTCGACCGCCTCGGCGTCGTTCCACGGCAGCTGCGCGGTGTGGGCGAGGGCCTCGGGGATCATTCCGGGCGCGCCCGCGACGACGTCCGTCGGCCGGGTGCCCTGTATCTGGAGCGTGGTCTTGCCCGCGCGCAGGACGGTCTCGCTCCAGCCGTGGTAGTGGCCTTCGAAGGTGACCACCAGGGAGCGGCCCGTGGTGGCGCGCGCCAGCCGCAGCGCGGAGGCGACCGCCTCCGTGCCGGAGTTGGCGAACCTGACCTGCTCCACGCCCGGCACCAGTTCGGCCACCAGGGATCCGGCCTCGGCGTCCAATTCGTGCGGCAGGCCGGTCATATGGCCCTTGGTGAACTGGTCGGCCACGGCGTCGGCCACGTCGCGGTCGGCGTAACCGAAGAGATTCGGACCGTAGCCCATGTTGAAGTCCACGATCTCGCCGTCCTCGACATCGCGGATCAGGCAGCCTTCGGCACGCCGCACGACCAGTGGCACGGGCACGGCCGCCGCACGCATGCTGCTGCTGACACCACCGGCGATGACCTCTTTGATGTCCTCCAGACAATCAGCATTCGTCCGACGTTCGGCGTCCATGGCACCCACTGAAATCCTCCAGCTTCGTCGGCCTGATCCGGCATCACAGAATGCCCCAGGGATTTCGGACCCGACAGCGGTCGTTGCCGGAATGGCCGGATCGCGGGGGTGATCGGCCTGTCTTGGATGGCAGTATCGGACGGGCTGATCGGCGCGCGTCGCGGAGGGGGGAATGGGATGTCGTCTCGGGGCGTCGCCGTGGTCACGGGGGCGGGATCGGGCCTCGGGGCCGCCATCGCCGTACGGCTGGCCGCCACCCACGACCTGGTGCTGACCCATCTGACCCGGGACACCGGGCTCGCCGACACCGCTGACCAGGCGTCAGCGGCCGGCGCGGACGTCGTCGCCACCGTGGTCGGGGACCTCACACACAAGGAGACCGTGGACCGTCTCGGACAGGCCATGGACTCCTGCGGGCCGAGACTGGACGTCCTCGTCTGCAACGCCGGGGCGTACACGTACACCCCCTGGCAGGACACCACCTGGGACGACGTGCGCTCGGCCGTGGACGTCAATCTCCTGGCGCACATCGCCTGCGCCCGTGCCGCCACACCCCATTTGGTGGCGCGCGGAACCGGCCGGATCGTGGCCGTTTCCACGGTGCTCACACGGATCGGGCGCGTGGAACTCGCCCCGTACATCGCGGCGAAAGGGGGCCTGGAGGCATTCGTGCGCGCCCTGGCCCGCGAACTCGGCCCGCACGGCATTACCGTGAATTCCGTCAGACCGGGGCCGATCGAACTGAGTGCCGAGCAGAGGTCCCACCCGGATTACCCTTCCTGGCGGCAACGGGAATTCGCCCGGCAATGCATCAAACGGCATGGACGCCCCGAGGACGTGGCCGCGGCCGTTGCGTTTCTGACTTCTCCCGGAGCCGGTTTCATCACGGGCCAGAGTCTGACCGTCGACGGCGGCTGGGATCTCCACTGACCTGCCCGCGCAGGCCGATCCAAGGAACCATGACGCGAATGGCGCACGAACAGGAACAGAACTCCACCACCCGGGTACTGCTGGTGCGGCACGCCCAGTCGCATGCCAGCGTGAAGAAGCTGATCGCCGGGGGCCGCACCTGTCCCGGCCTCACGGAGCTGGGGCGGGAACAGGCCGCACAGCTCTCGGCACGGCTGGCGGCCGAACCACCGCGGCCGCACGCGCTGCTGACCAGCCCGGTGCGCAGAGCCCGCGAGACCGCCGAGGTCCTGGCGAGCGGGCTGGAGCTCGGGGCGCCGGTCGTCGAGAGGGAGGCGCGGGAACTCGACTTCGGGGCGGCCGACGGTCTCTCCATCGACGAATACCAGCGTGTGCACGGGGCGTTCGACATGACCGCCCATCCCGACCGCCCGTTCGCCCCCGGCGGTGAGACCTGGAACCGGTTCCGGGACCGGGCCGGCCGTGTCGTCGACGACCTGGTCTCCCGCCACCGGGGCGCAACGGTCCTCGTGGTGTGCCACGCCGGGTTCATCGTCGCGGTGATGTCCGCGCTGCTGGACGTCGTCCCGCCCGTGCTGTTCACGGACTCGACGCCCGCCGCGACATCGATCAACGAGTTCGTCCACGACGGCTCACGGTGGCGCCTGCTCCGGTTCGACGACGCGCGGCACCTCGACACGGCCGTGTGAGGACAGCGGCACCTCGACGGGGCCGTACGAGGACAGTGGCACCTCGTCTCGGCCGTACGAGGACAGCCGGTCCGTCCGGCCGGCGACCGCCCCGGAAGCGGACGGCGGCGCCCCAATCCGCCGACGGGCGGGCAGGGTTCACTGCTGCGGGCCGCGCTTGCGTTCCATCATGTGGCGGCCCAGCGCCTTCTTCCGCTTCCAGCTCCGCAGGATCTCCGCGTTCAGCCGCGCGTCGCTCCGGGCGGCGATCCGCTCGTTCTCGCGGAGCAGCTTGTGGTAGTTCTCCAGCCGCCGCAGGGGCAACTCGCCCTCCTCGACCGCCGCGAGCACCGCGCACCCGGGCTCGCTGCGGTGCGAACAGTCGGGGAAACGGCAGTCCCGGGCGAGGGACTCGACGTCGGTGAAGGCCTGGGCGACGCCGTGGTCGGCCTCCCACAGCCCCACCCCGCGCAGCCCCGGGGTGTCGATCAGGACACCGCCGCCCGGCAACGGCAGGAGGTCGCGGGTCGTCGTCGTGTGCCGTCCCTTGCCGTCACTGTCACGCGTGGCGACGACCCGCTGCGCGTCCGCTCCCGTGAGCGCGTTGACGAGGGTGGACTTGCCGGCACCGGATGGGCCGAGGAGAGCCGCGGTGCCGTCGACGAGGGCCGCGAGGGCGTCCATGCCCTGCCCCGTGGCCGCGCTGACGGGCAGCACGCGCGCGCCGGGGGCCACCCTCTCCGTGTCCTCGACGAGATGGGACAGCGTCACCGGGTCGGGGACCAGGTCGGCCTTCGTGAGGACCACCACCGGCTGCCCGCCGCTCTCCCACGCCAGGGAGAGGAAACGCTCGACGCGCCCGAGATCCAGCTCGTCGGCGAGCGAGACGGCGATGAGCACCTGGTCGATGTTGGCGGCCAGGACCTGGCCGTCGGAGCGCTGCGAGGAGACGGCACGGACGAACGCCGTGCGCCGCGGCAGCAGTACCCGGACGACCTCCTGGTCCGGGTCGAGCGCCACCCAGTCCCCGGTGCAGGGGGTGAGCAGGGGATCGGAGGAGGCCACGGGCCCCGTGCCCGCCCGAACGGTCGTCACCCGCCCGTCCGCGGCGGCGGTGACGGTCTCGCAGCTCCCGCGGTCGACCCGCACCACACGGCCGGGCCGGAGACCGCCGGCCCCGTGGGGGGCGAAGTCGGTGGCCCACGCGTCGTTCCAGCCGTACCGGTCGAGCGGATGGGAGGCAGTGGATGCGGTCAAGCTCGCCCCTCCAGAGGGGTGTGGGGGCAGTGGAACCGGCGAAGGGTGCGTGCACCGGCTGCTCGGGCCCGCAGTCTAGTCCCCGCACGCCGGGCACCTGAGGGGACGCGTACCCAGCGAGCACCGCCCGCGGGGGTGGGTCAGCGGTTTCCGGCCACCGCGTCCGACGCGGACAGGTCGCACAGCGCCTCGCGGTCCGCCCGCGCGGTCTTGGTCAGCAGGGCCGCCACATGCTTCTCGACCGTACGGGGCGAGATGTAGAGACGGCCCGCGATGGCCTTGTTGCTCAAACGTTCCGCCAGTAACTGGAAGACCTCGTACTCACGGACCGTCACCCCCAGCGCCCGCAGCGGCGCCGGGATGCGGTCCGCGCCGCTGCGCCGCTGCCGGACCGAGACACCGGACTGGCGGAGCAGGGCCCGGCACGCGCCCGCGACGTCCGGAACGGGCGCGGCGTGGAAATGCTCCTCCGCCCGGCGCAGCCACGTGGCCGGATCACCCCAGCCGTTCTCCAGTGCCGCCTCGGCCGTCAGCCGCAGCCCCAGATGGAGCGCCGTCGGATAGGGGGCGGCCAGCAGCTCCGCCTCGGCGACCGCCGACGCCGCCGCCGACGCCTCGCCCGAGCGGCCCAGCAGCACCGCGTGGGCCAGCAGGACGAAATGCCGGTTCCAGCGCATCCGGCTCGCCGAGGTGGCGGCCGTCCGGTGGTAGTGGTCCCAGTCGGCCTCGCCGGCCAGCACGTCCAGCAGCAGCCGCAGCCCGTGCAGACCGCTCAGATGGAAGGTCGTCGGACTGTCCCGTTCCTGGGCGCGCGCCCGGTCCAGCTCGCTGAGCGCCAGCGGCCGGTTCTCCTCGAGCAGCGCGCAGAACGCCCGTGCCAGGCCGAGGCAGAGCGGCTCCTCCTGCGAGCCCGCCCCGTCCCAGCCGGTGAACTCCCGCAGGGCTTCCTCCATCGCGGCCCGGTCGCCCTGGTGCGCCGCCAGCGTCGCCCGGGCCATCAGCACATACCGGGCCACCGGCGCGAGCCGCAGCCGGGCCGCCGTCGTCAGTACCTCGTCGCCGAGCCGCGCGGCCTCCTCGAACCGGGCGCCGAGCACCGCCTGGAGGACGAGGATCGCGTCGATCGAGTACGCGATGGTCACCGCGCCGAGCCGCAACGCCTCGTCGCGCGCCAGCTCCAGGGAGCGCGTGTCCCCGTCCGCCAGCCACTCGTTCCCGCCGATGCGCACCAGCGCGTAGACGCGCGGTATCGGCAGCCGGTGCTGCTCGGCGATCCGCCGGGCCCGTTCGAAGCACGACTGGGCCTCCTCCAGATCGCGTTCCCGGGCCAGCACCCCGAGCAGCTCCCAGGCCTGGCAGGCCACCACCGGCAGCGGACCGGCGCCGGCCGCCGCAACCGCGTCACGGGCCAGCCTCTCGGCCGTCTCGGTACGGTCCGGTCCCGGCGTGTCCAGCGCCAGGTACGCGGCCACCACGTCGACGGCGGCCCGCTGCGCCGGGTCGCGCACGGTCTCCAGGAGCGCCCTGGCCTCGGCGATCTGTGCGTTGCCGTCGGCCCAGCGGCCCGCCAGGTGGGCCACCTTGGCCAGCCGGGTGTGCAGCGCGGCGAGCCGGCCGGCCTCCATCCCCGCGCCTACCAGCTCGTGCAGGCCCTCCGCGAGCTCGAAGGCGCGGTCGAACTCACCGCTCTCGGCCAGCGCGGGCAGCAGCGACTCCAGCACCTCGGCCCGGGCGGCCCAGTCCTGACGCTTCGCCAGCAGCTCGTCGGCGCCCAGCAGCAGGGACACTCCCGAGCCCACGGCGCCGTCCGCCAGCGCGCGACGGCCCGCCTCCGTGAAGAGCCGCGCCGCACCGACCGGATCACCCGCGTCCCGGCGCAGCGCGGCCATCAGCGGACACCACTCACCCGGCAGTCCGGGGTGGAGCTCCTCCACCACCTCGGCGGCCCGGCCGGACAGCTTCGCCCGGTCGGTGGGGGTGAGCTGCGCCAGCAGGGCCTCGGCGGTCAGCGGATGCCGGAACGCGTACCAGTCGGGCGCCGGTTCGTCCGGCACCACCAACTGGGCGGCCACACCGGCGTGCAGATGGCTGAGCAGACCGTGGTCGTCGATGCCGCACATCCGCTGGAGCACCGACAGCGGGAAGCGGTGGCCGAGCACGGCCGCCGCCGACAGCAGCATCCTGCCCTGCGGCCCCAGCCGGTCGGTACGGTGCGCGATGCCCCGCACCAGCGTGCTCGGCACCTCGGTGCGCAGCGGGCCGACCACCTCCCAGGAGACGCCACGGTGGACCACCGATCCGTTGCCGAGCATGCTGTGCAGCAGCTCCTCGACGACGAACGGGTTGCCGACGCTGGTGTCCCACAGCCGCGCCACGATCTCGTGGGGCACCTGGTCGGCCTCGGTGTCCAGACAGGACGCGATCATCCGGGCGACCTCGGACCGGTCCAGCGGCCCCAGACCGAGCAGGACACCGGAGCGCCGCTGGGTCACCGAGTGCGCCAGGTCCAGGGCGGCGCACGGCTCCGCCCGGGTGGTGGCGAGCAGCACCACCGGCAGGTGCTCCAGGTTGTCCACCAGGTATTCGAGCACCACCAGGGTCTCGGTGTCGGTGTCGTGCAGGTCCTCCAGGACCAGCAGGGCGCCACGCTCCCTGGCGACCACGGCGAGCAGTCGCAGGACGGCCTCGGCGAGCACCACCAGCGAGCCGCCGTTCTGTGCCTCGCCCGCCCAGTCGGGGACCAGGCGCCCCAGCACCGGCCGGTACGGGCCCAGTTCGGCCTGGACCAACGGCTCACCGCCGCGGAAGAGCGACATCAGCGCCTCGGTGAGCGGGCGGAACGGCACCATGGGCCCGATCGTGCTGCCCCGGCCCCGCAGCACCCGCATTCCGGCGGAGAAGGCCCGGCCCGTCGCCTCGGCCGCCAGCCGTGACTTGCCGATGCCTCCGTCGCCGACGAGGAACACCGTGCTGCCACGCTGCTCGCGTGCGGTGTCGAGGGCGCGCTCCAACTGGGCGATTTCCGCGTCACGTCCGACGAGGAGGGGCGCTTGGGGATGCATACCCGCGAAGTTACCTGTTCATGGCAGGGCACAAGCGCCGCTCCGCACAGGTGCCCGTGACGCCACGAAAGGTTTGCGCCACCGATGTCCTGGACCCGGACCGTGTACCCGCGCGCCGTTGCGACGGCGGCGGCGTCCGCCTCCGTGAGGGACGGAGGCGGCCGGCGGCGGAGCGGGGAGGCCCGGGGGCGTGACATCAGATCGGGAGGATGGGGACGCTCACGGTGGTGTCGATGTCGTTGAGGAGCGCCACGAGTCCGGTGCCGAGGGCGAGGCCCGCGAGCACACGGGTGCGGGCCGTGGCCCGGCCGCGCCCGGAGAGCGTGATGCGCCCGGCCGGCTCCGCCGCGCGGGCGTCACCCGCAAGCCCGTCGGTGGTCGTGTCGGTGAGCGCGGTGACGGTCTCGCGGGACGGCGTCTGCGGGTTCATGAAGATCCTTTCGCGGATGCGGATGCGGATGCGGATGCGGATGCGGTGCGGAGGCGGAGGGGGATGGGTGGTGTGCGCGCCGTGCGGGGTGGCGGGGTCACCGCTCCCCTGGGGTGGGGTCGAGAAGGAGTACGGAGGGGACGGTCCGGGCGAAGCCCAGCCGCAACAGGGAGTAGCCGATGCCGGACAGTCCGGTGAGGAGCCCGGGAGAGGGCACCGCGTCCGGGGTGGCGCAGCGCGGTCCGTACCGGTCCAGCGCGCCGAGCACCAGCCCGGCCCGGTGGGTGAGCCGGTCGGCGGCGCCGGGGAGTCCGTGCGCGGCGGCGGCGGCCAGGGTCTCCAGCGTGCCGAGTTCCCCGTGACACAGGCTGAGATCGCTCGACAGCGGGCGGTCCGCGCCGAGTCGAGACCAGAGGGCGTCGGGTGCGGGCGCGGTCGTCGCGCGGGTCCGCATCGGCCCGGTGCCGGTCACCGTGGCCAGGAGGGTGCCGGAGAGCCCCGAGCACCAGCCGAGGTCCGTGTCCGGGCCGGTGCCGACCGGTGCCGGGCCGAGCAGGGTCCGCCCGGCGGCGGCGTACGCGCCCTCCGGCGAGGCAGCGGCCGCCTCGTGGCGGCACAGCGCCCAGCCCGCCCCGGCCCGCCCCCGCAGGAACCCGTCCGGGAGGGCCCCGGCCGCCGGGAGCAGCCGGTCGGCGAACTCCGCGGCGAGCGTGGCGGCCTGAGGCAGCCCGGACTCCCGGTGCACCGCGAGGAGCGCCGCCAGTCCTCCGGCGAGCCCGGTGGCGACGTCCGCCGGGGGACCGGCCGGGTCGCCCGGACGGGCCGAGGCGGCCAGCGCCCGCAGCGCGAGCGGCAGACAGTCGCGGAGTTGGTCGTCGCCGAGGAGGGTGGTCAGCCGGGCGAGCGCGTAACAGAGCCCGCCCAGGCCGTGGAATCCGCCGGGCCCGACCGCACGGCTCAGCTCCGGGTCGGCGGCGAGCGCGCTGACCAGCCGCGGCAGCGGCCGTACCGCCCGCGACGCCAGGTCCGTGTAGCGGCCGACCTCGGTCAGACGGCCCAACTGGGCGAGGAACAGCGCCACCCCGGTGTAGCCGTCGGCGAGACCGGCCCCCATCGGGGTCACCGCCCAGTGCCTGCCGTCGACCAGCTCCAGACCGATCCAGTTGGCCCGGGTGCGGTCGTGGACCGCGCGTCCCACGATTTTGTCGGCGATGCCGCAGGCCGCCGCCAGCAGGCGCCGCGGCTCCGGCACCGAGGCGGGCGCGGTGGGCAGCCCCGCGGCGTCGGCGCGGTGCGTGGCGCGGCGGGCCCGGCGGGTGGACAGCGCAGCGGAGATCAGCCATTCCTGGTCGTGGCGGTCCACCTCGCCCAGCGCGGAGATCTTCTCCTCGGCGGCGATCAGCGCGGGCGCGGCCAGCAGGTCCGGCAGCCGTACCCCACGGGACGACCAGACGTCGGCGCCTCCGGGCCGGTGGAAGAAGACCGGGACGTCACCGTCCCAGAGATCCGCGATCTCGTGCTCGACCAGCATCCGCCGCACCGGGTCGCCCGCGGACTCGGCGTACAGCAGGGAGAACAGCACGTCCCGGTCGACGGCGTCGCCGAGCACGTCGGGGTGGGCCGACTCGTCCAGGAGCGTCGCGTACAGCCGGGTCGCCCGGCCCACGAAGCGGGCCGGCACGGCGCCGAAGGCGGCCGGCGGACCGTCCGGCGCGAGAAGCTCTCCGCGGTGCGCGACCAAGGCGTCGTAGCCCGCCCGGAAACCGGTCAGCAGCGCCGCCTCGTACGCCCCCGGGTCGGCCTCCCGGCCGTCCAGCGACGGACGGTTGGGACTGCCGGCGGACGGGACCGGGCGGCGCACCAGGTGCATCGTGTCGGTGCCGGCGTCCGCCCAGTCGACGGCATCGCAGGGCGACAGGGCGGCCTGACCACCGCCGACCGCCGAGATGTCCAGCGCCCCGTGCTCGTCGATGAGCAGCTGGGGGAGCAGACAGGTACGGTGCACGGAGGAGGAGAGGGCCAGCGCGGCCGGATCGGGGCCCGCCGTGGCGGCCACCGGCACCGAGGGGTGCAGCAGCGTCTCCACGTCGACCAGGACCGGCTGGTCCCCGCAGGCCACCAGGTTCTCGTGGTGCATGTCCGCGCCGTCCACCGCGTACAGCAGCGCCAGGAGCGCGCCCTGCCGCCGGTAGAACCGGTCGACCTCAGCGACCGACCGGCAGGGCCGGTGGCCGACGAACTCCAGCCAGCCGTAGCCGTCGCGGCGCACGACCGTCACCGTACGCAGGTCGAGGCCGGGCAGCCGGTCGTCGAGCCAGGCCACGAGCCGGTCGAAGCAGGCGTGCTGGCCGAGCGGGCGAGGTTTGTACACCACCGTGCGGCCGTCGGTGAAGCGGAGCAGCGCCACCGCCCGGCCCTGCTGATGGGTGTCCCCGTGACCGAGGTCCACACCGGTCAGCGCACCGGGGTCGATGCCGCCGAGGAGCTCCTTCACGAGGGTGGCCCGGTCGGTGACGAAGCGTTCGAGCAGTTCGGCGACGGCGGCGGTGGCGTGCACGCACTCGGTGCCCAGCAGCCGCGCCAGCACCGGATACGTGTCGAACAGCCCGGCCAAGGGGCCGCGCGTGCCGAGGTCCGCCGCGAAGCGGGCGAAGCGCCGCTCGGGCGTGGCCCCGTCCAGCCGTCCCTCGGCGCGGGCGCGGTTCAGTTCCAGGACGAGGGTGCGCGCCGCCGGGCCCACCAGCCGGTGGCCGAGCTGCCGCTCGAACCGCGCCCGTACGGAGTCCGGATCGACCTGGTCGGCCAGGCCCGGCAGGGCCCGCAGCCGCTCGGCCAGCGTACGGCCGGCCGCCCGCGTCAGGGGAGCCAGCGCACCGGCGAACGCCCGCCGCCACGCGTCGTGCCCCAGCCCCGTGTCCGGTTCGGGAGCCACGGCCGCGTGCGGCGCGTGGTGCCCGGCTCCGTCCGGTGCGTGGGCCGTGGGCGTGTGGCGCCCGGCCGCGTCCGGGCCGTACCCCACGCCCGGATCCGGACGGGGCGGTGCGGAGGCCACGGCACGCTCCACGAACTCCGCCCACACAGGTTGCTCCGCCCGGGCGGCCAGCCGTGCCGCCGGCTCCGCCGCCAGCGCGGCGACCGTCGGCACATCGACGCCGAGCGCGGCCAGCCGCGCCCGGAACGCCTCGTCCTGGCCCAGGGCCGTCACCCGGTCCGCCAGCCGCGCCGCCGCCGGACCGAAGGGGTCGGCGGCGGGAGCGCCGGGTGCCGCGAGCCGCTCCCGCAGATGGAGGGCGGGAGCCCACCAGTGCGGGGCCAGACCCGTCGTGGTCTCCTGTGAGGAGGGTGTGATGGTCACGTGGACAACGGTGGCAGGGAGCACCCCGGCTCCACATGGGGGCAACGCCCCCATGTTTTGCCCCGTGTCCCCGCCCACCCGCGCGGACCCGTCGCATCCGGCGCGACACCCGGCCCCCCGCCCGGCTCACCGGCCCGCGCGCGCCGCGAGCCCGCGCCCCTCGCACCCCGACGGCCACCCTCGACACCCGTACCGCCCCGGGAACACGCCCGGCACCCCCGAGCGGACCGCCGCCCGAATCTGGGGGCGGCCGACCCATGTGGTGCGCACCGAACCGTTCCGACCATGGGTGACGTCAGGACCGACCAGGGGAGGGGACCATGACCACAGCCATCGTCACGGACCAGTTCGGCGGGCTGCTGCGCGCCCACCGCAGACGCATCGGCATGACCCAGCAGCAGATGGCCGATCTGGCCACACTCAGCGTCCGGGCGATACGGGACCTGGAGAGCGGCCGCGCCCGCCGGCCCCGGCAGGAGACGGTCCGGCTGCTCGCCGACGTCCTGCGGCTCACCGGCACGTCCCGCGACGCGTTCCACGACGTGGCGCGCAGCCACCTCCCGTCCGACGGCTCCGGCGCCGCCGCACCCGTGGCCGGCCCGCCGCCCGTGCTGCTCGGCACGACCGTCGGGCGGGAGCACGAGGTCCACTCCCTCATCGAGTCGCTGACGGTGGACCGGCAGAGACTGGTGAGCGTCGTCGGGCTGGGCGGAGTCGGCAAGACCCGCCTGGTACGGGAGGCGGCGGGGGTCCTGCGTGACGGCCACGGCTGGGACGTGCTCTGGGTCCCGGCCGCGGGCCTCGCGCCCGACCTTCGGGAACTGCGCCGCCTCGAACCGGCCGTGACCGACACCGGCGGCGGTCACGGCCACGACGTCCTGCTGGTCCTGGACGGTCTCGGGCACAGAGCCGAGGGACCCCTGGCCCACCACCTCCTCGAACGCCGCCCCGGCCTGCGCATCGTCCTCACCGCGCCCACTCCGTCCTGCCTGACCGGTGAACAGGTCATGCCGGTCGCCCCGCTGCCCGTGCCCGGGCGCGCACTCGACCACGATGCCGCCGCGCTCGCCGGGTTCTCCGCCGTCCGGCTGTTCCTGTCGCATCTGCGACGGCTGCGTCCGCACGCCCCGCGCCCCGCCGCGACCGCCGCCGTCGCCGAGTTGTGCCGCACGCTCGACGGCGTCCCCGGCGCCCTGGAGACCACGGCCGCCTGGGGACTGGTGCACTCCCCGGAAGAGCTGCTGCGCTCCCTCGTTCGGGACCCCGAGCGCTTTTCGGCGCCTCCCGCCGCCTGGGGTCCCGCATCCGCGAGTGGCTCCCAGGCCGTCCGGCGCGGCCTCGCCGTACTGGAACCGCCGCTGCGGGAGCGGCTGACCGCGCTGACCGCGCTGCCCGGAAGCTGGACGCTGGAGGAGGCGGCACTGCTCGCCGGAGCCTCCCTCGCCGACACCGTGTACGGCCTGCTGGTCCACGGCCTGGTCCGCACCGCCGACGAGGACGGCCCGGACCGCTTCCGCGTCCTGAACCGGGTCCGGTCGGCCCTCGGGGGCCACCCCGCCCAACTCCCCACCGGGCACGGGATGCGGACGGAATACGACCCGGCACCCGGAACTGTCCGCGCGGTGGCCTGACGCGTCCACGGCCCCAGCCGATTCTGCCGGACACCTGCCGCCCGTTCTTCCGCCCACGCCCCGGGGCGCCTCCTAGGTTGAACGCACGCCCCGACCGGACCATCTGGCCGCTTCGCCACACGTCCCGTACGCGAGACCTCGCAAACAACGCGAGAAACACGTCAGGAACAGCGCGGGAAGCCACACCGGGAAAACGCCGTGAAAGTGCCGGGAAAACGCCGTGGAAACGGCGGGCAGGCGCCGGACGTCGTCTCCCGGCGCACCACGCCGGGAGACGACCGGGAAACGCGGGCGAAAAGACGTCATCCGTCATGTCGAGCGAAGGCAGGCTATGGAAGTGGGCACCCCGGTCATCCCGGTACAGACCCCGAGTGCGGAGACACGGCCGGACTCCCAACTCACGGTGGTCGTCTCCAGCGTCGCGTCGGACGCGCACACCTGGAACCTCGTGTTCCTGCAGCTGCTGCTGGAGGAGCTGGGGCACCGGGTCGCGAACCTCGGGGCGTGCGTGCCCGACGAGCTCCTGGTCCAGCAATGCCGGCGCCACCGCCCCGACCTGGTGGTGATCAGCAGCGTCAACGGTCATGGCGCCAACGACGGACGGCGGGTCGTCCGTGAACTGCGCGGCCATCCCGAGACCGCCGCCATCCCGGTCGTGATCGGCGGCAAGCTCGGCATCGGCGGCGCCGGCAGCACCGAACACGCCGGCCTCCTCGAAGCCGGTTTCGACGCCGTCTTCGAGGACGGCACGGGCCTGGCGTCGTTCGGGTCCTTCCTGAGATCCGTCCCGGCGGGCGTGACGACATGACCCTCGCCGAGCTCCCGGCCACCACGGGCCGGCCGTCGTCCCCGGCGTCGTTCGGAGCCTTCGTCTCCGCCGCGCGGCACGCCGGCCGCCTGGTGGTCCAGCCCCGTATGGGCATGAGCGACCCGCGTGCCATGCGGGCCGGTCTCGCCGCCACCAGGGCCGCCGACGCCACCACCGTCGGCACCGTCACCCTGGACAGCTACACCCGCGTGGGAGACCAGGCCGCCGCCCGCCGCGCCCTCGCCGACGGCGTACCGCTCAACGGCTACCCCCTCGTCACCCACGGCACCGCCGTCACCCGCTCGGTCCTCGACGGCATCCAGGACCACGCCTTCCCCGTGCAGGTGCGCCACGGCTCCGCCGCCCCCCAGGACATCGTCGCCGCACTGGTCCTCGCCGGGCTCGACGCCACCGAGGGCGGACCCGTCTCCTACTGCCTGCCCTACGGCCGTACCCCGCTGACCGCCTCCGTCGAGAACTGGGCACGCAGCTGCGACCTCCTCGCCCGCACCCGCGACCTCGGGGCCGAACCCCACCTGGAGACCTTCGGCGGCTGCATGATGGGCCAGTTGTGCCCGCCGAGCCTGCTCGTGGCGCTCAGCGTGCTGGAAGCCCTGTTCTTCGCCCAGCACGGACTGCGCAGCGTCTCCCTCAGCTACGCCCAGCAGACCGACCCCGGTCAGGACGAGGAGGCCCTGCACGCCCTGCGGCGACTCGCGGAGCGGCTCCTGCCCGACCTCGACTGGCACATCGTCGTCTACACCTACATGGGCGTGTACCCGCGCACCCCCGACGGCGCCCGGCTCCTCCTCGAGGAGTCGGCCCGGCTCGCGGTCCGGACCGGCGCGGCCCGCCTCATCGTGAAGACCGTCGCCGAGGCCCACCGCATCCCGACCGTGCGGGAGAACGTGGCGGCCCTGGAAGCCGCTGCGCGCGCCGCCGAGACCGAGACGGCCCGCGCGCTGCCGACGGCCGCGCTGCCGACGGCCGCGGGGCCGACGGCCGGACCCGCCGGACAGACGCCGGCGTCGGCATTCCGACGCGCCGCCGGACCGGTCCCCGACACCGGTATCCACGCCGAGGCGTCCGCTCTCGTCCAGGCGGTCCTGGAGATCTCGCCCGACCTCGGCCGGGCCCTGCCGCGGGCCTTCGCACGCGGCTACCTGGACGTCCCGTACTGCCTCCATCCCGACAACGCCCAGCGGACGCGCAGTTACCTCGACACCGACGGACGGCTGCGCTGGTCCGCCATCGGCGCCATGCCGCTCGGCGGCATCGCCGAACTCGCCCACGCGCCACGCCTGACCTCCAGCGGTCTCCTCACCGCCCTCAGCCATGTGGAACGGCGCTTCGACGCCGCGGCCCTCGACCCCTCGCCCGCCCACCGGCCCCTCGACGACGGGCACCGCCCGCCGGCCCGCGCGGCCCTCCCCGAAGAAGGACGGTAGACACCCCATGCCGCACACCACGGACCCGACGGCCGGCCCCGCCGTCACGGACCGCCTGCCCGAGGCCCCCGCACGGCACCTGACCGATCCGACGACGCGCGCCGTCGTACGGCTCCAGAACGGCATGCTGACGGCTGCCCGCGCCTTTCTGCGCGCGCAGGGGTTCACCGAGATGCTGCCGCCGATGATCGGTCCCGTCACCGACCCCGGTGTACGCGGCTCCAAGCAGGTCGACGTCGACTACTACGGCCACCGCTACAAGCTCATGACGAGCGCCATCCTGTACAAGCAGGCCTCCCTGCTCGCCTTCGACAGGATCTTCTGCATCGCGCCCTGCGTCCGTCTGGAACCCCTGGAGACCGCGAACACCAGCCGCCATCTCGCCGAGTTCCACCAGATCGACGTGGAGGTCGCGGGCGCCTCCCGCGAACAGATCACCCGGCTCGGCGAGGACCTCGTACGGCACGTCGTGCGTGAGGTCATCGAGCACCACTCCGAGGAGTTCGAGCGGCTCGGCCGCGACACCGGCGCCTTCGCCGAACTGCTGGGAGAGCCCTTCGGCCACCGCACGCACGCCGAGGCCGTCGCCGAACTGCGCGACATGGGCCACGACCAGAGCGCCGACGCCGAGATCGACTGGCAGGGGGAGGCCCTGCTGTCCGCCAAGTCCGGCGGCCCCTTCTTCGTCACCGACTACCCCAAGGGCTCCCGGGGCTTCTACGACCGCGAGAGTCGCGTCGAGCCGGGCACCCTGCGCAACTTCGACATCATCGCGCCCGAAGGCTACGGCGAACTGTGCAGCGGCAGTGAGCGGGAGTTCGAGTACGCCCGGATCGTCGCCCGGATGCGGGAGACCGGCGAGAACCCCGCCAAGTACGGCTGGTATCTGCAGATGGTCCGCGACGGCATACCGGACAGCGCCGGTTTCGGCATCGGCCTGGAACGCTTCACCCGCTACCTCGCGGGACTGGACGCCGTATGGCAGGCCAGCGCCTACCCGAAGGTCCCGGGCGTGGTCGCCCCGTGAACCCGCGACCCACCGGGGGGACCTCCGACGGCTCCGGTCTCCGGGCCGACGGCTTCCCCGACGACGCCGTACGCGACCGGGCCCGCCGCGGCACCGCCGCCCTCTTCCCGCACGGGGAAACGTACGGACGGACCCTGTTCGGCGCCACGCCGAGGCCCGCGTCCGCCGCCCCGGGCGCCGACCTCCTGGACGAGCTCCGCCTGGTGCCGCCCGTCTTCATGCCGCAGCGCCTGGAGAAACTCATCGACCTCGCCCGCGAGCCGATGCACCACGACGTGGACCTCGCCACCGCCGTCGGTGCCCTCCACTCCCCGCTGCCCGCCTACCTCTCCGCCTTCGGGTCCACCCAGGTGGCCAGTGCCGACCTCGGCACGGCCGCCAGCCGCCAGGCCGGACGGCTCGGCATCCCCATGGTGATCGGCGAGAACGTCGTCCCCGTCAACGGCTACGGGCGGCTCGCCACCCCGCCGTCCCAGGACACCGAGCGGTCCCTGCTCGGCCGCATCCGCGCCTACCTCGACGAGGTCCCCGACGGCACCGGCGGCGTCGCCGTGCAGCAGAGCACCGAGGACGCCGACGCCGAGGTGTGGAACCTCGTCTACAGCGACCCCTCCGCCCGACCGCTGCTGGAGACGGGGCGGCTCGCCTTCGAACTGAAGGTGGGTCAGGGAGCCAAGCCGGGGCTCGGCGGCATGACCGTCCTGGACCGCGCCGCCGCCGACCGCGTCGCCGACCAGTACACCGTCGACGACGTCCTCGGCGGCGACGGACGGATCCTGCGCTGCGGCAGTCCCGGCACCTTCACCGAGGAGATCCTGCGCCAGCAGATCCGCCTGATGCGCAACAACTTCCCGCGCGTCCGGGTGTGGGTGAAGCTCCACCCCGGGCGGGACGTCGGGGAGGCCGCCGCCGTCGCCTGGGCGGCCGGCGCCGACGCGGTCACCGTCGACGGCGCGGAGGGCGGCACCGGCTGGGCCCCGCTGGGCTTCCTCGGCGGGGTCGGACTGCCGCTGGGCGAATGCCTGCGCCGCGTCGGCCGCCCCGCCGCCGGGCTGCTGGCGTCCGGCCGGATGTGGGAGGGCACCCGCGCCGCCAAGGCACTCGCCCTCGGAGCCACCGCCGTCGGACTCGGACGGGCGGCACTCCTCGCGGTCGAAGAGGACCCCGAGCGGGGCCTCGTCCGTCTCGTGGAGGCCCTGGCCCTGGAACTGCGCCTGCTCATCAGCGCGTTGGGCAAGTACCGGGCGGACGCGCTCGGGCACGAAGACGTGTGGGCGGCCGGGACGGGGCTCCCGCACCCGGATCCTTCGCTGCACGCGCCGCTGGGTACCCAGCCATGAGCGGGGCCACGGCCACCGGGCCGGTCCCCGCCGCCACCCGGACGGAGGGCGCGGGCCTCACGGGCGGCGGCTACCTCGGCTTCGCCCTCGCCATGGGCCTGTCCGCGCTCGGCGACGCCGCCTGGTACGTGACCCTCGCCTGGTCGGTCACCGCCGACACCGGCCCCGCACGGGCGGGCGCGGTCCTCGCTCTCGCCTCCCTGCCGAGAATGGTCACCCTGCTCGGGGCGGGCGCCGTCGTCGACAGCGTCGGCCCCCGCCGGGTCATGGCCGGCGCCGACCTGGCCCGCTGCGCGGTCATGGTGCTCGCGACCGCCGGAGCCCTCGCCCTGGGCCCCGGGGTGCCGCTGCTCGTGGCGGCGGCGGCCGGGCTCGCGCTGTTCGGGGCGTTCTTCGTCCCGGCCTCCGGATCGCTGCGCGCCGGACTTCTGCCCCACCACCACCTGGTCCGTGGCAACGCGCTGTACCTGGGCGCCCTCCGCGGCGGCCAGGCGGCGGGCGGCCCGCTCGGCGGGGTGCTGATGGCCCTCGGCGGCGTCCCGCTGGTCGCGGCCGTCAACGCCGTGACGTACGCGGTGTCGGTGGTGGCCGTCCTGCGCGTACGCGTACGGGGCACGCCGGACACGGCGCCGGAGGCGAACGGACCGAAGGCCCTGCCGGAGGCGGGCGGGCGCCCTGGCGCGCCGGGTGCCGACGGCAGTTCCGCCGCGCCCGGGGCGGCGACGGGGACCGGCGGGCCCGCTGCCCTGCGGGAGACGGCGGCGGGCGGGCGCCCTGCCGTTCCGGACACCGCCCCGGCGGGCCCGAGTTCCGCGACGCCGGGGGTGCCGCCCGGGACCGCCGAGGCGGGGAGCGCGCAACAGGTTCCCGTGGGCCCGGTCGACGGCGCGGACGCCGCCGCACAGGGCGAAGGGGCCGACACGGCGGGCCGCGGCACCGTCCGCCGCCCCGGGCCGCGCGTGTCCTTGGCGGCGCGCATCGGCGAAGGGCTCCGGGCCGTGGCCGCCGAGCCGAGACTGCGGGCCGTGATCACCGTGATCGGACTGACCGAGTTCGCCGGTGCGGGACCGATCAACATCGGCGTGGCGCTGATGGCGGACCGCAACGGTTCGGCCGCTGCCGGCGCCGGCCTGCTGCTGACCGCCTTCACCGCCGGCGCCGCCGCCGGGTTCCTGCTGTCCCTGGTGTGGCCGGCCCGCCACCGTGCGGGACGCGTCATGGTCCTGGGCACCGCCGGGCAGACCGCGTGCCTGGCGGCACTGGCCTGGGCCCCGTCCATGGCCGCCGCGCTGGCCCCCTACGCCGGCCTGGGACTCGTCTCGGCCCTGGTCGGCACCGTGCTGGTGTCGTGCGTCCAGCGCTGGACCCCCGACACCGTGCGCGGCCGGGTGGTGTCCATCCAAGCGCTCCTCATCTTCGGCGCCGCCCCCCTGGGCAACCTGGTCATCGGCGTGCTCGCCGAGTGGGCCGGAATGACCTGGGCGCTGCTGCTGCACGCGCTGGTCGCGCTGACCGCCGTCGTCACGGTGGCCCTCACGCCCCTCCTGCGGGAGGCCCGCCTTGACTGACCGCCTCCCGGCCCTCGGCACGGTCGATGCCCCGACCCGGCGTCTTCCGGACATCCAGGACCGTCCCGTCGCCGAGCTGGCGCGGCTGCTGCGTTCCCGCGCGCTCACCAGCACCGACCTGGTCACCGCCTGCCTGGAACGCGTCACCGCCGTGGACCCCGTGGTCCGTGCCGTCCTCGCGATCGACGACACCGCCCGGGCACAGGCCCGCGCCGCCGACCACCGGCACGCCACGGGCCGTCCCCTGAGCCCGCTGGACGGCATCCCCGTCCTCGTCAAGGACAACATCGACACGGCCGGACTCGCCGGCACCGCCGGCTCCCGGCAGCTCGCCAGGACCCCGCCCGACCGGGACGCGGAGGTCGTCGTCCGGCTGCGCGCGGCCGGAGCCGTGATCCTCGGCAAGACGAACCTCACGGAATGGGGCAACTTCCGCTCCACACGCAGTATCGAGGGCTGGTCCGCCGTCGGCGGCCAGACCCGCAACCCGTACGACCCCACGCGCAGCCCGTGGGGCTCTTCCGCCGGTTCGGCCGCCGCCGTCGCGGCCGGGATGGCCCCGCTCGCGATCGGCACCGAGACCGACGGCTCGCTCGTCTGCCCCGCCGGCGTCTGCGGAGTGGCCGCGATCAAACCGGCCCCCGGCACCCTGCCGTCTGCCGGAGTCGTGCCGGTCTCCGCGGTGCAGGACACCATCGGGCCGCTGGCGTCGCGGCTGCGGGACGCGGCGCTGTGTCTGGCGGTCCTGACCGGCCGTCCGCTTCCCCGTGACCCCGCCCCGCCGGGGACGGTCCGGGTGGGCCTGTGGCACGTCCAGGGCATGTCACCCGACGCGCGCGAGGTCGCCGAACGCGCCGCCGAACGGCTCCGGGACGCGGGCGCGGTCGTCGTACCCGTCGCGCTCACCCTGCCCAGGGACATGCTCGTCGACGGACTCGACGCGCTCTGCGCGGAGTTCCGGCCCTCCCTCGAGCGGTATCTGAGCAGTCGGCGCGACGCCCCCGCCACCCTCGACGAGATCATTCTGGCGAACCGTCAGGACCCGGTGGAACTCGAACTCTTCGGCCAGGATCTCTTCGAGCGGTGCGCCGCGCTCACCGACGAGGACCGGGCGCTCGCCACCGACCGGCGGCGACACTCCCGGCAGCGGGCCCGGGAACTGCTCGCCGCGGCCCTGGCCGACCACGGCGTGGACGTCCTGATGGCCGCGACCAGCGGCCCGGCCTGGCGCATCGACGACGGACCCGACCCGTTCACCCGGACCAGTTCCACCCTCCCCGCCCTGGCCGGCCGGCCCAACGTCACCGTACCGGCCGGATTCGTCGGCGAACTGCCCGTCGGAATCTCGCTGTTCGGCCCGCCCGCCCTGGAGGCGTTGCTGCCTTACGCGCTGCTGGCCGAACGCTGCTGCGGCGAACGCCGCACACCGGCCGTTCTGCGCGACCTTCCCCTTCGCGCAACTGCCGCCGAGCTGCCCCGGTTGCTGCCTTTCCGGAATTCACCGCGGCGATAACTTTTCGACGTCTCCGAAGAATTACTTCAGGAACAGGAGAATTCCGATGACCACCAATCCCTTCGAGAAAGCGGACGCCGCGTACCTGGTGCTGGTCAATCACGAGAACCAGCACTCGCTGTGGCCGGCCGACATCGAGGTCCCGGAAGGCTGGCACGTCGTCCACGAAGCCGCCTCCCGGCAGGACTGCCTCGAGTACGTCGACACCCACTGGACCGACATGCGCCCGGCGAGCCTGATCGCCGAGACCGCCGCGGGCTGACCGACCGGCCCGACCACCGCACGCCACACCATGCCGGACCACCCGAACCGCCCCGACCGACCGCCCGCCGAGTGAGGGAGATGATGAAGGTGTCCATGGACTGCGTCCACCAGGTCTTCGAGGAGCAGGCGGCCCGGACCCCCGACGCCACCGCCGTGATCTTCGAGGAACGGGGCACCGCGTACGGCGAGTTGAACGTGCGGGCGAACCGGCTCGCCCGCCACCTGGTCGCGTCCGGAGTGCGGCGTGGCGACACCGTGGGGGTGCTGCTGGAGCGCGACACCGAGCTGGTGGTGGCCGTCCTGGCCGTGCTCAAGGCGGGCGCCGGATACACCCTCCTCGACCCCGGCCTCCCCGTGGAGCGCGCCCGCGCCATCGCCTCCCTGGCCGGCGTCACCCGGGTCGTCACCCTCGCCCGGTTCGCCGGTCACTGGGAGGGCACGCGGGTGCGACCGGTCCCTGTCGACGTCGAGGCGGGGGTCGTCGCTTCGCTGGAGGGTGCTGATCTGGGTCGGGTGGCGGGGCCGGAGGACGTGGCGTGTGTGATGTTCACGTCGGGTTCGACGGGTGTGCCGAAGGGTGTGGTGGCTCCGCACCGGGCTCTGACCGGGACGTTGACGGGTCAGGAGTACGTCTCGTTCGGTCCGGGTGAGGTGTGGTTGCAGTGCGCGCCGGTGTCCTGGGACGCGTTCGCGCTGGAGTTGTTCGGCGCGCTGCTGCACGGCGGTGCCTGCGTCCTCCAGCCGGGTCCGCGGCCCGAGCCGTCGGCGATCGCGCGGTTGATCGCGGCGCATGCGGTGACGACGGTGCATGTGTCGGCGAGTCTGTTCAACTTCCTGCTGGACGAGTATCCGGGGTGTTTCGCCGGGGTGCGGCAGTTGATGACGGGTGGTGAGCCGCTGTCGGTGGCGCATGTGGCCGGCGCGATGGCGGCGTATCCGGGGCTGCGGCTGGTCAACGGGTACTCGCCGGTCGAGTCGATGATCTTCACCTGCTGCCGTGTCATCACCCCGCAGGATGCCGAGAGCTCCGCCGTCCCCGTCGGCAGCGTCCTCTCCCACAAGCAGGTCTTCGTCCTCGACGAGCGGCTCCGACGGCTTCCGCCCGGCACGGAGGGCGAGCTCTACATGGCCGGTGTGGGCCTGGCCCGGGGGTATGTGGGTCAGCCGGGGCCGACGGCCGAACGCTTCGTCGCCCACCCCTACGGTGCTCCGGGCGAGCGCCTGTACCGCACCGGCGACCTGGTGCGGATGCGGCCCGACGGCGTCGTGGAGTTCATCGGCCGCGCGGACGGGCAGGTGAAGATCCGCGGCTTCCGGGTCGAGCCCGGCGAGGTCCAGGCCGTCCTGATGAAGCACCCGGGCATCCGGCAGGCCGCGGTCGTGGTCCGGGAGGACCGCCCCGGGGACAAACGACTGGTCGCCTACGCCGTCCTCGACGCGTCCGCGGCCGCGACCCCCGAGGAGCTACGGGCCCACGCGGCCGACCGGCTCCCCGAACACCTCGTCCCCTCCGCGACCGTCATCCTGGACGCCCTCCCGCTCACCCCCAACGGCAAACTCGACCGCCACGCCCTGCCCGCCCCGATGACCCGCACCCGACCGGTCGGCCGCGCCCCCGCCACGCCCGTCGAGCGAACCCTGTGCCGGCTGTTCGCCGACGTCCTCGGCATGGACGAGGTCGGCGCGGACGAGAGCTTCCTGCTGCTCGGCGGCCACTCCCTGCTCGCCGCCCGCCTGATCAGCCGCATCCGCCGTACCTTCGGCGCCGAGATCGGCGTCCGCGAGCTGTTCCGGGATCCGACCGCCGCAGGCCTGGCCCGCGCCCTCGACGGTGCCGAGCAGGCCCCGCCGGCCCTGCGCCCCGCCGGCCGGCCCGCCGAACTCCCGCTGTCCCACGCCCAGCAGCGCATCTGGTTCCTCGACCGGACCGAAGTGTCCGGCGCCCCGCGGGCGGCGGCGAGCGGCGCCACCTACAACGTCCCGCTCGCCCTCCGGCTGCACGGCGCCCTCGACACCGACGCCCTGCGCAGGGCCGTCGACGACGTGGTGGAGCGCCACGAAGCCCTGCGCACCCTCTACCCCGCCCCCGACGGGCGGCCCCGCCAGCAGGTGCTGAGACCCCAGGACGCCCGTGCGGCCTGGACCCACACCTCCCCGGGCGAGGCCCATCTCACCGAGGCACTCACCGCCGCCGCCCGGCAGGGGTTCGATCTCGGCTCCGAACTGCCCCTGCGGGCCCATCTGTTCGATGCCGGAGCAGGAGAGTACGTCCTGCTGCTGGTGGTGCATCACATCGCGTGCGACGGGTGGTCGATGGCGCCGCTGGTGCGGGACCTGGCCGTGGCGTACGGGGCCCGCGCCGAGGGGCGCGCCCCCGACCGGTCGCCGCTGCCCGTGCAGTACGCCGACTACACGCTGTGGCAGCGGGACCTGCTCGGCGACCCGGCCGACCCGGACAGTCCGCTCGCCCGGCACCTCGCGCACTGGCGACAGGCCCTGGCAGGACTCGGCGACGAGCTGACGCTCCCCACCGACCGCCCCCGCCCGCTCCAGCCGTCACACACGGGTGGCGTCGTCCCCGTGGACCTGCCGGCCGACCTGCACGGACGGCTCCTGGACCTCGCCCGCCGCAGCGACTGCACGCTGTTCATGGTGGTGCAGGCGGGTCTGGCGGCGCTGCTGACGCGCCTCGGGGCCGGCACGGACATTCCTCTGGGGACCCCGGTGGCGGGGCGTTCGGACGAGGCCCTGGACGATCTGGTCGGCTTCTTCGCGAACACGCTGGTGCTGCGGACCGACACGTCCGGTGATCCGACGTTCCGGGAGCTCGTCGCGCGGGCCCGGGAGACGGACCTGGCGGCGTACGCCCATCAGGACGTGCCGTTCGAGCGGCTCGTCGAGGAGCTGAACCCGGTCCGTTCGCCGGCCCGGCACCCGCTCTTCCAGGTGATGCTCGTCCTCCAGAACAACGCCGTCGCCACGCCGCGGCTGCCCGGCCTCGACCTCGTCGAGCAGCGCGTGCTCTCCCTCGACGTCGCCAAGTTCGACCTGACCTTCGACGTCACCGAGGGGTACGACGACACCGGTCGCCCCACCGGCATCCGCGGCTCGGCCCAGTACGCCGTCGATCTGTTCGACCGGGACAGTGCGCAGGAGCTGGTGGCGCGGCTGGTGCGGCTGCTGGAGGCGGCTGTCGCGGAGCCGGATGCCCGCATCGGTGATCTGGATGTCCTGGGGGCGGGGGAGCGGCGGTTGCTGCTCGACGAGTGGAACGCAACGGATCGCGCGTTCGCGGCCGGGGCGGGTGTGCACGAGCTGTTCGAACGGCGGGCCGGCGGGTCGGCGGAGGCGACGGCGCTGGTTCTCGGGGATGTGCGGTGGTCGTACGGGGAGCTGGAGCGGGAGGCGAACCGGCTGGCGCGGTACCTGGTCGGTCGGGGGGTGCGGCGGGGTGACACGGTCGGTGTGTTGCTGGAGCGTGAGCCGCGGCTGATCGTGGCGCTTCTGGCGGTGCTGAAGGCGGGCGCGGCGTACACGTTGCTGGATCCCGGATTCCCGGCGGAGCGGCTGCGGGATGTCGTGGCTCGCGCCGGGGTCTCGCTGGTGGTCACGGCCGGTGATCTCGGTGACGGTCCGGGGCCGGTGGCCGACCTGGTGCGGCTGGACGCGGACGCCGCCCGGATCGCGGCCTGCGACGAGTCGGCGCTGGGCAGGATCGCGGGGCCGGAGGATCCGGCGTGTGTGATGTTCACGTCGGGTTCGACGGGTGTGCCGAAGGGCGTGGTGGCTCCCCACCGGGCCATCACGGGCACCCTGACCAGCCAGGACTTCGTGTCCTTCGGGCCGGACGAGGTGTGGTTGCAGTGCGCGCCGATGTCCTGGGACGCGTTCGCGCTGGAGGTCTTCGGGCCCCTGCTCCACGGCGGCACCTGCGTCCTCCAGCCCGGCGGGAAGCCGGAGCCGGCGGTGATCGCCGAGCTCATCGCCCGTCACCGCGTCACCACGGCCTACCTGTCGGCGAGCCTGCTCAACTTCCTGCTCGACGAGTATCCGGGCTGCTTCACCGGGATGCGTCAGATCATCGGCGGCGGCGAAGCCGCGTCGCCCGCCCACGCGAGGAAGGCGTTGGCGGAGTATCCGGGGCTGCGGCTGGTCAACGGGTACGGGCCGGTCGAGGCGATGATCTTCGTCTCGACCCACCTCGTCACGGCGGCGGACGCCCGGCGCCCCTCGATCCCGATCGGCCGGCCGATCGGCAACGAGCGGATGTACGTACTCGACGAGCGGCTCCGCCCGGTCCCGGCCGGTGTCGTCGGAGACCTCTACCTCACCGGGGCCGGCCTGGCCCACGGATACCTGGGACAGCCGGGTCCGACGGCCGAGCGTTTCGTCGCCCACCCCTACGGCGCTCCCGGCGAGCGGGTCTATCGCACCGGTGACCTGGCGCGGTGGCGGGCCGACGGCGTGCTGGAGTACATCGGCCGCGCGGACGGCCAGGTGAAGATCCGCGGCTTCCGGGTCGAGCCCGGCGAGGTCCAGACCGTCCTGATGAAGCACCCGGACATCCGGCAGGCCGCGGTCGTGGTCCGGGAGGACCGCCCCGGGGACAAGCGCCTCGCGGCCTACCTGGTCGCCGAACCCGGCACCGCGCTCGATCCCGCCGACGCCCGGGCCCACGCCGTCGCCCACCTCCCCGAACACCTGCGCCCCAGCAGCCTCACCGTCCTGGACGCCCTCCCGCTCACCCCCAACGGCAAACTCGACCGCCACGCCCTGCCCGCCCCCCAGCCCACCTCGACATCCGACGGCCGCCCCCCGCGCACCGCGCGGGAGAAGCTCCTCTGCGACCTCTTCGCCGACGTCCTCGGCGTCGATCAGGTCGGCGTGCACGACAGCTTCTTCGACCTGGGCGGTCACTCCCTCCTCGCCGCTCGCCTGAGCAGCCGCGTGCGCACCGGGCTCGGCATCCACGTCGGAATCGGCGAGCTGTTCCACGCACCCACGGTGGCCGCGCTCGCCGAGCGTCTCGACAGCGCAGGCACCGACGCCGACGCGGGCACGGGCGCCGACGCCGCCCCCCGCCCGGCACTGCTGCCCGCCCGCCGGCCGGACCGCGTCCCGGTCTCCTTCGCCCAGCAGCGGCTCTGGTTCCTCGACCAGGTCGAGGAGCCCCACGCCTCCTACAACGTGCCGCTCGCCTTACGTCTGCGAGGACCGCTCGACGCCGACGCGCTGCGCCGCGCCGTCGTGGACGTCATGGCCCGCCACGAGGCCCTGCGCACGGTCTTCCCCACGACGGACGGTGAGCCCTGGCAGCGCGTCCTCGACGCGGACCCCGGCACGGGCACCGGCGCGGACACGGACCCCGCGGCCGGATCCGCCTGGCACACCGCCGGTTGCGCCGAGGAAGACCTGCCCCAGGCCCTGTACGAAGCCTCCGTCCACCGCTTCGACCTGGCCGCCGAACCCCCGCTGCGGGCCACCCTGTTGACCGTCGCCGACGACGACCACGTCCTCCTGCTCGTCTGCCACCACATCGCCGCCGACGGCTGGTCCCTCACCCCGCTGACCCGGGACCTCGCCACGGCCTACGCGGCACGCCGTGCGGGCCGCGCGCCGGACTGGCCGCCGCTGCCCGTCCAGTACGCCGACTACACCCTGTGGCAGCGCGAGCTGCTGGGGGACGAGGACGATCCGCACAGCCTGACACGCCGACAGCTGGACTTCTGGCGGGAGTCCCTCGCCGGGGCCCCCGACGAGCTGGCCCTCCCCACCGACCGGCCCCGACCCGCTGTCGCGAGCCACAGCGGCGACAGCGTGCCGCTCACGCTCGACGCCGAGCTGCACGGGCGGCTCCTCGATCTCGCCCGCCGCAGCGACTGCACGCTGTTCATGGTCCTCCAGGCGGGTCTGGCGGCGCTGCTGACGCGCCTCGGGGCCGGCACGGACATCCCGCTCGGCACCCCGGTCGCCGGGCGTTCGGACGAGGCGCTCGACGATCTGGTCGGCTTCTTCGTCAACACGCTGGTGCTGCGGACCGACACCTCGGGCGAGCCCACCTTCCGCGAGCTCCTCGCCCGCACCCGCGAGACCGACCTCGCCGCCTACGCCCATCAGGACGTGCCGTTCGAGCGGCTGGTCGAGGAGCTGAACCCGGCCCGTTCCCTCGCCCGGCACCCCCTCTTCCAGGTGATGCTCGCGCTGCGGGACGCCACGCCGGCCGTGTCTCTGCCCGGCTGCGAGGTCGGTGTGGAGCACCCCGAGCGCCACAGTGCCAAGTTCGACCTCACCTTCGTCGCCGAACAGCACCGCGACGAGGACGGCGCCCCGGCCGGCATCTCCGGCTTCCTGGAGTACGCCACCGACCTGTTCGACCGCGACACTGCCGAGGCGCTCGCCGCGCGCCTGGTCCGCCTCCTGACCGCCGCCGTGGCCGATCCGGACCGGAGCACAGGCGCGCTCGACGTGCTCGCGGCCGACGAACGCACCACGCTCCTCGACGACTGGAACGCCACCGCTGCCGGCTTCCCGCACGCGGCGTGCGCGCACGAGCTGTTCGAGGAGCAGGCGGCCCGTATTCCCGAGGCGACCGCTCTCGTCCTTGGGGACCGGAGGGTCGGTTACGGGGAGCTGAACGCGTCGGCCAACCGGTTGGCCCGTCATCTGCGTGGCCGTGGTGTGGGCCGGGGTGACGTGGTCGCCGTCCTTCTGGACCGGGGTCTGGACCTGGTCGTCGCCGTGCTGGCCGTGCTCAAGGCGGGGGCCGGATACACCCTGCTGGACGCGGAGTTCCCTGTCGAGCGGTTGTGTTCCGTGGTCGACACCGCGGGGGCCGGGGTGGTCGTGACCGCCGGTGAGCTCGCGGACGGCTGGCAGCACAGCACCGCCGTCTTCGTGCGCCTG
>NZ_JBITEN010000033.1:0-44325 GCF_044455165.1 Streptomyces sp. NPDC051315
CGCCCGGTTACATTCCGAACCCGGAAGCTAAGCCTTACAGCGCCGATGGTACTGCAGGGGGGACCCTGTGGGAGAGTAGGACGCCGCCGAACAATTATTCAAAGAAATCCCCCGTGCCATTCGGCACGGGGGATTTCTGCGTTCAGGGCCTTTACGGCTGTACCAGTTTCGTTTCGTACGCCAGGATCACCGCCTGTACCCGGTCTCGGGAACCAGTCTTCGCGAGGACGCGACCCACGTGGGTTTTCACGGTGGACTCCGCGAGGTGGAAGCGCGTGGCTATCTCATGGTTCGTCCAGCCCTTCCCGATGACGGTGAGGATTTCCCGTTCCCGGTCCGTGAGGGTGGCCAGGCGGGGATGTGGGGACGAGGGATCGGAGCCGATGCCGGCCGGGAGGTGGTGGACGTAGGCGTCCAGGAGGCGGCGGGTCAGGCTGGGGGCGACCACCGCGTCGCCCGAGGCGACCGCGCGGATGCCGGAGAGCAGGTCTTCCGGCTGGGCGTCCTTGATCAGGAAGCCGGAGGCTCCCGCGCGCAGGCCGGCGTAGGCGTACTCGTCGAGGTCGAAGGTCGTGAGGATCAGGATGCGGGTGCGGTCGCCGGTGGCGGTGATGCGGCGGGTGGCCTCGATACCGTCCAGACCGGGCATGCGGATGTCCATCAGGACGACGTCGGGGTGGAGCTCGGCCGTCATGCGGACCGCCTCGCTGCCGTTGGACGCCTCGGCCAGGACATGGAGGTCCTCCTGGCTCTCCAGCAGCATGCGGAAACCCAGACGCTGCAGGGGCTGGTCGTCGGCGATGAGGACGGTGGTCACTGCGGGCTTTCCTCCGGTAGGTGCAGGTGGACGCGCCAGCCCCGTTCGGGGTGCGGGCGGGGGCCGGCTTCGAGTGTGCCGCCGTAGAGGGACGTGCGTTCGCGCATTCCGGGGAGTCCGCGGCCGCCGTCCGTGGCGGGTGGGCCGCCCCGGCCGGTGTCGGTGACGGTGGCGGTGACGGCGCCCGTGTCGGCGTAGGAGAGCGTGATCGTGGCGGTCGCTTCGGGGCCGGCGTGTTTGAGGGTATTGGTGAGGGCCTCTTGGATGACTCGGTAGACGGTCAGCTGACGGCCCGGGGGGATGGTGGGGGTGCCCCGGACGGTCATGTCGACGGGGAGACCCGCGGCCCGTACGCCTTCGAGGAGCTGGTCCAGGTCGGTCAGGGTGGGCTGGGGGGTGAGTTCCGGGTTCGGGCCCGCGGTGTCCTCCTCGCGCAGGACGTCCAGGAGGCGGCGTAGTTCGTTGAGGGCCTGGCGGCTGGTGGTGGAGATGGCGTCGAGGGCCTGGGCGGCGCGTTCGGGAGACTTGGTGGCGGCGTAGCGGCCGCCGTCGGCCAGGCCGGTGATGACGGAGAGGTTGTGGCCGATGATGTCGTGCATCTCGCGGGCGATGCGGGTGCGTTCGGCGGCCGCGGCGAGGCGGGCCTGCTGGTCGCGCTCCCTCTCCAGACGGCGGGCACGGTCCTCGAGAGCCTCGGTGTAGTCGCGGCGGGTGCGGACCGTGACGCCGATCGCGGCCGCGAGGAGGACGGAGGTCAGCACCGGGATGACGTCCTCGTCCCAACTGCCCTGCGGGTGGCGGACGGCGGCGACGACGGTCGGTGCGACGACGAGGGCCGTGGCCCACCACAGCGAGCGCAGGGGCCTGCGCAGCGCGATGTGGAAGATCACCGCCAGTTGGAGCAGGGCGGCCTGCAGTACGGCGCCGGACCAGGCGTTGACCAAGGCGAACGGGGCCATGGCGAGGAGGACGGCCCTGGGGTGGCCGCGGCGCCAGAGCAGGGGGAGGGACAACCCGAGGCTCATGACGAACACGAGGGGAACCGGGGTGTCCGGTTCGCGGGCGACGTTGCGCCAGCCGCCGTCGGCGTCGATCAGCGCCGCCAGCGTCCAGAAGACGGTGAGGTGCAGGTCCCACAGCAGGGGATGGCGGCGGTCGAAGGTCTGCACACGTCGTACGGCGCGCTGTACGTACCGGGTGAGGGGCTCCGTCGGCTCGGTGGCCCGCTCGCCTCGGGCGGCCTCGCGGGTGGTGGCGTCCCTGTGCTGCGGCACCGTGTACATGGTGGGGTGTCCGTTCGCCGTGATCGTGCTTCGATTCTGCGCCGGGACGGGGTGATCCGGCGTCCGGCTGGGGGGCGTATTCGGGGTGAGGCGTGTAGTACCCGGGTACTACGGTGACCCGCATGAACTACGTGATCCGGTCCGTGCGGGCCGATGAGTGGGCCGCGGCGCGGGAGCTGCGGCTCCTGGCGCTGCGGGATCCGGTCGCTCCCCTCGCCTTTCTGGAGACGTACCAGGAGGCTCTGGCGAAGCCGGAGGCCTTCTGGCGGGAGCGGACGGCGGGGGTCGCCGAGGGCGCCGACGGGGCGCAGCAGGTCATCGCCGAGGGACCGGACGGTGAGTGGGTCGGGACGTTGACCGTGCTGGTGGAGGAGGCCGGGACGAAGGACTGGGCGGGGTTCCCGGTGGAGCGGCGGCAGGGGCATGTCGTCGGGGTGTTCGTGCGGCCCGAGTTCCGCGGGATAGGGCTGACGGAGGTGCTGTTCGACGCCGGGCTGGAGTGGGCGTGGGCGCGGGGGGTGGAGCGGGTGCGGCTCATCGTGCACGAGGAGAACGGGCGGGCGCAGGCCTTCTACCGCAGGGTGGGGTTCGTGCCGAGCGGGGTGGTCGTGCCGCTGGCGGCGGGGCCGGATCCGGACGCCCGGGAGCTGGAGTTCGTCCTGGAGGGCCCCTGAGGCGGGCGGCTACACCGGCAGTTCTGTGTCGGGCCAGCGGGTGCGGGCCTGCTCGCGGGAGCGGAGGAGGGCCAGGGTGGGCAGGCCGCGGTCGGTGCCGGTGGTCAGGAGGTCCGGGAGCTGGGCGAGGGGGGCCACGGCCGCGACGTCGTCCAGGACCAGGGTGAGTGGTGGGTCGAGGCGACCGGAGGATGACCGTTCGGCCATGCGCCGGCCGCGCTCGACCACGCTGGAGACGAGGGCCGTGAGGAGAGGCATCGCGCCGGGGCGGGTCCTCGGGTCCTCGATGGATTCACCTACCACGTAAAGCGTTCCCCCTTCGTTCACGAAGGAATCCAAGGCGAGGGCATCGGTTCGGTTGGGAGTGCAGGCCTCGCGGATGTTCACCGTGGAGAGGGCGGACAGGGCCCGGGTGGTCAGCTCCTGGGCGATGTCGCGGCGCTCGGGGTGGGAGGTGAGGGCGGCTTCCAGTTCGCCGGCCGCGCCGGGGGCCGCCTTGGGGTTCGTCCGGAGGGTACGCACCGCTTCCTGGATTCCGGTGCCCTGGGACCAGCGGTGGACGTGGCGGATGGTGCGGCCGTCGATGGCGGCGGCGTGCAGGTAGCTGCGCAGGAGGGTCTCGGCGGTGTCGGTGACGGCCTGGTCCAGGCGGGCGGTGGGGCGTACGGGGGTCAGCAGGGCGGCGGCTCGCGCCGCCGCGGTGGGCTTGTCCTCGCAGCCGGCGGTGGGGGACCAGTGGAGGCGGGCCGGGGTGTCGCAGAGGTGGGCGGGGTCGTAGAGGAGGACGGGGCCGAGTTTGGCTCGGGCGTCCTTGGTGGTCTGCCACAGGGCGGGGGCGGAGGTGACGACGAGGGCGGGGCCCTCCGCGTCGCGGACGGTGCCGGCCGCGGTGGTGTGGCGGGTTTCCGGGGGGCCGTAGTGGACCGCGCCCTCGGTGCGGTGCGTTTCCCAGCCGCCCGTCCGTTCGGCGGCGAGCAGCGAAGTGGCGGGCTCCTGGGGAGGCGGCGTCGGCCGCGGCGGTGACGCCGGCTCCGAGGTGGGCTGGGCGAGGGCCTGTGCCGGTGGCTGGGCGAGGGACGGGGCCGGTGGGGCGGCCTGCTCCGTCGGCTGCTCGGGCATCCGCGGTGTCGGTACCTCGTGGCGGTCCGGACCGGGATGCGCGACCGCCGTCCTTCGCCGCGCCCGCACGGCCCGCCACCTGGCCACCGTGCCCATCACGAACACGGTGAGGACGAACAGCAGCATCAGCTGGCCGATGAGCAGGCCCCAGAAGAGGCCGTAGCCGGAGAGCGCGCTGGCTTCCGCGTCAGGCCAGGCGCCCGCGATGTCGTGGGGGCGGGCGACGAGGTGGCGCATGGCCAGGGGGGTGCGGGTGAAGGTGACGCCGGCGGGCCAGGTGCCGTGGGAGAGGACGGCTGCCAGTCCGGTGGCCGTCCACACCAGCAGCGTCATGCCGAGCAGGAACGCGAGCAGGCCGACCAGGAGGCCGTCGGGGATGCCGCCCTGGGCTCCCCGCTGGCCTCCCCGGCCCTGAGGGTCGTCACCCGGTCTCATGGCACCCCCGCCCCTACGCCACGGTCGACTCGGACGAGCCGTCCAAGTCGGGCAAGTGCTGTTCCATGAAGGCCGCCGCCCGCTGTTCCTGCTCCATCTCGGCGGCGCGCAGCGCGTCGTCGGCGAGGTCGACGGACGACTCGGTCATCGCGCGGTCGGTGAAGACGAGGGGGCGTTCCGTCTCGGTGACCAGGTGTTTGACGACCTGCACGTTGCCGTTGACGTCCCAGACCGCGATGCCGGGGGTGAGCGTCGGGATGATCTCCACGGCCCAGCGGGGCAGGCCGAGGACCCGGCCCGTCGCCCTGGCCTCGTCCGCCTTCTGGGCGTAGATCGTCCTGGTCGACGCCATCTTCAGGATCGCGGCCGCCTCCTTCGCCGCCGCTCCGTCGACCACGTCGGACAGGTGGTGGACGACGGCCACGAAGGACAGGCCGAGGCGGCGGCCGAACTTCAGCAGCCGCTGGAACAGCTGGGCCACGAACGGGCTGTTGATGATGTGCCAGGCCTCCTCGACCAGGAAGATGCGCTTCTTCCGGTCGGGGCGGATCCAGGTGTGCTCCAGCCACACGCCGACGATCGCCATCAGGATCGGCATGGCGATGGAGTTGCGGTCGATGTGGGAGAGGTCGAAGACGATCAGCGGGGCGTCCAGGTCGATGCCGACGGTCGTCGGGCCGTCGAACATGCCCCGGAGGTCACCGTCGACCAGGCGGTCCAGGACCAGCGCCACGTCCAGGCCCCAGGCGCGTACGTCGTCTATGGCGACGTTCATCGCCTCCGCCGACTCCGGTTCGGGGTGCCGTAGCTGTTCGACGATGTCGGAGAGGACCGGCTGGCGTTCGACGATCGTCTCGTTGACGTAGGCGTGGGCGACCTTGAGGGCGAAGCCGGAGCGTTCGTCCAGGCCGTGGCCCATCGCGACCTCGATGATGGTGCGCAGGAGCGCGAGCTGGCCCGTCGTGGTGATCGAGGGGTCCAGCGGGTTGAGGCGGATGCCGTGGTCCAGGGCGGCCATCGGGTCCAGGCGGATGGGAGTTATGCCCAGCGCCTGCGCGATGAGGTTCCACTCGCCGACGCCGTCCTCGCCCTGGGCGTCCAGGACGACGACCTGGCGGTCGCGGAAGCGGAGCTGGCGCAGGACGTACGTCTTCTCCAGCGCCGACTTGCCGTTGCCGGACTCGCCGAGGACCAGCCAGTGCGGGGCCGGGAGCTGTTGGCCGTACAGCTGGAAGGGGTCGTAGATGTAGCCCTTGCCGGAGTAGACCTCGCGCCCGATGATCACGCCCGAGTCGCCGAGGCCGGGGGCGGCGGTCGGGAGGTAGACCGCCTGGGCCTGGCCGGTGGAGGTGCGGACCGGCAGGCGGGTCGTCTCGACCTTGCCGAAGAGGAAGGACGTGAAGGCGTCGGTGAGGACGGTCAGCGGGTCCCGCATGTGAAGCCCTACCTTCGGATGCCGGTGGCGAACGGAAGTGTGTTCACGAAGGCGCGGTGGTGCTCTCGGTCGCACCACTCCAGCTTGAGGTACGACTTGCCGGCCGAGGCCCTTATCGTCCGCTTGTCGCGGGCGAGGGCCTCGGGGTTGCGGGAGGAGACGGTGATGTAGCCGACCAGGTTCACGCCGGCGGCGCCGCTGGCCAGGTCCTCGCCGCGCTGGTCGAGGCGGGAGTGGGCGGCGACGTCACGGGGGTCCACGGTGCGGTTCATCTTGGCGGCGCGGCTCGCCTCCGCCGCGTCGTTCGTCTTTTCGGTCAGCATGCGCTCGATGGCCACCTCGGTGGGCTCGAGATCCATCGTCACGGCGACCGTCCGGATGACGTCGGGGGTGTGGACGAGGAGCGGGGCGAGGAAGTTCACGCCGACCGGGGTCATCGGCCACTCCTTGATCCAGGCGGTGGCGTGGCACCAGGGGGCGCGGGTGGAGGACTCGCGGGTCTTGGCCTTGAGGTAGGTGGGCTCCATGGCGTCCAGCTCGGCCGGCCAGGCGTTGCGCCTGGTCATCGCCTGGATGTGGTCGATCGGGTGGTCCGGGTCGTACATGGAGTGGATGAGCGAGGCGAGGCGGCCCTGGCCGAGGGGCTGGCGGACGCGGATGTCCGCCTCCTGGAGGCGGGAGCAGATGTCGGTCAGCTCGCGGGCCATGACGACGGCGAGTCCCGCGTCGCGGTCCAGCTTGCGGCCGGACTGGGGGCGGGCGGCGCGGGCCATGGCGTGGGCCTCGGCGGCCAGCTCACGCGTGTAGTGCATGCAGGCGACGAGGTAGGCGCGGTGCTGCTCGCTGCTCGTGGAGACCATCGACTGGAGCTGGTCGTACGACTGCTGCAGCCACGGCAGCGCCCGGTCGTCGCCGCGCTGGGCGACGTCCTTGGCGTGGGCGTCGGGGTCGGCGGGGAGGGTGCGGGCGAGCATCTGGAGGCGGGTGACGAAGCCGTCGCCGTTGGCCACGTGCTTGAGCAGGGTGCCGAAGCGGTCGACGAGGGCCTCCTGGTCCTCGCTGTCGCGCAGGCCGACGCCGGGGCCCTCGATCTCGATCGCGGCCGTGACCGTACGGCGGTCGGCGTGCAGGAGCACGGCGATCTCGTCGGGTCCGAAGGGGGCGGCGAGCCAGGTGATGCGGCCGATGCCGGGCGGCGGGCCGATCTCGACCTCCTCGCCGTCGAGCCGGGTGCCTGCCTCCATGGCGCCGGAGCGGTACGTCGTGCCCTGGCGCAGGGTGCGCTTGTAGCTGCGGTTGATCTCGAACCACTTGTAGAACGTGCGGTGCTTGTACGGCACGTAGACCACGGCCAGCGCGAGCATCGGGAAGCCGGCGAGCAGCATGATGCGCAGGGCGAGGAGGGGGACGAGGAGCCCGCACATCATGCCGAGGAACGCGCCGACGACGATGAGCGCGATCTCGCCGGTCTCGCGGTTGCGGCCGACGATCGCGTTGGGCCGGGCGCGGCCGATCAGATATGTACGGCGGGGCGTGACCGCGTGGGACACGTGGGACTCGGTCGTCAACGCCCTTCACCTCCCGTGCGGTTGGTACTGCTGTTGCGGGTGTTGCTGGCGTGCGGGGTGTTGACCGCGCTGCTCGTGCGGGGCGCGGGTGCGGCGGAGGGGACAGATCCGCCGCCTCCGTTCGAGGTGCGCGAGCTGTGGGCGGCGACGCCGCCGGCGGTCTGGTTGGCCGGGCGGGCGCCACCGGAGGCGCCGCCGTTGCTGTCGGCGCGGGTGCTGTGCGTCTTGATGCCCTGGGCGACGAGGGTCGCCGGGGAGCTGATGACGGCGGCGGCCTTGCCTTCGGCGCCCTGCATGAGGCGGTTGTTGCGGGAGTTCGCGATCTCGTCGCCGAAGCCGGGGACGAAGCGGTAGATCATGGCGCTCGCGAAGATGGCGAGCAGGATGATGGCGAGGCCGGAGACGACGGCGGAGAAGGCGTCCGGGCCGTCGTCGGCGGACAGGGCGCCGGCGAGGCCGAGCACGATCACTATGACCGGCTTGATCAGGATGACGGCGATCATGATGCCCGCCCAGCGGCGGACGTGGCCCCACAGGTTCTTGTCGACCAGACCGGCGTAGACGACCGTGCCGAGCAGGGCGCCGACGTAGAGGAGGGCGGCCCGGATGACGAGCTCCAGCCAGAGCACGCCGGCGGCGAGGATGGAGACCAGGGAGACCACGATCAGCATGATCGGGCCGCCGCCGATGTCCTCGCCCTTCTCCAGGGCGGCGGAGAAGGTGCCGAAGAAGGTGTCGGTCTGGTCGCCGGTGGCCTTCGCGAGGACCTCGGTGATGCCGTCCGTCGCCGATACGACCGTGTAGAGGATCAGCGGGGTGAAGGCGGAGGCCAGGACGGTGAGCCACAGGAAGCCGACGGCTTCGCCGATGGCGGTGGTCAGGGGGACGCCGCGGACCGCCCGCTTGGCCACGGCCAGCAGCCACAGCAGGAGGGTGAGGACGGTCGAGGCCGCGAAGACGACGGCGTACTGCTGGAGGAACGTGGGGTTGGTGAAGTCGACGTTCGCCGTGTCCTTCACGGCCTCGCTGAGCTTGTCGACGGTCCACGCGGCGGCCTCGGCACAGCCCTTGGCGAGGGAGGAGAGGGGGTCGAGGGTGTCGGAGACGCCGGGGTTGGTGGTGGTGCCGGAGCGGCTCTCGCCCCGGTTGCAGTACTCCGCGGCGGGTCCTCGGATGAGGTCGCAGGTGCTGTCGCTCGGAGAAGGCGACGCCGAGGGGGAGGGGGACGTCGATCCGGAGGGGGACGCCGACCCGGAGGGGTTCGGGTCGGGTGTCGGCGCGGCGAAGGCACGGCTCGCCAGCAGCACCGCAGTGGTCTGAACGGCGGCGAGGGCAGCCGTCAGCTTCAGGGGGAGGTGCTTAGCGCGCATAGGTGAACCCTCCGTACTCCTCGACGGCCTTCGTCATGTCGTCGGCGGTGGAGGCCTTCTGGTCGCGCCCGACCGGAACGGGCCCGTCCTTCTGCTGGAAGTCCAGGACTTTCCAGTCGTTGTCGACCCACGTGAGCCGGTAGGTGGTGGTGTACCAGCTCTCGGACACGGGATTGGTCGAGGCTTCGCCCGAGAGGCCGAAGAGCGACGTGTACCAGACCTCGACGGTGGCCGCGTTGGCGCTGGACGCCGTGACCTTGGTGCCGACGGGGACTACCCGCGAGACGAAGGTCTGGCCTTCCGGGGCGGTCCCGTCCGCGTCCAGGCCGATGTTGCTCAGGAACGTTCCGTTCGAGTACGCGGTGTCCAGGGCGGTCTGTCGGGCGGCGGCTACGTCGGGGGCGTACACGGTGTCGACGATCTCGTGCCGCCGGGCCGTGTTGAACATCTCCGCGGACCCCAGGGCCACGCAGTAATTGGCCGCGGCACTCTGCGCACCCTGCTCATCGGGTGCGTACCCCGTGGGGATGCCCCCGCTCGTCGTCCCCACCGGCTTCGTCCCGGTCGGGGTCGTGGCGGCTGCCTTCGGCCTGTCCGCCTCGCCCGTGGTCGTGGAGGATGCGGAATCGTCTCCTCCACGGTTCGCGAAGGCGATCGCGGCGATGAGGAGGACGACCACGCCGACCACCGTGACCATGCTCCGTGAGGAGGAGCGGCCGGGGCGGCGGGCGCCGCCGTAGGGGTCGGTGTCGGGCAGGCGCATGCGCGTGCCCGCGGGTTCACCGTAGTCCTGTTCGTCGCCGGGACTCATGCCGCGTACGCCCCCTCGCTGCCGTACCGGAACACGTAGAAGTACGACGGTAGCCGTGCTGGTTCCCGCGCGGGCGCGGTGTGGTGACTCGACATCAGGGAGACGCAACCTCAGCCGGTGGGCACGACGGGTGGGTGGGGTGGAGGGGGCCGGGCGTGCCCGGACGGGTCTGGGTGGGCCCGGGCGGCTAGACGGCCATGCCGTACACGATCGTGAACAGGGTGCCGAGTGAGCCGATGATGAAGACGCCCGTCAGTCCGGCGATGATGAGGCCCTTGCCCTGTTCCGCGCTGAAGGTGTCCCGCAGGGCCGTGGCGCCGATGCGTTGCTTGGCCGCACCCCAGATGGCGATGCCGAGGCAGATCAGGATGGCGACCGCCATCACGACCTCGATCATCACCTTCGCCTCGTTGCCCAGGCTGCCGAAAGGCCCCCAGTCCGGAGCGATCCCGCCGATGATGGTGTTGATGTCTCCCTTGTCGGCCGCAAAGAGCATGTAAGTCACCGCCCCTGGTGGGTAGTTCCGCAGTCGTCCCCTGCGGTGTGCAGAGGTCACGCCTCATTGTCGCCGACAAAGTCGCCGTCGTATGTCGACTTGGCGTCATTGACGGTCGGGATTCGTACGAATGACTCGTACGGTCACTCTGTGTATCACGGCAGGTCACCCCGGGCAATGAGGTCGGTGCGGAACCTGTCGTGTGGTTCCGTCGTTGTCCCACTTCACGGCCCGTGCCGTTTCTGACGGCTGGTCGGGTGAGAGGCCGTCTCGATGTTCTCATGCCGACCCAAGGCGTACGGCCCCACGGTTGACCGTGGCTGTCGAGGGGTGTGACGCGATGACGGAGGGTCAGGCGGGCACCCGGTGAAGGCGGTCGTGCCCTGCGGGGTGCCCGAGGCCCGTGAGGGTGTCGTAGCCGGCCGGGCGGGGCGGTGGGTGCGTGGGCGCCGCGCTCGCGTGGGCCGGGGTGCCGCATCCGGCACATGGTGCGGGGGCGGCGGGGTGAATGACGCGGGCTTGACCTCAAGCGTGGTTGAGCTACGAGCATCGGCGGCATGGAGAACACGGAGGGGAGGGCCGCTGTGACGGCTGAGGGGAAGAGTGACGTGACGGCCGGTGCGACGAGTGATGTGACGGTCGGTACGGCCAGGGATGTGACGGCCGGTCGGGAGGCCGATCTCGAAGCGATCCGGGCCGTGGTGGCGACCGTGCAGCACAGCCAGCGCAACGAGCTCCCCGACGAGTTCGTCTCCCTCTTCCGCGAGGACGCCCTGTGGACGACGGCCCACGGCAGACGCCTCTACGACCGCGCCGAGATCGCCGAGTTCACGCACCGGGTGCTGCCCGGCGCGATGGGGGACGGGACGGTCACGTACGAGGTGGAGCACGTGCTGTTCATCCGGCCGGACGTCGCCGCCGTGAAGGCCCGCGCGCAGTACTGGACGAAGGACGGCGGCGAGCCGGTCGGGCATCCCAACAGTCCGCTGTACGTGATGGCGAAGGAAGACGGGCGGTGGCTGATGGTCGCCTGCCAGAACACGGAGGTGATCGACGGCTGACCGCTCACGCCCGGGTGCGGCGGCGGTGGTGGTGGACAGTGACCGCCGCGAGCAGGGGGCCCAGGCGAGCAGGGGCCCCAGGCGACCAGGGGGATGTAGGAGGCGTTGACGATCCACTGGCCCCACGGGGCGATGTCCATCCGGGCCTGGAGGGTCGTCCACACGAGGAGCACGCCGTACACGGTACAGGCGAGGGCGCCGAGGGCGGCGGGGACGACGGCGGCGAGTACGGGGACGGAAGGGCGCGCCGCCCGCGTCGCGACCGTGACCGGCGTCAGGTGAGTTCGACGCCCTCCACGAAGTGGTCGAACTCACCCGCCTGCACGCCCAGGACGAACGCGTCCCACTTCCGGCGGTTCGTCGTCACGACGTTCTCGGGAGCGCTGGTCTCGCGGAGGTAGACGGGGGCCTCACCGTCGTCGCCCTCGCCGAAGGCGATCTCGATCCAGGGGCCGGGGCCGGTCGCCTCCGGCGGGGCGGCGCGGACCCAGGTGAGGTCGGGGGGGATGTCAGCCACGGGGGGTGTCCTCCTCCAGCTTGAGGGTGGTCAGCAGGGCGGCGAAGGCGGCCGGGGCCGCCGTGAGTATCGCGGCGGTGGGGTCGCTGCTTTCGGTGAGGTGGACGTGGTGGGGGGTGGCGGCGACGTGGACGCAGGAGTTGCCCTGTGCGCAGTAGGACGACTTCTGCCAGGAGAGGGCGGGCATTCGGGTTTCCTCACAGGTCCTGGACGACTTTGTGGATGAGATCCCGCGACTCCGAGGGGGAGAGTGCGCAGGCCTCCATACGGTTCAGCAGGATCCGGTACTTGTCGAGTTGGGCCTCGGAGTCGAGGAACACCGGGCCGTGCGACTGGTCGAGGTTGATGGTGTCGAGTTGCGGTACCGGGCCCGCGCAGAAGTAGATCGACTGACCCGAGCCGGGGAAGGTCCCGGCGTCGAACGGGATTACCTGAACGGTGATGTGTTCCCGCTCGCTCATGCCCAGGAGGTGCTGGAGCTGGGCGCGGGTCACGGAGGATCCGCCGAACTTCATGCGCAGGGCCGCCTCATGGATGATCGCTTGGTGAGGGGTCGGTGAGTCCTGGTAGAGCACGGCCTGGCGCTTGATGCGGAACGAGACGCGGTGCTCGATGTCGGGCGGTGACATCTCCGGTACGTCCTGACGGAAGATCTCGCGGGCGTAGTCCGTGGTCTGGAAGAGGCCGGGGATGTGGACGGTCACGGCGGTTCTGAACCCCGTGGCGTGGTGTTCGACCTCGGCCATGTCCAGCAGGGCGGCGGGCAGGATCTCGCGGTACTCCTCCCACCAGCCGCGCTTGCGGTCGGGGGTCATGGCGGCGAGCGCCTCGATCAACGCCTTGTCCGAGCAGTCGTAGGCGCAGGCGATGCTGCGCAGCCGGTCGGGGCTCACGCCGTGGCGGCCGGCCTCCATGTTGCTGACCTGGTTCTGCTTGACCCCCAGCAGTTGTGCCGCCTGTGTCGAACTCAGGCCCGCGCGCTCGCGCAGCTTGCGCAGCTCGGCGCCCAGGCGGACCTGGCGGCCGGTGGGGGTGCTTCTCATGGCCAACGTTCGACTCCTTGTCACCCACACGCGTGATTGCTGAAGAGCTTTGACGATCTAAGTCTAAGAACTTACAGGTTGCCGTTACCTTCGTTGGCAGGCGCCCACTCCGCCCAGAAGTACCCCGCCCGACGGGGCGGCACCGTCACTGGGTCACCACCACCTGCACGCGCCCAACTCCTCACAGTGATCGGAGACTTCCGTGCCCACCGTAACCCCGCCCTGGTCCTACACCCTCCAACTCCCGCACGACCCGCGCGCACCGGGGGTCGCCCGGGTCACCCTCCGTGCCGTCCTCGCCGCCCACTCCCTCGCCGAACTCACCCCCACCGCCGAACTGCTGGCCGCCGAGCTCCTCGCCAACGCGCACCTCCACACCACCGGTGACTACGGCCTGCGGCTGCGCTCGGTGGACGCGGGTGGGCTGCGGGTCGGGGTGTGGGACAACGACCCCCGCGTGCCGCCGGGGTTCGCCGCGACCGACGGCGTCTCCCTCGTCGTGCCGCCGGACGACGACGCCGAGCACGGGCGCGGGCTGCATCTCGTGCGGGCCTGTGCGGAGCGATGGGGGGCCGCCGAGCTGCGGGCGGGAAAGGTGCTGTGGGCCGAGTGCCGATGAGCCGTGTCTGACCGGACTCTCACCTTCGTGGGACACCGTGGGGACGATGAAGCGCAGCGCCCGTCTCCTTCTCGTCTCCGTCGTGCTGCTGGCCGTCATCGCCGTCTCGGAGGTGGCGGCCGATGACGGGACAGGCCCCCTGGGCGTGACCGTCGTGGCGGCGGCGACGGCGCGATCCGCGTCGGTCGGCGCGCTGTTCGCCTCCGACGACCTCACCGGCGGCCACTTCTGCACCGCCTCCGTCGTCCACAGCCCGCACCACGACCTCGTCGTCACCGCCGCGCACTGTCTGGGCGGGGACGGCGACGGCGGTCTCTTCTTCGTCCCCGGATACCGGGACGGGGAGGCCCCCTACGGGGTCTGGAAGGTCAAGCGGGTCTTCCTGCCCGACGGCTGGGCCGAGGGGCAGGACGAGGACAGCGACGTGGCGTTCGCGGTGCTTCACGACCGGGGCGGGAAGGGGGTCGAGGACGTCGTCGGTGGCCATCGGTTCGTCGCCCGGGCCGCCACGGGTGCGGGCGTCGTGACGGTCACCGGCTACCCCGACTCCCGGGACGCCCCGATCACCTGCACCAACTGGGCCACCCTCCACAGCTCCACCCAGCAGCGGATCGACTGCCCCGACTTCACCGGCGGGACCAGCGGCAGCCCGTGGGTCGACGGGGACGGGGAGGTGGTCGGGGTCCTCGGGGGGCACGAGCAGGGCGGGGCCACGGCGGACATCTCGTACAGCGTGGTGCTCGGGCCGGAGGCCGCGGAGCTGTACCGGGACGCGGCCACCGACCCGTAGGTGCGGCTCCTAGGCGATGCGGTGGACCAGTTGGGTGGTCAGCTCGTAGCGGGCACCCACGACGGCCAGTTTCCCGGTGGTGATCCTCTCGGCGAGGTCGGGTTCGGCGGCGAGGCGGGAGCGGACGGCTCGGATGTTGGCGTCGATGGTCGCGTCGACGCGGGCGTCACCGGTCTTCGTGCGGTCGATGGCCGGGGCTATCCGGTCGGCCAGGTACTGGATGTGGGCGGGCAGCGCCTCGCCGGTCAGGTCCGCCTGGACAGCCGCCTTCACGGCCCCGCACGACTGGTGGCCGAGCACCACGACCAGCGGTATCCCGAGTTCGAGGACCCCGTAGGCGATGCTGCCGAGGACGGCCTCGTCCAGGACCTCGCCGGCGCTGCGCACGGTCATCAGGTCGCCGAGCCCCTGGTCGAAGACGAGCTCCGGGGGCACGCGGGAGTCGATGCAGCCGAGGACCACGGCGAACGGGTGCTGGCTGGAGACGAGGGTCTGGCGGACGGCGGGGGTCTCGTCCGGGTGCCGCTCGCGGAATGCGCGCCACCGGCGGTTGCCCGCGGCCAGTTCCCGCAGGGCCTCGTCGGCGGTGGTGGGGCGCGGGGTGGCGGCCGGGGTACGGGAGGAGGCGGAGGCGGGGGCCGCCGCGAGGGCCGTACCGCCCAGGGCCACGGCCCCGGCGAGGCCGCCGCGCAGCAGCGATCGGCGGGCGAAGGCGCGGCGGACGGATCTGAGGGGGGTGTCTTCGGAGTTCACGGAGGGGAACGTATGCCCGAGTCCGGGGCGTGGCGCACGGGTTGCCGAATCATGGGCGGGGATGGGAAATCCGGGGCCGAATGATGGGGAGTGCTTGACGTGCGCGATGGCTGCCGTTGACGTGTCGGGGTGTCTGCGGGGACAGGTTCGGGGTGCGTGCGGGGACACATTCGGGGGCGCGCTTCCCTTGGCCTTCACCGTCACCTGATCCGTGACCCGACCCCGTTCCACGCACCGCGCCGGCCGTCTCCCGACCCTTGGGGGCGGCCCGTTCTCCCGCGGCTCCCGGCCCGGGCCCGGAGTGCCGAACCGGTCGCTGTGGCAGGGTCGTTCAGTGGACGTACTCAAGGCGCGGGATCCCGCCCGGACAGGCGCGTAGATCCTCCTCGCCCGGCTGTCGAACCGACCCACCTCGACGACTTCCGGAGCCGCTCGCCCCAGGGCCGGGTCGACCCGGCGATCCCCGTGGCGAACGACCCGGGTGACTGGACCGCGGTCGTCTATCACGTCAAGGGCGGCCCCAGCGCCTACCGGAGCACCGGTTGTACCGGCTTCCGGGTGGGAAGCTCGTAAACTGACGCGAGCGGACTCCCCTTGGGTGATGGGCGGTTGACGGTGCGTAAGGCATGGGTCGTGGCGGGTGCCGTCGGCGCGGCGGGACTCAGCTTCGTGATGCTGCTCGTCATCGGCGTGTACGTCGTCGCCGGGAACATCGTCAACGGCGTGGGCGGCAGGAGCGTGGGACTGGCCAAGGGAGCGGTCCCGGCCGCGTACCAGGCGCTCGTGCAGAAGTGGGGCAACCTCTGCTCCGCGATCAACCCCGCGCTGCTCGCCGCCCAGCTGTACCAGGAGAGCGGATTCAATCCGAACGCCAAGAGCCCGGCGGCCGCTCAGGGGATCGCACAGTTCATCCCCGGGACGTGGGCCACGCACGGAATCGACGGCGACGGGGACGGCGACCGGGACGTCTGGGACCCGAATGACGCGATTCCATCGGCCGCGTCGTACGACTGCGAGCTCGCGTCGTACGTGAAGGACGTCCCCGGGAACGCCACGCACAACATGCTCGCGTCCTACAACGCGGGGGCGTACGCGGTCATCAAGTACGGGGGTGTGCCGCCGTACAAGGAGACCCAGAACTACGTGAAGAGGATCACGACGCTCGCGGAGTCCTTCGCCGCCCCCGTCACCCGTGTCGACCCCTCCGAGCAGGCCGCCGGGGCCATCTACTACGCGCAGAAGAAGCTCGGTACGCCGTATCTCTGGGGTGGGAACGGTACGCCTGAGCAGGGCGGACGGTTCGACTGTTCCGGGTTGACCAAGGCGGCGTACGAGAGTGTCGGGATCACCCTGCCCCGGGTGGCGAACGATCAGTACAACGCGGGGCCGCACCCCTCGCGGGACGAACTGCTGCCGGGGGACCTGGTGTTCTTCTCGCCCGATCCGAACAACTCCCGGGCCATCGATCACGTCGGGATCTACGTCGGTGGGGGATACATGATCGACGCGCCCTACACGGGGGCCGTCATCCGGTTCGACCCGATCGACACCCGGAAGTACTTCGGCGCCACCCGGGTGACGGAAGATGGCGCGAAAGCACTGCCCACGACTGTCTGAACCGGCTCATAAGCACCCCGCTGAGCTGCGGCGACGTATCTCTCTTCGATAACGTCTGCGTGATCATTCAGTGGAGAGTGGAACGTATCAACGGGGGACGTGCGTTCCTGTTGACGTAGCCGAGCAATGCCTGTGACCGACTGGAACGGCGGAAGCGGATCTACAACCCACGGGGGTGGGTACGAGCGGCGTGCGTGAGGCGCGCCGGGCAGAACACGACGAAGGGGCCGCAGCACCATGGCTGGACTCGCCGCATCCGGGTCGAACCCCGACGTCGACCTGCTCTACGACATCAACGGCCTCGCCAAGGACGCCCCGCACTGGCTGGACCGGGTCGTCGAGTTCGTCGGCGAGTACGGGCTGCTGCTGGCCATGGTCCTGCTGGTGCTCTGGTGCTGGTGGACCGTGCGGCGCCGCCCCGGCTCGGCCGAGGAGGCCGCCTCCTCCGTGGCCGCCCTGGTCTGGGCGCCGCTGGCCGCCGGGGTCGCGGTGCTGGTGAACGTGCCGATACGCGGCTTCGTGGAGCGGCCCCGGCCGTTCTACGACCACCAGGGGCTCGAGGTCCTCGTCTCCGGCAAGACGGACTACTCCTTCGTGAGCGACCACGCCACCATCACCATGGCGATGGGGGTCGCGCTGTTCGTCGCCAACCGGAAGTTCGGGCTGCTCGGGCTCGGGCTCGGGCTGCTGGAGGGCTTCTGCCGGGTCTACATGGGGGTGCACTACCCGACGGACGTCGTCGGCGGATTCGCGCTCGGTACGGCCGTGGCGCTGCTGCTGTCCCCGGTGGCTTCCCTGCTCCTCACCCCGGTGCTGAAGGCGGTGGAGCGGTCCCCCCGGGTGGGGTGGGTCGTGCGCAGTCGCTCCGCTCGGATGGCGGCCGGGAGCGACGCGGTGGTTCCGGGGGCCCGGGTCGAGGCCTCGGCCGGGGAGCGGGATCTCGCCGCGTAGCCGGCGTCCGGGTGGCGAGCTGGAGACCCTGGGGTACCGGAGCCCCTTGGGGTACTAGAGCCCCTGCGGGTAGGTGAAGACGCCCCTCGGGTCGTACTGCTTCTTCAGCTGGGTCAGGCGGGGGAGCGCGTCGCCGTAGTAGGCCTTCTTCCAGTTCCTCAGGGTCGGGTCCGCGTAGTTCTGGTACGCGGCGCCCGAGGCGTACGGCCGCATGGCGCCGTGAGCCGAGCCCAGCCAGGACTGGGCCGTGGTGCCGGCCGTGCCGGCGCGCCAGGAGGCGATGTACTGGGCCAGCATGCGGGAGCGGCGGTGGACGAAGGCCGTGGCCGTGGGGGAGACCCGGTTCACCGCGCCGCCCAGCGCCGTGAGGGCGATGCTTCCGGAACCGCCGCGTATCGTCCTCATCTGCTGGAGCAGCGTCTGGACGCCGGCCGCCGTCAGTGAGCGGTCGAAGAAGTCGGAGCGGGCCGCGTACGTCTCCCGGCCCAGCTTGCCCTGGGGGGAGCGGCCCGGGGTCGAGCCCGGCAGGTGGCACTGGGCGTCGGTGGTGAAGGAGGAGCAGCCGGCGTAGACCTCCATGGCCTCCTCGTAGGAGCGGCGGCGCAGGGAGACGCCGGTCGCGGGGGCGCCCACCCGGTCGGCCAGGCGGTCCACGGCGTTCTGGAGCTGGCCGTAGGTGCCGATGCAGAAGGCGGCGACGGAGACCCTGGGCGTGCCGCCGGGCGTGTTCGACAGGTGCAGGGAGGACCAGATCTCGTCCGGCTGGGCCGGGCCCCACTCCTGCCAGGCCCTCACCACCGCGGCCGCCCTCGACCAGGGCCAGGACAGGGAGCAGGTCACGGCCTGCGGCGCCGGGTGGGTCCGGAAGTGCAGTTCCGTGACCACGCCGAAGTTGGCGTTGCCGGCGCCGCGCAGGGCCCAGAACAGGTCCTTGTTGCGGGTGGCGTCGGCGGTGAGCTGTTTGCCGTCCGCCGTGACGATCGTCGCCTGCGTGAGGCTGTCGCAGGTCAGGCCGTACGCGCGGGAGACCACGCCGTGGCCGCCGCCGAGGACCAGGCCGGAGACGCCGACCGTGGGGCAGGAGCCCGCCGGTATCGTCACGCCCTTCGCGGCCAGCGCGCGGTAGACGTCGATCAGCTTGGCGCCGGCGCCCACCACGGCCGAGCCGCCGCTCGCGCGGACCCGGCTCAGCCGGGAGACGTCGAGGACCAGCCGTCCGTTGCCGGAGGACCAGCCGCCGTAGGAGTGGCCGCCGTTGCGGATGGCCACCTTGGTGCCGTGGGCGCGTGCGTACGCCAGGGCGGTGCGGATGTCGTCGGTGTGGGCGACGTAGGCGACCGCGGCGGGCTTGAGCGCGTCGAAGCGCGTGTTGTACAGCTGCCGGGCGGCCGGCCAGGAGGTGTCGCCGGGGCGGATCAGGGTGCCGTCCAAGTCCCGGGCGAGGGCTGCCCAGTTCGCGGCGGCCACGGCGCTCGTGGTGGTCAGCGAGGTGTTCCTGGCCGACGCGCTCCCGCCGTCGTCCGCCGCCCTGCACGCGGCCGTCGCGACCGCCGCGACCGCGGCCGTGCCACCCGCGATGAACGTACGCCGTTCCATGTCCCGCGCCTTCCGTCGGCTTCATGGAGCGAGACGGGAGGGGAGGGCGGCGGGTTCCCGGGTCCGGGGAATTCGCCGCACGGGCGGCCGGGCAGCGGAGGAGGAGGGGGAGCGGGCGCAGGGGAGGGGGGAGAGCGGGGCAGGGGAGGGGGTTCAGCCGCGTGCGTGGCCCTCCGCGTCCGCTCGGGCGAGGCTTCTCGCTCTGCGCGCCGGGCCGCGCCAGCCACAGGCGCACCGGGCGTGACAGAAGGGGCCGTGTTCGACGGTGGTGGTCCGGTGGAGTTCCCCGTCGGCGGGGGAGGGGGCCGAGCGCTCCTGCTGGGTCACACGGAGAACGTTACCCAGCGCCGGTGACGGCCTCACCTGGCGACCCGAGCCTTCCGCCACGCGTGACGAGGCCCGCCCGACCGTCGTTAACGGCAACGACAGGGGGCCCGTGACGGACGTACCGGCTGGGGGTAGACAGGCGATGGCGGAGCGGCAGCAGCGGCGGTGGGGAACGGCGGTCGTCGCGGGGCTCGTGGCCGGGATCTGCGCCGGCGCCGCCGGATGCTCCGGCAGCGGGGCCGCCGCCGAGGACGCCCACGCGGGAGATCCGGTCGAGACGCTGCGCCGGGCCGCCGACACGCTGGTGCGGACGGGCAGTTCCCAGGCGCGGACGTCCATGGAGATGGCCACCGGCGGGACCCGCGTGACCATCCGGGGCGAGGGCGTCTACGACTACCGCAAGCAGCTGGGGCGGTTGCGGGTCGTGCTCCCGCAGGACCCGGCCGGGACCAGCGAGCACCGGCCCATCACCGAACTCCTCGCGCCGGGCGCGCTGTTCATGAAGAACCGGGGCGCCGGAGTGCCCGCGGACAAGTGGGTGCGGGTGGAGACGGCGGCGCTGTCCGACGGCAACCTGGTCACCGGCGGCGCCACCGATCCGTACGCGGCCGCCGAGATCCTGCGCGGGACGCGCACGGCGACGTACGTCGGGAGGACGGAGCTGGCCGGGACCGAGGTGCGGCACTACCGCGGGACGGCCGACCTGGCCGCGGCCGCCGAGAAGGCCTCCGCGGGCGGCCGGGATGCCCTGGGCGCGGCGGCGAAAGGGTTCGCCACGGCCGAGGTGCCGTTCGACGTCTACCTCGACGACGAGGGCCGGATCCGCAAGGTCCGGCACCGCTTCAGCTTCGTCAACGGCCGCCATAAGGAAGCCGTCGCGGTCGCCTCGACGACGCTGCTGTACGACTTCGGCGCCCCCGTCGACGTACGGCTGCCGGCCGCGCGGGACATCTACGCGGGGCGGATCGCCGAGGAGTGAGCGGGCTCCGGCCCGCCGGGGGACGGACGGATCCGGCCACCGGGCGGGCAAGGACTAGCCCGTCCGTGCCATGCGCGGTATGTACGCCGCTCCCTACTCTAGGAAGCCGGTGACGGCAGAGACGAGGTGATGCGCGTGGCTCGGGTCGGCGGTACGGCGGTTCAGGACCACGTGGCCCTCGCCGAGATCGAGCTGTGCGGAGAGCTGATCATCGCGGCTTCGGCGGCGGAGGAGCGGCTCAGTCTGGCCAGCATCGACGAGGTGCTGAGAGTCGCGGAGGAGCGGGACGCCTCCGGCGGCCGAGTCGGTGGCTGAGCCGACGGCTGAGTCCCGCGGGCCCCGTGTGCGGGGTCAGGTGCGCAGCAGGCGGCCGATCGCCTTCGTGGCCTCCTCCACCTTCGCGTCGATCTCGTCGCCGCCCTTGAGGGCCGCGTCGGCGACGCAGTGGCGCAGGTGCTCCTCCAGCAGCTGCAGCGCGAAGGACTGCAGGGCCTTGGTGGAGGCGGACACCTGGGTGAGTATGTCGATGCAGTAGGTGTCCTCGTCGACCATCCGCTGCAGGCCGCGGATCTGGCCCTCGATGCGGCGCAGGCGCTTGAGGTGTTCGTCCTTCTGCTTGTGGTACCCGTGCACGGCCGGATGGGCCGGTGCGGCTTCGGGAGCCGCCGGGGCGGCCGCCGTGGGTACGGCTGCTGCCCCGGGTGCGGCGGAGGGCGCTCCCGCGCCGGCCTCGGTGGTGGTCATCGCGTCCTCCAGACATATACCCCTAGTGGGTATATTGTACCGAACTTTGGCGGGTATGAGGGCTTCAGGGAGCCGCTTCGCGAGGCCTGTGGACTGGACCACCCGCTGGCCCCGCTGCCGGTAGCCCCACCCGATGGGCGACACTGGGGGACGGCCCATTAGCCGTGGCCGGATGATGCGCCTAGCATCAGCCTGACCGAAACCGATGCATCCTGAGGACCCCAAGTGCGCTTTCGTCTGACCCCCAGGGAGACGAGCTTCTACGACATGTTCGCCGCGTCCGCGGACAACATCGTCACCGGCTCGAAACTCCTCATGGAACTGCTCGGGGCGGACACCGCCGGCCGGGCCGAGATCGCAGAGCGTATGCGGGCCGCGGAACACGCCGGTGACGACGCCACGCATGCGATCTTCCACCAGCTGAACTCCTCGTTCATCACGCCGTTCGACCGCGAGGACATCTACTCCCTCGCCTCGTCCCTCGACGACATCATGGACTTCATGGAGGAGGCCGTCGACCTCGTCGTCCTCTACAACGTCGAGGAACTGCCCAAGGGCGTCGAGCAGCAGATCGAGGTGCTGGCGCGGGCGGCGGAGCTGACGGCCGAGGCCATGCCGAACCTGCGGACCATGGAGAACCTCACCGAGTACTGGATCGAGGTCAACCGGCTGGAGAACCAGGCGGACCAGATCCACCGCAAGCTGCTCGCCCACCTCTTCAACGGCAAGTACGACGCGATCGAGGTGCTGAAGCTCAAGCAGATCGTGGACGTGCTGGAGGAGGCCGCGGACGCGTTCGAGCACGTGGCGAACACGGTGGAGACCATCGCGGTCAAGGAGTCCTGACCTCCTCATGGACACCTTCGCTCTGGTCGCGACCATCCTGGTCGCGCTCTTCTTCACGTACACGAACGGCTTCCACGACTCGGCCAACGCGATCGCGACGTCCGTGTCGACGCGGGCGCTGACGCCTCGGGCGGCGCTGGCGATGGCCGCGGTGATGAACCTCGCCGGTGCCTTCCTCGGCTCCGGGGTCGCCAAGACCGTCAGTGAGGGGCTCATCCAGACACCCGAGGGGTCGACGGGGATGGGGATCCTCTTCGCGGCGCTGGTCGGCGCGATCACGTGGAACCTCGTCACCTGGTACTTCGGGCTGCCGTCCTCGTCCTCGCACGCCCTCTTCGGCGGCATGGTCGGGGCGGCGCTCGCCGGGGGGACCACCGTCTACTGGCACGGGGTGCTGGAGAAGGTCGTCATCCCGATGTTCGTCTCGCCGGTGGTGGGTCTGCTGGTCGGCTACCTGGTGATGACCGCGATCCTGTGGATCTTCCGGCGGGCCAATCCGCACAAGGCCAAGCGGGGGTTCCGGATCGCGCAGACGGTGTCCGCGGCCGGGATGGCGCTGGGGCACGGTCTGCAGGACGCGCAGAAGACGATGGGCATCGTGGTGATGGCCCTGGTCATCGCCGACGTCGAGGACTACGGCGATCCGATCCCGGTGTGGGTCAAGATCGTGTGCGCGGTGATGCTGTCGCTGGGGACGTACGCGGGTGGGTGGCGCATCATGCGTACGCTCGGGCGGAAGATCATCGAGCTCGATCCGCCGCAGGGGTTCGCGGCGGAGACGACGGGGGCGTCGATCATGTTCACGACGGCCTTCCTGTTCAAGGCGCCGATCTCCACGACGCATGTGATCACCTCGGCCATCATGGGCGTCGGGGCGACGAAGCGGATCAACGCCGTGCGGTGGGGGGTCGCCAAGAACATCGTGCTGGGGTGGTTCATCACGATGCCGGCGGCGGCGACGGTGGCGGCGTGCGCGTTCTGGATCGTGAACCTGGCGTTCCTGTAGGGGGTGGGGGCGTTGGCGGGGCGCACCCTCGCCCACCCGCCTGCCCGTCTCGGTGGGTTGAGGGTGGCCCGGGGCTTCTCCCGTGCCCCCGAGCTGGATGTGCGTCCCGCGCCCCTCTTGCGGGGGCACCACCGTCCACGTCCCGGCCTTCGACGACCGCACGGGCTTTGCCCCTCGCCCTCGGTGGCGTGGCCCGCTGCACCCCTCACGGGGCTTCGCCCCCAGCACCCCAGGTTCCCTGCCCACCGTCTCGGTCGGTTGAGGGGGCGCGCCTCGGGGGCTTCGCCCGTGGACCCGGGCGGGGCGTGCCCCCTGCGCCGTTTGCGGGGCTTCGACCCCGGGCCGTGGTGGGGACTCGGCCCGTGCGCCTCGGGTGGGGCTTCGACCCTGGGTCGCTTGTGGGGCTTCGACCCGTCCTCTCCTCGCGGTCTCCCCCGCCACCGACACCACAGGCCCGCCCCCTGGTCAGGGGGCGGGCCCTTGTGGCCCCGCGGTGGCACCGCCATGCAGCACCGCGAGGGGTCGGGTGGGGTGCGGCTCAGCCGAAGCGGCCGGAGATGTAGTCCTCCGTGGCCTGGACGGACGGGTTGGAGAAGATGCGCTCCGTGTCGTCGATCTCGATCAGCCTGCCGGGCTGGCCGACCGCCGCGAGGTTGAAGAACGCGGTGCGGTCGGAGACGCGGGCGGCCTGCTGCATGTTGTGCGTGACGATGACGATCGTGAAGCGTTCCTTCAGCTCGCCGATCAGGTCCTCGATGGCCAGCGTCGAGATGGGGTCCAGGGCCGAGCAGGGCTCGTCCATGAGGAGGACGTTCGGTTCGACCGCGATCGCCCGCGCGATGCACAGGCGCTGCTGCTGGCCGCCCGAGAGGCCCGAGCCGGGCTTGTTGAGGCGGTCCTTGACCTCGTTCCAGAGGTTCGCGCCCTTGAGGGACTTCTCGACGATGTCCTGCAGTTCGCTCTTCTTGTAGTTGCCGTTCAGACGCAGGCCCGCGGCCACGTTGTCGAAGATCGACATCGTGGGGAACGGGTTCGGGCGCTGGAAGACCATGCCGACCTCGCGGCGGACGGACACCGGGTCGATGCCGTGGCCGTACAGGTCCTCGTCGTCCAGGAGGACCTTGCCCTCGACCCGTCCGCCGGAGGTGACCTCGTGCATGCGGTTCAGGGTGCGCAGGAACGTCGACTTGCCGCAGCCGGACGGCCCGATGAACGCCGTCACCGAGCGCGGCTCGACCGTCATCGAGATGTCCTCGATCGCCTTGTGGGAGCCGTAGTACGCGGTCAGTCCGCTTACGTCGATTCGCTTGGCCATGTGTCTCTACTTCTCTTCCGGATCGGTCGGTCGCTGATGGCCGCGTCAGCGACCGGTCTTCGGGGCCTTCCAGCGGGCGATGCCGCGGGCCAGCAGGTTGAGGATCATCACGAAGGCGATCAGTGTGAGCGAGGCCGCCCAGGCACGGTCGTAGGCGGCTTCCGAACCCGCGCTCTGCGCGTACTGCTGGTAGATGTACAGCGGCAGTGACGCCTGCGCGCCCTCGAAGGGGTTCGCGTTGATGAACGGGTTGCCGAAGACGAGGAGCAGGACGGGGGCCGTCTCGCCGGCGATACGGGCCACCGCGAGCATGACGCCCGTGATGATGCCGCCGACGGAGGTCGGGACGACCACCTTCAGGATCGTCCGCCACTTCGGGACGCCGAGGGCGAGAGAGGCTTCGCGCAGCTCGTTCGGGACGAGCTTGAGCATTTCCTCGGTCGAGCGAACGACCACCGGCATCATCAGGATCGCCAGGGCCAGCGAACCGGCGAAGCCGAAGGGCTGCATGTCGAACATCAGCATGAGGCTGAGGATGAACAGGCCGGCCACGATGGACGGGATGCCCGTCATGACGTCCACGAAGAAGGTGACCGCGCGGGCGAGGTTGCCCCGGCCGTACTCCACCAGGTAGATCGCGGTGAGGATGCCGATCGGGGCGCCCATCAGGGTGGCGAGGCCGACCTGCTCCAGGCTGCCGAGGATGGCGTGGTAGATGCCACCGCCCGGCTCGGAGTCGGCGACGACGCCCATGGAGTGGGTCAGGAAGTAGACGTCCAGGACCTTCACGCCGCGCTGGACCGTCGCCCAGATCAGCGAGGCCAGCGGTATGAGCGCGATCAGGAAGGCGACCCAGACCAGGGCCGTGGCGACGCGGTCCTTCGCCTGGCGGCGGCCCTCGACGCGGGCGGCGATGCCGTAGGTGCCGAGGACGAACAGGACACCGGCGATCAGGCCCCACTGGATGCGGCTGTGCAGGCCGGCGGCGAGGCCGATGGCGATGGCGACGGCGACGGAGCCGGCCGCGATGGCCCAGGGGCTCCACTTGGGCAGGCTGGCGCCGCGCAGGCTGCTGGGGCGCTTGGCGGTGACGACGGCGTGGCTCATGCGTTGGCCCCCGAGTACTCCTTGCGGCGGGCGATGATCGCGCGGGCCGCGCCGTTGACCAGCAGGGTGATGACGAACAGGACCAGACCGGAGGCGATGAGCGCGTCCCGGCCGAACTCGGTCGCCTCGTTGAACTTGCTGGCGATGTTCTGGGCGAAGGTGCCGCCGCCCGGGTTGAGCAGGCTGGCGTGGATGTCGAAGTCCGGGGACAGGACCGTGGCCACCGCCATCGTCTCGCCCAGCGCGCGGCCGAGGCCGAGCATCGACGCGGAGATCACGCCGGAGCGGCCGAAGGGCAGGACCGACATGCGGACGACTTCCCAGCGGGTGGCGCCCAGCGCCAGGGCCGCTTCCTCGTGCATCTGCGGGACCTGGCGGAAGACCTCGCGGCTGACGTTGGTGATGATCGGCAGGATCATGATCGCGAGGAGGATGCCGACCGTGAGCATCGAGCGCGGGGCGCCCTCGTCCCAGGAGAAGATCCCGGTCCAGCCGAGGTACTCGTTGAGCCAGCCGAACAGCCCGTCGAGCTGCGGTACGAGGATCAGGGCGCCCCACAGGCCGTACACGATGGACGGGACGGCGGCGAGCAGGTCGATCACGTACGCGATGGGGCCGCGCAGCCGGCGCGGGGCGTAGTGGGTGAGGAACAGGGCGATGGCGACCGCGATCGGGACGGCGATGGCCATGGCGATGACCGAGGAGACGACCGTGCCGAAGGCGAGGACGGCGATGCCGAACTTCGGCGGAACGAGGTTGGTGTTCCACTCGAAGGCGGTGAGGAAGTTCGCCTCGTCCTTGCTGATGGCGAGGGTCGCGCGGTAGGTGAGGAAGACCGCTATCGCGGCCATGATCACCAGCAGCAGGATGCCCGACCCGCGGGAGAGACCGAGAAAGATCCGGTCACCGGGTCGGGTGGCGCCGCGGGCGGCGCGCTTCTGCTCGGCCGGCGTCGGCGGAGCCACGGGGGGAGGGACGGCGTCTGTTGGCTTCTGCGTCGAAATGTCCATGAGGTTCTCCGGTCTGCGGAGCCGCTCGCGCGTGAGCGACCCGGGCGGGGCCGGGTGTGCGGGCGGCCCCTGGCGGCGGTGCACCGGACGGTGCGGCCCGGGCCGGGCTTCCCGGCGCCGGACCGCACCTTCAGATCAGCTCAGGCCCTCGATGGTGGTGCGGACCTTGGCGATGATGGCGTCGGGGATCGGCGCGTAGTCGATGCCGGAGAGGATGCCCTGGCCCTCCGCGCTGGCGATGTAGCGCAGGAACGCCTTGGTGGCGGGCAGGGTGTCGGCCTTGTTGCCCTTGTCGCAGACGATCTCGTACGTCACCAGGGTGATCGGGTAGGCGCCGTCGGCCTTGGTGCCGTAGTTGATCTTCAGCGCCAGGTCCTGGCCGGTGCCGACGACCTGGGCGTCCGCGATGGCCTTGGTGGCGCCGTCGGAGGAGGCCTTCACCGGGGTGGAGGCGCCGGTGTCGATGGCGACCGTGCCCAGACCGTCCTTGGCGTACGACAGCTCCATGTAGCCGATGGCGCCGTTGGTCTGCTTCACGCCCTGGGCGACACCGGAGGAGCCGGACGCGGACTGGCCACCCTTGGCCTGCCAGGCCTTGCCGCCGGAGTAGGGCCAGTCGCTCTTGGCGGTGGCGATCAGGTACTTGGTGAAGTTGTCCGTGGTGCCGGACTCGTCCGAGCGGTGGTACGGCTGGATCTTCAGGTCGGGCAGCTTCGCGTCGGGGTTGAGCTTCTTGATCGCCGCGTCGTTCCAGTTGGTGATCTTGCCGTTGAAGATCTTGGCGATCGTCGGGGCGTCCAGGACGAGGTTGTCCACGCCGGAGACGTTGTAGGCGACGGCGATCGGACCGCCGACCATCGGCAGGTCGATGCCCTGGCCGCCGGAGCAGACCTGCTTGGAGGCGGTGACCTCTTCGGGCTTCAGCGCGGAGTCGGAACCGGCGAAGGCGACCTGGCCCTGCGTGAACGCGGTGACACCGGCGCCCGAGCCGGAGCCCTTGTAGTTGACCTGCACCCCGTTGCAGGCCTGCGTGAAGTTCTTGACCCAGGCGTCGATCGCGTTCTTCTGCGCGGACGACCCGTCGGCGAGCAGCTGGCCCTTGGCGTCGTCACACTTGATGGAGCCGGCCGCGGCGGTGGCGGAGGAGGTGCTGTCACCGTTGCCCGAACCGGTGTCGTCGGAGCCGCACGCCGTGAGGGCCAGGGCGCCGGAGACGGCGAGAGCACCGAGGGTGAGGGCCCGCCGGTTCATGCGCTGAAGCTTCACTTGAGGGAGATTCCTTCCAGGAGCCGCCGTCCTGAATCCGGCGGCGTGCGAAGTCTGGGTGGCGCGAGCGCGTCCTTCAGGTCGCGCGCCGCACCGCGTAAGGCCGAAATTAGGCAGATCAGGTGAAGCCGCCTACGGGCGCGAATGAACGCGAGGTGAACCCCTGTGGACGGTGCGGTTAGGTCACGGAACGCTCACGTCGAGGACACGGCGTGATTCCGGAGCGACGGCACGTGATGGCGGATCACGCCGGGTGCGGGGTGTGCAGCAGAGCGTCCACCAGGGAGCGGTCCCTCGGCTGGGTGAGCCGCTCACGGGCGGCCCTCGGGGGCAGCCACAGCACCCGGTCCACCTCGTCGTTCGGCGTGAAGTCGCCGGAGACGGCCTCGGCCGCCCAGTAGCGGACCTCCTTGGGGCGCCCTTGCGCGCAGTAGCGGACCGTGGGCAGCACAGCGCCCGGAAGGGGCGTGTAGCCCGTCTCCTCGGCCACCTCGCGCACCGCGCCGGCCAGCGGGTCCTCGCCGCGCTTCAGCTTCCCCTTGGGATGCGACCAGTCGTCGTACTTCGGCCGGTGGACCAGGCATATCTCCAGCTCGCCGTCGGCCGGCGAGCGGCGCCACAGGACGCATCCGGCCGCCTGGACGGGGGTGTCGTGGGGGGTGCTCACCGGGTCACCGCCTTCTGGTGCGGACTGGTCGTTCCGGGTCGTTCCGGTTTCTCCGGTTCCTTTGGGTTCTCCCCGGTTACTTGCGTTTCCTTGCGATTCTTCCGGCTCCCTAGGGTTTCTTCCGGGTCTTCCGGCTTCCCCTGGTTGTTTCCGGGTCTTCCGGCGTCTCCTGGTTCCCTCCGGGTCTTCGGGCTTCTCCTGGGTGCGCCGGCTTCTTCCCGCTGTACGGAGTCCTGGGAGTGCCGCCGTCTCCTGCTGCCGGGCTACGGCGTGCTCGTGCCGATGGGCTGTTTCTGCCAGGCGAGCTGGAAGGCGTACCGGGCCGCCTCCACCTCGTGCCGCTGGTCCGCGTGCAGCACGCCGAGCGCGTACGCCGTCGCGGGCGCTATGCGCGGCGTACGGGCCGCCTGGGCCGCGGCGGCCGCCGCCTCGGAGGCGTCCCGGTGCCGGTCGAGGGCCTGGCCGGCGGAGAACAGCCGTCCGTCGAGGACGGGGTGGTCGGTGTCGGGGGCGTACAGGACCTCCAGGGCGTAGCGGTGCAGCCGCAGCAGCAGGCGCACCTGGTGCCACGGGGCGTCCTGCGGGTGCGGGGCCGGGTCCGGGGACAGGCCGTGGACCAGGGCCTCCGCGTTGTACGGGTGGCCCGCGGTGACGAGCGGCAGCGCGGCGACGGCGTCCGTGAGGCGCTCCTCGGCGGCGGCCGCGAGGGGGCGCAGGTCGGTGCCGGCGGCGCCGGAGGTGAGAGGGACCTCGCTGGCCAGGACGGCGACCTTGTCCGCGACGGCGTGGAAGCGGGAGGAGCCCAGCGCCTGGAGGGCGGTGGAGTGGGCCCGGGTGCGGGCCAGGGTCAGCTGGCGGTCCAGCAGGGCGCCCGCCTTGGCCGCGCCCACGGTGAGGGTGCCGCGGTCCGGGGTGGCCGGACGGGCGGTGCCGGCGTGGCCGGACACCGCCGGGACAGCGGTCGCGCCGGCGGTGCGGCCGCCCGCGGCCACGGAGCCGCCGGTGCCCACCGTCGCCGTGCCCCCGGCGGTACGACCACCGGCCGGGCCGGCGGAAGCGGCGCCTCCCGCCCCGGCCGCCGCGCCGGTGCCCCTCACGGACGCCGCCGCGGCCACGCCCGCCCCGGCCGCCCGGGACGGGTCCCCCGCCTCCGGCGCCTTCTGCGCCGGCAGCGCCGGGGCACCCGACAAGCGGTGCAGCGCCAGCAGCAGCCGTTCCAGACGGGCCTCGCAGGCGTGTTCCAGGGCGAGCGTGCCGGACACCCACGCCAGTTCCGGGCGGATCTCCTCGGACCAGTCGGGGTCGAGGAGGGGGCGGAAGGTGTGCAGGCTGCCGCTGATGCGGCGGGCCGAGCGGCGCAGGGCGCGGGCCGCGTCGACGGTGTCCCCCGCGTGCGCCGAGCCGTTCGGCGCTCCGCCACCGCTCTCCCGGTGCAGGCGCAGCGCGCGGAGGAACTCCGTGGCCTGGGCCCGGAGGTACGCCGCGAGGGCGTCCCCCGTCGTCACGGGCCCGGCCGTGGAGGCCGTCGGGTCAGGGTGTCGCTGTGCCACGCCGGCGCCTCCGGGCGTCTATGAGCATCTCCTGGACGTTGCGCAGGGGCCCGCCGTCCGCGTCGGTGGCGTGCCGGGTCCACTCGCCGTCCGGGCCGAGGTGCCAGGAGGCGGTGGTGTCCGACATGCCGGTCTCCAACAGCCGGTTCAGGGCCGCCCGGTGGGCCGGGTCGGTGACCCTGACCAGGGCCTCGATACGGCGGTCGAGGTTGCGGTGCATCATGTCCGCGCTGCCGATCCACACCTCGGGCTCGCCGCCGTTGCCGAAGGCGAACACCCGGGAGTGCTCGAGGAAGCGGCCGAGGATCGAACGGACGCGGATGTTCTCCGACAGGCCGGGCACGCCCGGGCGGACCGCGCAGATGCCGCGCACCCAGACGTCGACGGGCACGCCGGCCTGGGACGCCCCGTAGAGGGCGTCGATGACGGCCTCGTCCACCATCGAGTTGACCTTGATGCGGACGTAGGCGGGACGGCCGGCACGGTGGTGCTGGATCTCCTTGTTGATCCGCGAGACCAGGCCGTCGCGCAGGGACTTGGGGGCGACCAGCAGCCGACGGTAGGTCTCGCGGCGGGAGTAGCCGGATAGCCGGTTGAAGAGGTCGGAGAGGTCCGCGCCGACCTGCGGGTCGGCGGTGAGCACGCCGAGGTCCTCGTAGAGGCGGGCCGTCTTCGGGTGGTAGTTGCCGGTGCCGACGTGGCTGTACCGCCGGAGCGTCTCGCCCTCCTGACGGACCACCAGGGACAGCTTGCAGTGGGTCTTCAGGCCGACCAGGCCGTAGACCACGTGGCAGCCGGCCTCCTCCAGCTTGCGGGCCCACTTGATGTTGGCGTGCTCGTCGAAGCGGGCCTTGATCTCGACCAGGACGAGGACCTGCTTGCCGGACTCGGCGGCGTCGATGAGCGCGTCGACGATCGGGGAGTCGCCGGAGGTCCGGTACAGGGTCTGCTTGATGGCGAGGACGTCCGGGTCGGCGGCCGCCTGCTCCAGGAAGGCCTGGACGGAGGTGGAGAAGCTGTCGTACGGGTGGTGCAGCAGCACGTCGCGGTTGCGCAGCGCGCCGAAGATGTCGGGCGGGGACGCGGACTCGACCTCGGCGAGGTCGCGGTGGGTGCCGGCGATGAACTTGGGGTACTTCAGCTCCTGCCGGTCCAGGCTGTGGATGCGGAAGAGGCCGGTGAGGTCCAGGGGACCCGGCAGCGGGTACACCTCGGCCTCGCTGATCTTCAGCTCGCGCACCAGCAGGTCGAGCACCTCGCGGTCGATGGACTCCTCGACCTCCAGGCGCACCGGCGGGCCGAAGCGGCGCCGCATGAGCTCCTTCTCCAGGGCCTGGAGCAGGTTCTCCGTGTCGTCCTCCTCGACCTCGAGGTCCTCGTTGCGGGTGAGGCGGAAGGCGTGGTGCTCCAGCACCTCCATGCCCGGGAACAGCTCCTCCAGGTGGGCGGCGATGACGTCCTCGAGGGGGACGTAGCGGCCCGGGGAGCACTCCAGGAAGCGGGACAGCAGCGGCGGCACCTTGACCCGCGCGAAGTGCTTGTGGCCGCTGACGGGGTTGCGTACGACGACCGCGAGGTTGAGCGAGAGACCCGAGATGTACGGGAACGGGTGCGCCGGGTCGACCGCCAGCGGGGTCAGGACCGGGAAGATCTGGTGCCGGAAGAGCGTGAAGAGCCGCGCCTGCTCCTTCTCCGTCAGCTCGCTCCAGCGGACCAGGTGGATGCCCTCCTCCGCGAGCGCGGGGGCGACGTCCTCGTGGTAACAGGCGGCGTGCCGGGCCATCAGCTCGCGGGAGCGGGCCCAGATCATCTCCAGGACCTCGCGCGGCTGGAGACCGGAGGCGGAGCGGGTCGCCACCCCGGTGGCGATACGGCGCTTCAGACCGGCCACCCGGACCATGAAGAACTCGTCGAGGTTGCTGGCGAAGATGGCGAGGAAGTTCGCCCGCTCCAGGAGGGGCGTGTTCGGGTCCTCGGCGAGCTCCAGGACGCGTTCGTTGAACGCGAGCCAGCTGCGCTCCCGGTCGAGGAAACGACCCTGCGGCAGCTGGAGCCCGTCCTGCCGCGACTCCTCGTACAGGTCGAGGTCGGCATCGATGTCGGGTTCCAGGTCGGAGACCGCGGCGGCCACGGTGTGCGGGCGGTGCGCGGCTATGGAGCCCACGGAGGGCTGGGGGTGCTGGACCTGCGCCTGGGTCTGCTGGACCTGTGCCTGGGTGTGCTGGCTCATGAACCCATTGTTCCGCGCCGGGACCGAGACAGGCGCGTCGGAACGTGCGGGTGGGAGCGCGGCAACGTCTCCCTCTGCGCGGTTGCGCTCCGGGGGTGGCGAAGGCTCGGGCACGGCGGGCTTCATTCGCCGAGCGTCGCAAGGTCGTCTGAACCGATGGTTACGGAGACATGGCGTGTGGGATATCGCGGGGCGGCTCGCGGGGGTGGGGTGGTGGCGCGGGGCGAGAGCGCACGGGGTGGCGGGGTGGCGGCTCTCGGGCTTGCCGGGTGGGGTGTTCGCGGGGAGGCCACCGTCACGGGCCGGTCGTCCCGCCCGGCACCGGTCGTGGCCCTCCCGCCGGCGGAGGTTCCGGAGGGAGGGGAGGGAGGGGCAGGCGGGGCGTACGCCGGGGCGGCCGGGTCAGGCCGTGCGGCGGCGGAGGACGCGGAAGGCGGCCGCGGCCGCGAGGGCGGCGACGGCGAGGACGATGCCGGTCTCCACGAGCTGGAGCGGCCAGAAATGGGACTCGGGGTGGTACGTCGTGTAGAAGCCGGTGACACCCCGGTCGTCCAGGCAGCCGCGGCGGAAGGCGGCCGTGCCCTCGCACTGCCAGAACTGCACGTCCGGCACGCGCCGGCCGTGGACCACGGCGCCCGTCTCCAACGCCCACGCGGTATCCGGCGGATCGAGCACCTGGGTCGCCGAGGAGCGGGACACCGCGGGCCACAGGGCGGAGCGGTACTCGGTCAGGACGCGGACGAACAGCCAGGTCACGGCGACGGAGACGCCGAGGGCCGGAAGGGCGCGGCGCAGCAGCAGCGCGGTGAGGGCGCCCACGGCGACGGCGCACACGGCGTACGCGACCGCGACGGGGCCGCGGGCCACGAAATCGTGGTCCTCCATCCACCCGGTGCCCATCAGGAGGTCCTCGTTGGCCCCCCGGACCCAGCGGTACACCAGAACCAGGAGGGTCGCGCCGACGGTCACCACGAGCGCGGGGACGGCGAGCTCGGCGGTCAGCCAGCGGGTGGGCGGGACGCCCTGGGTCCAGGCGAACCGCGCGGTGCCGTTCTCCAGCTCGCGGCCGATCAGCGCCCCGCCCGCGAACGCGGCGACGGCCAGGAAGGCGTGGGCGGACAGCAGACCGATCCACCCGAGGGGCGCGCCGAAGCCGAAGGTGCTGAACGTCGTGTCGCACCAGTCCTGGCCCGCGAGGTCGCAGGCCTCCATGCGCGCGCGCTCCTCGACCGCGGTGACCTCGGTGAGCCACACCAGCCAGCCGGTCAGGCCCAGCACGGCCAGGCCCCACAGCAGGAGGGCGGCGCGGTGCAGACGCAGGACGGTGCGGACGGTGCCCCAGCGGGGTGCCGGTCCCACGGCCCCGCTGCCGGGAGTGCTGGTGGCGACGACGGCGGTCATACGGCGGCCTCCCGGCGGACGCGCGAGGTGGCCGTCGACCGCCTGAGCAGCAGGAACGCGGCCAGGGTGAGGGCGGCGGCGACGGTCAGGACGAGGGCGGCGGTGGTGAGCTGCAGGGGCCAGAAGTGCGACTCGGGGTGGTGGGCGACGTAGAAGCCGGTGACGTCGAGCCGGTCGTACACATCGGCACAGCCGTCGACGTACGACGGTCCGCAGCCGGGGTCGTCGATGTGCGCGCCGGTGGAGGTGACGAGCCCCGCGTCGACCTGGACGCCGTCGTACACGTAGCCGGTGTCGCGGCTGGTGACGCGGGTGACGGCCGGCCACAGGTGCGGCATGGCCAGATCGGCCAGGAACCGCAGGGCGGCGGTGAGGCCCAGGCCGAGCAGCAGCGCGGGCAGGGTACGGCGCAGCAGCAGGCCCGCGAGGGCGCCGGCGGCCAGGCCGGCCAGGGCGAGGGCGACCGTGACGGGACTGTTGGCGTGCAGGGTCGGGTTGTCGTACCAGGTCTTGGCGGTGTCGACGCGGCCCTGGCTCGCCGACCAGGCGACGCGGTGCAGCAGCACCAGCAGGCTCGTGCCCGCGGCGACCAGGACGGCGGGAGCGGCGAGCTTGAGCGTCAGCCAGCGCAGCGGTGACAGGCCCTGCGTCCACGCGAGACGGGCGGTGCCGCTCTCCATCTCACGGCCGACGAGGGCGGCGCCCGACCAGGCGGCCACGAGGAACGGGAGGACGTTCAAGGGGATGTTCGTGTACGTGTACACGTCCTTGAAGCGCAGGATCGCGTCCTGGTCGTAGCGGCAGGGGCCGCCGTCGCGGCAGGCGTCGTACTGGCGCCAGCCCTCGGCGGCGGCGTCGGTGAGGGGGCCCCACAGCCACAGCAGGGCCAGGGCGAGCAGGGCGACGAGGGCGGCCCAGACGAAGAGGGCCGGGCGGTGCAGGCGCAGCAGCCAGCGGAGGTGGCGGCGGGTGGTGGTGTCACCGGCCCGCGGTGTCGTCCGCGTCGTCGACGCGTTCGGACCCGAGGTCTTCGGGGGCTCGGGGCTGGGAGTGGCGAGGCGGGTCATGCGGCGGGCTCCTCGGGCGTCGCGGGGACCAGGGGGGCCGCCTGGGGGTTGCGGAGGTGGGCGAGGACCAGTTCCTCCAGGGTCGGGCGCGTGGGGCGCCAGGCGTCGTCGAGCGGGCCGGCCGGGCGCAGCAGCGCGGTGAGCTGGCGGCCGGTGACCCGATGCTCGACGACGGTGTGCGGGGTCAGGTCCGCGGACTCCGAGGGCGCGCTCACGCGCGCGTGGGCGTCGAGCAGCGCGTCGATCTCGCCGGCCAGCCGGATCCGGCCGCCGCCGACCAGCAGGAGGTGGTCGCAGGAGTCCTCCAGTTCGGCGACGACGTGCGAGGACATCACGATCGTGGTGCCGTGCTGCGCCGCCTGTGCCATCAGGGTGCCCATCAGCTCGTGCCGGGCGAGCGGGTCGAGGTCGGCCATCGGCTCGTCCAGGAGCAGCAGCTCCGGCCGCTTGCCGAGGGCCAGGGCGAGGGCGACGCGGGTGCGCTGGCCGCCGGAGAGGGCGCGGATCTTCGTCTTGGGGTCGAGATCGCCCGCGGAAACGATCCGCTCGGCGGTTCCGGCGTCCCAGCGGCCCGGGTTGAGATCGGCGCCCACGCGCAGCGTCTCGGCGACCGTGAGCTGCGGGTACAGCGGCTTGGCCTGGGCGACGTAACCGACACGCGCGCGTGCCGACGCGGGGTCGGTGCCGAGGACGGTGACCGTGCCCTCGGAGGGGACCAGCAGCCCGGCGGCGAGGGCGAGCAGCGTGGACTTGCCCGCGCCGTTGGGGCCGACGACGGCACAGACGCGCCCGGTGGGCAGCCGGAACGAGCAGTCGCGCAGCGCCCAGCCACCGCGCCGGCCGAATCGCTTGCCGAGCGCGGTCGCCGCCATGGCGGTGTCGGTCATGAGGGGTCCCCCTGGGAGTACTGGTCGGAGTGCCGGTCGCGGTGCTGGTCGGGGTGCGTGTCGCGGTGCGTGTCGCGGTGCTGGTCGCGGTGCCGGTCCGGATCGGCGAGGTGTCCGCCGAAGTGGCGGTCGAGTACGGCGGTGAAGAGCGCGGCCACGTCGTCGCGGTCCAGGCCGGCCGCACGGGCCCGCACGGCCCAGGTGTCCAGCTCGGTGCGCAGGGGCGAGTCGGCCGGGGCGGTGCTCAGCCCGCGCCGCACGAAGGTGCCGAGGCCGCGGCGGGCCTCGACGAGTCCGTCGCGCTCCAGCTCGCGGTAGGCCTTCAGCACGGTGTTCGGGTTGATGGCGGTCGCCTCGACCACCTCGCGGGCCGTGGGCAGCTTGTCACCGGGGCGCAGCATGCCGAGGCGGAGGGCCTGTTTCGTCTGCTGGACGATCTGGACGTAGGTGGCCACGCCGCTGTGCCGGTCGATGCGGTATTCGACCACGTCGACAACCACCCTTTCACTAATTGAGTAGTGAAAGGGTGGTGGAAGGAGGGACGGTGCGTCAAGGGGTTCGGGGCGGACCGGAGCGGGGTCTGAGGGGGCCGGAGGCGGGCCGGAGGTGTGGGCCAGGCCTGGAGTGGGGCGGGAGGTCGGTGTCGAGACCCCGGACCACCCGGCCCGCGGCGGGGCCGACACCTTCTCGTGCGGGGTCTCCAGGGCGGGGTCGGTGGACCGGGCCTGAGGTGCGGCGGGAGGCCGGTGCCGAGACGGTGGTGAACCGGGCCTGAGGTGCGGCGGAAAATTCGTGGGGCGAATCGCGAACCGATCGGCGGGGCTCGTCCGATGAGGGGATGTGAGCGAAACGAGAAGCGACGGGGAGCTGCTGCGGGCCATCGCGGCAGACGGGGACCGTCACGCCTTCGAGGAGCTGTACCGGCGGTACGCGCCGTGGCTGACCGCGCGCATGCGCAGCCGCTGCGCCGACCCCGGGATAGTCGACGACGTCGTCCAGGAGACGTTCCTCGCGGTGTGGCGCGGCAGCGCCCGCTATCGCGAGGAGGGCGATGTGGCCGGGTGGCTGTGGCGCATCGGCGCCCGCCGACTGGTCGACGCCGTGCGCGGCGACGGCGCGCGCGGACGACTGCGCCAGGCACTGGCCCGGCTGCGCCACCGCGACGAGGCATCGGCGGAGGACCGCGTGCTCGCGGGGGTGGAGCACGGGGACCTCGCCGGGGCGCTCACCCGCCTCTCCCCGGAGCTGCGGGCGGTCCTCCAGGCCACCGTCATCGACGGACTCACCACGCGGGAGGCGGCCGCCCTGCTCGGCATCCCCGCCGGCACGGTCAAGACGCGGGCACAGCGGGCCCGCAAGCAACTGCGGGAGGCGCTGGCATGACGTGGCACGTGGCAGAAGAGGACCTGCGTGCGTACGCGCGGGGCGAGCTCGCGCCGCCCCTGCTGTGGTCCGCCGACACGCATCTCACGGGGTGCGCCCAGTGCCGGGCCCGGCTCGCGGACACCGTCGACCCGGTCGCGCTGGACGCAGGCTGGGAGCGGCTGGACGCCGAGCTGGACGCGCCCCGGCCGAGCCTGTCCGAGCGGCTGCTGGTGCGGCTCGGCGTGGCCGACCACACCGCACGGCTGCTGACGGCGACCCCGGTGCTGCGCCGGTCCTGGCTGCTGGCGGTGGTCTCCCTATTGGTCATGACGGTCCTCACGGTCCACCTGGTGGACCGGCCCGCCCTGTTCCTCGCCCTCGCCCCGCTGCTCCCGCTCGCCGGCGTCGCCCTCTCCTACGGCCCGGCGCTCGACCCGACCTACGAGATGGCCGTCGTCGCCCCCCTGCACGGCTTCCGGCTGCTGATGATCCGTACGGTCGCGGTACTCACCGCCGGCCTGGTGTTCAACGGCCTGGCGACCCTCGCCCTGCCGGAGTACGGGCTGCTGGCCCTGACCTGGCTGCTGCCCGCGCTCGCCCTCACCGCGACCGGCCTGGCGCTGACTCCCCGACTGGGGTCGACCCTCGCGCCCGCCCTGGTCGGCGGCGTCTGGCTGACGCTGCTGATGGTGGCCCAGGCCCACACCCAGGGCACGCTCGTGCCGTTCACGGCGGCCGGACAGTCCGCCTCGGCGGCGGTCGCGGCCCTCGCCACCGTGCTGCTCTACCAGACCCGTGACCGCTTCGACGCCCGTCCCGTCGGCGGCTTCCCGGACGGGGGCGCGGTATGACACCGCCTCCCGACCCCGCCCGCCGACCGGACTTCCAGGAGCCCTCCATGACCACCGCGCCCACCACCGTGACGGCCACCGGCCTGTCCCTGCGCTACGGCGGCACCCACGCCCTCGACGGCGTCTCGCTGCGGCTGACCCGGGGCGTCACCGGCCTCCTCGGCCCCAACGGCGCCGGCAAGACGACCCTGTTGCGGGTGCTGGCCACGGCCGTGCCGCCCGACCGGGGCGAGTTCACGGTCCTGGGCCACGACCCGGGCACGGCGGCCGGCCGCCTGGCCCTGCGCCGCTCCCTCGGCTACCTCCCGCAGACCCCCGGCTTCCACCCGGACTTCACGGCCTTCGACTTCGTCGACTACGTGGCGATCCTGAAGGAGCTGACCGACCGCGGCGCCCGGCACCGGGAAGTGCGACGCGTGCTGGAGGCCGTCGACCTGTCCGACGTGCGCGGCAAGCGCATCAAGCGGCTGTCCGGCGGCATGCGGCAGCGCGTCGCCCTGGCCGCCGCGCTCGTCGGCGACCCCGGCTTCCTCGTCCTGGACGAGCCGACCGTCGGGCTCGACCCCGAACAGCGCATGCGCTTCCGGGAGTTGGTCGCCGAGGCCGGTGAGGGCCGTACAGTCCTGCTGTCCACCCACCAGACGGAGGACGTGGCGATGCTCTGCCACCGGGTGGTGGTCCTGGCCCGTGGGCGCGTCCGTTTCGAGGGCACCCCCGCCGAGCTGACCGCCCGCGCGGCCGGCCGGGTCTGGAGCAGCGCGGAGCGCGACCCGGGAGCCCTGGCCGGCTGGCGCACCGGCACCGGCACCTTCCGCAACATCGGTGACCCCCCGCAGGGCGCCGCTCTCCTCGAACCCACCCTGGAGGACGGCTACCTGCTCGCCCTCGACAGCGACAGCAGGACGGTGACGGCATGAACTCCACGATCACGCCACTGCGGGAACCGGCCCCCACGCTTCCCGGCCCCGAGCGGTCGGCCCGCCGCACCGGCGCGGTCCTCGCCCTGGCCCGCTTCGAGACCCGCGAACTGCTGCTTCAGATCCCGGTGCTGGTCTTCACCGTCCTCTACGTGGGTCTCGTCGTCATGGGACTGATGCGGCAGGAGGGCATGGACGCCTACCCCATCCTCCACATGGTCGACCGCGAGACCCAGACGGCACCCCTGCTGCTCGCCCTCGCCCTGCTCATCTGCACCAACGCGGCCGCGCTGCGCTCGCGGAAGCACGGCACGGTCCAGCAGTTCGACGTTCTCGCCATGGACCCCTGGCGGCGCACCCTCGCCCATCTGCTCTCCGTGGTGCCGTTCGCGGTGCTCACCGCGGCCGTCGTCGCGGCCGAGTTCACCTGGGAGGCCCTGAAGCCCGGCGCGATCGGCCACGGGTCGCTCGGTGAACTGGCCGTCGGCCCCCTGACCGTCCTGCTGTCCGGCATCACGGGCGTGCTGCTGGCCCGGCTGGTGCCCACCTCGTTCGCGCCCCTGATGTTCGTGGTCGCCACCTACGTGCTGATCATGATCGCCTCGGCGGCCGGGGCCGGGGGCGCGTGGGTGAGCCGGCTCGCCCCGGTCATCGGCTCCGACATCGAGGGCGGCGACGACCCGGTTCCCTCCGACCTGCTCGGCCGCCCCGCCGCCTGGCACGCGCTCTATGTGGCGGGCCTGTGCGCGCTGGTGAGCTGCGGGGCTCTCCTGCTCGCCGGCGGCCGCACCCGCGCCGTCCGGACGGCGACCGCCCTCGCCCTCGCGGCCACCACGGCCGGCGTGATCGGCCAGCTCCCGCGCGACACGGCGTCCCTGGAGGCGGCGCGGAAGACGGCGTCCACGACCCCGCAGAAGGTCCAGTCGTGCACCACGTACGCCGGGTCGACGTACTGCGCCTTCCCCGAGTGGAGCGGCGTGCGCGACGACTGGGCCCGAGTCGTCGACCGGGTCCGGTCCGCGGCGGGGGGCGCCGCCGCCGAAACGCGTCTGACGGTGCGCCAGCGCGTCGACCTGAGCGGGGGCATGGAGGTCGACACCTCACTGACCCCCTCCACCGTCCCCGACCAGGTGACCGTCGGCACCCGCTGGGGCGGCAACCGGGTCCCGGAGTTCGCGGTCGGTGTCGCCTCCGTCCTCGTGGCGGGCTCGGAGGACGCGGCCCAGAGCCTGTGCGGCGCCAGACCGGTGACGATCATGTGGCTCGTCCTGGGCACCGACCCCACCCCCTTGTCCACCTTCGGGAACGTGCGCCTGGACGACAGCACCAGCGGCTCCGGAATCGTCCTCGCCCCGACGAACGGCCTGTCCCTGACGGAACACCAGACTGCGGTCGTCCGCGAGCTCCTGACCCGTCCTCGGGCCGAGGTGTCCGCCCGGGTCAAGACGCACTGGACGGAACTGACGTCCCCAAAGACGTCCACAGCGGAGGCGGCAGAGCTGCTGGGCGTCGCGGCACCGAAGGGGGCGGAATCGTGCGAGGAGTAGAGGAGCGCGGCTCAGGACCGGCCGGCCCGCGCGACGGCGGGCGCCAGGATCCCGGTGCGCCGGGACGCCCCGGCACGCGGGCGTCGCTCAGCCCCGCCCTGCTCCGGGCCCTCGTCCCGGCACTCTGGCAGGCGCTTCCCTGGCGGGTGCCGGCCGCGGCAGGGGGATGGGGGCTGGTGCTCCTCGGGGCGGTGCGGTGGGCGGGGTGGACGCCGGGGGAGGGTGAGGCGGCGGTGCTGCTGCGGTGCGTCGCGTTGAGCGGGGCGCTGGGGCTGGCCTTCCTGTTCGACGACCCCGCGCGGCACACGACCGCGACCACTCCGCTCGGCCGGCCGCTCAGAGCCGGCCTGCGCCTGGCCCTCGTCGCTCCGCTCGTGGCCCTGTGGTGGACGGCGGCCCTGCTGCTCGTCCCCGGGCCGAACCACCCGCCCCTCGGTCCGGCGACCCTGGAGGCCGCGGCGATGGCCGCGGCCGCTCTCGCCCTCGCCTCGGCCGCCGTCCGCTTCACGGACGCGGCGGCAGTGGGGAAGGCGACGGCGATCCGGCTCGCGGCCACCGCGGCCGTGGTCGTGCTCGTGCCGGAGCGGTGGGGGCTGTCGGCGGCGCCCGGGGAGACGTGGTGGGAGGCGACGCAGGTGAGATGGGCGGTGGTGCTGGGAGTGACAGCGGCGGCGACGGCACTGTGCACACCGGAGCCGCTCAGACGCCGGTCGATACGACTCGGCCCGTCCGGCGCCGCGTAGCCGGGGCATGGTGCACCGCATCGGTCCGGCGCCTGGTGGCCGGGGTCGGGTGATCCAGCCCGTGCGGCGCCCCGTGGCCGGGGTCAGGACATCCAGCCCGTCCGGCGTTTGAGGACGAGGCCCGTTCAGGGCCGAAGCGGAATCCTGGGGGCGGCAGCCCTCAGCAACGTCCACACCGACACCGGTGTCACCACGACCGACGTCACCTCCACACCGGCGTCGACCCGACCGACGTCACCTCGACACCGGCGTCGACCCGACCGACGTCACCTCGACACCGGCGTCGACCCGACCGACGTCACCTCGACACCGGCGTCACCCCGGCCAACGTGACCTCGTCACCCCGACCGACGTCACCCCGACCGACGTCACCCCAACACCGACGTCACCCCAACACCGACGTCACCCCGACCGACGTCACCCCCCAACCACACTCATGTCTCCGTCCGGTACATCAGGTCCGTCTCATGCGTGAGGAAGCCCAACCGCTCGTACACCGACACCGCCGCCTTGTTGTCCGCGTCGACGTACAGCATCGCCGTGGGCAGGCCCTGCGCCGCGAGATGCCGCAGGCCGATCGTGGTCAGGGACTTGCCGAGGCCGCCGCCCTGGGCGCCGGGCGCGACGCCGAGGACGTACACCTCGCCGAGTTGTTCCTCGGCGTGGACCTTGGTCCAGTGGAAGCCGACGAGCTGGTCACCGCGGAAGGCGAGGAAGAAGCCGGCGGGGTCGAACCAGGGCTCGGCCTTGCGGTCGTCGAGGTCGCGTTGGGTGAGGGTGCCCTGTTCCGGGTGGTGGGCGAAGGCGGCGGCGTTGACGGCGAGCCAGGCACCGTCGTCCTGGCCGGGGACGAAGGCGCGGACGGTGACACCCTCGGGCAGCGCCGGCTCGGGCAGTTCGAGGTCGGTCAGGGACCGGCGCATCTGGCGCAGTTCACGAAAGAGTGTCAGCCCGAGGACCTGCGCCAGGTGCCGGGCGGCGGAGTGCCCGCCGTGGGCCCAGACCCGAAGCCGCTTGCCGGACGCGGCGAGCAGGGCCGAGCCCAGCGCGCGGCCGTGTCCGTGCCCGCGGTGCAGGGGGTGGACGACGAGTTCGGCGGCGGGGGCCTCGACGGGGTCGGTGTCCTCCAGCTGGGCGTAGCCGACGAGTTCGTCGCCCACGCTGAGCAGCAGATGGGCGACGCCCTCGCGGGCGCCACCGCGCAGCTGCAGCCGGCCCTGTTCGGACACCGCCTGCTGGCCGTCGTTCCGGGCGGCCTCCGCGAGCAGGTCGAGGACGGCCTCGGTCTGTTCGGGAGAGAGCGCGGAATAGGTCTCGATGGATCGGGAGCCGTGGGTCCGTGCGGTGTCGTCGCTGGTCATGCGTACGAGGGTAAGGGGCGGGCCACGCAAAGTGGCGGCATGCGGAAAGGCGAACGGACCAGCGGAGTCGACGGCAGGCGGAGGGCAAAGGGAAACCAGGATGTAACCATGAACCCCCTGTCGCGCTACGCGCGTTGACTCTAGGCTGCGGCCCGACGGGGCCACTCATCTCACACGCCTCTCAGGGCCTGGCCGGCCCGGAGGACGCCGACACCACAGGGGGGCGCATGCCAGCCACTTCCCAGTCGTATCCGAGCCGCAGACGCCGTACGTACGGGCTGCTCGCGGCCGCCGCCGGTCTGGCCACCGCCGGCGCGCTGGTCGCCGCGCTGCCCGCGGGCGCACAGGACGCCAAGGACGGCAAGCCGCTGCCCAGCCGCTACCAGGACGTGCAGCTGCTGTCCTTCAACGACCTGCACGGCAACCTGGAGCCGCCGTCCGGCTCGTCCGGCCGGGTCACGGAGATCCAGGCGGACGGTACGACGAAGACGATCGACGCGGGCGGTGTGGAGTACCTCGCCACGCACCTGCGCCAGGCCCGTGAGGGCAACAAGTACTCCGTCACCGCGGCCGGCGGCGACATGGTCGGCGCCTCCCCGCTGATCTCCGGCCTCTTCCACGACGAGCCCACCATCGAGGCGCTGAACAAGCTGGAGCTGGACGTCACGTCCGTCGGCAACCACGAGTTCGACGAGGGCGCCAAGGAGCTGGCCCGCCTGCAGAACGGCGGCTGCCACCCGACGGACGGCTGCTACACCGACGAGGGTTTCGCGGGCGCAGACTTCCCGTACCTCGCGGCGAACGTGCTGGACGAGAAGACCGGCAAGCCGGTCCTGAAGCCGTACTGGGTCTGGAAGAAGAAGGACGTCAAGATCGGCTTCATCGGCGTGACCCTGGAGGACACGCCGGGCGTCGTCTCCGCCGAGGGCGTCAAGGGCCTGAAGTTCAAGGACGAGGTGGAGACCGTCAACAAGTACGCCAAGGTGCTCCAGCGCCAGGGCGTGCAGTCGATCGTGGCGCTCATCCACGAGGGCGGTCTGCCCGCGTCGACGTCGTACAACTACGACTGCGACTCGCCGGGCGCGGGTGACGGCATCTCCGGCCCGATCGTCGACATCGCGAAGAACATCACGCCGTCGGTGGACGCGCTGGTGACGGGCCACACGCACGCCGCGTACGCGTGCACCGTCAACGACCCGTCGGGCAAGCCGCGCACGGTGACCTCGGCGGCGTCGTTCGGCCGCCTGTACACGGACACCACGCTGACGTACGACCGCTTCACCGGTGACATCGCCCGGACGTCGGTGAAGTCGGCGAACCACGTGGTCACCCGGACCGTGGCCAAGGCGCCCGACATGACCGAGCTGATCAGCAAGTGGAACACGCTGGCCGCTCCCATCGGCAACCGCGCCATCGGCTACATCTCCGCCGACATCCCCAACTCGGGCACCGAGTCCCCGATGGGTGACCTGATCGCGGACGCGCAGCTGGCGTACGGCCAGCGGCTGGACCCGGAGACCGACCTCGCGCTGATGAACCCGGGTGGTGTCCGGGCGGGCCTGACCTACGCGGCCAAGGGCGGTGAGGGCGACGGCGTGGTGACGTACGCCGAGGGCTTCACCGTGCAGCCGTTCTCCAACACCGTGAACCTGCAGGACTTCACCGGCGCGCAGCTGATCCAGGTGCTCAAGGAGCAGGTGAGCGGCTCGAACGCGGCCTCGCCGAAGATTCTCCAGCCGTCCTCCGGGCTGACGTACACGCTGGACCTGACGAAGACCGGCGCCGACCGGGTCGTCACGGACTCCATCAAGCTGAACGGCGCGGCCATCGACCCGGCCGCCACCTACCGCGTCGCGACGAACAGCTTCCTCGCGGGCGGCGGCGACGGCATCACCACCCTGGGCCAGGGCACCAACGACCTCGTGGGCACGGACGACCTGACCGCGCTGGAGCAGTACCTGACGGCCAACTCCTCGGCCGGCGACCCGATCGCGCCCCCGGTGGCGAACCGGATCACGATCGTGCAGTAACCCCGGCAACGCCCTCACCGGCACGTCGTTTCTCCCGAGGCGGGGGGGGGGCCCCCCCCGCCCCCCCCCCGCGGGCCATAAAAAATAGGTTGGAGAGGGCGCGTAGAGCGTGGCGGCGAGTGTAGATTAAAACGACCAGCACAAAGAAAAAAAA
>NZ_JBITEN010000034.1:0-43738 GCF_044455165.1 Streptomyces sp. NPDC051315
CGCAGCCCGTCGCTCAGCGCTGCACAGCCACGTTCCACTGCTACCGACAGGCAGCCGTACGCCCAACGCGCGACGGGCTCGCCGCACCGCCACGACCCCGACCCACCCATCGACCGCCAGGCGCCCCACCCACCACCGCCACCAGGCGCCCCGTTCACCACCGCCCGGCGCCCCGCCCAACACCACCCGGCACCACCAGCCCACCGCGGGTGTGTCGCACGCCTCCCCCCACCCGCCGGAACCGATCGCGCCGCACCCCGCGTCTAGGGGGACGTGCAGCGTCAAGGCTCCATCGGCGGCAGCGCCGCGATCCGCATCCGTGCGACCGGGAGTGTCCTCCTGGTCGCACACCTGGTATTCGTCGCCTGGTTCACGCTGCGCCCCCTGCACGTCCCCTGGGTGATGCCCCCCAACCTGCAGCCCCTCGCCGGCATCCGCGCCGACCTGGAGCTGGGCTGGGCGCAGGGGGCCCGCCGCATCGGCGAGGGCCTCGCGCTCCTGGCCCCCCTGGGCGTCCTCCTCCCCCTGGCGCACGGCAGGCTCCACGTCTCCCCGCTCGCCTCCCTGCTCCGCACGGTCACGGCGGGCGCCCTGCTGTCCCTGGCCATCGAACTGCTCCAGACGGGAGTGCCCGGCCAGGTGGTCGACGTCGACTCGCTCCTCCTGAACACCACGGGCGTGGCCCTGGCCCACACCGCGGTGGTCCCGGTGACCCGCGCCCACCTCCGCCACCGCAGCGAGCGCCGCAGGGCCCGCGCGGTCCGCCCGGAGGAACCGGCTCAGGGTAGGACCCCGACGATTCCCAGGGTCGGGATCGCCCCGTAGAGCGACGTTTCATCCCCTTCGTCTCCGTAGTGTGGAAGACAGACGGGGCAGCCATCGAAGGCCGCCTCGGACCGACGCCCACGAAGGAGCCGCAGATGTCCAGCAGCCTCGTCCGCCCCACCCACGACCGCATGATCGCCGGAGTCTGCGCCGCGCTGGCCCGCCGCTTCGGCACCTCCGCGACGACGATGCGCGTGATCTTCCTGCTGTCCTGCCTGCTGCCGGGCCCGCAGTTCCTGCTCTACATAGCGCTGTGGATCTTCCTGCCGTCCGAGAACAAGGCCCGCACGGCCTGGTGACGACCACACCGCACCGGTAACCGCTCCCCCAGCCCACCGACACCCACGCCCACACCATCCAACCGCCTACGCCGGACCCCCCACGCCGAACCGGACGCACCGAACCGCACGCACCGAACCGCACGCACAAAAGCCGTCAGGCGCACCCGGATGAACCGAATGCGCCCGACGGCGTACAGCGGCGCGGACTCAGCCGAGCGGGACCCCGTTCACCGGCAGCCCGTGCGTGGGCAGGCCCTGACCGGCCGGCAGTCCACCGATCAGACCGGCGACCGGCTTGGTCGGCCCCTCGGCGAGCGCCTGCTCGACGGCCGGCTGCAGGGCGGCCAGGCCGGCGGCGAGGGCCGGCTGAGCCTGCTCCACCGCCTGGTCGGCACCCGGCAGCGCCTTGGCGACGTTCTCCGCGGGCAGCGCCTGGGTGACACCGCCCAGCGCCTGGGTGGCGTCGGGGACGGCCGGGGCGGCTTGGGCGGCGCCCGCACCGGCGGCGGCGAAGGCGACGCCGAGGGCGGCGACGCCGAGGGTCTTGGCAGCAGACTGCTTCATGATGAATGCGTCCTCGAATACGGGGAACTGAGCGGTCCACGACCGTAAACACGGAAAGGCACCCACCGCAAACATCGATGTGCGGACAGACAGTGAAGGCCCCGCCGTATTCAGCGTCCGGAATTACCGCGCCTCACTCTTCCGCAGTCACGGAACCGCTGGTCGACGCGGCCTACTGGAACAGCCATTCGGACTTCAGCTCGGCATAACCGGGCTTGATCACGTCATTGATCATGGCCAGTCGTTCATCGAAAGGAATGAATGCTGACTTCATAGCATTGACGGAGAACCACTGGAGATCGTCGAGCGTGTAACCGAACGCGTCGACAAGGTGCTCGAATTCCCGGCTCATGCTGGTGCCGGACATCAACCGGTTGTCGGTGTTGACCGTGGCCCGGAAGTGCAGCCGGCGCAGCAGCCCGATCGGGTGCTCGGCGTAGGAGGCGGCCGCCCCGGTCTGGAGGTTGGAGCTGGGGCACAGCTCCAGCGGGATGCGCTTGTCCCGGACGTACGAGGCGAGCCGCCCGAGCTTCACCGAGCCGTCCTCGGCGACCTCGATGTCGTCGATGATGCGCACCCCGTGCCCGAGCCGGTCGGCGCCGCACCACTGCAGGGCCTGCCAGATGGACGGCAGCCCGAAGGCCTCGCCGGCGTGGATGGTGAAGTGGTTGTTCTCCCGCTTGAGGTACTCGAAGGCGTCGAGGTGCCGGGTGGGCGGGTATCCCGCCTCGGCGCCGGCGATGTCGAAGCCGACCACGCCCAGGTCGCGGTAGCGGTTGGCGAGTTCGGCGATCTCCAGGGCGCGGGCGGCGTGCCGCATGGCGGTCAGGAGAGCGCCCACCCGGATGCGGTGACCGCCCGCCCGGGCGAGCCGCTCGCCCTGCCGGAAGCCCTCGTCGACGGCTTCGACGACCTCCTCGAGGCTCAGCCCGCCCTCCAGATGCTGCTCGGGCGCGTAGCGCACCTCGGCGTAGACGACGCCGTCCTCGGCGAGGTCCTCGGCGCACTCACGGGCCACCCGCACCAGGGCGTCCCGGGTCTGCATGACGCCGACGGTGTGCGAGAAGGTTTCCAGGTACCGCTCCAGGGACCCGGAGTCGGCGGCCTCCCGGAACCAGACGCCCAGCTTGCCGGGGTCGGTCTCGGGGAGGCGGGAGTACCCCGCGTCCCGGGCGAGGTCGACGACGGTGCCGGGGCGCAGCCCGCCGTCGAGGTGGTCGTGCAGCAGAACCTTGGGCGCCCGGCGGATCTGGTCCGGGTCCGGGGTGACGCCCTGTTGGATGCTCTGGCTCGTCATTTCCGCACTCTAACTCCTACGCGCGTAGACCGCGCGCTGTACAACTCCGTCGATATGTAACGGTGACCGCACGGACGGGTGGAGTACACCGCCCCTTCTGACACTGTTCTGTCATGGGACAGCAAGCTACGCCGGTGCGGACGGCCAGGCTGGGGAAGGCGATCGGCCCGGAGCCGGAGACGGTGGGCGGGGTCGTGCTGCTCCTCCCGGGCGGCGACGAGGTCTCCGACCGCAGACCCTCGACCCTGTGGGCGGGCGGCCCGGTCCGGGCCCTGGGACGCAGACTCGCGCGCGCCGGGCGGCAGGAGGGCCTGGCCGTCCACGTCGTGCACTACCGCTACCGCGGCTGGAACGGCAGTGAGGCTCATCTCGCCGCCGACGCCTCCTGGGCCGCCGACGAGGCCGTACGGCGCTACGGGGACGTCTCCGTGTGCCTGGCCGGCGTCGACATGGGCGGGCGGGCCGCGCTGCGCGCGGGCGGCCACGAGGCCGTCAACTCGGTGGTGGCGATCGCCCCTTGGCTGCCGGAGGAGGACGTGGCGGTGCCACCCGAACCGGTGAAGCAGTTGGTGGGGCGGCGGGTGCTGATCGTGCACGGCACGAACGACGAACGCACCGATCCGGAGCTGTCGTTCCGGCTGGCGACGAGGGCGAAGAAGGTGAACCGGGAGGTGTGCCGGTTCGAAGTGCACTCGGACGGGCACGGGTTGCACCAGCACCGGGCGGAAGTCCTGTGCCTGGTGGAGGACTTCGCGATGGGGGTGTTGTTCGGGAGGGCGCTGTCGCGACCGGTGGAGGACGCGTTGGCGGCTCCGCCGCCCCTGGGGTTGAGGATGCCGTTGGCCGCGGGGTTCGGTAAGTCGTTGCGGCGGTAGCGCCGTCGGGAGATCTGCCGGCGTCGGGGTGCGGGTCGACCGTGGCCGGTCGCGCCCACGCGGCGGAGCCGCATCCCGATACGGCCCCGCCCCCCGGGCCTGCTGCCTCGCGCGGCAGCGGGCCCCCTCGTCACGCCAGCAGGTTCCCCCTCCTCGACAACAGGAACTTCTTGAAGGCCGCCACCGGGGGCGTGTCCGGGTGGCCGTCCAGCCAGGCCACGCCGATCTCGCGTACCGCCCGCGGAGCCGTCACCGTCAGTTCCACCACGCCCGGGCGGGGCACGGCGGGCGGCGGCAGCAGGGCGACCCCCAGTCCCGCCGCGACCAGGCCCCGCAGGGTCTCCGCCTCCTCGCCCTCGAAGGCGACCCGGGGGCGGAAGCCGGCCTCCTGGCAGAGGTCGTCGGTGATGCGGCGCAGGCCGTAACCGGGTTCGAGGGTGACGAAGGCCTCGTCGGCGGCCTCGGCGAGGCGGACGCGTCTGCGGGCGGCAAGACGGTGGTCGGAGGGGACGACCAGGCGGAGTTTCTGCTCGTCGAGACGGCGGGCGACGAGGTCGGGGGCGTCCGGGACCGGTGAGGTCAGGCACAGGTCGAGCTCGCCCGCCCGCAGGCGCTCCAGCATGGCCTCGCCGTAGTTCTGGACGAGGCTGAAGCGGACGCGGGGATGGTCGGCGCGGAAGGCGTGGATCAGGCCGGGTACGGTCTCCGCGCCCATGGTGTGCAGGAAGCCGAAGGCGACCTTGCCGGTGGCCGCGTCGGCGTCGGCGCGCACCTCGTCGGCGGCCTTCTCGATCTCGGCGAGGGCGCGTTCGACGGAGGTGAGGAAGGTGCGTCCGGCGGGGGTGAGGGAGACGGTCCGGCCGCGGCGGGCGAACAGGTCGACGCCGAGGTCCTGCTCCAGGCGGACCATGGCCCGCGAGAGGGTCGACTGCGGGACCTGCATCTCCTGAGCGGCCCGCGTGACGTGCTCGGTACGGGCGACGCCCGCGAAGTACGCGAGCCGTGGGGCGAGCAGTGTGACGATGTCTTCTGTGTCACTGAACTGTGACAGCTGACCCTGTGACCTCTGCTGATGCGGCATGGGAACGATTATGACGATTCCGTGCATTGGACGGATGAGTTGGGTCGTCCGTAGGTTCGAGGCATGTCTCCCGCCAGTACCGGGGCGTCCACCAGCGTGGGCGCCGTCACGACCGTTCCCTCGTCCCCCTCCGCCGACTCCCGTATGGCCCCGGGCGGCCCCGGCTACCGCCGGATGAGCCTCGCCCTCTTCCTGGCCGGCGTGGCGACCTTCGCCCTCCTGTACTCCACGCAGGCGCTGCTCCCGCTGATCTCCGGCGAGTTCGGGGTCGCGGCGAGCGAGGCGAGCTGGACGGTGGCGGCGGCGACCGGCGGGCTGGCGCTGTTCGTCCTGCCGATGAGCGCCCTGTCGGAGCGCTACGGCCGCCGTGCGGTGATGACGGTCTCGCTGGCGGTCGCGGTGGGTGTCGGTCTGCTGGTGCCCTTCGCGCCGTCGCTGGGCGCGCTGGTGGTGCTGCGCGGGGTGCAGGGCGCGGCCCTGGCCGGACTGCCCGCCTCCGCCACCGCCTACCTCGCGGAGGAGGTCCGCCCCAAGGCCCTGATCACGGCGATCGGCCTGTTCGTCGCGGGCAACAGCGTCGGCGGGATGAGCGGCCGGGTCATCACCGGCTGGGTCGCCCAGGAGTGGGGCTGGCGGATCGCCGTCGGTGTGATCGGCGCGGTCGCGGTGGCCTGCGCGGTGGCCTTCCGTCTGCTGCTGCCGGCCCCGAAGCACTTCACGCCGGGCTCGCTGCGCCCGCGCGTCCTGGTCCGCACGGTCCGCGACCACCTCGCCGACCCGCTGCTGCGCCGGCTGTACGCGATCGGCGCGCTGTTCATGACGGTCTTCGGCGGCGTGTACACGGTGATCGGCTACCGCCTGACGCAGGAGCCGTTCTCGCTCCCCCAGGGCGTCGTCGGCTCGATCTTCCTGGTGTACCTGGTGGGCACGGTGTCGGCGTCGACGGCGGGCCGGCTGGTCGGCCGGCTGGGCCGGCGCGGGGCGCTCTACCTGGCCGGCGGCACCACGGCGACGGGTCTGCTGCTCTCCCTGGCCGACTCCCTGCCGCTGGTCCTGCTGGGCCTGGTCCTGATCACGTCGGGCTTCTTCGCGGGTCACGCGGTGGCGTCCTCGGCGGTCAGCAAGACGGCGACCACCGGCCGCGCGCAGGCCTCCGCCCTCTACCAGTCCGCGTACTACTTCGGCTCCAGCGCGGGCAGCACGGTCGGCGCGATGGCGTTCCACGCGGGCGGCTGGGCCGGCACGGTCGGCGTGGGTGTCCTGGCGGTGCTCGGGGTCGTGACGATCACGGTGTTCGGCACGCGGGCGGCGCGCCTCGAGGCCCGGCGGGGCCCGCTGGCCGCCCACTGAGGCCCCCTCGCGTTCCCCCTGCTCGGAACCGGTTGTCAGTGGCCGCCGCTAGCTTCGGCGGCGACAACCGGTCCGAGCAGGGGGTTCGTGCATGGAGTTCAGGGTCGACCGCGGGGACCTCGTGGAGGCGGTGGCGTGGGCGGCCCGCGTCCTGCCCGCGCGGACGCCGGTCCCGGTGCTGGGCGGACTGCTGCTGGAGGTGTCGGCGGGGCGGCTGAGCGTGTCGGGGTTCGACTTCGAGACGGCGGCGCGGATCGAGACGGACGTCGAGGGGACGGCGGACGGGCCGGTGCTCGTCCTCGGGCGCCGGTTGCTGGACATCTGCAAGGTCCTGCCGGACGGCCCGGTGAGCTGTGCCCTGGACGGGTCCCGGTTCACGGTGGAGGCGGGCGGCACGAGCTTCGGCCTGTCGACCCTGCCGCGCGAGGAGTACCCCACCCCGCCCACGCCGCCGGAGGCGTACGGCACCGTGGACGCGGCCGAGTTCGCCACGGCGGTCGCCCAGGTCGCGGTGGCGGCGGGCCGGGACGACACCCTGCCGGTTCTGACGGGCGTCCAGTTCCGGCTGCGCGGCGACGAGATGACCCTGTCGGCGTCCGACCGGTACCGGTTCGCGGTGCGGCGGCTGGAGTGGAAGCCGGAGGCCACGACGGAGGCCGGCGCGGAGGTGGAGGCCCTGCTGCCCGCGCGCCGTCTGCTCGACGTGACGCGTTCGCTGGCGCGGTGCGGCACCGTACGGATCGGGCTGGACCGAGGGCCCGGCGCCGGCGGCCCCGTCGGCTTCGAGGGAGGCCGGATGCGGTCGGTCGTACGGCAGCTGGACGGGCGGCTGCCGGGGTACGGGAAGCTGTTCGACATGGCGGGGGCCTCCGTCGCCGAGGTGGACCGGGAGGCGCTGACGGAGGCCGTGCGGCGGGTCGCGGTGGTGGCGGAGGCGAACAGCCCGGTGCGGATGGACTTCTCGGCGGACTCCGTCCTGCTGCGGGCCGGGTTCGGCGACGACGTGGCGACCCAGCGGCTGCCGGCCGTGCTGAGCGGCGCCGAGGAGGTCACGGTGGCCTTCAACCCGGCGTACCTGCTGGACGCGCTGACCTCCTTCGAGCGGCCGGGACTGCGGCTGGAGCTGCTCGGGACGGGCCAGCGGGCGCTACTGGGCGCGGCGGCGGGGCCGATGGCCCACAGGCATCTGCTGATGTCCGTGAAACAGCTGGTCTGACCTGGGGTTCCGGCGACTCGGCGGGCCATTGTCAGTGGGCTGCGGTAGCTTCCGAAGTACTGGCGCACAGGCGCGTGACAGAACGGCCACAGGGGTGGGTGGACGACGATGACCGACGGTACGGCGACGATGGACGGCCTGGACGTCAGGCTGGAGAAACACCGGGTGGAGCTGACGGGGTACTGCTACCGGATGCTCGGCTCCTCCTTCGAGGCCGAGGACGCGGTGCAGGACACGCTGGTGCGCGCCTGGCGGAGCTACGACAAGTTCGAGGGCCGCTCCAGCCTGCGTTCGTGGCTGTACCGCATCGCGACGAACGTGTGCCTGGACATGCTGACGGCCGGCAACAAGCGTGCCCGCCCGGTGGACCTCTCGGACTCCACCCCGCTCGCGCAGGCCGCCCTCGCCCCCCGCCCGGACAACACCTGGCTGGAGCCGATGCCGGACGCGCGTGTGCTGCCCACCGTCGAGGACCCGGCGGAGGCGGCCGTCGCCAAGGAGTCGGTGCGCCTCGCCTTCATGGCCGCGCTCCAGCAGCTCCCGCCCAAGCAGCGGGCGGTGCTGATCCTGCGCGAGGTGCTGGCGTGGCGGGCGAGCGAGGTCGCCGAGCTGCTCGGCACCTCGGTCGCCTCGGTGAACAGCGCGCTCCAGCGGGCCCGCGCGACCCTCGCCGAGCAGCAGGACAAGGCGGCCGACGCGGCGGTGTCGGACCCTCTGGACGAGGAGCAGCAGAAGCTCCTGGAGCGCTATGTGGCCGCCTTCGAGGGCTACGACATGACGGCGCTGACGGCGTTGCTGCACGAGGACGCGGTCATGACGATGCCGCCGTTCGACCTGTGGCTGACGGGCCATGACGACATCGCGGGCTTCATGACCACGGTCGGATCCGCCTGCGAGGGCTCCCGTCTGCTGCCGGTGCAGGTCAACGGCCTGCCGGGGTTCGCCCAGTACAAGCCGGACCCGGAGTCGGGCGGCTTCGCGCCGTGGGCGATCCAGGTCCTGGAGATCTCAGACGGGCGCCTCACCGGGTTCCACTTCTTCCTCGACACCCAGCGCTGGTTCCCCCTGTTCGGCCTGCCCCTCCACCTCGAAGCGGAGCCCGACGAGGTCGAGCAGCGCGCATAGCGCCGGGTCGGGGTCCCGCAGCCGGACGCGTCCCCCGGCCCGCCGGGCGGTCAGCTGGAGCCGGGCCAGCAGGTCGACGGCCAGGAGCCCCGGCGGCCCGAGCCCGGCGACATCGCAGACCACCACCCGGGCCCCGCTGCCCTCCAGCAGCATCCTCAGGTCGTCGCAGTGGCCCGCCACCCGGCTCCGGGTGACGGGTCCGGCCAGGGCCAGTACAGGCGGTGTCGTCGCATCCACGAGCGGTAGACCGCCCCCGCCTGCGTAACTCATCGCGACCGGTTGACCGACACACGCGTCCTCTTGCCTAAAGGCTTTAGGCAAATACACACTGGTCTCCAACATCTGCCGAAGGCATACAGGAGGCGGTCATGGCACGCGTGGGGCTGACCCCTCATCTCCTCGCCCGGGCCGGTGCCGACCTGGCCGACGAGGTCGGCTTCGACCACGTCACCGTCTCGGCGCTCGCCCGGCACTTCGACGTCAAGGTCGCGAGCCTGTACTCGCACGTGAAGAACTCCCAGGACCTGAAGACCCGGATCGCCCTGCTCGCCCTGGAGGAGCTCGCCGACCGGGGAGCGGCCGCACTGGCCGGCCGCGCGGGCAAGGACGCCCTGACCGCCCTGGCGAACGTGTACCGCGACTACGCCCGCGAACACCCCGGCCGCTATGCCGCGGCCCGGTTCCCGCTCGACCCGACGGCCGCCGCGGCCGGCGCGGGCGTCCGCCACTCCCGGATGACCCGGGCGATCCTGCGCGGCTACGACCTCACCGAACCGGACCAGACCCACGCGGTCCGCCTCCTGGGCAGCGTCTTCCACGGATACGTCAGCCTGGAACTGGCCGGCGGCTTCAGCCACAGCGCCCCCGACTCCGAGGAGTCCTGGTCCCGCATCCTGGACGCCCTCGACAGCCTCCTGCGCACCTGGCCCACGGCGGACCCGACCCCCTGACAGCGCTGAGCCCCCACCCGGCCGATCGAACGAGACGAGGCCATGCCTTCCGAAGCCACCTGGATCACCACTCCCCTCACCGCCGGCCTGCTGCGCGGCGCCCTGGAGATCGAACGCACCGAGCACGGCATCCTGCCGCACCGCCTGCCCGCCGCCGCGCGCGCCCAGTGCGCCGACGAACAACTCGCGATGGCCGAGTCCCAGCCCTCCGGCGTCCGTCTCGCCTTCCGCACCCGGGCCACCGCCGTGGAGCTGGACACGCTCCCCACCAAGCGGCACTACGTGGGCGCCCCGCCCCGCCCGGACGGCGTGTACGACCTGCTCGTCGACGGGCGCCTGACCGGCCGGGGCAGCGTGACCGGCGGCCACAGCCTCACCATCGACATGACCACCGGCACCTTCGAGCACCGGCCCGGCACCCCCGGCACCGTCCGCTTCACCGACCTGCCCGAGGGCGCCAAGGAGATCGAGATCTGGCTGCCGCACAACGAGACGACCGAGCTCGTCGCCCTGCGCACCGACGCCCCCGTCGAACCCGCGCCGGCCGATCCGGACCGCAGGGTGTGGCTGCACCACGGCAGCTCGATCAGCCACGGCTCCGACGCCGCCCGCCCCACCGGCATCTGGCCCGCACTCGCCGCCTCACTCGGCGGCGTGGAGCTGATCAACCTCGGTCTGGCCGGCAGCGCCCTGCTCGACCCGTTCACCGCGCGCGTCCTGCGGGACACCCCCGCCGACCTGATCAGCGTCAAGATCGGCATCAACCTGGTCAACGCCGACCTGATGAGGCTGCGTGCCTTCACCCCGGCCGTCCACGGCTTCCTCGACACCATCCGGGACGGCCACCCCACCACGCCCCTGCTGGTCGTCTCGCCGATCCTCTGCCCCATGCACGAGGAGACGCCCGGGCCCAGCGTCCCCGACTTCAGCGATCTCGGGAGCGGGCGGCTGCGGTTCGTCCCCATGGGCGACCGGGCGGAGGTCGCGGGCGGGAAGCTGACCCTGCGGGTCATCCGCGAGGAGCTGGCCCGGATCGTGGCGCAGCGGGCGGCCGACGATCCGCACCTGCACTACCTCGACGGGCGGGCGCTCTACGGCGAGGGCGACGCGGGGGAGCTGCCGCTGCCGGACCAGTTGCATCCGGACGCCGCGACCCACCGCCGTATGGGCGAGCGGTTCGCCGCGCTCGCCTTCGCGGAGGGCGGCGCCTTCGGGTGACGGACGGCGGGGCGGGGCCGCTTCCGTTTCCTCGCCCCCGCCGATCCGACACGGCCCGGCCCGACGCGGCCCGGCCCCAAAAGGCCGGCGCCCCCGTTGGGCCTCCGGGCCCGGCATGTCTTCCGCTGTAGAACGAATGACCATGCCGCGCGACGGCACCGTCCACGAACCCCTGGTCCCCCAGGCAACGGCTGCGTGAACCAACCCGCAGGGAAGGCGGTGCAGATCAACGGCTTGGGTCGTCCACCCATGCCGCGATGTCCGCGGCGCCCCGACGGACAGCTTCTTCCGGGTCCCGGGCGAGCATTCCGCAGGCCGCTGCGACGCCCGGCGCACCACCCGGTCCCACGAGCGCGTCATGCACCCCGGTCCGCAGCCAGTCGGCCCGGTTGTCGTCAGCCTCGGCGACCGCGAGAGCGATGAGCCTTATCGCGGCCACCGTCCCCACCCGGGTCAAAGCCTCCGCCGTCTGCCGCGTCACCGCCGTGTCCTCGACGTCCAGCAGCAGACCCACCAACGCTTCCGCAGCCTCAGGGACATCGGCGCAGGAAGCAAGGTCACGCCCGGCACGAACACGTCGCGTCCACGCAGGAGACGACGCCTCGGCCAGGACCTCCTCCAACCCCCTCGTCATCTCTCGCACGACCAGACAGTCTCATGCCCCACGGAGAAGATCGAGTCCCGCGCAGAAGCCGACCGCACGCCTGACGAAGAACACGAAGGCACCCCCGGACCGCCGCCTCGGCCCTGAACGGCCTCGTCCCAGCCCGCCGCAGGGGCCGGATCAGGGCCGGTCAGGGCCGTATCCGCTCAGGCGATGCGCTCCAGCACCACCGGCGACGCCGTGTACGCCGTGCCCGGGGCGGCGATGTCGTACGAGCCGTCGACCGCCTCGAGCGCGTACGCGAACCGCTCCGGGGTGTCGGTGTGCAGCGTCAGCAGGGGCTGGCCCTCGGTCACCGCGTCGCCCGGCTTGGCGTGGAGTTCGACGCCGGCGGCGGCCTGCACCGGGTCCTCCTTGCGGGCGCGGCCGGCGCCCAGACGCCAGGCGGCGATACCGATGTCGTAGGCGTCCAGGCGGGTCAGGACGCCCGACGCGGGGGCCTTGACGACGTGCTGCTCGCGGGAGGTGGGCAGGGGCGCGTCGGGGTCGCCGCCCTGGGCCGCGATCATGCGGCGCCAGACGTCCATCGCGGAGCCGTCGGCGAGGGCCTTCGCCGGGTCGGCGTCCCGCACGCCGGCCGCGTCGAGCATCTCGCGGGCCAGGGCGATCGTCAGTTCCACCACGTCCGACGGGCCGCCGCCCGCCAGGACCTCCACCGACTCGCGCACCTCGAGGGCGTTGCCCGCGGTCAGGCCCAGCGGGGTCGACATGTCCGTGAGCAGGGCGACGGTCCTCACGCCGTGGTCGGTGCCGAGGCCCACCATCGTCGAGGCCAGCTCGCGGGCGTCCTCGACGGTCTTCATGAAGGCGCCGGTGCCGACCTTGACGTCCAGGACCAGGGAGCCGGTGCCCTCGGCGATCTTCTTGGACATGATGGAGGAGGCGATCAGGGGGATCGCCTCGACCGTGCCGGTCACGTCGCGCAGGGCGTACAGCTTCTTGTCGGCGGGAGCGAGACCGTCGCCCGCCGCGCAGATCACCGCGCCCGTCCCGTCCAGTACGGACAGCATCTCCTCGTTGGAGAGCAGGGCGCGCCAGCCGGGGATGGACTCCAGCTTGTCCAGGGTGCCGCCGGTGTGGCCGAGGCCCCGGCCGGACAGCTGGGGGACGGCCGCGCCGCAGGCGGCGACCAGCGGGGCCAGCGGGAGGGTGATCTTGTCGCCGACACCGCCCGTGGAGTGCTTGTCGGCGGTCGGGCGGGACAGCGACGAGAAGTCCATGCGCTCGCCGGAGGCGATCATCGCGGCCGTCCAGCGGGCGATCTCACGGCGGTTCATGCCGTTGAGCAGGATCGCCATGGCGAGCGCGGACATCTGCTCGTCGGCGACCTCGCCGCGGGTGTACGCGTCGATGACCCAGTCGATCTGATCGTCGCTGAGTTCACCGCGGTCCCGCTTGGTGCGGATGACGGAGATGGCGTCCATGGCCATGACTTTCCTTCCGAGGTGCAGAAGTTTTCCGGAATGTGCGCGGCCCCCCTGCCCGGACTCAGCGGGACAGAGGGGCCGCACGGGAGTTATTTGAGGTGGTCCGGGCCGAAGGCCTGCGGGAGCATCTCCGCCAGCGGCAGGATCCCGGCCGGCGTCTCCAGCAGCAGACCGGGCCCGCCGAACTCGTACAGCAGCTGACGGCAGCGGCCGCACGGGACGAGGATCTCGCCCCGGCCGTCGACGCACGTGAAGTGGGTGAGACGGCCGCCGCCGGTGTTCTGCAGCTCCGAGACCAGTCCGCACTCGGCGCACAGGCCGAGCCCGTACGAGGCGTTCTCGACGTTGCAGCCCGACACGATCCGCCCGTCGTCGACGAGGGCCGCCACGCCGACCGGGTAGCCGGAGTACGGGGCGTACGCCCGGGACATGGCGTCCTGGGCCACCGCACGCAGCTTCTCCCAGTCGACGGCGGTCACTTGCCCTGTCCCTTCCGGTAGGGCAGGCCGTCCGCCTTGGGCATGCGCAGGCGTTGGGCGGACAGCGAGAGCACCAGCAGGGTGACGAGGTACGGGGCCGCGGAGACGACCTGGCGCGGGACCTCGTCCACGCTGGTGTACCAGACGAACATCAGGGCCGAGACCGCCAGCGTGACGACGGCGGAGACGTACTTCTTCTTCCAGGCCAGGTAGGCCGCGCCGAACACCAGCAGGATCGCGAGCAGCAGGATCAGCGCGTGGACGTTGGTGGTGCCGCCGCGCAGGTTGAGGCTGTCGGTGTAGCCGAACAGGCCGGCGCCCAGGGCGAGGCCGCCCGGCATCCAGTTGCCGAAGATCATCGCGGCGAGGCCGATGTAGCCGCGGCCAGCGGTCTGGCCGTCCAGGTACACGTTGGACGCCACGATCGACAGGAAGGCGCCGCCGAGGCCGGCGAAACCACCGGAGATGATCACGGCGATGTACTTGTACTTGTAGACGTTGACGCCGAGGGACTCGGCGGCGACCGGGTTCTCGCCGCAGGAGCGCAGGCGCAGGCCGAAGGCGGTGCGCCACAGCACGTACCAGCTGGCCGGGACGAGGGCGACCGCGACGACGGTGAGCGGCGAGAGGTTGGTGACCAGGCCGCCGACCAGGCCGGCGATGTCGGAGACCAGGAACCAGTGCTTGCCGTTCAGGGTCTCCAGCCAGCCGGACAGGCCGGGGATGTCGAAGGTGCCCAGCGACTCGATCGGCGGGGACTGCTTGGAGGAGCCCTGCGGGGCGTCCTCGAAGGTGAACTTCGACAGGTAGCGGGTGGTGCCCAGCGCCAGGATGTTCAGCGCCACACCGGAGACGATGTGGTTGACGTTGAAGGTGACGGTGGCGATGGCGTGCAGGACGGCGCCGAGCGCGCCGCCGATGATGCCGAAGGCGACACCGGTCCACGGGCCCCACTGGTAGCCGGCCCAGGCGCCGAACCAGGTGCCGAGGATCATCATGCCCTCGAGGCCGATGTTGACGACGCCCGCGCGCTCGGCCCACAGTCCGCCGAGGCCGGCGAGGCCGATGGGGACGGCCAGGCGCAGGGCGGTGGACATCTGGCCGGTCGAGGTGATGCCGTCCGCGCCGCTGATCAGGCGGACGACCGAAGTGAGGACCAGCACGCCCGCGATGATCAGCAGGAGTACCGGGAGAGACATGCGGCGGCCGCCCTTGCCGGGCTGCTTGGCCTGCGGCTTGGCGATGGTCGCGGTGGACATCAGGCCGCCACCTCCTTGTTGGCGTTGTTCTGGGCGGCCTCCGCGGCGAGCTCGGCGCCGACCCGCTTCTGCTGGCGGCGCAGGCCCCACTGGCGGACGGCCTCGTAGGAGATGACGACCGCGAAGACGATCAGGCCCTGCATGATCGTGGCGATCTCCTTCTCGTACGCCACCGGGGTGGCGTAGTCGAGGGCCGGGGACGTCTTCTCCAGGAAGGCCCACAGCAGGGCGGCGAGGGCGATGCCGCCGGGGTTGTTGCGGCCGAGCAGGGCGATGCCGATGGCGGTGAAGCCGAGACCGGCCGGGAAGCTGAGGCTGTAGGTGTGGGCGTCGCCGAGCAGCAGCGGCAGGCCGGACAGGCCGGCGACTCCGCCGGAGATCAGCATCGCGGTGAGGACCATGCGCTTGGCGTTGACGCCGGAGGCGGCGGCGGCCGTCTCGGACTCGCCGGTGGCCCGCAGGTCGAAGCCGAAGCGGGTGCGGTTGAGGACGACCCAGTAGCCGATGCCGAGGGCGGCGGCGAGGAAGACCAGGCCGTAGATCTCGCCGACGTCCTCGCCCAGGTCGATGCCGGGGACCCAGCCGGACTCCTTCATCTCGCCGGTCGTGACGTTGTCGCCGACCAGGACGCCGAAGTTCTCCCGGAGGGTGAGGTAGCCGATGAGGCTGGTGGCGATCGCGTTCAGCATGATCGTCGCGACGACCTCGCTGACGCCGCGGGTGACCTTCAGGACGCCCGCGATGCCCGCCCAGAACGCGCCGGTGAGCGCGCCGACCAGCAGCAGCAGCGGGATCTGCAGGAAGGACGGGAGCGCCACGTGCGCGCCGACCACCGCGGTCATCATGGCGGCGAGGCGGTACTGGCCGTCGACGCCGATGTTGAACAGGTTCATGCGGAAGCCGAGGGCGACCGCGAGGGCGGCGATGTAGTACAGCGAGGCCTGGTTGATGATCAGGACCTGGACGTCGGAGTAGGGGATCTGCTCCAGCATCAGGCCGTACGGCTCGAACGGGTTCTTGCCGGAGGCGATCAGCACGACCGAGGTCAGCAGGATCGCCGAGACCAGCGCGATGACCGGACCGGCCACCGCGAGGAGCAGGCGCTCCTTGTCGAACTTCTTCATCGGGCCTCGTCCTCCGGGGCGGCTTCTTCTTCGACGTGCTCGAGGTGCCCGGACGCGGCACCGGTCATGGCCGACCCCAGCTCCTCCGGGGTGATGGTCGCCGGGTCGGCATCGGCGACCAGCCTGCCGTCGTAGATCACCCGGAGGGTGTCCGACAGACCGATGAGCTCGTCCAGGTCGGCGGAGATCAGCAGCACCGCCAGGCCCTCGCGGCGGGCCTCGCGGATGCGGTCCCAGATCTGGGCCTGCGCGCCGACGTCCACACCGCGGGTGGGGTGGGCGGCGATCAGGAACTTCGGGTTGTGGCTCATCTCACGGCCGACGATCAGCTTCTGCTGGTTGCCGCCGGAGAGGGAGGCGGCCGTCACGTCGATGCCGGGGGTGCGGACGTCGTACTCCTCGACGATCCGGCGGGTGTCGGCCTGGGCTCCCTTGGGGTTGAGCCAGAAGCCCTTGGCGTTGGGGGTCTCGGTGACGTGGCCGAGGATGCGGTTCTCCCAGAGGGGGGCCTCCAGGAGCAGGCCCTGGCGGTGGCGGTCCTCGGGGATGTAGCCGACGCCGGACTCGCGGCGCCTGCGGGTGGGCCAGGGGGTGATGTCCTGGCCGAGGAAGGCGATGGTGCCGGAGTCGGCGTGCCGGGTGCCGATCAGCGCGTCGATCAGCTCGGTCTGGCCGTTGCCCTCGACACCGGCGATGCCCATGACCTCACCGGCGTGGATGGTGAAGGTGACGTCGTCCAGGACGCGCTTGACGTCGCCGCCGCCCGCGAACTCGGTGAGGCCCTCGCCCGCGGGCTCGTCCTCCCAGCCGAGGGAGGCGCCGCCGCTGGCGTGGACGGTGAGGCCCTTGACCTCGATGACGGGCTGGTCGGTGACCGTGGACTCGGCCGTCTCCGGGGTGGGCAGCTCGCTGCCGACCATCATCTCGGCGAGCTGGCGCGGGGTGGTCTCGGTGGGGACGGCCGTGCCGACCGTCGTCCCGCGCCGGATGACGGTGATGTCGTCGGCGACGGAGAGGACCTCGCCCAGCTTGTGGGAGATGAAGATGACGGAGAGGCCCTCGGACTTCAGCTCGCGCAGGTTGTCGAAGAGCGCGTCGACCTCCTGCGGGACGAGCACGGCGGTCGGCTCGTCGAGGATGAGGGTCCGGGCGCCGCGGTAGAGGACCTTGAGGATCTCCACGCGCTGGCGGTCGGCGACACCGAGGTCCTCGATCAGGGCGTCGGGGCGGACGCCGAGGCCGTAACGGTCGGAGATCTCCTTGATCTTCCTGCGGGCGCCGCCGCCGATGCCGAACAGCTTCTCGCTGCCGAGCACCACGTTCTCCAGGACGGTCAGGTTGTCCGCGAGCATGAAGTGCTGGTGGACCATGCCGATGCCGCGTGCGATGGCGTCGGCGGGGCTGGAGAAGCTCACCTGCTCGCCGTCGACCGCGATGGTGCCCTCGTCCGGCTTCTGCATGCCGTAGAGGATCTTCATCAGGGTCGACTTGCCGGCGCCGTTCTCGCCGACGAGGGCGTGCACGGTGCCCTTGCGGACGGTCAGGTGGATGTCGTGGTTGGCGACGACACCGGGGAATCGCTTGGTGATGCCCGCGAGCTCTACCGCGACTGTCGACTGAGCGGTGAGCGGAGGGCTGCTGGACGCGTCGATGGCGCACTCTCCTCGGGAAAGGGGTCGCTCTACGCGCGTAGCGCCCCTGCTTTAAATAGTGCCCGGACCTGATCGATCGTGCTTTGGTGTCGATCCGTTCCGAGCATTCTGCCGCGCGAACGGGGCGTGGGCGGCCCCGGCGCCGATCTCGCGTCGTCCGCCCGCAGGACGGGCCGGGCGGCGTGCGGTGGTGCGCCCGCGAGGCGCCGGAAGGTCCGTGCAGCGGAGCTGCCAGGGCCCTCCGGTGATGCCGCGGGCGTGCCCGCCGGGCGTCACCCGGCAGGCGAGACCGGTGCCGGGGACGATCCTTCCCGTGCCCCGTTCCGTGGCCGTAACGCTGTCATTACAGCGCTCTTTTGGCCATGCCTTCGACAGGCCTACGACACTCCGGTCAGGAGGTCTTCACCTTGATGGTGCCGTTCTTGATGGCTTCCTCGGCCTTCTTGACGGCGTCCTGGATGTCCTTGTTGTTGGCGAAGGACGGGTTGGAGGCCGCCAGGCTCACGCCGCCGTTCTCCAGGCTGCCGCGGATCACGCCGGTCGCGGGCTTGCCGTCCTCGACCGACTTGGCCAGCTCGAAGACAGCGCCCTCGACGTTCTTCATGGCCGAGGTGAGGATCGAGTCCTTGTACGCCTTCAGCGCGTCCTGCTTGTACTGGTCGGAGTCGACGCCGATCGCCCAGATCTTGTTGGCGCTGGCGGCCTTGATGACGCCCTGGCCGGACAGGCCGGCGGCGGCGTAGACGACGTCCGCGCCGGCGTCGATCTGGCCCTCGGCGGCGCTCTCACCCTTGTCCGGGCTGGAGAAGCCACCCTCGGCGGCGGTCTCGGTCAGGTACTGCTCCTTGACCGTGACGCCCTTCTTGGTGTCCTGGACGCCCTGCTTGAAGCCGGCCCCGAACTTGTGGATCAGCGGAATGTCCACACCGCCGATGAAGCCGACCACGTTGGACTTGGTGGCCTTGGCGGCGGCGACACCGGCCAGGTAGGACGCCTGCTCCTCGTGGAAGACCAGGTCGGCGACGTTGTCGGCCTTGATGGTCTCGTCGTCGACGATGCCGAAGGTGGTGTCCGGGAACTTGGCCGCGGCCTCCTTGACGGCCGGCGCGTAGGCGAAGCCGACGCCGATCACCGGGTTGTAGCCCTGCTTGGCCAGGCTCTCCAGGCGCTGCACCTTGTCCGCCTCGGCCTCGCCGTCCTGCGGCTCGACCGCGGTCGACTTGTAGCCGAACTCCTTGTCGGCCTTCTCCATGCCCGCGGTGGCGGCGTCGTTGAAGGACTGGTCGCCCTTGCCGCCGATGTCGTACGCGAGGGCGAGGCCCAGGTTCTTGTCGTCGCCGTTGGAGGACGACTTGGACGAGCTTCCGCAGGCGGAAACGGTGACGGCGAGGGCTGCGGTAGCAACACCCGCAACGGCGATACGGGACACCCGGCGCATGGAACGTGACTCCTTTGTGCAAGCGCCCATACCAGGCGCTGGTTCCGCCGCAGCGTAACGCGCGTAGACCTGACGGAAAAACCCTTCTGTCCGGTCCGTTATCGAGCTGTGGCCACAGTTACTGTCCAGACTACGGACAGCGCAGCGCCCCTCGCGGAAGGCAAGGGGCGCTGGTCTGCAAGGACGCCCGTAAGGGCGCAGAAGGGGCCGCAGCGGGCCGTCCGGGGCCGGGCGAAAGTGTTACTTGGTGTTGACCCTGACCTTGCCGTCGATGATGTCCTGCTTGGCCGCGTTCACGGCGGCGACGACGTCGGTCATGGCCTTGTACTTCGGGTTGGAGTCGGCGAAGCCGACACCGTCGTTGGAGAGGCTGCCGCGGACCACGCCGGACAGGGGCTTGCCCTCGTGGACGGACTTCGCCAGGTCGTAGACCGCGCCGCCGACGTTCTTCAGCGCGGAGCCGAGGATGTAGTCCTTGTACGCGGCCAGCGAGCTCTGGTGGTACTGGTCGGAGTCGACGCCGATGGCCCACACCTTCTTGGAGGCGGCCTCGGAGATCACGCCCTGGCCGGAGAGGCCGGCCGCGTGGTAGATGACGTCGGCGCCGGCCTCGATCTGGCCCTCGGCTCCCGCCTTGCCCTTGTCGGGGCTGGAGAAGCCGCCCTCCTGGGGCGTCTCCGTCAGGTACTGCGACTCGATCTTGATGTTCGGGTTGACCGACTTGGCGCCCTGGACGTAGCCGGCCTCGAACTTGTGGATCAGCGGGATGTCCACGCCGCCGATGAAGCCGATGTGGGCCTTCTTGGAGGCCTTGGCGGCGGCCACACCGGCCAGGTAGGACGCCTGCTCCTCGTGGAAGACCATGTCGGCGACGTTCTTGGCCTGGACGGTCTCGTCGTCGATGATCCCGAAGGTGGTGTCCGGGAACTTCGCGGCGACCTCCTTGACGGCGGGCGCGTAGATGTAGCCCACGCCGATGACCGGGTTGTAGCCGGCCTGGGCGAGCTGGGTCAGGCGCTGCACCTTGTCGGCGCTCGACTCGCCGTCCTGCGGCTCGACGTCCCGGCCGCCCATGCCGAACTCCTTGTCGGCCTTCTGGAAACCGGCGTAGGCGGCGTCGTTGAACGACTGGTCGCCCCTGCCGCCGATGTCGTACGCCAGGCCGATGCCCTTGCCCGAGTACGTGCCGGACTCCTTGTCACCGGCCTTCGAGCCGGTGCTGGACTCGCCGCAGCCGGCGGCCGCGAGCGCGACGACCGCGACGGTCACCACTGCCTGGGAGAGTCCGGCCCTCCGAGATGTCAGACGCACAGCAAGCACCCCTTCATCCCCGCGGCGCCGTCGACCGGCCCGCGAGTCCCCATTCGGCGCCTCCGGTGCGGTTCCCCAACAGGCCGTCCGGGTGGCGGGTTTCGCGCACAGTAACGCGCGTAGAAGGGGAGGGGAACGGGGTTTCTCCGGGCCGTTACCGATTCGTGCCGCCCCCGCGTCACAACGGGGTTTCCCCGGTTACGCCCGCATGACCCCGGCGGACGAAGGGTCACCTTTCGGTCATCCCTTCGTCCGCCGGCGAGGTCCTTCTCAGGCCACTCGGGTCGCCGCGTCCAACAGTGCGGCGGCGGTGAACAGCTCCACGCCGACCTTGATCGCCGACTCGTCGGCGTCGAAGTCGCCCTGGTGCAGATCACGGACGGTGCGCTCGCCCGGGTGGCGCACGCCGAGGCGGGCCATGGCGCCGGGCACGCGCTCCAGGTACCAGGAGAAGTCCTCGCCGCCGAGGCTCTGCTCGGTGCTCTCGACGGACGTCTCGCCGTGCCGGGCGACCATCGCTTCGCGCAGCAGGCCGGTGACGTCGGCGTCGTTGACGACCGGCGGGACGCCGCGGACGTAGTTGATCTCGGACTTGGCGCGGTGCAGGTTGGCGACCTCGTCGATCGCGGCGACCACGAGGTCGGGCGCCTGCCGCCAGGCCTCGATGTCCAGGCAGCGCACGGTGCCCGCCAGCTCGGCGTGCTGCGGGATGACGTTCGGGGCGTGACCGCAGTCGATCCGGCCCCAGGTCACCGCGAGTCCGGCGCGCGTGTCGACGCGGCGGCCGACGAGCGCGGGGACGTCGGTGACGACCCGGGCGGCGGCGGTGACGAGGTCGGTGGTCAGGTGGGGGCGGGCGGTGTGGCCGCCGGGCCCGTCGAGGGCGATCTCCAGGCGGTCGCAGGCGGAGGTGATGGCACCCGCCCGCAGCCCGATCATGCCGGCGTCGACCCGGGGGTCGCAGTGCACGGCGATGATCCGGCCGACGCCGTCCAGCGCGCCGTCCTCGATCGCCTCGGCGGCGCCGCCCGGCAGCACCTCCTCGGCGGGCTGGAAGATCAGCCTGACCGGTCGCGGGAGCAGGCCCTGGCGGTGCAGGTCGGCGAGGACGAGGCCGGCGCCGAGGACGACGGTGGTGTGCACGTCGTGGCCGCAGGCGTGGGCGCGGTCGGGCACGGTCGAGCGGTAGGCGCACTCGGTCTTGGTGTCCGGGATGGGCAGCGCGTCGATGTCGGCACGCATCGCGAGGACGGGGACGCCGTCCGCCCAGTCGCCGATGTCACAGATGAGTCCGGTCCCGCCGGAGAGTACGCGCGGCTTCAGGCCCGCCTTCTCCAGGCGCTCCTTGATCGCTGCGGTCGTACGGAACTCCTGGTTGCCCAGCTCGGGGTGCATGTGCAGGTCGCGGCGGAAGGCGACGAGCTCGGCGCGCAGGGGCTCGGGAAGGGTGCCGGGGAGCACGGCTTCCCCGGCGGAATCGGCCTCGGACTCTCGGGACATCAGTTGCTTCACCCTCTGAAGGGTAGGACGCCGGGGCGGTCAACTGACCCGATCAACAAAACTTCAACCCGTTCGGGGAAAGAAAAGTTGGCCGCGCGGCGCATGGCTGTCGTTCGGGACGGGTAAACTCGGCCGACTTTGCCCGAGTGGATCATGACAATCTGACCCGTCCCACTTTTTTCCTCTCTCCACGGATACCACGGCCCACGGCAACCACGCCGGGAATGTCCACGGAGCGGGACCGTTACGGGGCCCGGTCCCGGAAGCATCACCTCCACGTCCCGTTTCCGCCACGCTGCGCGACCGCCGGGGGCGGGCGGGGCACAGTCTCCCCATGACGACACTGACGCGGACCCTGGCGGCGGCCGAGCCCGTGTGGGCGTGCGGCTGCGGCCCGGATCCGGGGGCCCTGGCGAGGTTCGGTCTGTTCGGGACGGCGTTCCTGGTCCTGGGCGGCCTGACGGCGATGATCCTGGCGGGGTGGCTGCTGGGAGGCCTGGTGTGGGCGGTCGGACGGGCGTGGCGGGCGTGGCGGGGCGACGGGACGGTGGCGGGGGCCGGGGGGCTGGACGGCCGGGTGCGGGAGGTCGGGGCGTGGGGCGGCGAGGTGTGGGAGGGCGCGGAGGTGCCGGACGCGGTCGAGGTTCCTGGCGGCGTTCCGGCGCCGGAGGGGGCCGCGGTGCCGGAGTTCGCCGAGGTACATGAGCGAGCGGAGGTGCTGCCGGAGGAGGCCGAGGCAAGCTTCTTCGGCGGGTTGGGCCGTTGGGAGGAGGAGCGGCCGCGGAGAGGTGGGGGCGCGGGGAGGTGAGGGCGCGCGGGGAGGTGAGGGCGCGGGAAGGTGGCTGCGCGGGGAGGTGAGGGCGCGGGGAGGGTTTCTGGCGGGCCCCGGAGACGGTCGCCGCCCTCTCGTCGGCACCGGGTTCGCCGTGCCGGCCCGGATCGTGCTGGAGTCCGACGAGGGATCGGAGCGGTCCCGGGCCTTCCTCCCGGCGCGTGGGCCGAGCAGGTCCCCGCTCATGGCCCCTTCGCTCAGACCACGCTCACCGCCGCCAGCCGGTCCACCCCCCGGGCCGTGTCCGTCACGCCGGACAGGAAGCCCTGGGCGCGGGGGGAGGCGTGTGCGGTGAGCCAGGTCGGGTCGATGTCGCAGACGGCGACGCGGACGTCGGTGCCGGCCAGGGCCAGGGGGAGGGTGTGGACGACGGTGGAGGGGAAGCTGAGGACGGTGCGGCCGATCGGACCCCGGCGGGCGATGAGTTCGAGGGGGAGGTCGGGGCGGACGACCTCCAGGCCGGTCTCCACGGCCAACCGGTGGAGCTTGTCGGCGCTCTCGCGGCGGTGGGCGAAGTAGCGGGAGGCGCCGTGGGCCTTGGCGAGGACGCCGACGGCGTGCAGATAGCGGTCGCCGTCCACGACGCCCGTCTCGACGAGGGAGGTGCCGACCACGTCGGCGCCCTTCGTCACGCGCGGCGGGCCGAAGCGGTCCCGGGTCCAGGCGAAGGTGTTGGAGGTGACCGTGACGTCGGCGGGGGTGTCCCCCACCGGCATGGAGGAGAAGACCTGCACCCGCCGGTCGGCACCCGGGGTCAGGCGGCGGCGGGCGGCGGCGGAGACGGGGGCGAAGAGCAGGTCGCGGGGGCCGGGGCGGGCGCCCTTGCGGTGCCAGCGCACCAGCCGTTCGCCGCGGGCGAGCTGGCCGACGAACTCCATGGTGGCCGTGCCGTCGTCGACGACGACCAGGTCGGCGGCCCGGGTGATCGTCAGCAGGAGCTGGACGTAGCGGGAGAAGGGGTCTCCCATGACGACCCGGTCCGCCCTGCGCAGCAGGGGGGCGAGGCCGCCGATGGTGCGGAAGGGGGCCGTGGTGCCGCCGCGGGCCTCCTCCCAGCGGACTTCGTGGCCCTCGTCCCGGGCCAGTTCCGCCATGCGGCGCAGCTGGCCGCGGGTCATCGGGTCGGTCGGGGACAGGACGACGACGGTGAGCCCCGCGCCGGGCTGCTCCTGGGCGTGGAGTTCCTGGGCGTGCGCCCACTCCAGGACGTTCAGGAGCTGCACCGGGCTCTCGACGAACGCGAGGGTGTGGGGGGTGGTGCCGGGGTTCCCGGCGCGAGGGCTCATCGTCGTACGACCGTCCCGTGAGGCACTCGTAGCGGTGGAGAGGGGGCCGGGGTCAGACCGCGACGGGCTCGCCGGCGGCCGCGGCGATCTCCGCCTCGGCGACGACGCCGGCCACGCGGCGCAGCTTCTTCATGGGGCCGAGTTCGGAGTCGTAGACCTTCTTGACGCCGTCACCGAGGGAGGCCTCGATGGTGCGGATGTCGCGGACGAGACGCTGCAGGCCCTGCGGCTCGACGGAGGCGGCCTGGTCGGAGCCCCACATGGCGCGGTCGAGGGTGATGTGGCGCTCGACGAAGGTGGCGCCGAGGGCGACGGCGGCGAGGGTGGTCTGCAGGCCGGTCTCGTGGCCGGAGTAGCCGATCGGGACGTTCGGGTACTCCTTCTCCAGCGTGTTGATCACCCGCAGGTTGAGCTCCTCGGCCTTCGCCGGGTAGGTCGACGTGGCGTGGCAGAGCAGGATGTTGTCGCTGCCGAGGACCTCGACGGCGTGCCGGATCTGCTTCGGGGTGGACATGCCGGTGGAGAGGATGACCGTACGGCCGGTGGAGCGCAGGGCGCGCAGCAGTTCGTCGTCGGTGAGGGAGGCGGAGGCGACCTTGTGGGCCGGCACGTCGAACTTCTCCAGGAAGGCGACGGCCTCGGTGTCCCACGGGGAGGCGAACCAGGCGATCCCCTTCTCCTTGCAGTACTCGTCGATCCGGCGGTACTCGTCCTCGCCGAACTCGACCCGGTGGCGGTAGTCGATGTACGTCATCCGGCCCCAGGGAGTGTCGCGCTCGATGTCCCACTGGTCGCGCGGGGTGCAGATCTCCGGGGTGCGCTTCTGGAACTTCACGGCGTCGCAGCCGGCCTCGGCGGCCACGTCGATGAGCTTGAAGGCGTTCTCCAGCTCGCCGTTGTGGTTGATGCCGATCTCACCGCAGATGTAGACGGGCTGACCGGGACCGGCGGTACGCGAACCGAACTGGCGCAGGCGGGAGTTGGTGCTCATGTCTGGGAGTTCCTTACGTGGTGAGGGGAGAGGGAGTCGAGCGAGGGTCCGAGGATCCAGCCGGCGATCTCCCGGATCGCGCCGTCGCCACCGGGGAGGCTGGTGACCGCGCGTGCGGCGCCGCGTACGACGTCGTGGGCGCTCGCGACCGCCACGGGCCAGCCGACGAGGGCGAAGCACGGGAGGTCGTTGACGTCGTTGCCGACGTAGAGCACGCGCTCCGGCGCGATGCCCTGTTCCTCGCACCACTGCTTGAGTGCGAGGTCCTTGCGGTCGATGCCGTGCAGCACGGGCAGCTGGAGCTTGCGGGCGCGGGCGGCGACGACCGGGTTCTGTTCCGTGGACAGGATGAGCATCCGCAGCCCGCTTCTGCGCAGGGCGGCGATGCCGAGTCCGTCGCCGCGGTGCACGGAGACGAACTCCCGTCCCTCTGAGTCGATCAGCACCCGGTCGTCGGTCTGGGTGCCGTCGAAGTCGAGGACGACCGCGTCGATGTCGGCGGCCGTGGGCAGCGAACCGGGGCGGTCCGCGTCGAAGAGGGGGGCGAGGGCGCGTGCCCGTGCCAGGTCGTGCGGGTCGTCGATCTCCAGCACGCGGGCGGGGTCGGTGCGGACGAGGTCGGTGCGGCCGAAGAAGCGGTGGCCGTGCTCGCGGAAGCCGGCCGCGTCCATGGCGTAGGCGGCGCCGGTCTCCAGGAAGTCCTGGGGCCGGTCCTGGCGGCGGGGGCGGTAGGACTTGTCGTGGTTGACGCCGCGGCCGCCGCCTCCGTGTCCGCCGTCGTCGTCCGCCGCGTCCTCGTCGGCGTCCCGCCAGACGAACCCGTGGAACGGGGCGACGGTCACCGCGGTGTCCGCGCCGTGCTCGGCCACGGCGGCGGCCACCCCGTCGATGTCCTCGCGGACGAGGAACGGGCTGGTGCACTGCACGAGCAGCACCACGTCGGCGGCCGTGCCGTGCAGGGCCTCGTGGGTGTCCAGGGCGTGCAGGACGGCGGCCTCGGAGGTGGCGGTGTCCCCGGCGATGGCGGCCGGCCGCAGCACGACCTCGGCTCCGGCCTCCCGGGCCGCCGCCGCGATGGCCTGGTCGTCGGTGGAGACCACGACGTCGGTGACCAGCCGGGTGGCCCGGCACTCCCGCACGGCCCGCGCCACCAACGGCACGCCACCGACGGACGCGAGGTTCTTCGCGGGGACGCCCTTGGAGCCGCCGCGCGCGGGGATCACGGCGAGCACGCGGCGCACGCCCGCCTGGGGGTTGGACATGGGGTGGACTCCTTGGGGGGACGTCGGGGAGGTCACAGCTCCCCCATCCGGCGGATGACGGGCGCCACGCGCTGCACTCCGTGCCGGTAGGCGCCGCGGGCGGCGCGGCGCACGATCTGGCGAACCGGCCCGGGTTCCCGGTCGGCGGCGGGGGCGCCGGGCAGCGGGCTGCCGTCGGGGCCGAGGTGGTGGCGGGCGAGGAGGCCGGGGAGGTAGCCGGGCGCGGTGGCCGGTGTGTAGTAGGGGGTGAGCGGGGGCAGGCCGCCGGGCCGGTCGAGCAGCTCGGCGATGCGTGCGCGGGCCTCGTCGAAGGCCTTGTCGTACGAGCCGTCCGCGGCGACGCCCTGCCGGGCCACCCACTCCTCGTCGGGGCGGGGCCGGTGCCCGGCGTCGAGCTGGTCCCAGGAGGCGAGGCAGCCGGAGCCGACGAAGTGGTGGTTGCCGAGTGCCTCGCGCACGCCGAGGTCGGTGAGGACCACGGTGGGGATGCGGCGGTGCAGGGATTCGAGGGCGGCGGTGGAGCTGACCGTGACCATGAGGTCGGTGCGGTCGAGCACCTCGCCCATGTGGCCGTACACCAGGCGGACGTTGGGCGGCAGGTCGAGCTTCTGCGCCAGCTTCTGGTACGGCAGCTCCTCGATGTGGGTGGTGTGTTCGCCCGGCCTGGAACGGAGCTTGAGCAGCACCTCGCGCTCGGGGTGGAGCCGGGCGTGCCGGACCAGCCGGTCCAGCAGGTACGCGCGGTCCCCGCGGCTCTCCGGTACGGAGGGCTGCGCGGCGAAGACCACCGTGTACGGGTCGCGTTCGCCCGCGTAGGCGGCTCCCCCGAGGAACGGCAGGGCCACCTCGGTCACCGAGGAGGCGTCCGCGCCCACTCCCTCGTACACCGCGCGGAAACGCTCGGCGTCCTGGCGGGAGTTGGCGAGGACGAGGTCCGCGCCGTGCCGCAGCAGCAGACCGTCGGCGAGCTTCTCGTAGACGACACCGACGTAGCCGGTGACCACGACGGGCCGCTCCCCCGTGCCCCGCGCCCAGGTCCGGCTCAGCCCGTGCAGGATCGCCTGGACGCCGCCCCCGACCAGCGCGAGGACGAGGACGTCGTAGGACTCGCGTGCCATGACGCGCAGGAACTCGACGGCGGTGACCTCGCGCAGGGAGTCGGCGCGCACGCCGACCTCGGCCAGCTGGCGGGGGGTGGGGGTCGCGCGTCCGCGCAGCAGGTACCCGTCGAGGACGGGGGCGGTTTGCGCGCCGTCGTGGGAGCCCGCTTCCCCGGACGGGCCCGACCGCCCGTCCGGGGCGATCCGGCCCGCGGTCGACGCACCCCATTTCCAGCGGGTGTCGGAGTCCGCGAGCACGGCGATCCGCAGGGGCTTCGAAGTACGTGGTGGCACGGCCAAGACGCTAGGAAGCAAAACCCGAGTCCGGCCCAACCGCGACTCAACAAAAAGTTAACAGCGCGCCACCGGTGCCCGAACTGGCCCGTCGATACGGGGGAAATACGCTGGAGGCACCGATCCGACACATCGAGTTCACGCCCCGTACCCGCGTCGGAAATTTCCGCTCCCGGGCACGCTCCTAGGCTTTCGCGAGTGCCGAAGCTCTCCGTGATCGTGCCCTTCTACAACGTGCAGCAATACGCGTCCGACACTCTTGTGAGTCTGCGTGCGAACACGCGCGACGATGTCGAGTTCATTCTGGTCGACGACTGCTCGACCGACGCGACCTCGGACATTCTCGCGCGCGCGGAACGCCAACTGCCGGGGGCGGTACTGGTCAGACACGAAAAGAACGGAGGGCTGGCGACCGCGAGAAACACCGGCATCGACACCGCCCGGGGCGAATATCTGACGTTCCTGGACGGCGACGACTGGCTGGCGCCCGGATACCTGCCCCGGCTGCTCGCCGCCGCCGAGGAGCTGGGCTGCGACTTCGTCCGCACCGATCACGTGCAGTGCACCGGGCGGGCGCGGAGCATTCACCGCGTCCCGCACGGCCGCCGCGCGACGGTGATGAACCCGCGGGAGGCGATCCTGCCCGCCGACCGGTCCACCTCGGTGGACTACGCCTACGCCTGGGCCGGCATCTACCACCGCCGCCTGGTCGACCGCGGACTGCTGCACTTCACCGACGGGCTGCGGACGGCCGAGGACCGGCCGTGGATCTGGAACCTCCACCTCAGGGCGGACACCTTCGCCGTGGTGGGGCTGCTGGGGGTCTACTACCGGCGCGGCGTGGCCTCCTCCCTCACCCAGATCGGCGACGTACGGCAACTGGACTTCATTCGCGCGTTCGACCAGGTGCTCGAGGAGACGGCGCGCGACCCCGAGGCCGACCGGCTGCTGCCCAAAGCGGTACGCACCTACTGCGCGGTCATGACGCATCACCTCGGCTCGATCGAGAGGTTCGAACCCGCCGTGGCCCGGAAACTGCGCTCCCTGTGCGCCGCCGCCCTGCGGAGAATGCCGCAGGACGTGCTCGCGGAGGTCATGGACTCGATGGACGTGCGGCGGGCGAGTGTGCTGCGGCGCGCGCGGCGCAGGCCGGTGGCGGCGTGGACGGTGGCCGCCTGATGCCTCGCACCACCCGCATCTTCTGCGTCTCGACCCTGTACGGCGCCGCGACCCTGGCCGCCGCCCTCGACGCCGGGCTCTTCGCACCGACCGACCGCCGGCTCCTGGTGGTCACCAACAACGCGACCAATCCGGAGATCACGCCGTCCGTCGACACGATGCCGGGCTTCGCCCGGATCCGTGAGCGCTTCGACGAGGTGCTGTCCTGGAACGAGACCATCTCCCCCTTCCACCCCGGCGGCTGGGGTCCGCGCGGGGACGACATCCCCCTGTGGGAGCGGTACGTACGGCTGCTGTGGGACCTCGGCGACGACGAGGTCCACCTGGCCGTGGAGTCGGTGCAGGTGAATCCGGCGCTGGCGCTGTGCCAGCTGTTCACCGGTGCCCCCGTCGACGTCTACGCCGACGGACTCATGAGCTACGGCCCCACCCGCGACAAGATCGATCCGCTGGTGGGCACCCGGGTCGGCCGGCTGCTCCACCTCGATCTGGTGCCCGGCCTCACCCCGCTGCTGCTCACCGAGTTCGGCGTACCGCCGGTGGTGGTGCCGTCCGAGGCGTTCCTGAAGGTGCTGGGCGAACTCGCCGAGGCCGAGGACGACCTGGGCGCTCCCGAGGAGCCACCGGCTCTGCTGCTGGGGCAGTACCTCTGCGCGCTCGGCATCCTCGGCGACGCCGAGGAGGAGGAGCTGCACCTGGCCATGGTGCGCGGCGCCGTGGCGCTCGGGCACCGCAGGCTCGTGTTCAAACCGCACCCCGTGGCACCCGCCCGCTGGTCCGGGCTGCTGGAGGACGAGGCGAGGAGGCTCGGGGCGGACCTCGTCCTCCTCGACCGGCCCGTCCTCGCGGAGGTGGCCTACCAGCGGCTGCGGCCCGCCCTCGTCGTCGGCTGCTTCTCCACCGCGCTGCTCACCGCCGCCGGCCTGTACGGCCTCCCGGTCGCCCGGGCCGGCACCGACACCGTGCTGGCCGGGCTGGCGCCCTACCAGAACAGCAACCGGGTGCCGCTCACCATCGTCGACGCGCTGCTGCCGGACCTGGCGGACAGGCCGGCCGTGGAGGCGTGGACCATGCCGTCGCCGGAGCGGGTGGACGAGCTGGCCGCGCTGCTCGGGGCCGTCGGCTTCGCGATGCAGCCCAAGATCCACCCGGGGCTCCGGGGTGAGGCGGAGCGCTACCTCTCCACGCGCCTGGACGCGCACACCTGGCGCTACTTCAGGCGCCGGCGCCTGGCGGCGCTGGCCCTGCCCGGTGCCGTACCGGGCCGGCTCGCCTTCATCCCCCGCAACACGACCGTCCGCCGCCTCGCGCGCCGGGCGCGGACCCTGAAGCGGGTGGCCGGCAAGCGGTAGCCGGGGACCCTGAAGCCGGCGGCCGGCACACGGTGGACGCGGCCCCTCAAGCCGGCGGCCGGCGAACGGCCGACGCGGTCGCCCGGCCGGCGGACCCGGCCGGGCAGCTGTTCATCCGATCACCACCTTCACGCCGCCCGTGAGTCAGCCGCTCCTCATCCCGCACACGTCGGAGGTGCATAGCGTGCGAGCCCGACTCCTGACTCCCATGGAAGGTCCCCCAGGATGAGCGCGACTGACCAGGCTCCGCCGCCGGCGTCGAAACCGGTGCCCCGGCCGGCCCTCTCCCTTCCCGACCGGCCGGTCCGGCCCCGGGCGGAGAGCCGGCTGCGCGCCCTGGACGGGCTGCGCCTGCTGGCCGCCCTGATGGTCTGCTTCTACCACTACGCCGGCAAGAACGGCGAGGTCGCGCAGTCCTGGCAGCAGTCCCCCGGCGTGAAGTTCCCGACGCTGTCGCAGTTCGCGACCTACGGCAGCCTGGGGGTGCAGTTCTTCTTCCTCATCAGCGGGTTCGTGATCTGCATGAGCAGCTGGGGACGGAGCCTGGGCGACTTCTTCCGCTCCCGGGTCGCCCGTCTGTACCCGGCGTACTGGGCGGCGATCGTGCTGGTCACCGCCGCCGCCTTCCTCCTGCCGGTGGTGTCGCAGCCGCTCCGCTCGGACGAGCTCCTCGTCAACCTCACCATGCTCCAGCAGCCGATGGGCGTGCCCCGGGTGCTGGGGGTGGACTGGACGCTCTGGGTGGAGGTGCGCTTCTACGCCCTGTTCGCGCTGTTCGTGGTGTGGCGGGGCGTCACCTACCGGCGGGTGGTGCTGTTCTGCTGCCTGTGGACGCTGGCCGGCGTCTTCGCCCGGGTCGCCGACCACCCGCTGACCGACCAGCTGGTGATGCGCGACCACGCCCCGTACTTCATCGGCGGCCTCGCCCTGTACCTGATCCACCGCTTCGGCAACGACCTGCTGCTGTGGGGCATCGTGGGCGTCAGCTTCCTGCTCGGCCAGCGCTACTCGGTCACGGCCCTGTGGCACCCCGGCCCGCAGGGCGACTTCCACCGCAGCCCGTACGTCATCCAGCTGATCGTCCTCGTCGCCTTCGTCGCGGTCGCCGCGGTGGCCCTCGGCTGGACGAGCCGGGCCAACTGGCGCTGGCTGACGGTGGCCGGGGCGCTGACGTACCCCTTCTATCTGATCCACGAGCACCTGGGCTGGTTCTTCATCCGGGTGCTGTACCGCGAGTTCGGGCTGAGCCCGTACGTCACGTTCACCGCGACCGTGCTGGCCATGCTGGGCATCGCCTGGCTGTTGCACCGGTTCGTGGAGAAGCCGTTCGGGCCGCGGCTGAAGAAGGCGCTGGTGGTACGGCGGGGGTAGGCGGGGCGCGGGGCGCCCGGAAAGGGGGGCCGGGCCGTCACCGGCCCGCCGAAGCCGCCGGGCGGGCGCGCCCGGCCCCCCCGCGGGCCCGGGGGGGGGGGGGGGCGGGGGGGGGGCGGGCGCCCCGCGCCCGGCGCCCCCCCCCCCCCCCCCCCCCCCCCCCCCCCCCCCCCCCCCCCCCCCCCCCCCCCCCGGCACTGTCTCAACGCGCTGCCGACCGCAACCGCCGGACGGCCCGCCGCACCGCCGGATGGCGGCGCAGCGCCTCGGCCCGGACCGGGTCGCCGCCGGGCAGGCGCAGGCTCGTCAGGCGGCGGCGCTTGAAGTAGCGCTGGTACTCGGCCAGGTGGGTGGCGAGCCAGACGGCCGTCTCCTCGCGCAGGGCGTGGTGCTTGCGGGACTGCATGCAGTACCCCACGGCCCGTACCAGGGGCGTCAGCCTCTCGGCCGCACCCGCGAGTTCGAGGGGGGCACCGAGCTCGTCGTGCTCCGCGTCGGGCAGCGCCGCGTCGATGACGGTGAGCGGGATGCGGTTGCTGTTCTCGTACGGCGTGATGCGCTCCAGGAGCAGCTCCGTGCCGACGCGGGCGACGGGAATGCCGTAGAAGGCGGCGGCGGTCATCAGTGCCGTGGAGAAACAGCCGATGACGAGCTTCGGCCTCAGGTACGCGTACACGGTCTCGGCGAGGACGGGTTCGTTCAGCACCGTGAGCCGCACGCCGAGTTCCCCGGCGGCCGCCTCCAGCGACTCGCCGTACACGGCGGGCGCGCTCGGGTGCGGCTTGAACAGCACGTCCCGGTGGCCCGCGCGGGCGGCGGCCCGCAGCATGCGGATGTGCAGCTGCTCCTCCTCGTCCTGGGTGATCAGGTCGATCGCGGAGAGGTACTGGCCGAGGAGCACGGCGGTGGCGGGGCGGTCGGCCGGGAGCCGCTCGGCGAGGACGCCGGCGCCGGACGCGCCGATCTGCGCGAGGACGTCCACGATCGCCTCGTTCGGGACGGCCTCGGGCTCGACGCCGTACTCGGACAGCAGCATCGGCCGCAGGCCGGGCACCAGGTCGAGGTGGAGGACGCGCACGATGCGGCTGCTCATGCCGTGCGGGATGCGGTTGCGGGTGGGGCCGTAGCTCATCAGGCCGTCCGCGTACACGTGGATCGGGCTGTCGGCGAAGATGTCGGCGACCGCGCGGGAGGGGTTGGCCTGGATGGACTCGCAGGCGATCTCGACCGGTTCGTCACCGAGGTCCCAGGCCAGGCGTACGGCCTTCTCCCACAGCAGGGTGTCCTGGGCGCGCGGCGACCAGCCGGCCGGGTGGTGCGGGGAGATGAACTCGTTCCAGGACCGCACCTCGTCGAACTCGGGGCGCAGCTTCTCGAAGCCGGCCATCCGGTCGAGCGGGGTGCCGACCTCCGGCGCGGCGGCGGTGTTGCTGACGACGAGGATGCGGCGGACGCCCCCGCGCGGGCCGAACCGGCCGGCGCGGATCGCGGCGGTGACGGTCGCCGCCGCGTACTGGGTGGCCGAGAAGAACATCTGGATCACGCCGCCACTCCCTTCATGCCGCCCCGGACGCGGCGCAGCACGTGGACGCGTTCCTCGCCCATCCCCACCACGGCCTCGCTCAGTTCGTCCTCGCTCATCCTGCCCAGCGCCTCGGCGGCCAGCCGTTTCAGCCGTGCGGCCACGCCGCGCTCGAACCGGCGCCGGTCGAGCAGCTGGTGGGCGATGACGACGCAGTAGTTGCGCAGCGCCTTCGCGCGCAGCCGGCCGGCCTCGGGATCGTCGGCGAGCTCGGCGAGGACGAGGTCGAAGGAGCGGAAGAAGTCCAGCTGGCGCACGTCGCCGATCTGGGTGAGCGAACTGGCGACGCCCCGGCGGTAGAAGACCCCGCGCAGGCTGGCGACGACGTAGGAGTCCGCCCTGCGGTGCAGGTCCCATATCCACGGCCGGTCCTCGGCGGTGCGCAGCCCGTCGTGGAAGCGGAGCATTCCCCGGTCGAGGAGGCGGCGGTGGTAGATGCCGGCCCAGGCGTAGGGATAGTCGACCATCGTGGTGTCGTCGACGGGGAGGATGGAGCCGCGCGGGTCGAGCGGGGTGTGGCGGCGGCCCTCGGGCGCCCGGTGGACGGCCCGTTCGACGCCGGTGACCTGTACGTGGTCGGTGCGTACGAAGTCGACGTCGTACCGCTCGATCACGTCCACCAGCCGGGCCAGGTAGCCCGGCGCCAGCCAGTCGTCGCCGTCGAGGAAGGTGAGGTAGCGGCCCTCCGCGACGTCGATGCCGGTGTTGCGCGCGGTGGCCAGTCCGCCGTTGCGCTCGTGCCGGATCACCCGGCTGTTGTCGAGTCTCACCGTCAGGGCGAGGAGCGCCTCGTAGGTCCTGTCCTTGGTGGACCTGTCCTCGACGAAGATGAACTCGAAGTCGTCCCGCGCGTTGTTGACCAGGCTAGTCACGGTCTCGGGGAGATACCGCTCGATGTTGTAGCAGGGGACGACGACGGACAGGGTCGGTGTGTTGGCCACGTGTGCGCACCTGGATTCTCAGCGGAAAGTCAAGTGATCCTAAGAAAGGTGGATCCGCATCCGCGTGTCCCGACACCGAAATTCCGGTGAACTCGGCGTGACATCCGATGCGGGTCGCGCGGGAGAATTCCAGATGAAGACCCGGTGACTCGTCTCCGCCCCGTTTCCACCGCCCCCAATTCCCGCGGAATACGGTGCTAGGTTCGCGCACGTGACCGAGATATCCACCTCACCTCCGCCCGTCGCACGGCGCGGGCGGAGTTCGCATGGACCGGCTTTCGGCCGGCTGCGCCTCACCTCTCCCGCGGGGTGGACCACCGCCATCACCACCGCCGCGCTGCTGGTCCACACGACCCTCACCGCCGGTGTCTTCCTCGACATCCGTTATGTGCTCGCCGCCCTGCGGACGACGGGGGCGAGCGGTCTGTCCCCATCCGAGATATTCGCCCACCGGCCCTTCTTCTACCGCTGGACGCTCGCCGGCCTGGACTCCGTCACCGGCGGGTCGAACGCGGTGCGCGAGGCCCTCATGCGGCTCGTCGGTCTCGCCCTGTGCGCGGCCGCCGGGCTTCTTCTGCACCGGGCTCTGCGCCGCCGTGTGCCCGAGCGGGACGCGGTGCTCGTCGCGGGCCTGACCGCCCTCACCCTGGCCTTCGCGCCCGTCATCGACTACCTGCAGCCGGAGTGGTTCGCGATCGTCTTCGCGACGGTCGCCGTCGCCGCCGCGCTCGGCGTGCGCGGCCGCCCGCAGGCCGTCGCGCTCGCCGCACTGCCGCTCGCCCTCGCCGTCCTGATGAAGTACTCGACCGCGGGCACCGCCGCGATGGCGCTGCTCGTGGTCTTCGCCGTGGACCGCGTACGGGCCCTGCTGCTCGCCGCGGCGACCGCCGTCGCCACCGGTGTGCTGTTCGCGCTCAGCGCCTGGTCGGGCTCGCGCGAACTGCAGTGGCTGCGCGACATGCCGCACATCAACGCGCACGCGCTGGGCAGCGAGCCGGTCGTCGTCGCCGACCTGCTGCTGCGGACCGCCGACTACCTGGGCGACCGGATCGCGCTCACCCCGGTGCTCGCGCTGCTGCCCGGCGCGCTGCTGCTGTTCGCCGCCACCCTCTCCTCGCGCCGGCAGCGCGTCGAGGCCGTGCTCGTCACGCTGCTGCTGCTCGTGGTGGGCCTGGCCGTCGTGGTCTACCAGGGCAACTGGTTCGCCTACCACGGCGAGAGCCTGCCGGTGGTGGCCGCGGCCCTGACCGGTCTGGCGATCGGCCGCTGGTACGGACGGTACGGCCGCCCCCCGCTGTGCCTCACCGTGCTCGCCCTGCTGTTGGGGGCGCTGGCCCCGCTGCTCGCCCCGGTCCGCGCGGACGTCGACGCTGCGGTGCTCGCGTGGCTCGCCTCGGCTGCGGCCCTCCTCGCCGGCGCGGTGGACCTGCTGCGGGTGCGGGCGCCGCGTCCGCGTGTCCGCCGTGTTCCGGTCGCCCTGCCCGTCCTCGCGCTCGTCGTGTGCCTGGCCGCGACCGTGTGGCCCACGTCCGGGGTCCGGGTGGTCGAGGGGAACATCGTCACGACCAACGCGGAGCTGAAGGAGCAGGCGCGGTCGGCGGAGGCCGCCGCGGAGCGGGTGAACGCCGAACTCCCGGCCGGGGTGGAGGTCCAGTACCTCTCCTTCGGGCAGCAGGCGTACTACGTCGGCCACCCGACCCCGTGCCGCTACCCCTTCCCCACGTTCTTCAACGTGCCCAAGCAGCTCACCGAGGTCCCCTCGCTGACGTCGACCCGGGAGAACGTGCGCTGCGTCACGCAGGAGCACCCGCCCGCCTACGCCGTCTACCAGCCCAGCTGGTTGTCGCTCGGTGTGATCGACCCGCGGATCGCCGCCGACATCCGCACCACCTACCGGTGCCCGAAGCCGACGGAGGGTCAGCAGCTCGTGGTGTGCACCCTGCGCCACCCGCAGTGACCCGCACCCGATGACGAGGGCCCCGGCGGAGCCGCTCCGCCGGGGCCCTCGTCGCTCGGCCGACGGGTCAGGTCGCGCCCGCGATGCGCGCCGCCTTGTGGCCCAGCTCCACCGAGTAGCTCTGCCCCCGGTCCTGCGGGTAGATCTGTGCCATCGTCGCGAGCGTGACGCGGCTGAGATGGGTCCGGTGGCCCGGGATCAGCGCCTTGTACCGGGGCGTGACCACGGGCTGGGCGAAGGGCGCCCGCGAGAAGTGCCAGTCCTGGATCCAGGAGCGGTCGAACTGAGGGTTCAGCCGCCTGAGCCAGGGCAGATACCGCTCCAGCAGCTCGGCCGGCTCGGTGGTGAAGCGCCAGTCGTCCCGCTCGACGTAGTTGCCCACGTAGAGGATGTGGCGGCCCCCGTACTGCGCCGGGTCGATCATCTGCGTGTGCTCGACGACCGCCAGGAACGGGAAGTCGGGCTCGTTGATGTTCAGCCAGTAGTACGGGATGGCGCTGCGGTCCAGCTCCAGGACGAAGCAGGTAGCGCCCAGGTACTGGTTGCGCCAGACGGCGTCGTCGGCCGGCGCGTCGGCGGCCTTGGCGAAGGCGGGCTGCGGAGTGGTGACGATGAGGTGGTCGAAGGCGTACGAGGCGCCGTCGGCCGTGCGCACGGTGACCGGCCCGTCCTCGCCGTCCTGACGGATCGTCTCCATCCGCTTGCCGAACTCGACCTTGCCACCGTGCTCGGCGATCCGGTCGCGCATCGTCGCGTACACGCGCTCGAACCCGCCGTCCAGATAGCCGAGTTCGAAGGTGCGGCAGTGGACGCGCGCCCACAGCCAGGCCATGGACACCTGGTCGGCGCGGTCGCCGAACTTCCCGCGCAGCAGCGGCTCCCAGACGGCCTCGGTGGCCCGCCGCCCGGCCCACTTGTTGAGCCAGCTCAGGGCGGTGCGGTCGGTGAACCGCTCCCCGTCGCGCACCAGCTTCAGCCACGCCGACGACAGACCGAAGCGGATCCCGGCGGGCAGGCCGTACAGCGGGGAGTTCAGCATCTCCAGCGGCGTGCTGAAGGGGTGCATCCGCCCGTCGCGGAACACCCCGGTGGTGGTCTTGTGGAAGCGCAGGTCGCCGCCCAGGCCCAGCTCCTCGATGAGCTCGATCATCTGGCGGTCGCTGCGGAAGATGTGGTGGTAGTAGCGCTCCAGCGGCACTCCCCCGACGGGGATCGACGCGGCGAGCCCGCCCAGTTCGTCGGCGGCCTCCAGGACGGTGACCGCGTGGCCCTGCCGGACCGCGTCGTACGCGGCGGTGAGGCCGGTCGCTCCCGCGCCGATGACGCCGAGATTCATGCGAAACTCCACTTTCTGTTGAGCGCGAACTGGAAGACCAGCACCACCGGCAGCGAGCCGGCCTTCACGAGGTTCGGGTCGATGCCGAGCCCCCGGGAGAACACCGCGAGCAGCACGAACGTCAGGGCGATACCGGTCAGGCCGACGGCGTAGAAGCGCAGGAAGCGCGTCAGCAGACGGTCGCGCTTGCCGAAGGTGAACAGGGCGTTCAGGACGAAGTTGTTGGTGATGCCGAGGCTGGTGGAGAGCACGTTGGCCACCTGCTCGTGCAGCCCGGCGACGTTGTAGAGCAGCAGGAACGCGCCCAGGTCCAGCAGGACGCCACTGCCGCCGACCAGCGCGTACGTGACCAGCTGCCGGAGGTCGCGGGTGCGGGTGCCGCGCGGGGTGCGGGGGCTCTGCGAGGTGTCGGTGCCCGCCGGGACGTCGGGGCTCGCCGAAGAGTCGGTGCCTGCCGGAGAGCCCGTGCCGGCGGGGTCGTCCGTGCCCGTCCGGGAGCCGGTGTGCACCACGTCCTCAGTGGCCATGGCCGATGCCGTCACCGCCGGCCTCCGGGTCCTGCGCGATGACCTGCCGCACGGTGTACAGGGGCCGGCCCTGCACCTCGTTGTACGTACGCCCGATGTAGCTGCCCAGCACGCCGAGCGACAGCATCTGCACGCCACCGAGGAACAGGACGACGACCATCAGCATCGTCCAGCCGGAGACCGTGATCTCCGGCCGCAGCACCTTCATGGCGAGCGCGTAGCAGATGCCGAGGAACGACAGCGCGAGCACCGCGAAGCCCAGCTTGGTGATCATCCGCAGGGGCGCGGTGGAGAAACCGGTCAGCCCGTCGATGGCGAGGCGCGCCATCTTGCGCAGCGGGTACTTGGTCTCCCCGGCGAACCGCTCGTCGCGGTCGAAGTGCACCTCGCTCTGCCGGAAGCCCATCGAGGCGACCATGCCGCGCACGAACCGGCTGCGCTCCCGGAAGCGCCGCAGCTCGTCGGCGGCGCGTCGGTCCATGAGCCGGAAGTCGCCGGTGTCCAGCGGGATGTCCACGTCGGTGGAGGACCGCAGCAGACGGTAGTAGGCGTGCGCGGTGGCCCGCTTGAAGAGCGTGTCCTGCCGGCTGCGCCGACGGGCGTGCACGATCTCCGCGCCGTCCCGCCAGGCGTCGATCAGCTGGAGGCTGACCTTCGGCGGGTCCTGGAGGTCGGTGTCCATGACGATCACGGCGTCGCCGCGCGCCTCGTCGATTCCGGCGGTGATGGCCATCTGGTGCCCGAAGTTGCGCGCGAAGTCGACGACCCGGACGCGCCGGTCGTTCTTGGCGACGTCTTCCAGGATGGCCAGCGTGCCGTCGACGGAGCCGTCGTTGACGTACACCAACTCATAGGTGAACTCGGGGCGTTCGCCCAGTGCCGCCACGAGCTCCTCGTGGAAGTGGCGGATCCCGTCCTGTTCGTTGAAGACGGGCAATACATAGGAGACGAGCGCGGCGCCACCACGCTGACGAGGCATGGGGGTTGCCTGCACCCGGCTGGGTATGTCTGGCATTCGGCGAACGTAGGGGCGCGACGTGAACGCGGCTCGAACGCGTGATGAGTGGCGGGATGCGGTGAAGCGACATGCGCCGCCCGCCCGGGCCCTGGTGGACGGTCAGGTCACGGGAGCGGAAAAGCCCCGTCGCCCGAGGGCTGAACAGGGGGTGAAGCGGGCGCTGTCGCCCGGTGAACCAGACCGTTCACCGCACCCCGTAGCGCGCGGCGATTCCGTCGATGACGATCTCGAGGCCCTCCTCGAAATGCCGGCCGTAATCGCTGAAGATCTCCGCGCCGGCCTGCGCGGCCAGCGGGAAGTCGGCCATCCGGCGGGCGCGTTCCTCGACGTCGAAGCCCTCGCGCCGTTCGCCCCGCAGCGGCTGGACGCCCTGCTCCTCGGTGACGAACCCGATCGTGTACGCGTACGTCGTCGAGGTCGCGCGGACCGCCCGGGCGAGGGTGAAGCCGGCGGCGGTGAACAGGCGCAGGTCGTCCTCCATCCGACCGGCGTGCTCCATCCCCGTGAAGCGTGAGCCGCTGAAGACCTTGGCGCCGTCGCGGTAGCCGAGCAGCGCCTCGCGCAGGCCGTGGTTGGACCTGCGCAGCCGCTCCCGCCAGGTGTCCGCGGACTCGGGGGGCGTGCCCGCGACCATCCGGCGGTACATCTCCGTCGCCATCTCGTCGAGCAGCGCCTGCTTGTCCTTGAAGTGCCAGTACAGGGCGGGTGCCTTGACGTCGAGCTCGCGGGCGATGGCCCGCAGGGTCAGGCCCTCGAGACCGACCTCGTTGAGGAGCCGCAGAGCGGTGTCGGCCACTCGCTTGCGGTCGAGGGGGGCCCGCCTTTCCGTGTTCACGCTTGACAGCTTAACGCCGTTAAGTCCACGCTGGCGAACGACGGCACTTAACAACGTTAAGGAGACTGGGCGTATGGCACCGCAGGTGCAGGAAACGGACGTACTGATCGTGGGCGCGGGCCCGAGCGGACTGGCCCTCGGCATCGATCTGGCCCGGCGCGGTGTGGAGGCGCTGCTGGTGGAGCGGGCCGAGGGGCTCTTCCCCGGCTCGCGCGGCAAGGGGATCCAGCCCCGCACGATGGAGGTCTTCGACGACCTCGGCGTGCTGGAGGCGATCCGTGCGGCCGGGGGCGCCTACCCGGTGGGAATGCTCTGGCGGGACGGCCGGCGGATGGGCGAGCACCACATGTCCGACCCGGCGGAGGCGACGGCGGACTCCCCCTACGCCGAAGGGTTGATGGTGCCGCAGTGGCGCACCCAGGAGATCCTGATGGCCCGGCTGGAGGAACTGGGCGGGACGGTCGCCTTCGGGAGGGAGGTGACCGGTGTCGCCCAGGACGAGGACGGGGTCACGGCGCAGTTCGCGTCCGGCGCCCGCGTTCGTGCCCGGTACGTCGTCGCCGCCGACGGGGGCCGTTCGACCGTGCGCCGGGCGCTCGGCGTCGGCATGACGGGCGAGACGGTCGACCCGAGCCCGATGCTGGTCGCGGACGTGCGGGTGAGGGGCCTGGACCGCGACAACTGGCACCTCTTCCCGCCGCGCGGGGAGGGCGACGGCTTCCTCGCGATCTGCCCGCTGGCCGGCACGGACGACTTCCAGGTCTCCGCCCGGCTCCCGGAGGGGGCCTCGGTCGACCTCTCCCCCGACGGCGTCCGCAAGGTCGTCGCCGCCCACTCGCACCTCGCCCCCGAGGACGTGACCGAGGTCCGCTGGGCCTCCGACTTCCGCCCCCGGGCGGCCCTGGCCGACCGCTTCCGGGACGGCCGGGTGTTCCTCGCCGGTGACGCCGCGCACGTCCACTCACCGGCCGGGGGCCAGGGCCTCAACACCAGCGTCCAGGACGCCTACAACCTGGGCTGGAAGCTGGGGGCGGTGCTGAGCGGCAGCGCCCCGGTGTCGCTGCTGGACACCTACGAGGAGGAACGCCGCCCGATCGCCGCCGGCATGCTCGACCTGTCGACGAGCGTGCACCGCGGCGAGACCCGTCGCGGTGAGGCGACACGTCAGCTCGGGCTCGGGTACCGGGAGTCGTCGCTCACGGAGGAGACCCGCGCGGCGCCGGGCCCGGTGCGGGCCGGCGACCGGGCACCGGACGGGGCCGTGGACGGCGTACGGCTCTTCGACGCGTTCCGGGGGCCGGGCTGGACGCTGCTGACGGTGGGCCGGCCGGCCGCGTCGCCCTTGCCCACCGTCCGCATCCCGTCCTACGAGGTGTACGGCGACGGCGTCTTCCTGATCCGGCCGGACGGCTACGTCGGCTGGGCCGGCGAGTCGACGACCGGCCTCCCCGAGTACCTGACCCGCGTCGGCCTCCGCCAGGACCTCGCCTAGGCGCTCGCCAGCGACAGCTTCACCGCGAACCCGAGGAACAGCGCCCCGGCCGCCGACGTCGCCCCCGCCGCGAGCCGCCTGCGCCGGCGGAAGGAGGCAGCGAGCTTCGTCCCGCCGAAGATCAGCGCGCTGAGATAGAGGAAGCTCGCGAGCTGCGCGAACGCGCCGAGGACGACGAACGACAGGGCGGGATGGGCGTACCCCGGGTCGACGAACTGCACGAAGAAGGCGACGAAGAAGAGGATCGCCTTGGGGTTGAAGAGGCTGATGACGAGCGCGCGGCGGAAGGGCCGCTCGTCGGGGACCGCGGCCTCGGCGACCGCCGGCTCGGCACTCCGCCGCTCCCGCCACATCCCCCACGCGGCCCGCAGCATCCCGACCGCCAGCCAGGTCAGGTACCCGGCCCCGGCGTACTGCACGATCCCGAACAGCACGGCGTTGCCCTGGAGGAGGGAGGCGACGCCGGCGGCGGAGAGCGTCATCAGCACGGTGTCCCCGCACCAGACCCCGGCCGCGGCGGTGTACCCGGCCCGCACCCCGCGCCGGGCGGCGACGGAGAGGACGTACAGGGAGTTGGGCCCGGGGAGCAGGACGATCAGAACGAGGCCTGCCAGATAGGTGGGAAGGTCGATGACGCCGAACATGCGAAGGAGTGTCGCACGGGGGTGCGGCACTCCTCTTCGGTACTCCGGCCGGCCGGTTCCCCCTCCGGTCAGTCGGCGGCGCCCGCGGGCGCCCCGGGTTTCGTGTGGAGGATCTCGCGGGCCTGCTCCGCGGCGCGGGCGGTGCTCTCGCTGACGAAGTCGAGGAAGCGGGCGACGTTCTCCAGGCGGGCGCCGGCCGGAGTGCCGGGGCCGAGGACGCCGACGCCCTTCCGTGCGGTCTCGACGACCTGGGCGATGGCCCGGGCGCTGGCCATCATCGACTGGTACCAGATGTCGTCGTCGACGACGTAGCGCTCGCGGCGGCGTTCGCCTTGTTCCCGGCGGACGAAAGCCTGACTCTCCAGGAACGCGATCGCTTTGGAGACGGACGCCGGGCTGACCTGGAGGCGCTGGACGAGTTCGGACGCGGTGAGGCTGCCGGAGTCGGCGAGGGTGAGGCAGGCCATCACCCGGGCCGCCATCGTGGGCATGCCCGAAGCCATCATGACGGTCGTGAACAGCTCCTCGTACTCGCGCACGGCCTCGGCGTCGCGTCCGTAGGCCTGCTCGGGCGCCTCCGCCCCCCGGGGCGCGGCCTGCCTGCGCCGGCGGGTGCGGCGTTCGGTGGCGCGGTGGGCGAGGTCGGCGCGGTAGGCGGTGGGGCCGCCGTTGCGCATGACCTCGCGCGTGACGGTCGAGGTGGGGCGGTCGAGACGCCTGGCGATCTCCGCGTAGGCGAGGCCGTCGGCCAGTCCCAGCGCGATCTGCTGACGTTCCTGCTGGGTGAGCCTGCCTCCGGGCATCGCGGTCTCCTTCGTTCTCCCCCACGTCCGCCCAGCATAGCGTTCACTCCCACGTCATTGCAACGAACCGACATGCGATGTTGCGTTAGATTCAGGACCATTGCAACGATTTTATAGCTGTGAGCTGCGAAGATTCAGTTCCTAAGCAACGAAGTCATTGAAGGATCGTCGAATGCAACGTAGCTTTTCCGTTGTCGGAAACAACAGCGAGTCAAGGAGCACACGATGCAGAAGTTCGACACCCCCGCCCCGATCTCCGCCGTCCTCGACATCCAGGCCGGGCGGGTGCAGGTCATCGCCGCCGACCGGGCCGACACCGCGGTCGAGGTCCGGCCCGCGGACCCCGCCAAGGGCCGGGATGTGAAGCTGGCCGAGCAGACCACGGTCGAGTACGCCGACGGCACCCTGCGGATCACGGCCGCGGCGGCGACGAAGAACCGGATCCTGGGCCCGTCCGGCTCGGTCGAGGTGACCGTCCAGCTGCCCGCCGGCTCCCGCGTCGAGGTGACGTCGGCCGGCGCCGAGTTCCGGGGGGTCGGGCGGCTCGGCGACGTCGCCGTCGACGGCGCCCACGGCCAGGTCAAGCTCGACGAGACCGCGGGCGCCCGCTTGGCCGTCCTGGCCGGCGACGTCTCGGTCGGCCGCCTGGGCGGACCCGCGGAGATCAGCACCCAGCAGGGCGACATCCGCATCCACGAGGCCGTGCGCGGCACGGTCACGCTGCGCACCCAGCAGGGCCAGATCTCGGTCGGCGCCGCCCGCGGAGTCTCCGCCTCCCTGGACGCCGGCACCTCCTACGGCCGGATCCACAACGCGCTCAAGAACACCGAGGGCGCCGACGCCGACCTGACCATCCACGCCACCACCGCCCACGGCGACATCACCGCCCGCGCGCTCTGACCCGCGGCCTCCGAGGAGCACCCACCATGACGAACCTGGCCATCGCGGCGAACGGGCTGCGCAAGTCCTACGGCGACAAGATCGTGCTCGACGGCGTCGACCTGGCCGTCCCCGAGGGAACGATCTTCTCCCTGCTCGGCCCGAACGGCGCCGGCAAGACCACCGCCGTCAAGATCCTCTCCACCCTCGTCTCCCCCGACCCCGCCTCCGGCGAGATCCGCGTCGGCGGCCACGACCTCGCCACCGACCCGCAGGCCGTGCGCGCCGCGATCGGCGTCACCGGGCAGTTCTCCGCCGTCGACGGCCTGATCACCGGCGAGGAGAACATGCTCCTCATGGCGGACCTGCACCACCTGTCCAAGCGTGAGGGACGGCGCGTCGCCACCGAGCTGCTGGAACG
>NZ_JBITEN010000035.1:0-31915 GCF_044455165.1 Streptomyces sp. NPDC051315
CGTCGCGCGTTGGGCGTACGGCTGCCTGTCGGTAGCAGTGGAACGTGGCTGTGCAGCGCTGAGCGACGGGCTGCGCCGCACCGCCACGACCCGCTTCCGCCGTCTCGCGGGTGCCGGCCGCCGCAGCGCCACGGACCGCCGCGCGGGTCACCAGCGCGGCACGGACGGGGTGACCCACTGCGGGTCGGCGACCCGCATCGCCGCTGCGTCGTCCCGGTCACGCAGCGTGCCGTCGTCGTCGAGCCAGCGCCGGTGGAGGAGGTCCAGCCGGTCGCGGTCGAGTTCGACGCCGAGACCGGGTGCGTCCGGGACGGTGATCTTGCCCGCCTCGAAGGTGAGGCGTTCGGTCAGGACGTCCTCCGACTGCCAGGGGTAGTGGGAGTCGCAGGCGTGGTGGAGGTCGGGGACGGTGGCCGCGACGTGGGTCATGGCGGCGAGCGAGATCCCCAGGTGGGTGTTGGAGTGCATGGACACCCCCACGCCGAACGTGCGGCAGACGGCGGCGAGCTGCTGGGTGTTGCGCAGACCGCCCCAGTAGTGGTGGTCGGAGAGGACGACCTGGACGGCGTTCTTGGTGAAGGCCTCCTTGATCTCCTGGAAGGTCGTCACGCACATGTTGGTGGCGAGCGGTACGTCGGTGCCCGCGGCCACCTCGGCCATGGCGGGGGTGCCGAGCGCCGGGTCCTCCAGGTACTCGAGGACGTCGCCGAGTTCCTCGGCGACCTTCAGTGACGTCCGCACCGACCAGGCGCCGTTGGGGTCCAGGCGGAGGGGGTGGCCGGGGAACGCCTCGGCCAGGGCGCGGACGGCCGCGATCTCCTCGTCCGGCGGGAAGACGCCGCCCTTGAGCTTGAACGACGTGAAGCCGTACCGCTCCGTGAACCGGCGTGCCTGTGCGACCACCCCGGCCGGGTCCACGGCGGCGCCCCAGTCGTCCCTCTCGCAGGCCACGCCCTCGGGATGGTCCGCCCACCGGTAGAAGAGGTAGGCGCTGTACTCGACGGCGTCGCGCACCTTGCCGCCGAGCAGGGCGTGCACGGGCAGGGCGAGTGCCTTGCCGAGGGCGTCGAGGCAGGCGACCTCGAAGGCGGAGACGACGGACAGGCGCAGCTTGTCGGCGGTCTGGACGCCCCGCAGGCCACCGACGTCGACCTGGCCGGAGACCCGTGACCGGTCGACGTCCACCTCGTCGGCGACCGCGAACAGACCGTTGAGGTCGCTGACCCGGCGGCCGGTCAGGCCGTCGGCGAAGGGCCGGGCGAGTTCCAGGTACTTGGTGTCGCCGTAGGTCTCCCCGACGCCCGTGGTGCCGTCGGCCGTCACCACCTCCACGATCAGCCGCGGGGTGTACGGCTGGTGCACGCCCTGGGTGTTCAGCAGCGGCGGGTCGGCGACCAGGATGGGGGTCAGCCGTACCTCGGTGATGGTCAGATCGCGGGTCACGGGGTGGCTCCTACGAGGTCGAGTCCGGTGGTGAGGACGGTCCTGAGGTCGGCCAGGTCGGCGGCCGACGGGTCGGTGAGCGGGGCGCGCACCGGTCCGACCGGACGGCCGCGCAGCCGGGCCGCGGCCTTGACCAGGGACACGGCGTAGCCGGGGACCCGGTCACGCAGTTCGACGAGGGGGACGTAGAAGTCGCGCAGCAGCCGGTCGGCGGTCTTGTCGTCGCCGTCAAGCAGGGCGGCGAAGAAGGCGTTCGCGATCTCGGGGGCGAAGGCGTGGACGGCGGAGGAGTAGGCGGGGACGCCGACGGTGGCGTAGGCGCGGGCCTGGATCTCGGCGGTGGCGGCGCCGTTGAAGAAGAGGAAGCCCTCGGGGGCGGCGAGGGTGAGGCGCTGGAGGCGGTCGAGGTCGCTGTGGCCGTCCTTGAGGCCGATGACGGTCGGGATCGCGGCGACGCGCCGGAGCGAGGCGGCGGTGAGGGCGACCTGGCCGCGCTGGTAGGCGATGAGCGGCAACCGGGTGCGGGCGGCGATGTGCTCCAGCTGGGCGACGAGGCCGTCCTGGGGGGCGGCGACCAGGTAGTGCGGGAGGACGAGGAGGGCGTCGGCGCCGGCCTCCTCGGCGATGCGGGCGAAGCGGACGGCCTGCGCCCAGCCGTAGCCGATGCCGGCGACGACGGGCACACGGCCGGCCGTCTCCCGGACGGCGAGGCTGACCACCTGGCGGTACTCGTCCTCGTCGAGTGAGAAGAACTCGCCGGTGCCGCAGGCGGGGAAGACCGCGCCGGGGCCGGCGGCGAGCTGGGCGGCGAGGTGCGCGCGGAAGCCGTCGGGGTCGAGGGAGCCGTCGTCGCGGAAGCTGGTCAGCGGGAACGACAGCACCCCTCGCACCATCCCCTCCGCCAGCCGTCGCGTCACGGCCGCCGTCTCCGTACCGGTGTCGGGACTCACCCTGACCATCTCCCTATGTAGACGGTATCCATGTATGAAGATGGAGATTAGATAGGTGAACTGCCGCCGTCAATGGCCCGGACGGCGAGCCACCGGCCCGGACTACGATCGGCGCATGCCGGAGACAGGGGACGGGGGCGGAGTCCGCGAGGTGAAGTCCGCGGCGCGCACGGTCGAGCTGCTGGAGCTGCTCGCGGCGCGCGGGGACCGGCCGGCGCGGCTTCAGGAGCTGGCGGACGAGCTGGGCGTGCCGCGCAGCTCGATGTACGCGCTGCTGCAGACCCTCATCGGCAGGGGCTGGGTCCGCACGGACGTCACCGGCTCCCTCTACGGCATCGGCATCCACGCCCTGCTGACCGGCACCAGCTATCTCGACTCCGACCCGCGCGTACGGCTGGTGCGGCCGTACCTCGACGAGGCGTCCGAGGCACTGGGAGAGACGATTCACCTGGGGCGGCTGGACGGTCGGGACGTGGCCTACCTGGCGACCCGCGAGTCGCACGAGTACCTGCGCACGATCAGCCGCGTCGGGCGGCGGCTGCCCGCGCACGTGGGCGCACTGGGCAAGGCGTTGCTGGCCGAACGCGCCGACGAGGAGCTGCCCGAGGGGCCGTACGAGGCGCTGACCCCGCACTCGCACACCGACCGCGCGTCACTGCTGGCGGATCTCGCCGGGGTGCGGGCCCGCGGCTACTCCGTCGACCGCGAGGAGGGCGTCCTCGGCATCGTCGGCTTCGGGTTCGCGTTGCGCTACGAGGTGCCCGCGCAGGACGCGATCAGCTGCTCGGTGCCGGTGGCCCGGCTGACGCCGGAGCACGAGGCGCGGATCGTCGCGGTGATGGGGGAGATCCGGGCGAAGATCGAGGCGACGATGCCTGGGGCGGGCGGAGCCGTCAACTGGCGCTGAGGGCGCCTCGTTTACCCGTCCTGCCGCACGCCAAACGCGAAGTGATCCACATCACCCGGCCCGCGCTTTGCTGCGCACCACGTGCTTGATACAAATTGGCCGCGCGTTCCTGTCCGTCGACGGTCGGCGCTCCTCCCCCTCGAGCCGCTTCTTTCGCATGCCCTGGAACGCCCGTGTTCTCCCCCCGCACCACTCCCTGGCCCCTCGTCGCCCTTTTCACGGCCGGCTACCTCGCCCCCTATCTGCTGCCGACCGTCGTCGGCCGGCTGGACGCGGGGCTGCCGCTGTCCGCCACCCAGGCCGGTGCCGTCGGCAGCGCGCTGCTGCTGAGTTCGGCGTCGGCCGGCTTCGCCCTGGCCTCGCGCGTCGAGCGGATCGGGGCGCGCGCCCTGGCCCGGATCGGGCTCACCCTGGCCGTCCTCGGATACGGCGGCGCCGCGCTCGCCGGGAGCGTACCGGCGGTGGTCGCGGGCGCGGTCCTCGGCGGGTTCGGCTCCGGTACGGCCACGACGGTCGCCGCCACCCGGATCGCCGCCCAGCCCGACCCGCACCGCGCCTCCACGCTCGGCCTGCTCGGGGTCTCCGCGCTCGCCGGCGCGGTCTATCTGACGGTCCCGCACCTCGGCGCGGGGCACGGGCAGCCGCTCGCCGCGATCGCGCTCACGGCCGTCGCCGTCTGGCCGTTCACCGACCGCCTCCCGGGCCGTGCGGCTCCGGCGCCGGCCCGGCACGACACCGCCGCCTCCCGCCGCCTTCCCCAGCTGCGCTCCGGGCTGGTCCTGGCCGCGGCGATGCCCTGCTGGTCCCTCGCGCAGAACTCCCTGTGGGGCGTCAGCGGGCGGATCGGCCAGACGCAGGCCCACCTCGGTGAGGCCACCGTGGGCGCGGTGTTCGCGGTGGCGCTGGGGGCCGGGCTGCTCGGCGTCCTGGGTGCGGGGGCGCTCGGGCCGCGGCTGGGGCGGGCGGTGCCCATCGGCGGCGGCACGGTGCTGATCGCCGGGTGCATCGTGGTGAGCGCGTCGGCGACCGGGCTGGGGAGCTTCGCGGCCGGTGAGATCGCCTGGAACGCGCTGTACCCGATCGTCCTGTCGTACCTGATCGGACTGGCCGCCTCCCTCGACCCGCGCGGGCGCTGGGCGGTGCTGGTCGGCTCGGCGTCCTCACTGGGGACGGCGGCGGGACCGCTGACCGGCAGCGTCCTCTCGGCGCAGGCCGGGTTCCCGGCGATGGGGCTGGTCCTGGGCGCCGGGCTCCTGGTCGTCGCCGTACCGATGACCGCCGTGGCGCTGCACACCGGCGGCCGTCCCCTGCTGCCCGGCGCGGTCCGACGCCGCGGCGGCACCCCGGCCGCCGTGGTCGCCGTCTCCCCCGGCACGCCGAGCGGCACCGCGGTACCGCAGGTCGGCGCCCCCGAGCAGCCGGTGGTCGACATCCCGCTGAACACCCCGGCCACCACCCGCGACGCCTACGACACGGCGGGCCCGCGCCGGGCGGGCGGCACGGCGGGGGCCGGCGGCTGAGCCCCCGGCCCGGCCGGCGGCCGGGCCGTCCCCCTGTCGGGCCCGGGTGCCCGCCCCGGCCGGTCGAGGCCGTGCCGGGGCGGGGCGGGCGGTCACGGGGTTCGGCGCGCTGTCCGGGCACGGCGGTGGAGGTACCAGCCCGTTGCCGTGAGGAGGAGCGCCGTGCCCACCGCCGTGCCGATCGTGGCGCCGGTGGCGGCGAGGCTGCCGCCGCCCGTCGTGGCCGGGGCGGCCGTTCCCGTCGTACCGGAGGTGCCGCCCGTGGTGCCGGACGTGCCCGACGTGCCGGACGTCGCGCCGCCGGACGTGCCGCCGGTGCCGGCCGAACCGTCGTCGTCGGTGTCGACCGGGGCCTGGCCCACGAAGGCGACCGGGACCTTCACGTCCTGGGACCGGTCGCCGGAGAGGGTGTGGTCGGCGCGGGTGGCCAGGACGCACCTCGCCTTGAAGCAGTCGGTGAACTCGTCCCTGGCGTCGACGGTCAGCTCGACCGAGAACGTGCCGCCGGCGCCGTACGGGGTCGCGAGGCCCTCGCCGTAGTCCGGCGGGTCGGAGGAGATCCACGCCGAGGAGTGGGAGGCGCCGGTCATGTCGACGCCGCCGACGCACGGGGTGGGCAGTTCGCCGGCGCCGTTGTCGACGCACAGGGCGACGTAGATGCCCTTCTTCACGTCGTAGCCGGAGCCGGTGACCTCGAGGGCCTGGTTCTCGGTGGCGAGGTTGTTGACCGGCGTGACGGTGAGCCTCTGGCCCGCCGTACCGGTGACGGTCTTCGTGCCGGACGCCTCGGTGTCCTCGCCGTCGCCCCCTCCGGTGCCGCCGCCGTCGCCGCCGGACTCCTCGACGGTGAGCGTGACCGGGGCGGTGCGGGTCGTCCCCGCCGGGTTCGTGAACTCGGCGCGGTACCGGTGGCCGTCGTGCGCCGCCCGCGCGGTGAACGCGTACGCGTTCTTCGTCGCGCCCTCGATCACGGACCAGGTCTGGCCGCCGTCCGGGCTGACCTGCCAGCGCACGGTGGGCGCCGGGGTGCCGTCGGCCGCCGCGACGAGCGTGACCTCGTCGCCGGGAGCGGCGGTCCGGTCGGTCGGGGACTGGACGACCCTGGGGGACATCCGCAGGTCGTACCTGAGGACCTTGCTCTCCGCGGCCCTGGTCAGGTAGACGGACGTGGCGCCGGGGGCGACGGCGACGCCCGCGTAGGTGCCCACCCGGACGCTGCCCGGCAGGGCGACCGCGGCGGCCGCCGGCTGGAAGGTCGCGCTGTCGAGGATCTGGAGGGACCCGGTGTTGTCCGTGGTGCCGTCGGAGACGTCCTCCCGCAGCACGAAGGCCCGCCCGGTGGCCTTGTCGAAGGCCGCCGCCATGGGCCGGTCCGCGCCCGTCAGCGTGGTCAGCTTCCTGCCGTCCCTGTCGAAGACGAGCACGGACGTGCCGTTGCCCACCCAGACGTTCCCGGTCGCCGGGTCCGGCTCGACGAAGGTGAGGACGTCGGCCGGGAGTTCGGCCGTGGCGGTGACGTCGAAGGTGGCGGTGTCGACGCGGCGCAGCACCGGCTCGCCCTCGGCGGTGCCGGCGGACCAGGCGGCGTCGTGGGCGGCGTCCACGCCGAGTGCGCCGCCGCCCTCGAGGGTGACCGTGTCCTCGACGGTGCCGGTGGCGGTCTCGACGCGGCGCAGTTCGGGTCCCGCCGCGATGAGGACGGTGGAGGTGTCGGCGTCCTGACCGACACCGGTGTACGACGCGCCGTTGGCCCAGATGCCCCGCGCCACCGTGTCGCCGGCCTTGGCGGTGCCGATGCCGCGCAGCGGGTAGTGGAAGACGACGCCGTCGCCGGGGAGCGGGGCGATGATCCGGCGGACCACCCGGGCGGCCATCGCGCCGTTCGCGCCCGGGGCCTGCGCGATGTGGCCGAGGGCCTTGCCGTTCTCGGCGTCGAGCACGTACAGGCCCTGTTCGGCCACGGTCGAGGTGTCGGGGATGTCGTCCGCGCCGACGTACAGCTTTCCGGAGTCGGGATGCAGCAGCAGGTCGAGGGGGCGGCCGGCGGCGGTCGTGAGGAACTCGGTCTCCTTCGCCGCCACGTAGGTGACGGTGCCGGCCGGGACGTCCACGCCGTCGCCGCCGTCGTCCCCCTCACCCGGGTCCTGGCCCTCGAAGGTGAGGGGGATGCGGACGTCCTGGGAGCGGTCGCCGGCGGCGTTGTGGTCGACCCGGGTGACGACCGAGCAGGCGACCTGGAGGCAGTCGAGGCCGCCGTCCTCGGCCTCGACGGTCAGGTCGACGTCGAAGGTGCCGCCCTCGCCCCACCGGACGGCGACCGAGCCGGCGCCCTCGTCCGAGGCGTCTTTGGGGATGATCCACGCCGAGGCGCCGCTGCTTCCGCTCTGGTCGGCGCCGCCGAGGCAGGGGGTGGGGACGCGGTCGTCGCCGTTGTCCTTGCAGACGGCGACGTAGATGCCCTTGGTGTCGTCATAGCCGGCGCCGGTGACGCGCAGCTTCTCGCCGTCCGGGTCGAGGTGGGCGGAGGCGGAGACGGTGAGCGTCTGGCCGGCCTTGCCGAGGGCGGTCCTCGGGGTGTCGGCGGCCTGCGCCGCCGGGCCCACGGTGACCGCCGTGGCGGCGGCCGCCACCAGCGCGGCGGCGCCGAGCAGCGCGGGGGTGCGTCTCGGCCGCGGCCCGGCCGGCCGCCCCGGCCGCCGACGGGCGGTCGTCTCGTCTGCTGTCATGGGGAGTTCCTCACTGGTCGGGTGCGTCCGGCACCGCGGTCACGAGAGCCGGGCCCGCCCGCGGGGGCCCGGTGCCGGCGGGCGGCTGCCGGACGGTGACCGGGATGTGGACGTCGGCTGGTTCCGCGACGGTCGGACGTGCCGGTACGGGCCGGCCGGGGAAGGCCGGCCCGTGCACGGGCCGGAGCGGCGAGCCCCTACTGGAAGGTGATCGGGACGTGCACGTCGTACTTGCGGTCGCCGCTGTCGAAGTGGTCCGCGCGGGTGACGACGGCGCACTCGACGTCCTGGCCGCAGACGCTGCCGTCGTCAAGGGTGGCCTTGACGTAGATGCTCACGTCGAAGGTGCCGCCGGTGCCGAACTTGGAGCTGTTGGCGAACATGCCGCCGAAGAGGTTGTTGACCCAGTGCGAGGCGCCGGTCGAGCCGTTCTCGTCCTGGCCGCCGAGGCAGGGGGTGGGCTTGGTGTCGCCCGGGTCGCCGTCGACCACGCACAGGCCGACGTAGACGCCCTGGCCGGTGTTGAAGCCGGAGCCGGTGACGTTGATGACCTGGCCGGCGGCGGAGGCCGTGTTCGGGGCGGTCACCGACAGGTTGTAGGTGGTACCGCCGTCGACGGTCGTGCGGGTCGAGGTGGCGGCGGAGGCGGAGGTGGCCAGGCCCAGGGTCAGGGCGGCGGAGGCGGTGACGGCGAGGGCCGCGCGGGCGGCGGTGCGGGGGGTGGGGACTCTCATGGGAGTGCCTTCCTGTCCGAGTGAACTTAGGTTAGGCAAACCTAAGTATGAGCTCGGGGCGTTTGTCAACGGACTGCGGAACCCCAACTGGGCTGTGCCACAGGCGGGTTGGGCGCACCGAGGAGCGGACCGACCGGTCCGCTCCTCGGTGCGCGTTCCCACGGCGCGGACCGCCGCTCAGACGGCCTCCTTGACCTCGAACACGGCCCCGGCGACGCCCCGTTCGCCGCTCACGGCGGTCAGGTCCACCGCGTGCTCGCCCGCGACGGCGTTGGTGTACACGGGGAAGGTCCGCGCGACGCGCCCCTCGGCGTCGGCCACCGCCTGGTAGCGCGTGTCGCCGTCGATCGCGACGAGCACGACGGCGCCGGGCGCGAAGCCCGTGCCCGTGACGGTCTGTTCGCCGCCCGCGGCGAGCAGGGGGTGGGCCACGGCGGCGGCGGGTTTCTCCTCCGGTGCGGGCCGCGGCGGCTCCGTGCCCGGAGCCGCCTGCGGGGTCGCGTCGGCGCTCGGCCCGAAGACCGTCCCGACCGTCACGTCCCACTCGCCCAGTCCGTCCCCGGCCGCGAACGGGCTCCCGCTCCAGGCGGACAGCAGCGCGGCCCCGTCCTCGGTGAGGGAGGCCCGCAGCCCGGTCCAGGTCACCCCGGCCACCCGTACGGCGGGCCCGGCGCCGGGCGCCGCCACCTCGGCCAGCGCCAGCTCGTCCGCCCGGCCGTCGACGACCGTACGGGCGTACAGCGCACCCTCGTCGCCGGTCAGCTCCAGGCGCAGTCCGGCGAGCACGAGAGGCCGCTCCGCCGGACCGTCGAGACGCGCCGCGCCACCCAGCTCCACCTCGGCGACACCGCTCCCGGGACCGGCGTCACCCCTCACGACGGGGAACCGGGCACCGCCCGCCGCCTGGACGGCGGGTGCGGTGACCCCCAGTGAGACACCCCGCCCGGCCAGCTCCCCTTCCGCCGTGGACCAGTCGACATGCCCTGCCGGCACCTCGCGCGCCGGCGGCTCCCCCGCGGTCCGGTCCTGTGCGACCGCCGCGCCCGGACCGCACAGCGCGAACAGGGCGCCGGCCACCAGGGCGACGGCGCCGGGTCTCTTCGTCATCTTCTCTTCTCCCTCGGGGACATGAGGTCGTGTCAGCTCGCGGGCGGTGCGGCCGTACGGCGCCGGCGCGCCCAGAACCAGGTGCCGGCGCCGGCCGCGAGCAGCCCGGCCGCGGTGAGCCCGAGCGGCAGCGCGAGGTCGGATCCGGTACTGGCCATCGAGCCGTCGGAGGCCCTGGTCGCGCCGTCGTCGCCCGACCCGCCGGTCGCACCCGACCCGGCGGTCGCGCCCGGCCCAGCCGCCGTGCTCGGCCTCGGCGTCGCCGACGAGGAGCCGGAGCCGCTCCGCGCGCCGCCCGCGGTCCCGAACGTCACCGGGACGCGGACCGTCTGGCTCTGGTCCCCGCCCCGGGTGTGGTCGTTGCGCGTGATGACGGCGCAGGTCACTCCGGCGGCGGTGCAGTCGGTGTTGGCATCCTTGGCGCGCACCTTGATCTGGACGCTGAAGGTGCCCTGGTGCCCGCTGCCGCCGTAGGGCTTCGCCAGCCCCTCGCCGTAGGAGGGCGGGTCGGAGGAGACCCAGACCGAGGCACCGGACTCGCCGGACATGTCGACTCCGCCGACACAGGGCGTGGGCGTCTTCCCGGCGCCGTTGTCGACGCAGAAGGCGACGTAGATGCCCTTCTCGGTGTTGTAGCCGGAGCCGGTGACGGTGACCGTCCCGCCCGCCGCGGCCAGGCCCGTGGACTGGGAAACGGTGAGTTTCTGACCCTCCGGGCCCGTCGCCGAGGCTCCCGCCGCCACCGCCGGCGAGGCCGCCGGGAACAGCAGGGCCGTCGCCGCGGCCACCGTGAGGAAACCGCCAACTCCACGGCCACGCAAGCCACTTGCCGAGGTCATGAAACACCTCCACCACGCGAAACTAAGGGAAGGCTAACCTAAACTATTGCTCAACAGTGGGCCAGACGAGTGGAAGGGAACGGCGATGCGCGGATCCGGGAGAGGGCCGTCCGGCAGACACCTGGCCGCCCTCGGTCTGGCACTCGCCCTGCTGACGGGGGCGTGCGCGAGCGGCGGTACGGGGACCGGCGGAGCGACGGACGCCTCACCGGCGTCCGCGAGCGCGCGGGCCGCCGCGGCCGGGAAGCAGCTGGCGAAGAACACGGTCGTACCACTCGAAGGCGAGTCGCCGACACCGAAGTTGCCGGTCACCGTCGACTCCTCGGACGGACGCGAGGTCACCGTGACCGACGCCTCGCGCATCCTGCCGCTCAACGGGGGCGTCGCGGAGATCGTGTTCACGCTCGGCCTCGGCGACCGGGTCGTCGGCCGGGACATCACGGCCACCTTCGCCGAGGCGAAGAAGCTTCCCCAGGTCACCAAGGCGCACGACGTGAGCGCGGAGAGCGTGCTGTCGCTGCGGCCGACGGTGGTGCTCGCCGACACCGACACCGGACCCGAGGAGGCCGTGCAGCAGATCCGGGACGCCGGGATCCCGGTCGTCGTCCTCGACCCGGCGACGAAACTGTCCGACGTCACCACCCGCACCACCCGTATCGCCGAGGCTCTCGGCGTCCCGGAGGCCGGCAGGGCGCTGAACCGGCGCATGAGCGACGACCTGGCCGCCGCCCGCGCGGGCGTACCACGGGGCAGCAGGCCCAAGGTCGCCTTCCTCTACCTGCGCGGCAGCGCGGCCGTCTACCTGATCGGCGGCAAGGGTTCCGGAGCCGACTCGCTGCTGGAGGCGGCGGGCGCGGAGGACGCGGGCACGGCGGCCGGCCTGGACAAGCCGTTCACCCCGATCACCACCGAGGCGCTGGCCCAGGCACAGCCGGACGTCATCCTGATGATGACCAAGGGGCTGGAGTCGGTCGGCGGCCTCGACGGCCTCCTCCGGATCCCCGGCATCGCCCAGACCCCGGCCGGCATGAACCGCCGGGTCGTCGACATGGAGGACGGCGTACTCCTCGGCTTCGGCCCGCGCACACCCCTCGTCATCGACATCCTGGTGGACCGGATCCACCGGGCGTGACCAGTGCCCCGACAGGAAACGTCCGTCCCGTCGCGTGCGCCCGGCCCGCACTCGCGCCGCACCGGGCACAAGCCCACGTACGTCCGGTCCGAGGGCCTTGCACCCGGCACGCCGAGCAGGCACCGGACGCCGCTCCTTCACGGGCGGACGCGGCCTGCCGGGGCGCTAGAACTCGTACGCGTCCACCTCGGCGAGGCAGCGCGCCCGCCGCTCCTCGTCGTCCTCCAGGAAGGAGGCGACGAAGGAGTTGCGGGCGAGCTCCCGCAGCCGCTCCTGGCTCAGGCCGAGAGCCGCCCGTACGGCGTCGAAGTTGTCGCCGACGTAGCCGCCGAAGTAGGCGGGGTCGTCGGAGTTGACCGTGCAGACCAGCCCGGCGTCGAGCATGGCGGGCAGCGGGTGCTCGGCGAGGGCGTCGACGGCGCGCAGCCGGACGTTGGACAGCGGGCACAGCGTCAGCGGGATCCGCTCGCGCACCAGCCGCTCCACCAGCGCCGGGTCCTCCATGCAGCGCAGCCCGTGGTCGACGCGCTCGACGCCGAGCAGGTCGAGGGCCTCGGTGATGTACTCCGGCGGCCCCTCCTCCCCGGCGTGCGCCACCCGCCGCAGCCCGAGCGCGGCGGCCGCCTCGTAGACCTCGCGGAACTTCACCGGCGGGTGCCCGACCTCGGCCGAGTCGAGGCCGATCCCGGTGATCCGGTCGAGGTACGGCTCGGCGGCCTGCAAGGTCTCCATCGCCGACTCCGCGGACTGGTCGCGCAGGAAGCACAGGATCAGCCGCGTGGAGACGCCGTGCCTCTCCTCGCTGCTGCCCAGCGCCCGCCACAGGCCTTCGACGACCGTGCCCATCCCGACTCCCCGGGCGAGGTGGGCCTGCGGGTCGAAGAAGATCTCCGCGTGCCGCACGCCCTGGGCGGCGGCACGGGCGAGGTAGGCGTTCGCGAGGTCCTCGAAGTCCCGCTCGGTGCGCAGGACCGCCATCAGCTCGTAGTACAGGTCCAGGAAGGACTGGAGGTCCTCGAACCGGTAGGCCTCGCGCAGCTCGTCCGTGTCCGCGTAGGGCAGTGTGACCCCGTTGCGGGCGGCCAGCTCGAACGCCAGCTCGGGCTCCAGGGTGCCTTCGACATGCAGGTGCAGTTCAGCTTTGGGGAGGGGCATCAAAGCATCGTACGGGTGGTTTACCTCCGTTTCGGAACCGGCACCCGCAGAAGGTCGTAGGCCACCGTCAGCTCGCCCTCGAACCCGGCCGCGCGCGCCTGCCGCTCGAACTCGTCCGGCTCGGTGTAGCGCTGGCTGAAGTGGGTGAGCACGAGATGCCGCACGCCGGCGTCCCGGGCGACCCGGGCCGCCTGACCGGCCGTCAGGTGCCCGTGCTCGATGGCCAGTTCCACGTCGTCGTCGAGGAAGGTCGACTCGATGACGAGCAGGTCGCAGCCGTCCGCCAGCGCGTGCACCCCGTCGCACAGCCGGGTGTCCATGACGAACGCGAACCGCTGCCCGCGCCGCACCTCGCTGACGTCCTCGAGGGTGACCCCGCCGAGGGAGCCCTCCCGCTGGATCCGGCCGACGTCGCGGCCCGTGATGCCGTGCGCGGCGAGCCGGTCGGGCAGCATGCGGCGGCCGTCCGGCTCGACCAGCCGGTAGCCGTAGGACTCGACGGGGTGGGAGAGCCTGCGGGCTTCCAGCGTGTACGAGTCCGTGACGGCCAGCGGCCCGTCCGTGTCGACCGGGGCCTCGGTGATGCCGACGGTCTCGCGGTAGGCGGTGGCGTAGCGGAGCCGGTCGAAGAAGCGCTGCCCGGAGCGCGGGTAGTGGGCGGTGACCGGGTGCGGGACCTTGTCGAGGTTGATCCGCTGGATGACCCCGGCCAGGCCGAGGGAGTGGTCACCGTGGAAGTGCGTGACGCAGACGCGGTTCAGGTCGTGGGCGGCGACCCCGGCCCGCACCATCTGGCGCTGGGTGCCCTCGCCGGGGTCGAAGAGGATGCCCTCGCCGTCCCAGCGCAGGAAGTAGCCGTTGTGGTTGCGGTGCCGGGTCGGGACCTGGCTGGCGGTGCCGAGGACCACCAGTTCACGGACGGACACGGCGGCCTACCCGGGAGGCCAGTGCAGGCCACGGCCGCCGAGGACGTGCGCGTGGGCGTGCCAGACGGTCTGGCCGGCGCCGCTGCCGGTGTTGAAGACGATGCGGTAGCTCTCCAGCTTCTCGTCGTCGGCGACCGCCTGCGTCTCGCGCAGGACGTCCGCGGCGAGCTGCGGCGCCTCGGCGGCGAGGGCGGCGGCGTCCACGTGGTGTGCCTTGGGGATCACCAGGACATGCGTCGGTGCCTGCGGGTTGATGTCCCGGAAGGCGAGCGTCGTCTCGGTCTCCCGCACGATCGTCGCCGGGACATGCCCCTCGACGATCTTGCAGAACAGGCAGTCGTCCTGCGGCTCCCCTGACATGCGGCCTCCTCCGGGTGGTGATCGCGTACGGGGGCATCGTAGCGAGCGTCCGGTCGGTCCAGTCCGTCCGGCGCCCGAGGGCGGGGTGCGTTCGGGGCCGGAGCGCGGGCCCGGGGGCGGCAGCCCCCGGGCCGGTCGCGCCCACGCCGGGTGGGCTACAGCCCCGGCACCGGCGGAGCCGTCTTCGCGGGCGTCTCCTCCAGGGCGAGCAACGCCAGCCGCACCGCCTCGTCCAGCTGCACGTCCCGCCCCGCGGCGGCGTCCTGCGGCCGCACCACCACCTCCACGTCCGGATCCACGCCGTGGTTCTCGACCCCCCAGTCGAACCCCTCCAGCCAGATCGCGTACTTGGGCTGGGTGACCAGAGTCCCGTCCACCAGCCGGTACCGGCTGTCGATGCCGACGGTCCCGCCCCACGTCCGGGTGCCGACCACCGGCCCGAGCCCCAGCGCCTTGACCGCCGCGTTGACGATGTCCCCGTCGGACCCGGAGAACTCGTCGGCGACCGCCACCACGGGCCCCCGGGGCGCGTCCTCCGGGTAGCTGACCGGCCGCATCCCGCGCGGCACGTCCCAGCCGACGATCCGCCGCGCCAGTTTCTCCACGACCAGCTGGGAGGTGTGCCCGCCCCGGTTCTCCCGCACGTCGACGACGAGGCCCTCGCGGGCCACCTCGATGCGCAGGTCACGGTGGATCTGCGCCCAGCCGGAGCCGACCATGTCGGGCACGTGCAGATAACCGAGCCGCCCGCCGGACTTCTCGTGCACGTACGCCCGCCGGTCGGCGACCCAGGCGTGGTAGCGCAGCGCCTCCTCGTCGTCGGTGGGGACGACGACGGCGTGCCGCGGCTCGCCCCCGCCGGACGGCGAGACGGTCAGCTCCACCGCCTTGCCCGCCGTCCCGACGAGCAGCGGCGCGGGCCCGGTGACCGGGTCCACCGGATGCCCGGCGACGGCGACGATCGCGTCGCCGGCGCGCACGGCGACGCCGGGTGCGGCGAGCGGGGACCGGGCGTCGGGGTCGGAGGTCTCCGCGGGCAGGACGCGGTCGATGCGCCAGCTGCCGTCCTCGTGGCGGGAGATGTCGGCGCCGAGCAGGCCCTGGCGGGGGCCCCGGCCGTGACCGCCACGGGGTATGACGTAGGCGTGCGAGGTGCCGAGTTCGCCGTGCACCTCCCACAGCAGGTCGACCAGGTCGTCGTGGGTCGCGACGCGGTCCAGGACGGGCCGGTAGCGGTCGAGGACGCCGTCCCAGTCGACGCCGCCGAGGTCGGCCCGCCAGAAGTTGTCGCGCATGATGCGGCCGGTCTCGTCGTACATCTGCCGCCACTCGGCGGCCGGGTCGACGGTCTGGCGGACGCGGCCGAGGTCGACGGTGACGTTGGTGTCGCTGTCCTCGTCGCCGGAGGCGCGCCGGTCGCTGGGGACGACCCTGAGCTTGCGGTCGGACCACAGCAGCAGCCGTTTGCCGTCGCCGCTGACCTCGAAGTCGTCCACGTCGGTGGCGAGGTGCTCCAGGCGCTGCTGGGCCAGGTCGTAGCGCTCCAGCTCGGTGTGCGGGTCGGGGTCGTCGGGGGTGGCGCGGGAGGCGCCGAGGACACCGCGCACCGGGTGGCGCAGCCAGAGCACGCCGTCCTTGGCGGCGCGCAGCCCGGAGTAGCGGCCGGCCTCGACGGGGAAGGGGATGATCCGGTCGGCGAGGCCCTCGAGGTCGATGCGGGTGGCGGGGGTGCCCTCGCTGTCGGGCGTCTCGTCCTTGTCGGGTGCCTCGAAGGGGCGGCCGTGCCGCTGCGGCCCGAACGGCGAGGGCGTGGTGGCCGCCAGCGTGATCAGGTGCGGGCGGGCGCCGGCGACGAAGGAGAGGTCGAAGGCGTGCTGGTCGTAGACCGGGTCGAAGGCGCGCGTGGACAGGAACGCGAGGTGCTTGCCGTCGAGGGTGAACGCGGGCGCGTAGTCACGGAAGCGCAGCGGGGTCGCCTCGGTGACCGACAGGTCGGTGGTGTGGGCGAGCTTGAGCTGGCTGAGCGGGCGCGGGCCGGGGTGCGACCAGGCCAGCCAGCCGGAGTCCGGGGAGAAGACCAGGTCGCCGACCTCGCCGTCCTCGCTGCGGTCGACCTCGCGGACCTCGCCGGTCTCCCGTTCGACGAGCAGCAGCCGCCCGTCGTGCGCGGCGACGGCGGCCCGGCTGCCGTCGGGTGCCATGGCGAGCTCCAGGACCCGCCCGAGCCGCCCGGCGGCCAGCCGGCGCGGGGCGGCCCCCGGTGCCGGTCCGGTGGCCGGGGCGAACTCCAGGGCGTCCTCGCCCTCGGCGTCCGTCACCCACACCACCCACTCCTCGCCCTCCGCGCGGAAGGTGCGGGGCATCCGGGCCCGCACGCCGGGTTCGGCGGCGAGCGCGCGGGCCGGCCCGGAGCGGTGGGTGACCCAGTGGACGGCGCCACGCACCTCGACGGCGCTGCCGCGCGCGGTGTGGTCGGGAGCGGCCGAGCCCAGCCAGCGGGCGGCGGGCACCGGACGCGGCCGCCGGTCGGTGCGCTGCCCGCCGAGCCGCACGTCGAGCCGGCGCGGCTCGGCCCCGTCGAGGTCGTCGAGGATCCACAGCTCACCGGCGCAGACGTAGACGACGCGTCGGCCGTCCCCGGCGGCGTGGCGGGCGTAGAAACCGTCGAGGGGCGTGTGGCGGCGCAGGTCGGAGCCGTCGGCGAGGGAGGAGTACAGCGCCCCGGTGCCCTCGTGGTCGGACAGGAAGGCGATCCTGTCCCCCACCCACACCGGGTACTCGAGGTTGCCGTCGAGCTCCTCGTGCAGCCGCACGAACTCCCCGTCGCCCTCCGCGTCGATCCGCAACTTGCCCGCCGTACCGCCCCGGTAGCGCTTCCAGTGGGCGGCCTCGCGGCCCATGGTGGCGGACAGCAGCACGGTGCGCGGGCCGTGGGCGACGGCGCCGACGGGCCCGTACGGCAGGGTGGTCGCCGGTCCGCCGTCGAGCGGGACGGCGCGGGCCCAGGTGCGGCGCGCACTCGCCTGGTCGTGGGCGCCGAGCGCGAGGACGTGACCGTCGGGGGTCCAGCCGCGCACCTGGGTGCGGTGACCGCCCCAGTACGTCAGCCGGGTGGAGGGGCCGCCGTCGACCGGGGCGATGTGCACCTCGGGTGCGCCGTCGCGGGTGGAGGTCCAGGCGACGGTGGTGCCGTCGGGAGAGACGCGGGGCAGGGAGACCGGCACGTTGTCGGCGCTGACCCGCCAGGCGCGTCCGCCGTCGAGGGGCGCGAGCCACACGTCGTCCTCGGCGGTGAAGGCCACCAACTCGCCGTGCAGGTGCGGGAACCGGAAGTACGCAGCAGGCGTCGCGGACTGTGTCACGCGATCACTCTAGGCAAGGGCGGGGGCCGCGGCCAGGGCTTCCGGTCCCTTGCCCCCTGCTCACTTGCCCTCGGCGGGCCCGCAGCCCGGGTCGCCCGGGCACCGGACGGTCTCGGTGACCGTCACGGTCACCGTGGGCCGTCCCGGCTCCGCCGTCCCCCCGGAGCCGGGCGGGTCGACGGGCGAGGGCGTCGCGGACCTGCAGTCGCCGAGCCCGCCGACCCGGAACAACTGCTTGTTCCCCACGTCCGCCTTCAGGTCGCCCCGCACACAGGAGCCGTCGACGGCGCGGGTGACCTGCCCGTCGACGGTGATGTCCCGCCCGTCGCCGGTCTCCCCCTGGCAGCCGACGGAGGCGACGGTCTCCTCGCCGGCGTCGCTCCCGTCGCGGTCCCCGTAGTCCGCGGTGCACGTCAGCCACCGCACGTCCACGTCCCGCCGCTCTATCTCGGCCGTCGCCGTCTCGTCGGTGGTGTACGCCACGGTCGTGGCACTCAGCCCACCGGGCTCACAGGCCACGGCCCCGCCCACGGCCACGACCGCGAACCCCGCGACGGCCGTCGCGCGCATCCGGTGCGCCCGCGGCCGCATCCGTCTCGAAGCCCCCATGGAAGGCAGCCTGCCACCGCCCCGCCGACCGCGGTAGGGCACATACCGCCACTCGTCGCCCCACTCCCGTGAACCCCTGCGCGACCACCGCCGCCTCCGCGCCCTCACCGTCGACGACGGCACCACCCACCTGTGGACGGTCCGTCACCGCCACGGGGACGGCGCCGGCTGCCGAGAGACCCTCACCCCTCCACCGCGACGGCGTGCGCACCCGGATCGTCTTCCGGGGCGGTGACGGACGCTACGCCGGGGGCGCGTACGCGCACTCGGGCGGCGTGGGCGCACTCGGGCGGCGTGGGCGCACTCGGGCGGCGTGGGCGACCGCCACCACCTCAACCTGCACGAGCCCGGCACGGTCCGCGCTCTCGTCGACGAGGCCCGCCGACGCGGACTGCTGCCCCAGGCGGGTGAGTTGGACGGCTCGACGCTGTTCGGGGCCGCGGCCGTCGGCCGCGCGGCGCCGGCCGCTCCCGGCTGAGCGGGCGGGCGGTCGGGGTCAGGACCAGCGGCCGGTCCGGCCCAGGACCAGGGCCGCGGCGGCCGTCCCGGCGGTCGAGGTGCGCAGCACGCTCCGCCCCAGCCGGTACGCCTTCGCGCCGGCCTCCTCGAAGAGCGCCAGCTCCTCGGGGGAGACGCCCCCTTCGGGCCCCACGACGAGCACGATGTGGCCCGCGCCGGGGAGTTCGGCGGTGGCGAGCGGCTCACTGCCGTAGTCGCGGTCCTCGTGGAGTACGGCGGCGAAGTCGGCCTCCGCGAGGAGCGCCGCGACCTGCCGGGTGGTCGCCGCGTCGGCGACCTCGGGGAAGCGGACCCGACGGGACTGCTTGCCGGCCTCACGGGCGGTGGCCCGCCACTTCGCGAGCGCCTTGAGTCCGCGGTCGCCCTTCCACTGCGTGATGCAGCGGGAGGCGGCCCACGGCACGATCGCGTCGACGCCGGTCTCGGTCATCGTCTCGACGGCCAGCTCGCCCCGGTCGCCCTTGGGCAGCGCCTGTACGACGGTGAGCCGGGGCGACTCGGCGGGCTCCTCCACCACGTCCTCGAGGCTCACCACCAGCCGGTCCTTGCCCTCGGCCGCCACGACCTCGCCGTGCGCCCAGCGGCCGGCCCCGTCGGTGAGGACGACCGCCTCACCGGCCCGCAGCCGCTTCACCGAGACGGCGTGCCGCCCCTCGGGACCGTCCAGGACGAACTCGGTCCGGCCGGAGGGGAGTTCGTCGACGACGAAGACCGGAGCCGTCATCCGCGCCCACCCCGCTCCGACAACGCTGTCCGTGCCGCGTCGAGTTCGGCCGTCAGCACCTCCACCAGCTGCCCGGCGGGCAGCTCGCGGGCCATCCGGTGCCCCTGCCCCGCCCACAGCGCCATGCCCTGCGCGTCGCCCGCCTTGGCGGCCGCCTTGCGCAGTGGCGAGGTGAGGTGGTGGACCTCCGGGTAGGCGGCGGGCGCGTACGGGCCGTGCTCGCGCAGGAAACGGTTGACCAGGCCGCGCGCCGGGCGGCCGGAGAAGGCCCGGGTCAGCTCGGTGCGCACGTACAGGGGGTTCGTCAGCGCCTGCTTGTGCACGGCGGCCGCGCCGGACTCGGGCGTCGCGAGGAACGCGGTGCCCAGCTGGGCCGCGCCCGCGCCCGCCGCGAGGACCGCGGCGATCTGGCTGCCGCGCATGAGGCCGCCGGCGGCGACCAGCGGCAGGCTCACGGCCTCGCGGACCTGGGCGAGCAGCGACAGCAGGCCGATGCCGGAGCCGTCGTTCTCCGGGACGTCCCGGTGGGTGCCCTGGTGGCCGCCGGCCTCGACGCCCTGCACGATCACGGCGTCGGCGCCGGCCCGCTCCACGGCGAGGGCCTCCTCGGCGGTGGTCGCGGTGACCAGCGTGAACGTTCCGGCGCGGCGCAGCGAGTCCAGCGCGTCCGGGGTGGGCACGCCGAAGTGGAACGACACCACCGGCACCGGGTTGTCCAGCAGCACCGCGAGCTTGGCGTCGTAGCCGTCGTCCCGGCCGCTGTCCGGGTCGCCCAGCTCGGTCTCGTACCAGGCGGCCTCACCGGCGAGCTGGTGGGCGTAGACCTCGACGGCGCCGGTCTCCGCGTACTCGGGCTGCGGCATGAACAGGTTCACGCCGAAGGGCCGCGCGGTGAGGCTCCGCAGCTGCTTGATCTCCTGGTACATGCCGTCGGCGGTCTTGTACCCGGCGGCGAGGAACCCGAGCCCGCCGGCCTCGGACACGGCGGCGGCGAGCTGCGGGACGGAGACGCCGCCCGCCATGGGGGCCTGCACGATCGGGTGGGGGAAGAGATCGGTCAGTGCGGAGGACATGACGGCATGTTGTCACGTCCTCCGAACAAGTCCGAATCGGGCCTTCCCCTTGGCGCGGGCCGGTGCTTCCGCGGCGCCGGGCCGGTGACATCAGTGCTTCCGGCGGGTGGACGGGACCCGTCCGGCGGCTGCGGACCGATCCGCCGGGCGTTCGAGGACCGGGCCCGTCCGGCGGGTGAGGACCAGGCCGGTCCCGCGTTCGGAGGGCGAGGCCCGTCCGGGCTGGAGCGGGGTCCGGAGCGAGGGGTGCGGAGCGGGCTCCGGGGGCGGCAGCCCCCGGCGAGGTCCGCCCCGGCGCCGGGTTCCTTGCCCCGCCCCGGTCCGCGCGGCGTCAGCGCCCGTTGAACGCGTCCTTCAGCCGGGAGAACAGCCCCTGCTGACCCGGCTGGAACTGCCCCTGGGGCCGCTCCTCGCCCCGCAGCTTGGCCAGCTCCCGCAGCAACCGCTCCTGCTCGACATCGAGCTTGGTCGGCGTCTGCACCTCGACGTGCACGATGAGGTCACCGCGCCCGCCGCCGCGCAGATGCGTCACGCCCCGCCCGTGCAGCGGGATCGACTGCCCGGACTGGGTGCCGGGCCGGATGTCGACCTCCTCCAGGCCGTCCAGCGTCTCCAGCGGCACCTTCGTGCCGAGGGCCGCCGCGGTCATCGGGAGGGTGACCGTGCAGTGCAGGTCGTCGCCGCGCCGCTGGAACATCGGGTGCGGCAGCTCGTGGATCTCGACGTAGAGGTCACCGGCCGGACCGCCGCCCGGACCGACCTCGCCCTCGCCGGCGAGCTGGATGCGGGTGCCGTTGTCGACACCGGCCGGGATCTTGACCGTGAGCGTCCGGCGGGAGCGGACCCGCCCGTCGCCCGCGCACTCCGGGCACGGAGTGGGCACCACGGTGCCGAAGCCCTGGCACTGCGGGCAGGGCCGCGAGGTCATGACCTGGCCCAGGAAGGACCGGGTCACCTGCGACACCTCACCGCGACCGCGGCACATGTCACACGTCTGGGCGGTGGTCCCCGGCGCCGCGCCCTCACCGCTGCAGGTGGCGCAGACGATCGCCGTGTCGACCTGGATGTCCTTCGTCGTGCCGAAGGCGGCCTCGTCGAGGTCCACCTCCAGCCGGATCATCGCGTCCTGGCCCCGGCGGGTGCGCGAGCGCGGCCCGCGCTGGGACGCCGTACCGAAGAAGGCGTCCATGATGTCGGAGAAGTTCCCGAAGCCGCCCGCGCCGAAGCCGCCCGCGCCACCGCCGCCGGCCTGCGAGAGCGGGTCGCCGCCGAGGTCGTAGACCTGCTTCTTCTGCGGGTCCGACAGCACCTCGTAAGCGGCGTTGATCTCCTTGAACCGCTCCTGGGTCTTCGGATCTGGGTTGACGTCCGGGTGCAGCTCGCGTGCGAGCCGCCGGAAGGCCTTCTTGATCTCTTCCTGCGACGCGTCGCGGCGCACGCCGAGAACGGCGTAGTAGTCCGTGGCCACTTACGACTCCGCCAGGATCTGTCCGACGTACCGTGCCACTGCGCGTACCGCTCCCATCGTTCCCGGGTAATCCATGCGGGTCGGTCCGACCACGCCGAGCTTGGCGACTGCCTCGCCGCCCGAACCGTAGCCGACCGACACCACCGACGTGGAGTTGAGTCCCTCGTAGGCGTTCTCGTGGCCGATGCGCACGGTCATGCCCGAATCGCCCGCCTCGCCCAGGAGTTTGAGGAGCACGACCTGCTCCTCGAGGGCCTCCAGGACGGGCCGGATGGTGAGAGGGAAGTCATGTGCGAAGCGGGTGAGATTGGCGGTGCCGCCGATCATCAGCCGCTCCTCGTTCTCCTCGACGAGGGTCTCCAGCAGGGTGGAGAGCACCGTCGAGACCGTGCCGCGGTCCTCCGCCTCGAAGGCGTCCGGCAGGTCCTCCACCAGACGCGGCACGTCCGTGAACCGGCGGCCCGCGACCCGGCTGTTCAGCCGCGCGCGCAGATCCGCCAGCGAGGCCTCGCCGAACGGGGCCGGACAGTCCACCATCCGCTGCTCGACCCGGCCGGTGTCCGTGATCAGCACGAGCATCAGCCGGGCGGGCGCGAGCGACAGCAACTCCACATGCCGCACGGTGGACCGGGTCAGGGACGGGTACTGCACGACGGCGACCTGCCGTGTGAGCTGCGCGAGCAGCCGTACCGTCCGCGCCACGACGTCGTCGAGGTCGACGGCGCCGTCGAGGAAGTTCTGGATGGCCCGCCGCTCGGGGGCCGTCATCGGCTTGACGCCGGCCAGCTTGTCGACGAAGAGGCGGTACCCCTTGTCCGTGGGGATCCGCCCCGCGCTGGTGTGCGGCTGGGCGATGTACCCCTCGTCCTCCAGGGCGGCCATGTCGTTGCGGACCGTCGCCGGGGAGACGCCGAGGTTGTGCCGCTCGGTGAGCGCCTTCGAGCCGACCGGCTCCTCGGTGCCCACGTAGTCCTGGACGATGGCACGCAGTACCTGGAGCCGTCGTTCACTCAGCATGCGCGCACACCTCCAGCACGTCGTCCCCTTGGCGCCTCACCTGGCACTCGTCCGTTCCGAGTGCCAGCGTTCCCCGGCCCAGTGTACGGCCGTGGGGTACGCCCGGGGCAAGGTCGGTCCCGTCGCACCGCGCCCGGAGGGGGTGTCCCGCTAGCGTCGCGGTATGACGGTGACTTGGGAAGAGCTCGGGTGGGAGCGGGTCGCGACCGGGGTCGGGCGGTGCCGGCTGCCGGTGTGGGACTGCACGGCGGGGCTGGTCGTCGGGGCGGACGCCGCCCTGGTGATCGACGCGGGGTCGAGCCTCGGGGAGGGGGCGCGACTGCGGATGCAGGCCGAGGAACTCGCCGGCCACCGTGTGACCCATCTCGCGCTGACCCACCCCCATTTCGATCACGTCCTGGGGGCGGCGGCGTTCGCGGGCGCGGAGGTCTTCGCGGCGGTGGGCGCGGAGTCGGTCCTCACCCGCAAGGGCCGCGGGGCGGAGGAGCTGCGCGCGGACGCGGTGCGCCACGGTCTCGACGAGACGGCGGCGACGGAGGCCGTGGACACGCTCGTCCGCCCGCGCCACCTGGTCTCCGGCGAGTGGACCCTCGACCTGGGCGCCGGCCGGCAGGTCCTGCTGGCGAACGTGGGCCCCGGTCACACGGCCCACGACCTGGCGGTGCTGGTGCCGGGCTCGCCGGAGGTGGTGTTCTGCGGCGACCTGGTCGAGGAGTCGGGCGAGCCGCAGGCGGGCCGCGACGCCGTACCGTCCCAGTGGCCGGCCGCCCTGGACCGCCTCCTCGCCTTCGGCGGCGAGGACGCGCTGTACGTGCCCGGTCACGGGGCGGTGGTGGACGCGGCGTTCGTCCGGGCGCAGCGGGACGCGCTGGCGGCCCGTTTCGGCGTGTCGCCGTGACCGCGGCCGGGCTTCTCCTATCGTCATCCGAATGCGCCAGTACTCCGCCGACCTGACCCCTCCCTGGAAGAAGCCGCAGCCCGTCCCCGAGGTCCCGGCGGAGCCCGGCCTGGTGGTGGAGGAACCCGGCACCGGCTTCTGCGGCGCGGTGATCCGCTGCGAGGCGGGCACGGTCACCCTGGAGGACCGCTTCGGCAAGCACCGGGTGTTCCCGCTGGAGCCGAGGGGTTTCCTGCTGGAGGGCCGGGTGGTGACCCTGGTGAGACCTCCTGCCGGTCCGGTACGTCCCACCCGTACCGCCTCCGGTTCGGTCGCCGTCCCCGGCGCGCGCGCCCGGGTGGCCCGCGCCGGCCGTATCTACGTCGAGGGCCGGCACGACGCCGAGCTGGTGGAGAAGGTGTGGGGCGACGACCTGCGCGTCGAGGGCGTGGTCGTGGAGTACCTGGAGGGCGTGGACGACCTGCCGTCGATCGTGGCCGAGTTCGCGCCGGGCCCGGACGCCCGGCTGGGTGTCCTGGTCGACCACCTGGTGCCGGGCACGAAGGAGTGGCGGATCGCGCGGTCGGTGACGAGCGAGCACGCGCTGGTGGTGGGCCACCCGTACATCGACATCTGGGAGGCGGTGAAGCCGTCGTCCGTCGGTATCGAGGCGTGGCCCCGGGTGCCCAAGGGCCAGGACTGGAAGACGGGGGTGTGCCGGGCGCTGGGGTGGCCGTCGGACAACACCGGGGCGGTGTGGCAGGCGATCCTGAAGCGGGTGGGGTCCTACAAGGACCTGGAGCCGGAGCTGTTGGGGAGGGTGGAGGAGCTGATCGACTTCGTCACGGCGCAGCCGTGAGGGGCGACGGCGTGATCAGTCCACCAGATCCCTGACCACCGCGTCCGCCAGCAGCCGGCCCCGCAGCGTCAGGACCGCCCGCCCCTCCTCGTACGGCCCGCCCTCCAGCAACCCCTCCGACAGCGCCCGGCGCGCGGCCGCGAGCCCCTCCTGCCGCAGCAGCGACAACGGCACGCCCTCCCGCAGCCGCAGCTCCAGCAGGATCCGCTCCACCCTGCGGTCCTCCTCCGACAGCAGCTCTCGCCCGGCCCCCGGCGACCGCCCCGCCGCCAGTGCCGCCGCGTACGCGCCCGGGTGCTTGACGTTCCACCAGCGCACCCCGCCCACGTGCGAGTGCGCACCCGGCCCCGCACCCCACCAGTCGGCGCCGCGCCAGTACAGCTCGTTGTGCAGGCATCGGCCCGCTTCGGAGGTGGCCCAGTTCGACACCTCGTACCAGTCGAAGCCCGCCGCCGCGAGGGTCTCCTCGGCGATCAGGTACCGGTCCGCGTGGACGTCGTCGTCGGTCATCGGGACCTCGCCGCGGCGGATGCGGCGGGCGAGCTGGGTGCCCTCCTCGACGATCAGCGCGTACGCGCTGATGTGGTCGGGGCCGGCGGTCAGCGCCGCCTCCAGCGAGGCGCGCCAGTCGTCGTCCGACTCGCCCGGGGTGCCGTAGATCAGGTCCAGGTTCACGTGCTCGAAGCCCGCCGCCCGCGCCTCCGCCACGCACGCCTCGGGGCGGCCGGGCGTGTGGGTGCGGTCCAGGACCCTCAGGACGTGCTGCCTCGCGCTCTGCATGCCGAAGGAGATCCGGTTGAAGCCGCCCTGGCGGAGGCGGGCGAGGTACGCCGGGTCCACCGACTCCGGGTTCGCCTCCGTGGTGATCTCCGCGTCCGCCGCCAGTCCGAACTCGTCGCGGATCGCGCCCAGCATCCGCACCAGGTCACCGGCGGCCAGCAGGGTCGGCGTGCCGCCGCCGACGAAGACGGTGCGGACCTCGCGGGGATCGTCGCCGAGGACCTTGCGGGCCAGCCGGACCTCGTCGATCAGGGTGTCGGCGTAGTTGTCGCGGGAGGCGAGGACACCGCCCGTGCCGCGCAGCTCGGTGGCGGTGTAGGTGTTGAAGTCGCAGTAGCCGCAGCGGGTCGCGCAGTACGGGACGTGCAGGTAGAACCCGAGGGGGCGGTCGGCGGCCCCGGCGAGCGCGGAGGCGGGCAGCGCACCGTCGGCGGGGACGGGCTCGCCGTCGGGGAGTGCGGATGGCATGTGGTCCATTGTCCCGTACGTCCGGACCGGCCCCGGACGCCCGGGCGGTCGGGCCCTACTCCGCCTGCAGCACCAGCAGCGCGAGGTCGTCCTCCGGTGGCTGGCCGCCGAAGTCGTGGACCAGGCGCCGGATGCGTTCGGCGATCAGCTCCGCGTCGAGCCCGGCGCAGCCGGACAGCGCGGTCGCGAGGCCGTCGCCGTCGTCGAACTGGCGGGAGCCCGAGCGCCGCTCGGTGACGCCGTCGGTGACGCACAGCAGGCTGTCGCCGGGTCGCAGGTCCAGGGTCTCGTTGACGTAGGTGGCGTCCTCGACGACTCCGAGGAGGGTCTGCGGCTGCGCGGCCGTGGTGACGCCGCCGTCGGGGCGCAGCAGCAGGGGCAGGGGGTGACCGGCGGAGGCGAGGGTGCAGCGGACGCCGCCCTCGAAGGGGGCCAGCTCGCCGTAGAGGAGGGAGAGGAACCGGGTCTGCGGGCCGTCGCCGGGGCCGGCGGGACCGACGAAGGCGCGGGCGGCGGCGTCGGCGGCCTCGGTGGCGTCGTCGAGGAGGAGCTGGTTGAGGCGGTCCAGGACGTCGGCGACGCCGTAGCCCTCGCGCGCCAGCAGCCGCAGCCAGGGGCGGGCCAGGCCGATGACGACGGCGGCCTCGGGGCCCTTGCCCTGCACGTCGCCCACCGCGAAGCACCAGCGGCCGTCGCCGGCCGGGAACAGGTCGTAGAAGTCGCCGCTGGGGCCGCCCTGCTCGCGCGGCTCGTGGACGAGGGCGCTGCGCACCCCGGGGATCTCGGCGACCGCGCCGGGCAGCAGGCCGCGCTGGAGGACGGCGCTGATGGTGACCTGGCGGGCGTACTGGCGGGCCGCGCCGATGGCGAGCGCCACCCGGCGGCCGAGGTCCTCGACGAGCCCGGTGACCTCGTCGGGGAAGCGCAGCAGCCCGGCCCGTCCGATGACGAGGGTGCCCAGCGGACGGCCCCCGGCGATCAGCCGGTAGGCGAGGGCGGTGCCGTCCGGGCCGAGCGCGGTGGCGGGCCAGGGGTGGGCGGCGGGCCCGGAGCGCGGGCCGTCGGGCGGGCGCGGCGGGTCCTTCTCCAGGGCGCGCCGCAGCTCCTGGATGTGGTTCTCGCTGACGTGCCAGACGCGGGCCAGCCGCGGCCCGGGCCCGCCGGCGCCGCCCCAGCCGTCCGCGTCCGGCCGGCCGGCGCCCCAGCGCCCGCCGAGCTCGTCCTCCAGCCACACCGCGCACCAGTCCGCGAGCCGCGGCACGAGCAGCTGGCCGGTGAGCGCGGCCACCAGGTCCTCGTCGAGCTGACCGGCGAGCAGGTCGGAGGCCTCGGCGAGGAAGGAGAGCGCGCCGCGGCCCAGCCAGCCGCGGTCGCGGGCGCCGAGCCGGGGCTCGGGGGCGAGTGCCTCGGCGAAGGCGAGGGAGGCGTCGGGAGGGCCGTCGGCGCCGGCGCGGGGCTGCGCGGGGTGCCCCTCGTCGGGCGTCCGGCCGGGCAGCAGCCGCGCCCACACCGTCTTCGTCCCCCTGCGGTACGTCACTCCCCAGGCGTCGGCGAGCGTGGCGACCAGGCGCAGGCCGCGGCCGTACTCGGGGGTCTCGTACGGGGAGTCGGGGGTGCCGTCGCGCGGGGCGCGGGAGGGATGGTGGTCGGTGACCTCCACGACGACCGCGCAGGTCTCGGGCTCCTCCTCCAGCCGGCAGACCAGGTCGAGGTCGGTGCCGGCGTGCACGACGGCGTTGGTGACCAGCTCGCTGACGACGAGTACGGCGTCGTTGCCGAACGCGTCGGAGGCGGTGCCGGTGAGGCCGAGGCCGGCCCACTCGGTCAGCGCGGCGCGGACGAGGTCGCGGGCGGCGCCGGGCGCGAGGGAGCCGCCGGTCAGGGTCGCGCGGGTCTGCGGGGGTCCGTCCGCGTGCGCGGGCGCGCCGCCGGCCCGCGACGCGGTCTCCCGTTGCGTCGGAATGGCCCCCATGGGCAGCTCCCCGGACGGTCGGACGATGGGGCATTGCTCTTCGGACTCGGCCTTCGGGCGATTACGCCTCTGCCGACGCCGACAGAGTGACAGACTGGCCCCGCCCATAAGCGCCGAGTTATCGAAGTGGGCCGTCATGAGTGAGAACAGTGCGCCGCATGTGCTCGAAGACGGACGGATTGCGACCGGGATCAGAGCATCCGAGCTTCGCCCGTTGCTCGCGGCGATGACCGCCGCCCGCGACGGCGACTTCACGAAGCTGCCGGAGACGGGCGAGGGCATCGTGGCCGAGCTGACGTCGGTCTTCAACCAGGTCCTCGACCGCAGCGTCCACTTCAACACCGAGGTGCGGCGCGTGCGGCGCGAGCTGGTGCGGTACGGCCGCCTCGACGAGCGTCTGACGGCGAGTCCCGGCCAGGGTGGCTGGAGCTCGCGGGTGGACGACGTCAACCAGCTGCTGGACGCCCTGGTGGCGCCGGCGGCGAACGCGGCACGCGTGCTGGACGCGGTGGCCGGCGGTGATCTGACCCAGCGGGTCGATCTGCACGACGGCACCCGGGAGCTGCGCGGGGACCTGCGGCGTCTGGGCCGGGCGGTGAACAGGATGGTGGACCAGCTCTCCCTGTTCACGGGCGAGGTGACCCGGGTGGCGCGGGAGGTCGGCACCGAGGGGCGGCTCGGCGGGCGGGCCAAGGTGCGGGGCCTGTCGGGGAGTTGGCGGGACGTCACCGAGGCGGTCAACACGATGGCGTCCCGGCTCACGGCCCAGGTCCGCGACATCGCCCTGGTGACGACGGCCGTGGCGCGCGGCGACCTCACCCGCACGGTGACCGTCGAGGCGACCGGCGAGCTGCTGGAGCTGAAGCTGACCGTGAACACGATGGTCGACCAGCTGTCCGCGTTCGCCGACGAGGTGACGCGGGTGGCCCGCGAGGTCGGCACGGAGGGCCGGCTGGGCGGCCGGGCGCAGGTCCGGGGCGTCTCCGGGGTCTGGAAGGACCTCACCGACAACGTCAACTTCATGGCGTCGAACCTCACCTCGCAGGTCCGCAACATCGCCCAGGTGACGACCGCGGTGGCCAACGGCGACCTGAGCCAGAAGATCACGGTCGACGCGCAGGGCGAGATCCTGGAGCTGAAGTCGACCATCAACACGATGGTCGACCAGCTCTCCGCCTTCGCCGACGAGGTCACCCGCGTCGCCCGCGAGGTCGGCACCGAGGGGAACCTCGGCGGTCGCGCCGAGGTGCGGGGCGTGTCGGGGGTGTGGAAGGACCTCACCGAGAACGTCAACTTCATGGCGGACAACCTGACCTCGCAGGTGCGCAACATCGCCCTGGTGTCCACCGCCGTCGCCCAGGGCGACCTCGGCAAGAAGATCACGGTGGAGGCGAAGGGCGAGATCCTGGAGCTGAAGACGACGATCAACACGATGGTCGACCAGCTCTCCGCCTTCGCCGACGAGGTCACCCGCGTCGCCCGCGAGGTCGGCACCGAGGGGAACCTCGGCGGTCAGGCGCAGGTGCGGGGCGTGTCGGGCGTGTGGAAGGACCTCACGGACAACGTCAACTTCATGGCGCTCAACCTGACCTCGCAGGTCCGCAACATCGCCCAGGTGACGACGGCCGTGGCCAACGGCGACCTGTCGAAGACGATCACCGTCGACGCCCGCGGCGAGATCCTGGAGCTGAAGGACACCGTCAACACGATGGTGGAGCAGTTGCGCGCCTTCGCCGACGAGGTGACCCGGGTGGCCCGCGAGGTCGGCACCGACGGCCGGCTCGGCGGGCGCGCCCAGGTGCTGGGCGTGTCCGGGGTGTGGCGGGACCTGACGGACAACGTCAACTACATGGCGGACAACCTGACCTCGCAGGTCCGCAACATCGCCCAGGTGGCGACGGCGGTCGCGCAGGGCGATCTGTCGCGGAAGATCGACGTCGACGCGCGCGGGGAGATCCTGGAGCTGAAGACCACCATCAACACGATGGTGGACACCCTGTCGTCCTTCGCCTCCGAGGTGACCCGCGTGGCCCGCGAGGTGGGTTCCGAGGGGCAGCTCGGCGGCCAGGCCCGGGTGGAGGGCGTCTACGGCACCTGGAAGCGCCTGACGACGAACGTGAACGAACTCGCGCTGAACCTCACCACCCAGGTCCGCGCGATCGCCGAGGTGGCCTCCGCGGTGGCCCAGGGCGACATGTCCCGCTCGATCACGGTGGAGGCGCGCGGCGAGGTCGCCGAGCTGAAGGACAACATCAACCTGATGGTGGCCAACCTGCGCGAGACGACCCGCGCCAAGGACTGGCTGGAGTCCAATCTGGCCCGGCTGGCCGCCCTCATGCAGGGCCACCGGGATCTGATGGAGGTCGCCGACCTGATCCTGCGGGAGCTGACCCCGCTGGTGAACGCGCAGTACGGCGCCTTCTACCTGGCCGACCCGGAGGAGGACCCGGCCGTGCGGACCACCGTCCCCGGCAAGGGTCTTGCCTTCATCGCGGGGTACGGCTCGGCGGAGGGCGCGACGGTCGAGACGGGCGGGCTGCCGGTGCACGGCCTGGTCCACCAGGCGGCCCGGGAGAAGAAGCGGATCCTGGTCGAGGAGGCCCCACCCCACTACATCAAGATCAACAGCGGGCTGGGGGAAGCGGCCCCGACGACGATCGTGATCATCCCGATCCTCTTCGAGGACAAGCTGCTCGGCGTGATCGAGCTGGCGTCCTTCTCCCGCTTCTCCGACGTGCACCTGGCCTTCTTCGACCAGTTCGTGAACACCATCGGTGTCGCCATCAACACCATCATCGCCAACTCCCGCACGGAGTCCCTGCTCGGCGAGTCCCAGCGGCTGGCCATGCAGCTCCAGGAACGCTCGGACGAACTCCAGAAACAGCAGGCAAAGTTGCAGCGCTCGAACGCCGAACTGGAGGAGAAGGCCGCCCTGCTGGCGACCAGCTCCCAGTACAAGTCGGAGTTCCTGGCGAACATGTCCCACGAGCTGCGGACCCCGCTGAACTCACTGCTGATCCTGGCCCGGCTGCTGTCCGACAACCCCGACGGCCGTCTCTCCGAGCAGGAGGTGCAGTTCGCGACGACGATCCACCGCTCCGGCTCGGACCTCCTGCAGCTGATCAACGACATCCTGGACCTGTCGAAGATCGAGGCGGGCCGGATGGACGTACGCCCCAAGCGGCTGCCGCTCATCAAGCTGCTGGACTACGTCCACGCGACCTTCCGCCCGCTCACCCACGACCGGGGGCTCGCCTTCGAGGTGGCGGTCGGGCAGGACGTGCCGCGCGAGATCCACTCGGACGAGCAGCGCCTCCAGCAGATCCTGCGCAACCTGCTCTCCAACGCGATCAAGTTCACCGCGAGCGGCCGGGTGGAGCTGCGCGTGGACCGGGTGAAGGACCCCGAGCACCGCTATGTCCAGGGCAGCGAGGAGGTGATCGCCTTCGCGGTCTCCGACACCGGCATCGGCATCGCGCCCGACAACCTCCCGGTGATCTTCGAGGCGTTCCAGCAGGCCGACGGCACGACCAACCGCAAGTACGGCGGGACGGGACTGGGGCTGTCCATCAGCCGCGAGATCGCGGGCCTGCTGGGCGGCCGTATCGTCGCGGAGAGCGAACCGGGCCGGGGCTCCACCTTCACCCTCTACGTCCCGGTCGTCGGCCCCGGCCACACGGCCGCCGCCGAGGAGCCGTCCTCCTCCGCGCCGCTCACCGGACCCGTCCCGGCCGGGTACGACGGCGACGACGCCTGGCCGGCCCCGACCGGGCTGGAGGCGTGGCAGACCGGCCGGGCCGGTCAGGTCCTGCCGGGGAGGCGGGTGCTGATCGTGGACGACGACATCCGCAACGTCTTCGCGCTCACCCACGTCCTGGGCCGCGTCGGCATGCCCGTCCTGTACGCCGAGAACGGCCGCGAGGGCATCGAGGCGCTGGAGCGCCACCCGGACGTCGAACTGGTCCTGATGGACATCATGATGCCGGAGATGGACGGCTACGAGACGATCGCCGCGATCCGCCGCACCCCGCGCTGGGCGGGCCTGCCCATCGTCGCCCTCACCGCCAAGGCGATGGTCGGCGACCGGGAGAAGTCCATAGCCCGCGGCGCCAACGACTACGTGCCCAAGCCGGTGGACGTCGACCGCCTGCTGACGGTGGTCTGCGCGCTGCTGGACCCGGAGGGCGCGGAGGGCGAGGAGCGGCCCCGCGAGGGGTGAGGAGTCCGTCCGGCGCCGGATGCAGGGACGTCACGGGGCGCGGAGGGCCGGGGGGGGGGGGGGGGGGGGGGGGGGGGGGGGGGCGCGCGCCGGCCCCCCCCCCCCCCCGGGCGAGGGGCCGGCGGGGGCCTTGGGCCGGGACGGTGGCGGGTGTGGTGGTCGGGGTCGT
>NZ_JBITEN010000036.1:0-20610 GCF_044455165.1 Streptomyces sp. NPDC051315
CCGCGGGTCGATCCCGGCCCGCTCGAACGTCTCCCACGCCATCTCCAGGAGCAGCCGCTGCTGCGGGTCCATGGCGAGCGCCTCACGCGGCGAGACGGAGAACACGCCCGGGTCGAAGTCGGCGAAGCCGTCGAGGAATCCGCCGGTGAGCGTGGAGGTGCGGCCCGCCTTGCCGGGCTCGGGGTCGTACAGGGACTCCAGGTCCCAGTCCCGGTCCTCCGGGAAGGGCCCCATGGCGTCGGTGCCGTCGGCGAGGAGCTGCCAGAACCGCTCGGGGGTGTCGGCGTTCCGGGGGAAGCGGCAGGCCATGCCGACGATCACGACGGGGTCCTCGGCACCCTCCGCGCGCGATGTGTCCACGGTCGTGCCGACGTAGGTCCGGCGCTGCCGGGGGGCGAGTCGCTCGCCCAGGTGCTCGGCGAGCGCGGCCGGGGTCGGGTAGTCGTAGACGAGGGTGGCGGGCAGCCGCATGCCGGTCGCCTCACCGAGGGTGTTGCGCAGTTCGACGGCGGTGAGGGAGTCGAAGCCCAGTTCGCGGAAGGCGCGGGCGGGTTCGACGTCGTCGGGGCTCGGGTGGTTGAGGACGTAGGCGATGTGGGCGCGGACCAGGTGCAGCAGGGCGTGCCTGCGGTCCGCGTCGGACAGGGCGGCGAGCTGGGCGGGGAGCCCGTCGCCGGTGTCCGCCGGGCCCGTGTCGCCGGTGCCGGGTGCGGGCCGGTTCGCGCGCAGGCGCTCAAGGTCGGGCAGGGCGGCGTACAGGCGCCGGGGGCGGCCCTTGTCGAGTTCGGCGCCGAAGACCTCCCAGTCGATGTCGGTGACGACGAGCGCCGTGTCGTCGTGGTCGAGGGCGTCCTGGAGGGCGGTGACGGCGACGGCGGGGTCCATCAGCCGCACGCCGTGCCGCTGGAGGCGTTCGCCGACGGTGCCGGAGGCCATGCCGCCGTCGGCCCAGCCGCTCCAGGCGACCGCGCTGGCGGGCAGGCCGCGGGCGCGGCGGTCCTCGGCGAGGGCGTCGAGGAAGGCGTTGCCGGGGGCGTAGTTGCCGTGCCCGGGGCTGCCGAAGACGCCCGAGGAGGAGGAGAACAGCACGAACGCGGACAGGTCGAGCCCGGCGGTGGCGGCGTCCAGGTTGAGGGCGCCACCGGCCTTGACGCGCAGGACCTCGGCGAGCCGGTCGGGGGTGAGGGAGCCGATGATTCCGTCGTCGAGGACGGCCGCGGTGTGGAAGACGGCGGTCAGGGGACGGTCGGCGGGGATGCCGGCCAGGAGCGCGTCGAGGGCGTCCCGGTCGGCGATGTCGCAGGCGGCCAGTTCGGCGCGGGCACCGAGGGCGGCGAGTTCCTCCAGCAGTTCGGCGGCGCCCTCCGCGTCGGGTCCGGAGCGGCTGACGAGCAGCAGGTGTGCGGCGCCGGACCGGGCGAGCCAGCGGGCGACATGCCGGCCGAGGGCGCCGGTGCCGCCGGTGACCAGGACGGTGCCGCCCGGCTGCCAGCGGCGGCGGCCGGGGAGCCCGCCGGTGGCGGCGCGTTCCAGGCGGCGGCCGAGGACGCCGGTGGGGCGGACGGCGACCTGGTCCTCGTGGTCGGTGCCGGCGAGGACCGCGATCAGCCGGTCGGCGGCCCGGTCGTCGGGGTCGGCGGGCAGGTCGGCCAGGCCGCCGAAGCAGTCGGCCTGTTCCAGCGCGACGACCCGGCCGAAGCCCCACACGAGGGCCTGCGCGGGGTGGTCCGGGCCCGTTCCGGGCGCGGTGGCGACGGCGCCCCGGGTCAGGAACCACACCGGCAGGCGGGCGTTGAGGTCGTCCATGGCCTGGACGAGGGCGACGGTGGCGGCGAACCCGCCCGGCAGCAGCGGGTGTTCGGGGTGCGGGCTGTCGTCGAGGGCGAGCAGGGACAGCACGGCGCGTGCCCCGTCGGCCGCGTCGGACAGGGCGGCGGCGAGGGTGGTGCGGTCGGCGGAGGTGTCGACGACGACCGGGACGCAGTCCGCTCCGGCCCGGGCGAGGGCGGCACGCACGGCGGTGGCCTCGGGACCGTCCTCGTGGCCGCGGGGCACCAGCAGCGGCCAGCGTCCGGTCAGTGCGGGGGCGGGCCGGTCGGTCAGCGAGTGCCAGGTGATGCGGTAGCGCCAGCGGTCGGCGGCGGCCCGGTCGGTGCTGCGGCGGCGGTAGCCGGCCAGGGCGGGCGCGAGATGGGAGACGGTGTCCTCGTCCAGGCCGAGGGCGGTGGCCAGGGTGTCGAGGTCGCCGGACTCGACGGCCTGCCAGAACGGGGCGTCCACGGTGTCGGCGGCGGGGTCCGTCGTGGCCTGCGCTCCGGTGAACCCGGGCCAGTAGCGGCGGCGTTGGAAGGCGTAGACGGGCAGGTCGACGCGGTGGGCGGGCTCGTCGTGGACGGCGGTCCAGTCGACGCTGCCGCCGCGTACGGCGAGGGCGGCGGCGGAGGCGAGGAAGCGTTCGGGGCCGCCCTCGGAGCGGCGCAGGGTGCCGAGGACGGCGCCGTCGGTGATGCCGAGGTCTTCCAGGACGTCGCCGACCGCGGTGGTGACCACGGAGTGCGGTCCGGCCTCGACGAAGACGCGGTGCCCGGCCTCGGCGAGACCCCGCACGGTGGTCTCGAAGCGGACCGGGCGGCGGATGTTGTCGTACCAGTAGGCGGCGTCGAGGGTGGTGGTGTCCTCGACGCGGGCACCGGTGACGGTGGAGTGGAAGGGGATCTCGGCGGGGCGCGGGCGGACCGGGGCGAATCCGGCGAGCAGCGCGTCGCGGACCTCGTCGACCTGCGCGCAGTGGGAGGCGTAGTCCACCGGGACGCGGCGCGCGCGGATCCCGGCGTCGGTGAGGGAGGCCAGGAGTTCGGCGAGGGGTTCGGCGTCCCCGGAGACGGTGACCGAGCGGGGACCGGTGACCGAGCCCACGCAGATCCGGCCCTCGTAGGGGGTCAGGCGCCGCTCGACCTCGGCGAGCGGCAGGGGGACGGCCACCATGCCGCCGCGGCCGGTGATGGCGGTCAGTTCGCGGGAGCGGGTGACGACGACGCGGGCGGCGTCCTCCAGGGTGAGGACGCCGGCGATGTGGGCGGCTGCGATCTCACCCTGGCTCTGCCCGGCCACGGCGGCGGGGCGGATCCCGCACGCCATCCACAGCCGGGCCAGCGCGACGCAGACGACGAACAGGGTGGGCTGGACCACGTCGAGGCGCTCCAGCGGCGGCGCTCCGGGCGCGCCGCGCAGCACGTCGAGGACGGAGTAGTCGGTGAACGTCTCGACCGCGGCGGCGGCCTCGTCGAAGAAGCGGCGGAACCGCTCGTCGGCCGCGTGGAGTTCGGTGGCCATGCCCTCCCACTGGGGGCCCTGTCCCGGGAAGAGGAAGACGGGGTCGCCGTCGGTGTCGGCGACGCCGCGCACCACGGCCGCGTCGGGGGTGTTCTCGGCGAGGGAGGTCAGGCCGCGCAGGAGTGTGTCCCGGTCGCGGGCGACGACCACGGCCCGGTGTTCGAGGGCGGGACGGGTGGCGGCCAGGGACCAGGCCAGGTCGGCGGGGCGGAGCGTGCCGTCGGGGGCGGCCCGCAGGTGGGCGGCGAGGCGGGCGGCCTGCGCGCGCAGGGCGGCGGCGGTGCGCCCGGAGACGGGGAAGGCGCGCACGCGGGGGCTGTCGTCGGCCGGCGTGGCCGGCTCGTCGGCGTCCGGCTCGGGGGCCTGTTCGAGGATGACGTGGGCGTTGGTGCCGCTGACGCCGAACGAGGAGACCGCGGCCCGGCGCGGCCGGTCGCCGGTGCGGGGCCAGTCGCGGGCCTCGGTGAGCAGTTCGACGCGTCCCGCGCTCCAGTCGACGTGCGTGGAGGGCCGGTCGACGTGCAGGGTGCGCGGCAGCCGGCCGGCGCGCAGCGCCATCACGGTCTTGATGACACCGGCGACACCCGCGGCGGCCTGGGTGTGGCCGATGTTGGACTTCACCGAGCCGAGCAGCAGCGGCCGTTCGGCCGGCCGGTCCTGGCCGTAGGTGGCCAGCAGGGCCTGCGCCTCGATGGGGTCGCCGAGGGTGGTGCCGGTTCCGTGCGCCTCGACGGCGTCGACGTCGGCCGGGGCGAGTCCGGCGGAGCGCAGGGCCTGCCAGATGACGCGTTCCTGGGAGGGGCCGTTGGGGGCGGTCAGCCCGTTGGAGGCGCCGTCCTGGTTGACGGCGGAACCGCGCAGCACGGCGAGGACGGGATGACCGTTGCGGCGGGCGTCGGCGAGCCGCTCCACGACGAGGACGCCGGCGCCCTCGCCCCAGGCCGTGCCGTCGGCGGAGTCGGCGAAGGCCCGGCAGCGCCCGTCAGGGGACAGCCCGCGCTGGCGGCTGAACTCCAGGAAGATCGTGGGCGTCGACATGACGGTGACGCCGCCGGCGAGGGCCAGGTCGCACTCCCCCGCGCGCAGCGCCTGCGCGGCCAGGTGCAGGGTGACCAGTGAGGAGGAGCAGGCGGTGTCGACGGAGACGGCCGGGCCCTCCAGGCCCAGGGTGTACGAGATGCGTCCGGAGAGCACGCTGGGCGAGTTGCCGACGCCGTCGTCGCCGGCGTTGTCGGAGAGGGCGAGCAGGGTCGGGTAGTCCTGGAGGTTGGTGCCGGAGAACACGCCGGTGCGGCTGCCGCGCAGGGTCAGCGGGTCGATGCCGGCGCGTTCCAGGGCCTCCCAGCAGATCTCCAGGAGCAGCCGCTGCTGGGGATCGGTGCCGACGGCCTCGCGCGGGGAGATGCCGAAGAACGAGGCGTCGAAGTCGGCGACCCGGTCGATGAAGCCGCCGGTGCGGGTGTAGCTGCGGCCGGGCGTGCCCGGTTCCGGGTCGTAGAGCGCGTCGACGTCCCAGCCGCGGTCGCGCGGCCAGTCGGTCATCGCGTCGGTGCCGTCCTCCAGCAGGCGCCACAGGTCGTCGGGGCCGGACACGCCGCCGGGGAAGCGGCAGCCCATCGCGACGATCGCCATGGGTTCGTTCTCGCGGGCCTCGGCCGCCGCCAGCCGCTGTCGCGTCTGGTGGAGATCGGCCGTGACCTTCTTCAGGTAGCCGAGGAGCTTGTCCTCATCGCTCATGCGTATCTCACCCGTTCCCGAGGTCCCGTGGCCGTCCCCGTCAGGAGATGCCGAGGTCGTTCTCGATGAAGTCGAAGAGTTCGTCCGCCGCGGCGGACTCCAGGCGGTCGACGATGTCGTCGCCGGCGGCCGTTCCCGCCGGTGCGCCTCCGGTCGCCCCGCCGCCGAGCCGGGCGGCCAGCGCCGTCAGGCGTGCGCCGATGCGGTCGAGCCGGGCGTCGTCGGCCGGCAGCCCCGACAGGGCCGCCTCCAGCCGGTCGAGGTCGGCGAGGACGGCGTGCGCGCCGTCCGTGTCCTCGGTGAGCCGGCCGCGCAGGTATCCGGCGAGCGCGGTGGCGTTGGGCTGGTCGAACAGGAGCGTGGCCGGAAGGGCGAGACCGGTGGCCACGCCGATGCGGTTGCGCAGTTCGAGCGCCGTCAGCGAGTCGAAGCCCAGCGCGTTGAACGCTTGCCCGGCGCCGACGCGGTCGGTGGAGGCGTGGCCGAGGACGGCGGCGGCCTCGGTGCGCACCAGGGTGACCAGGGTGCGTTCGCGTTCGGCGGGGCTCTGTCCGGCCAGCCGGGCGCGCAGGGCGTGTCCGGCGTCCGCGTCCGCGCTCCGGGGGCGCCGGGCGAGCAGTTCGCGCACCTCGGGCAGTCCGGCGAGGAGCGGGCTGGGCCGGGAGGTGGTGAAGCCGGGCGCGAAACGGGCCCAGTCGATGTCGGCGACGGCGAGCACGGCGTCGGCGCGTGCCGTGGTCCGGCCCAGCGCCTCCACGGCCCGGTCGGGGTCGAGGGGGTTGATGCCGCCACGGCGCATGCGGGCCTCCGTCTCGGCGTCCCGGGTGGCCATGCCGCCGCCGGCCCAGGGGCCCCAGGCCAGGGAGGTGGCCGGCAGGCCGGCGGCGCGGCGCTGTTCGGCGAGGGCGTCGAGGAAGGCGTTGGCGGCGGCGTAGTTGGCCTGGCCGATGGTGCCGAGGGTCCCGGAGACCGACGAGTACAGGACGAACGCCGTCAGGTCGCGGTCCCGGGTGAGGTCGTCGAGGTTGCGGGCGGCGGCGAGCTTGGGCCGCAGCACGCGTTCCAGGGCGTCGACGTCCATGCTGTCGAGCAGGCGGTCGTCGAGGACGCCCGCGGTGTGCACGACCGCGTCCACGGGGTGCTCGGCCAGCAGGGCGGCCAGCGCCTCGCGGTCGGCGACGTCGCAGGCGGTCAGGACGAGGTCGGTGCCGGTGCCGGCCAGGGCCTCCTTGAGGCGGGCGGCGCCGGGCGCGCCGGGGCCCGAGCGGCTGACAGCGACGATCCGGGCGGTGCCCCGGGAGGCGAGCCAGGCGGCGGTGCGCAGTCCGAGGGCGCCGGTCGCGCCGGTCAGCAGGACGGTGCCGGTCCAGTCGGGCGCGGATCCGGCGGGCGGGCCGGCGGGTACGCGTTCGAGGCGGCGCAGGAAGGTGCCCGCGGGGCGGACGGCGGTCTGGTCCTCGCCGCCCTCGCCGGCCAGCACCGCGCACAGGCGGCGGGCGACGTCGGGGGCCACGGCGGTGGCGGTGCCGGCGGGCAGGTCGACCAGGCCGCCCCACAGCTGCGGGCGTTCCAGCGCGGCGGTGCGGCCCAGACCCCACACGGCCGCCTGCTCGGGCTCGGCGGGTGCCTCGCCGCCGAGGACTTTGGCCGCACCCGCGGTGACGGCCCACAGGCGGGGGCTGTCCGGGCCCGCCACCCGGTCGGCGAGGGCCTGCACGAGGGCGGTGGTCGCGGCGAGACCGGCCGGGACGGAGCGGTGGCCGGGCAGCGGCCGGGTGTCGGCGGCCAGCAGCGACAGCACGCCGGCGGGCGCCGGGCCGTCCTCGCGGGCGGCGTCGAGCGCGGCGGTCAGGCCGGCCCGGCCGACGGCGGCGCAGTCGACGGGCAGGACGCGGACGCCGGCCCCGTGCGCGGTGAGCGCCTCGGCGATCGACGTCGCCCACGGGTCGTCGGCCAGCGTGTCGGGGACGGCGAGCAGCCAGGTGCCGGTGAGCGTGGCGGTGGCGCCGTCGGCGGCGGGCCGCCACGTCACGCGGTGCTCCCACCGCTGCTCCTCGCTCTGCCTGCGGTCCGCGCCGCGCCAGGCGGCGAGGGCGGGCAGGACGGCGCTGAGCGGGGCGTCGGCGGCGACGTCGAGCCGCTCGGCCAGGGCGCCGGGGTCGGCGGCCTCGACCAGCTCCCAGAACGCGCTGTCCGCCGTGGGCGCGGCGGCCCGCGCGGACGGCTCCAGCCAGTAGCGCTCGCGCTGGAAGGCGTACGTCGGCAGCGCGACGGTCCGGGCGCCGGCGTCCGCGACAACGGTCGGCAGGTCGCCGCGGCCGCACGTGTGCAGGGTGGCGGCGGCCAGCAGCGCGGCACGCTGCTCGGGCAGGTCGCGGTGGAGCAGGGACACGGCGGTGACGGCGGCCGGGTCCTGCACGCCGTCCCGCACGAGGGGGGTGAGGGTGGCGTCGGGCCCGAGTTCGAGACAGACGGTGACGCCCTCCGCCTCCAGGGTGCGCACCCCGTCCCCGAAGCGCACGGCCTCCCGGACGTGCCGTACCCAGTACTCGGGTGTGCGCAGGTCGTCTCCGGTGCCCAGGGCGCCGGACAGGTTGGACACCACCGGAACGGCCGGCGGCGCGTACCGCACACCCGCGGCCACCTGCCGGAAGTCCTCCAGCATGGCGTCCATGAGCGGCGAGTGGAAGGCGTGGCTGACCCTCAGACGCCGGGTGCGGCGGCCGCGCGCGGCGAACTCGGCGGCGATCGCCTCCACGTCGTCGGCGGCGCCGGACACCACGACGGAGACGGGCCCGTTGACGGCGGCGATCGCGACCCGGCCGGTCCGGTCGGCCAGGTGCGGCAGCACCTCCTCCTCGGTGGCCTCGAGCGCGGTCATCGCGCCGCCCTCGGGCAGGGCCTGCATGAGCCGGCCGCGGGCGGCGACCAGGGCGCAGGCGTCGGCGAGATCGAGCACCCCGGCGGCGTGCGCGGCGGTCAGCTCGCCGACGGAGTGCCCGGCCAGCACGTCGGCCCGGACGCCCCAGGACGTCGTCAGGGCGTGGGCGGCCGTGCCGAAGGCGAACAGGGCGGCCTGCGTCCAGGCGGTGCGGTCCAGCAGCGCCGCCTCGGCGCTGCCCTCGGCGGCGAAGGCCACCTCGCGCAGCGGCGGCCCGTCGAGGTGCCGGTCGAGTTCGGCGCAGACGGCGTCGAAGGTCTCGGCGAAGACGGGGTGGGCGGCGTACAGGTCGCGTCCCATGCCCGGGTGCTGGGCGCCCTGGCCGCTGAACAGGACGGCGAGCCGGCCGCCGTCGACGCTGCCGGTGACGACGTGGTCGGCGCGCTCGCCGGTGGCGACGGCGGCGAGCCCGGCCAGCAGTTCGTCGCGGTCCTCGGCGACGACGACGGCCCGGTGGCCGTGCGCGTGGCGGGCGGTGGCGAGGGTGTGCGCGAGGTCGCGCGGGTCGTGGTCGGCGGTGAGGAGGTGGGTGCGCAGGCGGGCTGCCTGCGCGCGCAGCGCCTCGGGGGTGTGTCCGGAGACGGGGTGCACGCGCGGCACGACGGCCGCTTCCTCCCGCTCGGGAGCGGGTGCGGCGGCGGGGGGTTCCTCCAGGACGACGTGGGCGTTGCTGCCGCTGATGCCGAAGGAGGAGACGCCGGCCCGGCGCGGACGGTCGGCGCGGGCGGGCCAGGGGCGGGCTTCGGTGAGCAGTTCGATGGTGCCGCTGGACCAGTCGATGTGCGGGGAGGGCTCGTCGACGTGCAGGGTGCGGGGCAGTTCGCCGTGGTGCATCGCCATCACCATCTTGATGACGCCGGCGGCGCCCGCGGCGGCCTGGGTGTGGCCGAAGTTGGACTTGGCGGAGCCCAGCAGCAGGGGTTGTCCCTCGGGCCGTTCCCGGCCGTAGGTGGCGAACAGGGCCTGCGCCTCGATGGGGTCGCCGAGGGTGGTGCCGGTGCCGTGCGCCTCCACCGCGTCCACGTCGGCGGCGGACAGCCCGGCCGAGGCGAGGGCCTGGCGGATGACGTGCTGCTGGGAGGGGCCGCTGGGGGCGGTCAGGCCGTTGGAGGCGCCGTCCTGGTTGGTGGCCGAGCCGCGCACGACGGCGAGCACCGGGTGCCCGTTGCGCCGGGCGTCCGACAGCCGCTCCAGCAGCAGCATGCCGACGCCCTCGGAGAAGCTGGTGCCGTCCGCGGCGGCGGCGAACGCCTTGCAGCGGCCGTCGGCGGCCAGTCCGTTCTGCGCGGTGAACTCGGTGTAGGTGCCGGGGGTGGCCATCACGGTCACGCCGCCGGCCAGGGCCATCGAGCACTCCCCCTGCCTGAGCGCGTGGGCCGCGAGGTGCAGGGCGACGAGGGCGGAGGAGCAGGCGGTGTCGACCGTCATCGTCGGCCCCTCGAGGCCGAAGGTGTAGGCGACGCGGCCGGAGATGACGCTGCCGGACACGCCGAGGCCGATGTAGCCCTCCATGCCCTCGGGGATGTCGGCGAGGCCCGACGCGTAGCCGGAGCCCATCGCGCCGACGTACACGCCGGTACGGCTGCCGCGCTGGGCCAGCGGGTCCAGACCGGCGCGCTCGAACACCTCCCAGGAGGTCTCCAGGAGCAGGCGCTGCTGCGGGTCCATGGCGAGGGCCTCGCGCGGCGAGATGCCGAACAGGGCCGCGTCGAAGTGGGTGGCGCCGTGCAGGAACCCGGCCTCCAGGCCGGGCAGCCGGTCCAGGTCCCAGCCGCGGTCGGTGGGGAAGGCCCCGATGGCGTCACCGCCCTCGGACACGAACCGCCACAGCGCCTCCGGGGAGGTGACGCCGCCGGGGTACTGGCAGGCCATGGAGACGATGACGACCGGGTCGTCGTCGCCCGCGGCGCCGGTGGCGGTCTCGGCCGTCTCGGTTCCGCCGGCGAGTTCCCGCCGCAGGTGGCGGGCGAGGGCGCTGGGCCGGGGGTGGTCGAAGACCAGCGTGGCGGGCAGCCTGAGTCCGGTCTCGGCGTTCAGCCGGTTGCGCAGGTCGACCGAGGTGAGGGAGTCGAACCCGAGGTCCTTGAAGGACTGTTCGCCGTCGACGGCACCGGCCGAACCGTGGCCGAGGGCGACGGCGGCGTGGCGCCGCACCACGTCCAGCAACAGGCGTTCCTGCTCGTGCTCGGTGAGTCCGGCCAGGCGCCGGCCCAGGTCGGAGGAGCCGGTGCCGGCGGCTCGGGCGGTACGGCGCGCCGGTGCCGGGACCAGGCCGTGCAGCAGGGCGGGCAGCCGGCCGGCGGCAGCCGCGGCCCGCAGCGCGGCGGGGTCGGTGCGCAGCGGGGCGAGCACCGCCTCGTCCGCCCCGGGCGCCTCGTCCAGCAGCCTCAGGGCGTGCGCGGGCGCGAGGGCGGGCAGCCCGGAGGCGGCGATGCGGCGTACGTCGTCGGCGTCGAGTCCGCCGGTCATGCCGCTGTCGTGCTCCCACAGGGTCCAGGCGAGCGACACGGCGGGCAGTCCGTGGGCGCGACGGTGCTGGGCGAGGGCGTCCAGGACGGTGTTGGCGGCCGCGTAGTTGGCCTGTCCGGCGCCGCCGAGGAGACCCGCCGCGGAGGAGAACAGCACGAACGCGGTCAGGTCGGCGTCGCGGGTCGCCTCGTGCAGGGCGAGCGCCGAGTCGGCCTTGGCGCGCAGCACGGTGGCGAGGCGGGCGGGGGTGAGGGAGCCGAGGACGCCGTCGTCGAGGGCGCCGGCGGTGTGCACGACGGCCCGCAGCGGGTGCTCGGCGGGGACCGTGGCCAGGGCGGCGGCCAGGGCCTCGGGGTCGGCCGCGTCGCACGCCTGGATGTGGACGGTGGCGCCGTGGGCCGCGAGGTCGGCGGCGAGGCCGGCGGCACCGGGGGCGTCGGGGCCGCCGCGGGAGAGCAGCAGCAGGGAGCGCACGCCGTGCTCGGCGACCAGGTGGCGGGCGACGAGCGCGCCGAGGGCGCCGGTGCCGCCGGTGATCAGGACGGTGCCGTCGGGGTCCCAGGCGGCGGTGGCGTCCGCGCCCGCCGAGACGGCGCGTGTCAGTGACGGGGTGAGCAACCTGCCCTCACGCAGGGCGAGTTGCGGGGCACCCGTGGCGACGGCCGCGGCGAGCGCGGCGCGGGAGGCGTCCGTGCCGTCGAGGTCGGCGAGGACGAGGCGGCCGGGGTTCTCGGTCTGGGCTGAGCGCACCAGACCCCACAGCGCGGCGGCGGACAGGTCGGGTACGTCCTCGTCGCCGACAGCGACGGCGCCCCGGGTGACGACGACCAGGGTGGCGTCCTGGGCGCGGTCGTCGGCGAGCAGCGTCTGCAGGGCGTCCAGAGCGCGGGCGGCGATCCCGGCGGGGGTCTCACCGGGCCCGCCGGAGAAGGGCAGGACGGCGACGGTGCAGCCGTCCGCTCCGAGCGCGGGCCAGTCGGGCGCCAGGCTTGCCGGGTCGTCGGTGGCCAGCCGCCAGCCGTCGCCGACCGGTGGTTCCGGCAGCTCGGTGGCCGTCCAGCGCACCGCGTACAGGGCACCGTCCGCCGGGCGGGCGGTGGCCGTGGCGCCCGCGGACAGCGGACGGCTGACGAGGGAGTCGACGGTGGCCACCGGCTGTCCGGTGCCGTCCGCGACACGCAGGTGCACCGAACCACCCGCGCACTGGTCGAGCCGGACGCGCAGCGCGGTGGCGCCCACGGCGTGCAGGGTGACGCCGCTGAAGGCGAACGGCAGCCCCACTCCCCCGCCTTCGCCGTCCGCCTCGCCGTCCGCCTCGCCGGTGCCGCTGCCGGTGAGCTGGGCGTGCAGGGCGGCGTCGAGGAGGGCCGGGTGCAGCCCGTAGCGGGCGGCGTCGCGGTGCTCGTCCTCGGGCAGGCGGACCTCGGCGTACCAGACGTCGCCGTCGCGCCAGGCGGCGTGCAGGCCCTGGAAGACGGGGCCGTACTGGTAGCCCTGGGCGGCGAGGGCGGCGTAGAAGCCATCCAGCGGGACGGGGCGGGCGTCGGCGGGCGGCCATACGGTCAGGTCGGCGCCGGCCGGGGGGACCGTGGCCGGGGCGAGGACCGCGGTGGCGTGCCGGGTCCAGGGGGTGTCGTCGTCGGTGTCCGGGCGGGCGTGGACGGTGACCGGGCGGCGGCCCTCGGCGTCGGGGGCGCCGAGCACGATCTGGAGCTGTACTGCGGCGGTGTCGGGCAGGACCAGCGGCGCCTCCAGGGTGAGTTCCTCCAGCAGGCCGCAGCCGACCTCGTCGCCGGCCCGCAGGACGAGTTCGACGAAGGCGGTGCCGGGCAGCAGGACGGTCCCGGAGACGGTGTGGTCGGCGAGCCAGGGCTGGGCCCGGGTGGACAGGCGGCCGGTGAGCAGCACCCGGTCCTCGTCGGCGACGCGGACCACGGCACCGAGCAGCGGGTGTCCGGCGCCCGCGACACCGGCGCCGGTGACGTCACCGGTACCGGAGGTGGGCCGCAGCCAGTAGCGCTCGCGGGTGAAGGCGTAGGTCGGCAGTTCGATCCGGCGGGTGTCCGGGCCCGGGCTGCCCAGGAGGCGCTCGTGGTCGACGGGCACGCCGTGGGCGTGGGCGCCCGCGACGGCGGCGAGCAGGGCCGCCGCCTCGGGGCGGTCCTTGCGCTGCGCGGGCAGGCAGACCCGCTCGGTGGTGTCGTCGGGCAGACAGGTGCGGGCGAGCGCGGTGAGTGTGGCGTCGGGGCCGATTTCGAGGAATCGGGTGACACCCCGGTCGACGAGGTGGGCGACGCCGTCGGCGAAGCGGACGGTGTGGCGGAGGTGCCGTACCCAGTAGTCGGCCGAGGCCAGTTCGTCGGCGGTGGCGGGGCGGCCGGTGACGTTGGAGACGACGGTGATTCGCGGCGGCCGGGCGGTGACCGTCTCGGCGACGCGCCGGAAGTCGTCCAGGGCGCCGTCCATGCGGGCGGAGTGGAAGGCATGGGACACGCGCAGCCGGCGGGTGGTCCGGCCGCGGGCGCCGAGTTCGGCGGCGACCGCCTCCACGGCCGCCGCCACACCGGAGATCACCGTGGCGCGGGGCCCGTTGACGGCGGCGACGGACACGGCGCCGCCGTGCGCGGCGAGCAGCGGGGTCACCTCGTCCTCGGCCGCGTCCACGGAGATCATGGCGCCGCCCTCGGGCAGGGCCTGCATGAGCCGGCCGCGGGCGGCGACCAGCCGGCAGGCGTCGGGGAGCGACCAGACGCCCGCGACGTGGGCGGCGGTCAGCTCGCCCAGGGAGTGGCCCAGGAGGTACTTGGGGGTGACGCCCCACGACTCCAGCAGCCGGAACAGGGCGACCTCGAAGGCGAACAGGGCCGGCTGGGCGAGCCCGGTGCCGCGCAGCGCCTCCTCGTCGCCGGCGTGGAGGACGGCCTCCTCGAGGGGCAGGCCGAGTTCGGGGTCGAGGTGGGCGCAGACCTCGTCGAAGGCACGGGCGAACGCGGGGAAGGCGGCGTACAGGTCCCGGCCCATGCCGGGGCGCTGGGCGCCCTGCCCGGAGAAGAGGAACGCGGTACCGCCGCGCAGGGTGCGGCCGGTGACGACGGCCGGGTGCTCCTCGCCGTCCGCCAGGGCGCGCAGCGCGTCACGGGCGGCGGCGGTGTCGGGGGCGAGGACGGCGGCCCGGTGCTCGAAGGCCTGCCGGGTGAAGGCGAGGGAGCGGGCCGTGTCGTGCGGGTCGTCGTCGGGGTGGTCGGTGGCGTGCGCCAGGAGCCGTGCGGCCTGGCCGCGCAGGGCCTCGGCGCTGCGCGCGGACAGGAACCAGGGGGCCAGGGGCAGTGGTTCGGCCGCACCGTCCGCCGCGGGAACCGTGTCGTCTGGCGCGGGTTCCGGCTCGGGCGCGGCCTCCAGGATCGTGTGGGCGTTGGTGCCGCTGATACCGAAGGAGGAGACGGCCGCCCGGCGCGGCCGGTCGCCGGTGGCGGGCCAGTCGGCGGGCTCGGTGAGCAGGCGGACGTGCCCGGAGTCCCAGTCGACGTGCGTGGACGGCGTGTCGACGTGCAGGGTGCGCGGCAGCCGGCCGTGCCGCAGCGCCATGACGGTTTTGATGACGCCGGCGACCCCGGCGGCGGCCTGGGTGTGGCCGAGGTTGGACTTCAGGGAGCCGAGCAGCAGCGGCCGTTCGGCGGGCCGGTCCTGGCCGTAGGTGGCGAGCAGCGCCTGGGCCTCGATGGGGTCGCCGAGGGTGGTGCCGGTGCCGTGCGCCTCGACGGCGTCGACGTCGGCGGCGGTCAGTCCCGCGTTGGCCAGGGCCTGTTCGATCACCCGCTGCTGGGCGGGGCCGTTGGGGGCGGTCAGGCCGTTGGAGGCGCCGTCGGAGTTGACGGCGGAGCCGCGGACCACGGCGAGCACGGGGTGCCCGTTGCGGCGGGCGTCGGAGAGGCGCTCCACCAGGAGCAGGCCGACGCCCTCGGACCAGCCGGTGCCGTCGGCGGCGTCGGCGAACGCCTTGCAGCGGCCGTCGGGGGCCAGGCCCCGCTGCCTGCTGAACTCGAACAGCAGGCCGGGGGTGGCCATGACGGCGACGCCGCCGGCCAGCGCGAGGTCGCACTCGCCGTTGCGCAGGGCCTGCACCGCCCAGTGCAGGGCGACCAGGGAGGAGGAGCAGGCGGTGTCGACGGTGACGGTGGGGCCTTCGAGGCCGAGGACGTAGGAGATGCGGCCGGAGGCGACGGAGGTGGCGTTGCCGGCCAGCATCAGGCCGTGGACGTCCTCGGGCACCTCGACGGGACCCTGTCCGTAGCCGGAGGTGGCCGCGCCCACGAACACGCCGGTGGAGCTGCCCCGCAGGGTCTGCGGGCGGATCCCGGCCCGCTCCAGCAGTTCCCAGGAGGCTTCGAGGAGCAGGCGCTGCTGGGGGTCGGTGGCCAGGGCCTCGCGGGGGCTCATGCCGAAGAAGGCCGCGTCGAAGGCGGCGGCGTCGGCGAGGAAGCCGCCCTCCCGGGTGGAGAAGGTGCCGGGGCGGTCGGGGTCGGGGTCGTAGCGGTCCTCGATGTCCCAGCCGCGGTCCCGGGGCAGCGCGCCGATGGCGTCGCCGCCCTCGTCCACCAGGCGCCACAGGTCCTCGGGGCTGCGGATGCCGCCGGGGAAGCGGCAGCTCATCGCGACGACGGCGATCGGCTCGCGGACCCGGTCCTCCGCCTCGCGCAGCCGGCGACGGGTCTGCCGGAGTTCGCCCGTGACCCGCTTGAGGTATTCCACGTACTTGTCGTCGTCAGCCACGTGTGTCACTTCCTTGAACCCGGCGGTGCCGGGGCGTCGGGTGCGTGCGGGAGAGCGGCGGGGTCCTCATGCGTCGCCCAGCTCGCGGTCGATCAGGTCGAAGAGGTCGCCGGGGGTCTCGACGCCGGCGAGTTCCTCGTCCGCCTCCGTCGGGACGGGAGCGGTGGCCGCGGGGACGGTGACCGCGGGGACGGGTTCGCCCTGCCAGCGGGAGAGCAGCTCCCGCAGCCGGGCGGTGACCCGCTCGCGGTCCTCTCCGTCGACGGACGCGTCGTGCAGTGCGCTCTCCAGGCGGTCCACCTCGCCGAGCAGGGCCTGCGCGGTGCCGGGCGGCTCGGGCAGGTCGAGTGCGCCGATCAGGTGGCGGGCCTGGGCGAGCGGTGTCGGGTAGTCGAAGACCAGCGTGGCGGGCAGCCGCAGGCCGGTGACCGCGCCGAGCCGGTTGCGCAGTTCGACCGCCGTGAGGGAGTCGAAGCCCAGCTCCTTGAAGGTCTGCTCGGGTTCCATCGCGTCGGCCGAGCCGTGTCCGAGGACGGCGGCGGCCTGTTCGGCCACCACGTCGAGGAGCAGCTGTTCGCGGTCGGCCGCGGACAGCGGGGCCAGCCGTTCGGCGAGGCTCGGTTCGGCCGTCGCGCCTCCCGTAGTGACGGCTCCCGCCGCCGGGGCGGCGTCGGCGCGACGGCGGACGGGGGTGCGCACCAGGCCGCGCAGCAGGACCGGCAGGACGTCGTGGTGCTCGCGCAGGGCGGCGGGGTCGAGGTCCATCGGCAACAGGGCGGCCCGGTCCGAGGCCGACGCGGCGTCCAGCAGGCGCATGCCGCGCTCGGGGCCCAGCGGCACCATGCCGGTGCGGGCGTGCCGCTCCCGGTCGGCGTCCGACAGTGCGCCGGTCATGCCCGCGTCCGGCAGCCAGGTGCCCCAGGCGAGGGACATCGCCGGCAGGCCGAGGGCGCGCCGGTGGTGCGCGAAGGCGTCCAGGAAAGCGTTGGCGGCGGAGTAGTTGGCCTGTCCGGCGCCGCCGAACGCGCCGGCGACGGAGGAGAAGACGACGAACCGGGCCAGGTCGAGGTCGCGCGTCAGCTCGTGCAGGGCCACGACCGCGTCGGCCTTGGGCCGCAGCGCCTCGGCGAGCCGCGCGGGCGTCAGCGAGGACAGCACGCCGTCGGCGAGCACACCGGCGGTGTGCACGACCGCGGTCAGCGGCCGGCCGGCCGGGATGCCCGACAGCAGCGAGGCGAGCGCGGTGCGGTCGGCGATGTCGCAGGCCGCGACGGTCACCTCGGCGCCCAGCGCGGTGAGTTCGGCACGCAGCTCCGCCGCGCCGGGGGTGTCGGGGCCGCGCCGGCCGGCGACGAGCAGGTGCTTCACGCCGTGTGCGGCGACCAGGTGGCGGGCGGTGGCCCGGCCCAGCCCGCCGAGGCCACCGGTGACCAGCACGGTGCCCTCGGGGTCCGGAGCGGCCGGGAGGGTCAGGACGACCTTGCCGACGTGCTTGGCCTGGCTGAGGTACCGGAACGCCTCGGGGGCGCGGCGTACGTCCCACACGGTCATCGGCAGCGGTTCGATCACCCCGCGGTCGAACAGCTCGACCAGTTCGCGCAGGATCTCGCCGATCCGGTCGGGTCCGGCCTCGACCAGGTCGAAGGCGCGGTAGGTGACGCCCGGGTGGTCGGCGGCGACCGCGGCCGGGTCGCGGACGTCGGTCTTGCCCATCTCCAGGAAGCGTCCGCCGCGCGGCAGCAGGCGCAGCGAGGCGTCCACGAACTCCCCCGCCAGGGAGTCGAGGACCACGTCGACGCCACGGCCTGCGGTGGCGGTGCGCAGCCGCTCCTCGAAGCCGAGGTCGCGGGAGGAGGCGAGCCGGCTGTCGTCGAGTCCGGCGGCGCGCAGCGCGTCCCACTTGGCCGGGGAGGCGGTGCCGTACACCTCGGCCCCGAAGTGGCGGGCGAGCCGGACGGCGGCGGAGCCGACCCCGCCGGCCGCGGCGTGTACGAGGACGCTCTCCCCGGGCTTCAGCGCGGCGAGGTCGGCCAGGCCGTAGTAGGCGGTGAGGTAGACGATCGGGACGGTGGCGGCCTCCGCGAAGCTCCAGCCCTTCGGGACGGGCGCCACCATGCGCTCGTCGGCGACGGCGACCGGCCCGAAGGCGCCGGAGAACATGCCCATCACACGGTCGCCGGGAGCCACTGAGGTGACATCGGATCCGGTCTCGGTGACCACGCCGGCACCCTCCAGGCCGATCGCGGTGGCCTCGCCCGGGTACATGCCCAGCACGGTGAGGACGTCACGGAAGTTGACGCCCGCGGCACGCATCGAGATCCGCACCTCGCGCGGTCCGAGCGGCGCGGTGACCTCCGGGCAGGGGGTGAGCCGCAGGCCCTCCAGGGTGCCCTTGCGCTCGACGCCGAGCCGCCACGCCTCGGTGCCCGGCGGCGGGACCAGCGCCCGGTCGGCGGCCAGCGGCACCACCCGCGGCGCGGTCACCGTCCCCTCGCGCAGGGCGAGTTCGAAGGCGGTGTCGCCGAGCGCGCCGGGCAGCGCGGCGGCGGAGGCGGCGGTGCCGTCGCTGTCGACGAGGACGAGCCGTCCCGGGTTCTCCGTGCGGGCGGAGCGCACCAGGCCCCAGACGGCGGCCTGGGCCGGGTCGGCGGGCCGCGGCCCGGCGGGCACGGCGTCGCGGGTGACGACGGCGAGGCGGGCGGCGGCGAACGCCGGGTCGTCCAGCCACCGCTGGAGGAACGCCAGCACCTCGGTCGTGATCTCCCGGGCGCGGGCGGCGAGTTCACCGTCGGGACGTCCGGTGGCGGCCGGCACGGCGTACAGGACGGTGTCCGGTACCTGGGCGAGCGCGTCCGGGCCCGGTACGGCGGTCGCGGCGTGACCGGCCTCGCGCAGGGCCGCGGCCAGCTCCTCGGCCTCCGTGGCGCCGATCACCGCCCAGTCGGCCGGCGCCGGCGCGGCGGAGACGGTCACCGGCTGCCAGTCCAGTTCGTACAGGCCCTGCCGGTCGGGGCTGCCGACGGTGGCCCCGTCGAGGTCGCCGGCGAGTTCGCGCAGGGTCAGTGAACCGACGGAGGCGACCGGGTGGCCGGCCGGGTCGGCGAGTTCCAGGGCGACGGCCTCCGGGCCCCGCCGCACCATGCGCACCCGCAGGGCGGAGGCACCGACGGCGTCCAGGCGGACGTCGTTCCAGGAGAACGGGAGCCGTCCGGCGTCCTCCATGGGCACGAACATCACGGCGTGCAGGGCGGCGTCGAGCAGCGCCGGGTGCAGGTCGAAGGCGTCGGCTGCGGGATCGGCGGCGGCGGGCAGGGACACCTCGGCGAAGACCTCCTCGCCGCGCGTCCACACCCGGGTCAGTCCCTGGAAGAGCGGACCGTACAGGTGGCCGCGGTCGGCGAACGCCTCGTAGAAGCCGTCCAGGGGGACTTCTTCGCCGTTCTGGGGCGGCCAGGCGGTGAAGTCGTAGGCCGGGACGGCCGGTTCGGCCGCGGGGGTCAGCAGGCCGCTGACGTGCAGCGTCCACGCGTCGTCGGGGCCGGCGTCGTCGGGGCGGCCGTGCACGGTCAGCGGGCGGGCGCCGGTGGCGTCGGGTGCCTCGACGCGGACCTGCACCTGGACTCCGCCGTGGGCGGGCAGGGTGAGCGGGGTCAGGATGGTCAGCTCGGCGACCTGCTCGCAGCCGGCCTGTGCCCCGGCGTGCAGGGCGAGGTCGAGGAACCCGGTCGCCGGGAACAGGGCGGTGCTGGTGAGGGCGTGTTCCTTCAGCCAGGGGCTGGAGTGCAGGGACAGGCGCCCGGTGAGGAGGTGGGTGTCGCCGTCCGCGAGGGCCACGGCCGCACCCAGCAGCGGGTGGCTGCTGGTGCCGAGCCCGGCGGCGGTGACGTCGCCCAGCAGGGCGGGGGGCCTGGGCCAGAACCGGCGGCGCTGGAAGGGGTAGGTCGGGAGCTGGACGACGCGGGCGCCGGTGCCGTCGAAGAGCCGGGGCCAGTCGACGTCCACGCCCTTGACGAAGGCGCGGGCGAGGGCGTCGAGGAGGGCGTCGGGCTCGTCGCGGTCCTTGCGCAGCGACGGGACGAACAGGAGGTTCCCGGTGTCCCCGGCGACGCAGTGCTGGGCGAGGGCGGTCAGGGTGCCGTCGGGGCCGATCTCGACGAACCGGTCGGCTCCGTGCCCGGCGAGCCAGGCGACGCCGTCGGCGAAGCGGACCGCCTCGCGGACGTGCCGGACCCAGTACTCGGGGTCCTCCAGTTCGCCGGGGGCGGCGGCCCGTCCGGTGACGTCGGAGACGACGGCCATCCGCGGCGGGGCGTAGGAGAGGCCGGCGGCGACCTCGCGGAAGGCGTCCAGCATGGGGTCCATCAGCGGCGAGTGGAAGGCGTGGCTGACGCGGAGCCGCGTGGTGCGGCGGCCGGTGGCGGCGAGTCCGGCGGCCACCTCGGCCACCGTCGCCTCCGTGCCCGAGAGGACCACGGAACGGGGGCCGTTGACCGCGGCGATGCTCACGTCGGCACGGTCGGCGAGCAGCGGCAGCACCTCGTCCTCGGCCGCCTCGACGGCGAACATCGCGCCGCCCGGCGGGAGTTCCTGCATCAGGCGGCCCCGCGCGGCCACCAGCGCGCAGGCGTCCGGCAGCGACATCACCCCGGCCACGTGGGCTGCGGCGATCTCGCCGACGGAGTGCCCGGCGACGAAGTCGGGACGTACTCCCCAGGATTCGAGGAGACGGTAGAGCGCCACCTCGAAGGCGAAGAGGGCGGGCTGCGTCCATCCGGTCCGGTTCAGGCGGTCGCCGTCGTCGCCGAAGACGACCTCGCGCAGGTCGTCGCCGAGGTGGGCGCACGCGGCGTCGAAGGCGTCGGCGAACGCCGGATACGCGTCGTACAGTTCGCGGCCCATGCCGGGGCGCTGGGAGCCCTGCCCGGAGAAGAGGAAGGCGGTCTTGCCCTCGCCGCGGTGGGTGCCCGTGGCGGTGTGCGGTCCCGTCTCCCCGTCGGCGAGCAGCCGCAGCCCGTCGGTGAGGGCGGCGCGGTCGGCGCCGAGCACGACGGCCCGGTGCTCGAAGACGGTACGGGTCGCGGTCAGGGACAGGCCGAGGTCGGCGGGGGTGAGACCGGGGTTGCGCCCGGCGTGGGCGAGGAGTTGGGCGGCCTGGGCGCGCAGGGCGTCGCGGCTGCGGGCGGTGAGGACCCAGGGCAGGGCGCCGGGGGTGACGGCCGGGCTTTCGGACTTCTCGACCTCGGGTTGTTCGGGGGCGGCTTCGAAGATGACGTGGGCGTTGGTGCCGCTGATCCCGAAGGACGACACACCGGCACGCCGCGGACGGTCCCCGGACCCGGGCCACTGCCGCGCCTCGGTCA
>NZ_JBITEN010000037.1:0-16717 GCF_044455165.1 Streptomyces sp. NPDC051315
CGCGCTCGATGAACTTCTCGTCTACTCCGAGGAATCGGGTGTACGGGTGCGTCGTATCGAGGTGGATTACGCCTCGCACTCGGCGCATGTCGAGGCCATCGAGCGGGAGTTGGCGGAGGTTCTGGCCCCGGTCGCGGCGCGGGAGCCGGTGGTGCCGTTCCTGTCGACGGTGACGGGGGAGTGGATCGGCGCGGGCGAGACCGATGCCGGGTACTGGTATCGCAACTTGCGCCAGACCGTGCGTCTGGAGCCGGCCGTGCGTCAGCTCGCCCAGTCCGGTCATGGCGCGTTCCTGGAGATGAGTCCGCATCCGGTGCTGACGGTGCCGGTGGCGGAGACCGTCGAGGCGGCGGGCGCCGATGCCGTGGTCGTGGGATCGCTGCGCCGGGGCGAAGGCGGCCTGGACCGTCTCTACGTCTCCCTGGGCGAGGCGTGGGCGCGTGGAGTCGCCGTCGACTGGACGCCCGCCTTCGACGGGCTGTCCCCGCGCCAAGTCGAGTTGCCGACGTACCCGTTCCAGCGGCGGCACTACTGGCTCGACCCGGTCGTCCGCCCGGCAGGTGCCGAGGCGGGGCGCGGTGACATGGACCCCGTCGACGACGGCTTCTGGACCAGCGTGGAGAACCAGGACCTCGATGCCCTCGCCGAAGACCTCGGGGTCGCCGACGTCCGCTCGCTGGCGGAGATCGTGCCCGCGCTGTCGTCCTGGCGGCGTGACCGGATCAACCGCTCGACCCTCGACGGCTGGCGCTACCGGGTGATCTGGCGGCCCCGACCCGACCAGCCCGCCCGCACCGACGCGCTCCCGGGCACCTGGCTGCTCGTCGTCCCCGCCGGACACGAGGCCGATTCCCTCGTACGGGACGTGACCGAGGCCGTCCAGACGTACGCGGCCGGGACGCACGTACTGGTCGTCGGGGCGGCCGAGGCCGAACGCGACCGCATGACGGACCTGATACGGCGGCGGACCGAGGACGTCACCGTGGGCGGCGTGCTCTCGCTGCTCGGGCTGGACGAGTCGCCGTGGTCGCCGGAGGGTGTGCTGCCCACCGGCCTGGTGCTGACGACGACCCTGCTCCAGGCCCTCGGCGACGCGCGGGTCGACGCGCCCGTGTGGTGTGCCACGCGCGGCGCCGTCACCGTGCACCGCGGCGACCCGCTCGTCAGCCCGCTGCAGGCCACGAACTGGGGCCTCGGCCGCATCGCGGCCCTGGAGTACCCGCAGCGCTGGGGCGGACTCGTCGACCTGCCCGAGACGCTCGACACCCGGGCCGCACGACGCCTGGCCACGGCCCTGTCCGGGACGCTGGAGGAGGACCACGTCGCCGTACGGCCGTCCGGGCTCTTCGCCCGCCGGCTGGTGCGCGCGGGCGACGGACCGCGGCCCGAGGGCACCTGGAAGCCGTCCGGCACCGTACTCGTCACCGGCGGCACCGGCGGACTCGGCCGGCACGTCGCCCGCTGGCTCGCCCGCGGCGGAGCCGAGCACCTGGTGCTCGTCTCCCGGCGCGGTCCCGCCGCCCCCGGCGCCGACGACCTCGTGGCCGAGCTCGCGGAACTCGGCACCTCCGCCAGCGTCGTCGCCTGCGACGTGTCCGACGCGGAAGCCGTGCGACGACTCGTCGACGACCTGCCCGGAGGCGGCACCCTGACCGCCGTCTTCCACACCGCGGGCATCATCGACGACGGCCTCATCGACGCGCTCACCCCGCAGCGGGCCCACGACGTGCTGCGGCCCAAGGCCGACGCGGCGCTCGCGCTCGACGCGGCCACCCGCCACCTGGACCTCGACGCGTTCGTCCTCTTCTCCTCCATGGCCGGCACCCTCGGCGGACCCGGCCAGGGCAGCTACGCCGCCGCCAACGCCCACCTCGACGCGCTCGCCGCCCGGCGACGCGCCGAGGGCCTGCCCGCCACGTCGATCGGCTGGGGCACCTGGGCCGGGGGCGGCATGGTGGGCGAGGAGGTCGCCGAACGGCTCCGCCGCGACGGCGTGCCCCCGATGGACCCCGAACTGGCCATCGCCTCCCTGCAGAAGGCCCTCGACCAGGACGAGGAATTCCTCATCGTGGCCGACGTCGACTGGAAACTCATCACGGCCCGCGCCTTCGCCGCACTGCGCGAACTGCCCGAGACCCGGGCCGCCGTCGCCGAGCGGACGGCGAAGAAGGAGAGCGACCCCGTGGACGGGCCGCCGCTCGTCAAGCGGCTCGCCGCCCTCGCCCCCGCCGAGCGGCGGGCCGCCCTGCTCATGGAGATCCGCACGCAGGCCGCCGCCGTCCTCGGACACACCGACCCCGACGCCGTCCCGGAAGGCCGCGCCTTCCGCGACCTCGGCTTCGACTCGCTGACCGCCGTGGAACTGCGCAACCGCTTCGCCGAGGCCACCGGCCTCCGACTGCCGGTCACCCTCGCCTTCGACCATCCCTCCGCGTCCGCCCTCGCCGCCCACCTGGACGGCGAGCTGTTCGGCGGGCAGACCGCCGACGCCGCCCTGTCCGCCCCGCCCACGGCCTCGGTGGACGACGACCCGGTGGTCATCGTCGGCATGGGCTGCCGCTTCCCCGGCGGGGTCACCTCACCCGAGGAACTGTGGCGGCTCGTCGCCGACGGCACGGACGCCATCACCCCGTTCCCCGGCGACCGCGGCTGGGACGTCGAGAACCTGTACGACCCCGACCCCGACCGCGTCGGCCACTCCTACGCCCGGCACGGCGGCTTCCTGCACGACGCCGACCGGTTCGACCCGGCGTTCTTCGGGATCTCACCCCGCGAGGCGGTCGCCATCGACCCGCAGCACCGGCTGCTGCTGGAAACGTCCTGGGAGGCGTTCGAACGCGCCGGCATCGATCCGGAGGGGATGCGCGGCGCCCGGGCCGGCGTGTTCGTCGGCTCCAACTACAACGACTACGCCCGCAGGGTCCGGCAGGCCCCCGAGGAACTGGAGGGATACCTGGCCACCGGCAGCGCGAGCAGCGTCGCCTCCGGCCGCATCGCCTACACCTTCGGTCTCGAAGGGCCCGCCGTCACCGTCGACACCGCCTGCTCCTCGTCGCTGGTCGCCCTGCACCTGGCCGTGCAGGCGCTGCGGTCGGGGGAGTGCGAACTGGCCCTGGCCGGCGGCGTCACCGTGATCTCCACGCCGGACACCTTCGTCGAGTTCAGCCGGCAGCGCGCGCTGTCGCCCGACGGGCGCTGCAAGCCGTTCGCCGCCGAGGCCGACGGGGCGGGCTGGGCCGAGGGCGTCGGCCTGCTCCTGCTGGAGCGGCTGTCCGACGCCCGCCGCGAGGGGCACCCGGTGCTCGCGGTCGTGGCCGGCAGCGCCGTCAACCAGGACGGCGCCTCCAACGGGCTGACCGCCCCGAGCGGCCCGGCCCAGCAGCGCGTCATCCGGCAGGCCCTCGCCTCCGCCGGGCTCTCCCCGGCCGACGTCGACGCCGTCGAGGCGCACGGCACCGGGACCAAGCTGGGCGACCCGATCGAGGCGCAGGCCCTGCTCGCCACCTACGGCCAGGACCGGCCCGCCGACCGCCCGCTGTGGCTGGGGGCGGTGAAGTCCAACATCGGGCACACGCAGGCCGCCTCCGGCGTCGCCGGTGTGATCAAGATGGTGATGGCGATGCGGCACGGTGTCCTGCCGCGCACCCTGCACGCCGACCGTCCCTCCCCGCACGTCGACTGGTCCGCCGGCGCCGTGCGCCTGCTGCACGAGGAGCGGGTCTGGGAGCGGGGCGACGGCCCGCGGCGCGCCGGCGTGTCCTCCTTCGGCGTCAGCGGCACCAACGCCCACGTCATCCTCCAGGAGCCGGAGGAGGCCCCCGCACAGCCGCAGCCGCAGCCCGGTGACCGGCCCGTCCGGGTACTGCCCTGGTTGCTGTCCGCCCGTGGCGGTGCCGCCCTGCGCGAGCAGGCCCGCCGCCTCCTGGACCACATCGCGGCACGTCCCGGGACCCCGCCGGCCGACCTCGCGCTGTCCCTGGCCACCACGCGCGCACAACTGGAGGACCGGGCGGCCGTCGTGGCCGACGACACCGACGCCCTCACCCGGGCGCTCACCGCCCTCGCCGAAGGCCGCGAGCACCCGCAGCTGATCACCGGACGGGCCCGGGGCGGCCGGACGGCGTTCCTCTTCTCCGGCCAGGGCGCCCAGCGCCCGGAGACCGGACGCGCCCTGTACGAGACCCACGAGGTGTTCGCCGACGCCCTCGACGCGGTCTGCGCCCACCTCGACGGACACCTCGGCACCCCGCTGCGGGACGTGATGTTCGCCGAGCCCGGCAGCCCGCGAGCGGCCCTGCTGGACCGTACCGACTACACCCAGGCCGCGCTGTTCGCCGTGCAGGTCGCCCTGTACCGGCTGCTGGAGAGCCTGGACGTACGGCCCGACGTGCTGCTGGGCCACTCCGTCGGTGAGATCGCCGCCGCGCACGTCGCCGGCGCCCTCACCCTGGAGGACGCCTGCCGGCTGGTCGCCGTGCGCGGACGGCTCATGGCCGCTCTGCCGGAGGGCGGCGCCATGATCTCCGTACAGGCCGGCGTGGCGGAGGTGACACCGCTGCTCGCCGCCTACGGGGGCCGGGTGGCCGTCGCCGCCGACAACAGCCCCCTGGCCACCGTCCTGTCCGGCGACGAGGACGACGTCACCGCGCTCGCCGCCGAACTCGCCGCGCAGGGCCGCAAGACCCGCGGGCTCAACGTCGGCCACGCCTTCCACTCGCACCGCATGGACGGCATGCTCGACGCCTTCGCCGAGCACACCGCACAGCTGCGTCACGAGGCCCCCGCCGTGCCGGTGGTGTCCACCCTCACCGGACGCCCCGTCACCGCCGACGAACCCTTCGACGGCGCCTACTGGGTGCGCCAGGTCCGCGACAGCGTCCGCTTCCGGGACGGCATCCGCGCCCTTCAGGAGCAGGGCGTCACCACCTACGTGGAGATCGGGCCCGGCGGCACGCTCACCGCGCTCGCCGGGGAGTGCGTCGACAGCGCCGCCCTGCTGGTGCCCACCCTGGCCCGGGACACCGAGGAGAGCAGGTCGCTGACCTCCGCTCTCGCCCGGCTGCACACCCACGGCCACCGCGTCGGCTGGGACACCTGGTTCGCCCCCACCGGGGCCCGGCGCACCGACCTGCCGACCTACCCCTTCCAGCGGCGCCGCTACTGGCTGGAGGCGACCGGCACCGACACCGCGGGCGCGGGCCCGGACGCCGTACGGCACCCCCTGGTCACCGCGGCCGTGCCACTGGCCGGCGGGGACGGCCTGGTCCTGACCGGGACCGTCTCCGTGGACGGCCGGCCCTGGCTCGCCGACCACGCCCTCGACGGCCGGGTCCTGTTCCCCGGCACCGCGTTCCTGGACCTCGCCCTGGAGGCCTGCGCCCACGTGGGGGCCGCCCGCGTCACCGACCTCACGCTGAACACGCCGCTCGTCCTGCCCGGGAGCGGAGGCGTGCGGCTCCAGGTCGGCGTCTCCGCACCCGACGAGAACGGCGACCGTACCCTGACCGTGCACTCCCGTCCCGCCACCGGCGACGCCGCGGACGGACCGTGGACCCGGCACGCCGAAGGCGTCCTCGGTGACGGTCCGGCGGTCGCGGGCGAGCCCGTCACGGCCGCCTGGCCGCCGCCCGGCGCGACCCCGGTCGACGTGTCCGGCCTGTACGAGCGAATCGCCGCCCAGGGCTTCGCCTACGGGCCCGCCTTCCGGGGGCTGCGCGCCGCCTGGCGCGACGGGGACACGGTGTACGCGGAGATCGCCCCCGAGGACGGCGAACACCTCCAGGGCACCGACCGGTTCCGCATCCATCCCGCCCTCCTCGACGCGGCCCTGCACACCGTGGCCCTCACCGTCGCCGAGGGCACCGGCACCGTGGTGCCGTTCACCTTCCAGGACGTCACCGCGTACGCCGCCGGACCCGCCGCCCTGCGCGTACGGCTCACCCCCACCGCGGAGCACACCCACCGGGTGACACTCCTGGACGGCGGCGGGGCGCCGGTCGCGGAGATCGGCGCGCTCGCCCTGCGCGCCGTGGACACCGCGGCCCTGCCGGCCGCCGCCGGCGCGCTGCACACCGTCCGCTGGATCCCGGCGGCCCCCGCCGGGCCGTCCGGCGCCGCCCCGGTGCACCTCGTGGGACGGGCGGCAGCCTCACTCGCCGGCCACCCGGCCCTGACGGGAGCCGTACGGCACGCCGATCCGGCCGCGCTGGTGACGGCGACCGCCGGGACCGCCGTACCGCGCACCGTGCTGGCCGTCGTGCCGGCGCCCGACGAGGACACCGGCCCCGCCGACGCCGCCCGGCACACCACCGGCCACGCGCTGCGGCTGGTGACCGAGTGGCTCGCGCAGGACGACCTCGCCGGGCTCCCGCCTGGTCCTGCTGACCCGTCACGCGGTGTCCACCGGCCCCGGCGACGCCGCCCGTACGGACCCCGCGCAGGCCGCCGTGTGGGGCCTGGTCCGCGCGGCACGGGCCGAGAACCCGGGCCGGTTCGCGCTCGTCGACCACGACGGCACGGTCGCCTCCCTGGCCCTGCTGCCCGCCGTCCTGGCCGGCGAGGACAGCGAGACCGCGCTGCGGGACGGCGCCGCCCTCGTGCCCCGGCTGACCCGGGCCACCCCCGGCACCGACGCGCCCGACGCGGTAGGCGACGGCACGGTGCTCGTCACCGGCGCGGCCGGCGTCCTGGCCCGTCAGGTCGCCCGCCACCTGGTCACCGCCCACGGCACCCGCTCGCTGCTGCTGGCCGGACGGCGCGGACCGGCCGCAGAGGGCATGAGCGAGCTGTGTGAGGAACTGCGCGGCCACGGCGCCCACGTCACCGTCGCCGCCTGCGACGTCGCCGACCGGGACGCCCTGAGCGCCCTGCTCGCCCAGGTCCCGGCCGACCGGCCGCTGACCGCGGTCGTGCACGCCGCCGGCGTCCTCGACGACGGCATCGTGCAGTCGCTCACCCCGGAACGCCTCGACACGGTCCTGCGCGCCAAGGCCGACGCCGCCGTGCTCCTGGCGGAACTCACCCGCGACACCGGCGCCGCGCTCATCCTGTTCTCCTCCCTCGCCGGCACCCTCGGCGGAGTCGGACAGGCCAACTACTCGGCCGCCAACGCCTTCCTCGACGCGTTCGCCACCCGTGGCGCCGCCGAAGGGCGCCGCGCGCAGTCCCTGGCCTGGGGGCTGTGGGCGGAGCGCAGCGGCATGACCGGCACCCTGGCCGAGGCCGACCGGCGCCGCATCTCCCGCAGCGGCCTGCGCCCCATGGCCACCGCCGACGCGCTCGCCCTGCTGGACACGGCGCTGCACAGCACGGAAGCCTGGTTCGCCCCCGCCGACCTGGACACCGCCGCGCTGCGCCACTCCGACGGCCCCGTGCCCGACCTGCTCGGTGACCTCGTGCCCGCCCGCGTCCGGCACACGACCCGCACGGCCCCGACTGCTTCCACCACACCCGCAGCCGAGTCCACCGGGGGCGGTCTGGCCGAGCGGCTCGCCGGGCTCGACCCCAGTGCCCGCCACCGAGCCGTCCTGGAGGCGGTGCTCGCCCAGGCCGCCCTGGTCATCGGCCATGACACCCCCGACTCCATCGACCCCGAACGAGGCTTCCTGGACATCGGCTTCGACTCCCTGACCGCCGTCGAACTGCGCAACCGGCTCAGCACGCTGGCAGGGGTCCGACTGCCCGCGACGCTCATGTTCGACCACCCCACCCCCGAACGGCTCGCCGCGCACCTGCTGGAGCGCACCGCCCCCGCCGACCCGCCCGCCGCCTCCCCGGTCCTCGACCTACTGGGCGCGTGGGAGGCACAGTTCGCGGACGCGTTCGCGGACCCGGCCCTGCACGACGGGCTGCGGCTGCGGCTGCGCGCCCTCCTGGACCGGCTCGACGGCATTCCGGCGCCCGCGCCGGACGCCGTGAGCGGTGTCCGAGACCTGGACAGCGCGGTGGACGAGGTCTCCGACGACGAACTCCGCGCCTTCCTGGAGGGCGACCTCGACGACGCCTGACCCGACCGGCCGCCGCGGCCCGGCCACCCTCCGGCCGCGGCGGCCCCGAACCGCACGGGGTGGGGTGAGGCCCTGATCCGCACCCCTGCTGTCCGCGGCCACCGGCCGCCCGATCCACGCCCCTGCTGTCCGCGGCCGCCGGCCGCCCGACGACCAAGCAACCGGCGTCGGCCGGCCCGACCGTGTGCGCCACGCCCGCCGATCCGCTCCCCACGGCCGCACCGCCCCGGCGCCGGGCGGCCACCCAATCTCGTCACCTGGATGGAACAGTGAAGGCTCTCGTACTCGCGGGGGGATCCGGTACGCGACTGCGGCCGATCACCCACACCTCCAGCAAGCAACTGGTCCCGGTCGCCAACAAGCCGATCCTCTTCTACGGCCTGGAGTCCATCGCCGCCGCCGGCATCACCGAGGTCGGGGTCATCGTCGGCAGCACCGCCGCCGAGATCGAGGCGGCGGTCGGCGACGGCTCCGCCTTCGGCCTCGACGTCACCTACATCCGGCAGAGCGAGCCCCTCGGGCTCGCCCACGCCGTCCTCATCGCCCGGTCCTTCCTCGGTGACGACGACTTCGTGATGTACCTCGGCGACAACTTCGTCCTCGACGGCATCGGCGACGTCGTCGACGAGTTCCGCAAGAACCCCTGCGACGCGCAGATCCTGCTCACCCGCGTCAGCGATCCCACCGCCTTCGGCGTGGCCGTGACCGACGACCAGGGCAACGTCCTCGACCTGGAGGAGAAACCGCGGACACCGCGCAGCGACCTCGCCGTCGCCGGTGTCTACCTGTTCACCCCCGTCGTCCACGACGCCGTGCGCGCCATCCGGCCCTCCGCCCGAGGCGAACTGGAGATCACCGACGCCCTCCAGTGGATGATCGACCAGCGCATGGCCGTGCGCTCCACCGTCATCACGGGCTACTGGAAGGACACCGGCAACGTCACCGACATGCTGGAGGTCAACCGGACCCTCCTGGAACGCCTCCAGCCAAGCGTCGACGGGTTCGTGGACGAGGAGAGCGAGATCATCGGGCGGGTCCGCATCGAGGCCGGCGCCCAGGTCCGGCGCTCCCGCATCGTGGGCCCCGCCATCATCGGCGCGGGCAGCGTCGTCACCGACTCCTACGTCGGACCGTCCACGTCGGTCGCCGAGGACTGCCGGATCAGCCAGAGCGAGATCGAGTACTCCATCGTCCTGCGCGAGTCCTCCTTCGACCGCATCCGCCGCGTGGAGGCGTCCCTCGTCGGACGCAACGTCAAGGTCACCCTCGCCCCCCGGCTGCCCGCCACCCACCGCCTCGTGATCGGCGACCACGGCCAGGTCCAGATCTCCTCATGAGCGCCGTCCGCCTCCTCGTCGTCACCGCGGTCGCCGCCGAACGCGACGCCGCAGCCCGCGGACTCGGCCCCGCCGACCCGGTCCCGCCGCCCGTGCCACCGGGACGGGACGCTGTCCGCGTCACCACGGGAGGCGAGGGCCTCGGCCACCGGCCGATCCGCGCCGACCTCGTCGTCGGGGGCGTCGGGCCGGCCGCGTCCGCGGCCACCACCGCGGCCGCGCTCACGGCGGCCACCGCCCTCGGCGAGCCCTACGACCTCGTCATCTCCACCGGCATCGCGGGCGGGTTCGCCCCCGTCGCCGCCCTGGGCTCCGTCGTCGTCGCCGACCGGATCGTCGCCGCCGACCTGGGCGCCGACACGCCCGACGGGTTCGTGCCCGTCGACGCCCTCGGCTTCGGCACCACCGAGCACGTCTGCGCACCCCACCTCGCCGCCGCCGTCGCCCGCGGCCTCGGCGCCGTCCACGCACCCGTCCTGACCGTCTCCACCGTCACCGGCACCGCCGAACGCGCCACCGCACTGCGGAAACGCCACCAGGCCGCCGCCGAGGCGATGGAGGGCTTCGGCGCCGCCGAGGCCGCCGCCGCCCACGGCACGCCCTTCCTGGAAATCCGTACCGTCTCCAACGCGGTCGGCCCTCGCGACCGCTCGGCCTGGCGCATCCCCGAGGCACTGGCCGCCCTGCACGACGCCTTCGCGGTCCTGCACTCCGTACTCACGCGAGGCGCTCCGCCGCCCTACGGCTGACCGGCGCGGTCCGGCGGCGGCTCCGTCCCCGCCCGGCTGATCAGCACGACCCCCACGGGCCGGACCCGCCGGACCGCCGCCCACACCCACCTGCGCCGACCTCCCCGGCCGCGTGCGCGCGCCCCACCGGACGAGCCCCTCCCCAACTCCGCCCGGCCGCACGGCCGCTGAGCGACGGGATGCCGCCACGGCCGCCGTTCCGGCCTGCGCGAACACCGAGCCGCGGCCTGCGCGAACACCGAGCCGCGGACGATTTCCAAGGGTTTCCCCAAACAACCTCGCCGAGGGCCGAAATCGGGTGACCGCGCGGGTCATGCTGTCCCCACCGCACGAGGAGATCGCCACCGGCCGGACCCCACCGGGCGCCCGGTCCGACGTCCGGCACTCCCGCGGCACCACCCGTTCCGCCACCGAACCGAACAGCATGGGGGCAGTCCATGACGCAGGAAGCGCAGCTTCGGGACTACCTCAAGCGGGTCACCGTCGATCTCCACACCACCCGCCGCAAGCTGCGGCAGCTGGAGGCCCGCGAGCAGGAGCCCATCGCCATCGTCGGCATGAGCTGCCGCCTGCCCGGCGACGTGCGCACCCCGGACGGCTTCTGGGACCTGCTGGTCTCCGGAACCGACGCGGTGACGCAGTGGCCCACCGACCGCGGCTGGCCCACCGCGTCCGGCACCGGCTCCGGCCACCGCCGGGGCGGCTTCGTCCGCGACGCCGACCGCTTCGACCCCGCCTTCTTCGGCATCTCCCCGCGCGAGGCCCTCGCCATGGACCCGCAGCAGCGCCTGCTGCTCGAAGTGGTCTGGGAGTCCCTCGAGCACGCCGGCATCGATCCGGCCACCCTGCGCGGCAGCCGCTCCGGCGTCTTCGTCGGGTGCAGTGACCAGGGCTACACCTCCGGTCTGACCGAGGTGCCCGAGGACGTCCGCGGACACCTGCTCACCGGCAACTCCATGTCCGTCCTCTCCGGCCGCGTCGCCTACACCCTCGGCCTCGAAGGCCCCGCCGTCACCGTCGACACCGCCTGCTCCTCCTCCCTGGTCGCCCTCCACCTGGCGGCCCAGTCGCTGCGCTCCGGGGAGTGCTCCCTGGCCGTCGTCGGCGGTGTCACCGTGATGTCGAGCCCCGGCGCGTTCACCGAGTTCGCCCGGCAGGGCGGCCTCGCCGGCGACGGCCGCTGCAAGGCGTTCTCCGACGACGCCGACGGCACCGGCTGGGCCGAGGGCGCCGGCATCCTCGTGGTGCAGCGTCTTTCCGACGCCCGCCGCGACAACCGTCCCGTGCTCGCGGTCGTCCGCGGCAGCGCCGTCAACCAGGACGGCGCCTCCAACGGCCTGACCGCCCCCAACGGCCTGTCCCAGCAGCGCGTCATCCTCGCCGCGCTGGCCAACGCCGGACTGCCCGCCACCGAGATCGACGCCGTCGAGGCGCACGGCACCGGCACCGCGCTCGGCGACCCGATCGAGGCCCGCGCCCTGCTGGCCACCTACGGGCAGGGCCGCCCCGCCGACCGGCCCCTGCTGCTCGGCTCCGCCAAGTCCAACCTCGGCCACACCCAGGCCGCCGCCGGTGTCGTCGGCGTCATCAAGTCCGTCCTCGCCCTGCGCCACGGCGTACTGCCCCCCACCCTGCACGCCGAACGCCCCTCCACCCACGTCGACTGGAGCGCCGGCCACGTCCGGCTCCTGACCGAGGCGCACGACTGGCCGCGGACCGACCACCCGCGCCGGGTCGGCGTCTCCGCCTTCGGCGTCTCCGGCACCAACGCCCACGTCATCGTCGAACAGGCCCCCGAGCCGTCGGAGGAGGAGGCCGACGGTACCGATGACACGTCTCCCCGCGCGAGCCTCCCGGTCCTGCCCTGGATCCTGTCCGCCCACGACGAGGAGACCCTGCGCGCCCAGGCCCGCCGCCTGGCCGACCATCTCGCCACCCACCCGCACGCCGACCCCTACGACCTCGCCGCGTCCCTCGCCACCACCCGCACCGCACACCCGCACCGCGCCGCCGTCCTCGGCGCCGACCGCTCCGAACTCACGGCGGCCGTCGAGGCGTTGGCGCGAGGCGAAGCCGCCGCGGACGTCCTCACCGACACCGCCCGGGGTCCCGGCAAGCTCGCCTTCCTGTTCTCGGGGCAGGGCGCGCAGCGTCCCGGCATGGGGCGTGAGCTGTACGAGACGTTCCCGGTGTTCGCCGAGGCGTTCGACGCGGTCTGCGCCCACGTCGGCGCGGAGCTGCGGGACGTCGTCCTCGGCGGGCGCGGTGAGGAACTGGACCGTACGGAGTGGACGCAGCCCGCGCTGTTCGCGTTCGAGGTGGCGTTGTTCCGGCTGATGGAGTCGTGGGGTGTACGCCCGGACCTCGTCATGGGGCACTCCGTCGGTGAGATCACCGCCGCACACGTGGCCGGGGTGCTGTCCCTGGGGGACGCCTGCACGCTGGTGACCGCGCGGGGACGGCTCATGCAGGCCCTGCCGCCGGGCGGGGCGATGGTGGCGGCCGAGGTGGCCGAGGAGGAGGTCCTGCCGCTGCTGGCGGGGCGAGAGGTCTCGGTCGCGGCGGTCAACGGCCCTCGCGCCGTGGTGATCGCGGGCGCGGAGCCCGCGGTGACCGAGGTCGCCGCGGAACTGGCCGCCCGGGGGTGCCGCACCTCCCGGCTCCGCGTCAGCCACGCCTTCCATTCGCCGCTCACGGAACCGATGCTGGCCGACTTCCGCCGGGTCGCCGAACGCCTCACCTACGCCGCCCCGTCGATCCCGGTCGTCTCCAACGTCACCGGCCGGCTCGCGGCGGAGGGCGAACTGACCGGCGCCGACCACTGGGTGCGCCATGTCCGTCAGGCCGTCCGGTTCGCCGACGGTGTCTCCGCCCTGGTCGGCGAAGGCGCGACCCGGTTCGTCGAACTCGGTCCCGACAGCACGCTCACCGCCCTCGCCCGGACCTGCGTCCCCGACGACCGCGGGCTGCTGTTCCTGCCGGCCCAGCGCAAGCAGGGTGCCGAAGCCCGGCACCTGGTCGGCGCCCTCGCCCGCCTGCACCTCCACGGGGTGGCGGTGTCGTGGCCCGCGTTCCTCCCCGGCGCCCGCGTCGTCGGTCTGCCGACCTACGCCTTCCGCCGCGACCGCTACTGGCTGGAGCGCTCGTACACCGAGGACGGCGCCGACCCCGTCCCGTCCGGGCCGCACCACCACGTCATCTGGGCCCCGGCCCGGGGACTGCCGGAAACGGCGCTGCTGTCCGGCCGCTGGCTGCTCGTGCGGCCCACGTCCCTCGACGGCGACGACGGATGGCAGGGCGCCCTGACCGCCGCGCTCCTCGACGCGGGGGCCGACGTGGTCACCGTGGACCACCATCACCTCGACACCCGCGCCGAGTTCGCCCGCCGGATCGCCGCCGCCGTCGAGGACGGCCCGGTCACCGGGGTCCTCTCCGTGCTCGCGCTCAGCACTGCGGTGGACGACGTGCCCGGGGGCGTGTCCGCCACCGCGGTGCTCCTCCAAGCGCTCGGTGACGCCCGTGTCGAGGCCCCGATGTGGGCGCTCACGCGCGGCGCCGTGACCGCCGACGCGAACGACCCGGCGCCCGACCCCGCCCAGGCCGCCGTCTGGGGTCTGGGGCGTGTCGCCGCCCTGGAGCACCCCAACCGCTGGGGCGGCCTCGCCGACCTCCCCCCGACCCTGGACCAGCGCTCCACGGCGCGGCTCGTCGCCCTGCTCGCCGACGGCACGGCGCACCCGTACCCGCACGAGGACCAGGTCGCCGTCCGCGCCGACGACGTCCTCGCCCGCCGGGTGGTCCCGGCAGCCCCGTCCGGGGAAGCGGCCTGGCAGCCGGCCGGGACCGTGCTGGTGACCGGCGGTACCGGAGCACTGGGGGCGCGCGTGGCCCGCTGGGCCGCGCGGCAGGGAGCCGCCCACCTCGTCCTCGTCAGCCGACGAGGCGCACAGGCGCCGGGCGCCGAGGCCCTCGGCGAGGAGCTGCGTCGCCTGGGAGCCGACGTCACCTTCCTGTCGATGGACCTGACGGACCGTGAGGCGGTCCTCGAGCTGCTCGACACCCACCCGGTGGACGCCGTGGTCCACACGGCCGGCGTCATCGACGACGGAGTCCTCGACGGCCTCACCCCGCAGGCCTTCCGCTCCGTCTTCGGGGCCAAGGTCGCCGGAGCCCGGCACCTCGACGAACTGACCCGCGACCGCGACCTGTCCGCCTTCGTCCTGTTCTCCTCCTTCGCCGGCACCGTCGGCTCCGCCGGGCAGGGCAACTACGCCGCCGCGAACGCCCTGTTGGACGCGCTGGCCGAGCGGCGGCGGGCCGAGGGCCTGCCGGGGACGTCCATCGCGTGGGGACCGTGGGCCGGCGGCGGCATGGCGGCCGACGCCGACGCCGAAGGCCGCCAGGTGCGCGGCGGGGTCGGCCTGCTCGATCCCGACCGGGCCCTGGACGCCCTCGCCGTCCTCGCCGCCGGGAACTCCGCCGCGCCCCTGGTCGCCGACGTCGACTGGCACCGCTTCGGCACCGCCTTCACCGCCGTCCGCCCGAGCCCGTTGCTCGCCGAGGTCTGCGACCGTCCGGCCGGGGCCCGGCCCGCTCCGGCCGCCACCGGCCTGCGCGCCCGCCTCGCCGGCCTGCCCGCCGAGAGGTGTCAGCAGGAGCTGCTGACCGAGGTGCGCTCGCGCGCCGCCGCCGCCCTCGGGTACGGCGGGCCCGAACAGGTCGGCGCGGAGCGGGCGTTCCGCGACCTCGGCGTCGACTCGCTGATCGCGGTCGAACTGCGCAACGCGCTCGCCGCCGCGTGCGGCGTCACCCTCCCGACGACCGTGGTGTTCGACCACCCGACGCCCCAGGCGCTCGCCGCCCACCTGCACGACGAACTCTTCGGCGCCGCCGCCGCCACGACCACCCCCGCCCCGGCCGTCGTCAGCGACGAGCCGGTGGCGATCGTCGGGATGGCCTGCCGTTTCCCCGGCGGTGTCGACTCGCCGGAGAGTCTGTGGTCGCTGCTGGAGGAAGGGCGCGACGGCATCACCGACTTCCCCGCCGACCGCGGCTGGGACCTCGACCGGCTCTTCGCCCCCGACCCCGACAACCCCTACGCCGGCCACACCGCGAGCGGCGGCTTCCTCGACGGCGTCGCCGGGTTCGACGCGGAGTTCTTCGGTGTTTCGCCGCGTGAGGCGTTGGCGATGGATCCGCAGCAGCGGTTGCTGCTGGAGACGTCGTGGGAGGCGGTGGAGAGGGCGGGGATCGATCCGCGGTCGTTGCGGGGCAGGCAGGTCGGTGTGTTCACGGGCACCAACGGCCAGGATTATCCGGCCCTGCTGCACATCTCGGAGGGGGACTTCGGCGGGTACGTCGGCACGGGTAACGCGGCGAGTGTGATGTCGGGCCGGCTGGCGTACGTGCTGGGCCTGGAGGGTCCGGCGGTGACGGTGGACACGGCCTGCTCCTCTTCACTGGTCGCTCTGCACATGGCGGTGCGGTCGCTGCGGTCGGGGGAGTGTGATCTGGCGCTGGCCGGTGGTGTGACGGTGATGTCGACACCGGGTGCGTTCGTGGAGTTCGCTCGCCAGGGTGGTCTGGCGGGTGATGGCCGGTGCAAGGCGTTCGCGGAGGGTGCGGACGGTACGGGGTGGGGTGAGGGTGTCGGTGTGCTGCTGGTGGAGCGGCTGTCGGATGCGCGGGCGCGTGGTCACCGGGTGCTGGCGGTGGTGCGGGGTTCGGCGGTGAATCAGGATGGTGCGTCGAACGGGTTGACGGCGCCGAACGGTCCGTCGCAGCAGCGGGTGATCCGTGCCGCGCTGGCGAGTGCGGGGCTGTCGCCGTCCGACGTGGATGTGGTGGAGGCGCACGGGACGGGGACGCGGCTGGGTGATCCGATCGAGGCGCAGGCCCTGCTGGCGGCCTACGGCCAAGACCGAGAAGAGCCTCTGTGGCTGGGGTCGGTGAAGTCGAATCTGGGTCATACGCAGGCGGCCGCGGGTGTGGCCGGTGTGATCAAGATGGTGGAGGCGTTGCGGCATGGTGTGCTGCCGGCGACGCTGCACGTGGACGAGCCGTCCTCCCAGGTGGACTGGACGGCGGGCGACGTACGGCTCCTGACCGAGCGGCGAGCGTGGCCCGACCTGGAACGTCCCCGACGCGCCGCCGTCTCGGCCTTCGGAGTCAGCGGCACCAACGCCCACGTCATCCTGGAGCAGAGCGCCCCGGAGACGGAGACGGAGACCGAGTCGCCCGCGGTCGCGACGGACGGTGAGCCGATCGTCTGGATGTTCTCCGGCCGCAGCGAGGAGGCACTGCGCGCCCAGGCCCGCTCCCTCCACGCCTTCGCCACCCGCCGTCCGGACACACCGGCGGCCTGCACCGGGCTCGCCCTCGCTAAGACCCGCACGCACTTCGAGCACCGAGCCGTCGCGGTGATGGAGAACACCACCCGCCTCGTCGACGCGCTGGCCGAACTCGGTGCCGGACACATGCCGCTGGACATCGTGCGCGGGCAGGACCGGGGTGAGGCACGCCAGGCATTTCTGTTCTCGGGTCAGGGTGCGCAGCGTCCTGGTATGGGGCGTGAGCTGTACGAGGCGTTCCCGGTGTTCGCCGAGGCTTTCGACGCGGTCTGCGT
>NZ_JBITEN010000038.1:0-16143 GCF_044455165.1 Streptomyces sp. NPDC051315
CGTGGATGAGTTCGCCGGGCCGGTCCCGTTCGTGGCGGCGGATGACCTGGCCGGTGGGCCGGTCCAGAAAGGACAGGCGGTTCAGGCCGTGGCGGACCAGGACGCGGTGCACCGTCGAGGCGGGCAGGCCCAGGACCGGTCCGATGCGTGCGGGGCCCAGCTTGCGGTCCTGCCGCAGTCTGCACACACGCGCCTCGGTGGCGGCCGAGGTCCGGTGCGGCGTCCTGTGAGGGCGGCTGGAACGGTCGGCCAGCCCGGCTTCCCCTTCCTGTCTCCACCGGCGCACCCACTTGTGCGCCGTGGTGCGGGAGATGCCCATTTCCGCCGCGGCATGGGCGACGGGACGGCCGGAACGGACACGCTCGACGAGCAGCCGCCTGCCGTGAACGGTCAGCCGGGCATTACGGTGGGACACGAAGACCTCCGTGCGGTGCAGTCCTAGACAGCTCCACCACATCGGAGGTCTTCGCCATGATCAAGCACCGGCGAGTGTCGACAACGCTCGTGATCAATACACCTAGAGGCTGCGCACCACTCGGGCGGGGTTGCCGACGGCGATGACGTTCGCGGGGATGTCCCTGGTGACGACGGCTCCGGCGCCGATGACGGAGTTGTCGCCGATGGTCACCCCGGGGCACACGACCACTCCGCCGCCGAGCCAGACGTTGTCGCCGATGGTGATCGGCTTCGCGGCTTCCAGCTTGTCGCGGCGGGGCCGCGGCTCCGGCGGGTGGGTGGGGGTGAGCAGCTGGACGTTCGGGCCGATCTGGCAGTCCTCGCCGATGGTGATGGCCGCGACGTCCAGCGCGGTGAGGTGGTAGTTGGCGAAGGTCCGGGCGCCGACGGTGATGTCGCTGCCGTAGTCGACGTACAGCGGCGGACGCACGTGCGCCTCGTCCCCGAGCGTGCCGAGCAGCTCGGCCAGGATCGGACGGGCGGCGTCGGTGTCTTCGGCGTAGGCGGCCTGGTAGCGGGCGGCCAGGCTTACCGCCCGCTGCTGGCGGCGGGCGATCTCGGGGTCGTCGGCGATGTAGAGGTCGCCCGCCTGCATGCGCTCGAGGTTCGTGCGCGGGTCGTCCGCGAAGTGATCCGTCGACATGCGGACCTCGTATCGCTTGGAGTGTACGAACGTACGCTCCGCGGATGGGGGACCCGGGGGCGCTTTGGCCGGGAGCAGGTGGCGAAGGCAGGGGCGAGACTCGGGTGGCGGCGGTTCCGCCAGTACCCCGGCTGGTCGGGAGGGCGTGGAGTCCGCGAATGCCGTTCATACTGATGAATAGAAATCAAGTACACGTATATTGACGCGTCCACGGCAACGCCCCTACCGTCCCGGGAAAGCGCTTTCCTCCGCTGCGACGCGGCACCCGCACATCCGGGCCGTTCACCCGGACGAACCATCGCCTCGTCGCGCCGAGGAACAAGCGGCCTGCTCATCGGCAGGTCGACACCCAGCATGCGAAGGCGAATGGGGAGGCGAGATGAGGCGACCAGTCACAGCGCGACTCTGTGCGGCGCTGGCCACGATGGCCCTGACGGCCGCGACCGGTGCGGTGCTGTCGACGCCCGAGGCGTCGGCGGCGACCGGCAGCGTCACCGGCTACGCGACCCAGAACGGCGGCACCACCGGCGGTGCGGGCGGGCAGACGGTGCGGGCCACCACGGGAACCGCGATCCACGCGGCCCTGTGCGCCCGTGCCAGCAGCAGCACCCCGATCACCATCCAGGTCGAGGGAACCATCAACCACGGCAACACCACCAAGGTGTCGGGCAGCAGCTGCAACACCGCCGCCGGTGTGATCGAGCTGAAGGAGATCAGCAACGTCACGATCGTCGGTGTCGGGGGCGGTGCCGTCTTCGACCAGTTGGGCATCCACATACGTGACGCCCGCAACATCGTCATCCAGAACGTGACCGTCCGGAACGTCAAGAAGTCGGGCTCCCCCACGTCCAACGGCGGTGACGCCATCGGCATGGAGCGCAACGTCCGCAACGTCTGGGTCGATCACGTCACGCTGGAGGCGTCCGGAGGGGAGGCGGAGGGGTTCGACGGCCTCTTCGACATGAAGGACAACACCCAGTACGTGACCCTGTCCTACAGCGTCCTGCGCAACTCCGGCCGCGGCGGCCTCGTCGGGTCCAGTGAGAGCGACCTGTCGAACAGCTTCATCTCGTACCACCACAACCGGTACGAGAACATCGACTCCCGTGCGCCCCTGCTGCGTGGCGGCACCGCCCACATGTACAACAACCACTACGTCAGCCTCAACGAGTCCGGCATCAACTCCCGGGCCGGCGCGCGCGCCAAGGTGGACAGCAACTACTTCGAGGACTCCAAGGACGTCCTGGGCACCTTCTACACCGACGCGGTCGGCTACTGGCAGGTCAGCGGCAACATCTTCGACAACGTGACCTGGTCCAGCCCCGGCAGTGAGAACCGCCCGGCGGGGCCCAACCCCCAGTCCACGACCACGGTCGCCATCCCGTACCCCTACAGCCTCGACGCGGCCGGCTGCGTGCCGGGCATCGTGAGCCGGACGGCCGGTGCCAACAAGGGCCTGCAGGTGTCGGACGGCAGCTGCTAGCGGGGGACACCGACAGGGACGGCCCCCGGCCAGGGACCACTGACCCCACGCCGGGACCGGTCCGGGAGGACGGTCCCGGCGTGGGGTCGCCTCTGGTGGCCCCGCCCCGGGTCGTCCGGTGGCCGCGCCTTCCACGTCGAACCGCGTGCCGTCCTGCGGATCGCGCTCATCGGCGTCCTCCCCCTGCGCCGGGCGCGGGTGGACGAGCGAGCGGCCGCGGACGGGACCGGCTCCCGGAACTGAGACCCGAGGTGCCCTCGCCGGCACGGTGGTGCGGGCCGTCGGTCACCATGGCACCGACGGTCCGGCCAACCGGTTCGTCCTGACACCTGACCGTCATCGAGCCGGAGGCCGCGACATGAGGTTCTCGCACCGCGCACGGGCCGTCGCCCCGTTCTACGCCATGGAGTTCGGCAAGCACGCCGCAGCGCTGGAGGCCCAGGGCCACCACGTCGTCAAACTCAACCTCGGCGAACCCGACTTCGGCGCGCCCCCGGCCGTACGGGACGCGATGCGCGAGGTCATGGACGGCAGGCCCATGGCCTACACCGCGGCACTCGGGCTGCCCGCCCTGAGGGAGGCGATCGCGCGGTTCTACCTCGACCGGCACGGTGTCGAGGTCGATCCGGCGCGGGTGGTCGTCACCGCGGGTGCCTCGGCCGCGCTGGTGCTGGCCGCCGCCGCCCTCGTGGACCCCGGGGACGAGGTGCTCATCGCGGACCCGTCGTACCCCTGCAACCGGCAGATCGTCGAGAGCTTCGGCGCGCGCGTCACCCTGGTGCCCACCACGGCCGGCACCCGCTTCCAGTTGGACGCGGCGTCCGTGCGCGCGCACTGGACCGACAGCACCCGCGGGTTGATGATCGCCACCCCCTCCAACCCGACCGGCACCTCCGTCCCGGCCGACGAGCTCGCCGCGCTCTGCGACCTCGCGCGCGGGCGCGACGCGTGGCGGATCGTCGACGAGATCTACCTGAACCTCAGTGACGACGACCGGGGCGGGCCACCGCGCAGCGCGCTGTCGTACGACCCCGACGCCGTCGTCATCAACAGCTTCTCGAAGTACTTCGGCATGACCGGCTGGCGCCTGGGCTGGTGCGTCGTCCCCGGACCTCTCGCGCCGGCGGTGGAGCGCCTGGCCCAGAACTACTTCCTCTGCGCCTCCACTCCCGCGCAGCACGCCGCCCTGGCCTGCTTCACCCCCGAGTCCCTCGCCGTCTGCGAGGACCGCCGCGCCGAGTTCGCCCGGCGGCGCGCGATCGTCCTCGACGGCCTCGACCGGATCGGCCTGCCGGTCCCCGTCCCGCCCGACGGCGCGTTCTACGTGTACTTCGACGTCACCGGCACCGGACTCACCTCCTGGCAGTTCTGCGAACGCGCTCTGCGGGAGGCGCACGTGGCCCTCACCCCGGGCCGCGACTTCGGTGTGCACACGGCGGAGACACACGTACGGCTCTCGTACGCGGCGTCGGCCGACGAGCTGCGGGAGGGGATCGCCCGGCTCGAGAAGTTCGTGGCCGCGGTGCGCTGAACCGGGCGGGGCGGGCGGTCAGCCGGCCCCGCCCACCGCGGCGTCGAGGACGGGGCCGAGCTCCCGGGCCACCGTCGTCAGGGCCCGCACGTCCTGTTCGGCCCGGGCGATGAGGACGGCCCCCTCCAGCGCGCTGATCATGAGCGTGGCGAGCGCGTCGGCCCGCTCCCCGGGTACGCCCATGTCCACCAGCGCCCCGGCCACCGGCCCGCTCCAGGCGGCGAACGCGGCGGCCGCGGCCTTGCGCGTGGACACCGTGGACTGCGCGCAGTCCACGGTCGCGGCGGCCACGGGGCAGCCGCCCGCGAAGCCGGCGGTCCCGTACTCGTCGGTCCACTGCCGCACCATCTCGGCGAACAGTGCGCCGGGCGTCGGCTCCGGCAGGGCGGCGAGGAAACGCGCGACCCGGTCGGCCGCGTACCGGCCCGCCCAGCCCACCGCCTCGTTGACGAGCTGCTCCTTGCCGCCCGGGAAGTAGTGCTGGAGCGAACCGCGCGGCGCCCGGGCGTGGGCGGCGACCTCCCGCATCCCCGTGGCGGCGACCCCGTCGCGGCGGATGAGCTGGGCCGCGCTGAAGACCATCCGCTCCCGTGGCCCCCGTTCGGACACCGCCATCCCCGACCTCCCGCCAGCCGTTCCCCGATCCCCGGGCGCCAGCCTATGACCACCGTCATAGGGACGACTACTATGACCGCTGTCATAGGCCGGTGACGGTGACGGCTCGGCTCCGCGGGGGCCGGAAACGGTGGTGCGTCGTGTACGTGGGTTTCGTCGGCCTCGGTGTCATGGGGCAGCCCATGGCGCTCAACCTCGCCCGCGCGGGGACGCCCCTGCTCGTATGGAACCGCACGCCCGCCCGGTGCGCACCGCTGCGGGCCGCCGGGGCCGAGGTCGCGGCGGACCCCGCCGACGTCTTCGGCCGCGCCGAGGTCGTGATCCTCATGCTGGCCGACGAGACAGCGATCGACGCGGTCCTGGCCCGCGGCACCCCGGACTTCGCCGCGCGCGTCACCGGCCGCACCGTCGTCCACATGGGCACGACCGCGCCGGTGTACTCGCAGGGGCTGCAGGACGATCTCCGGGCGGCCGGCGGGCGCTACGTCGAGGCTCCCGTCTCCGGCTCCCGGGTGCCGGCGGAACAGGGACAGCTGGTGGCCATGCTGGCCGGTGACGACGACGCCGTCGCGGCCGTACGGCCGCTGCTCGACCCGATGTGCCGGGAGGCGTTCGGCTGCGGAGCGGTCCCGGGCGCCCTGCTGATGAAGTTCTCGGTGAACCTGTTCCTCATCACCTTGGTCACCGGCCTGACCGAGGCGTTCCACTTCGCCGACCGGCACGGACTCGACCGACGACTGCTCCGGGACGTCCTGGACGCGGGCCCGATGGCCAGTGCCGTCTCGCGGATGAAGGCACCCAAGCTGCTGGCCCGCGACTTCGCCGTCCAGGCCGCCGCCGCCGACGTCCTGAAGAACAACCGCCTGATCGCGGAAGCCGCCCGCGGAGCCGGCCTGGCCTCTCCCCTCCTCGACGTCTGCCACACCCTCTTCGCCGAGACCGTGGCCCAGGGGCACGGCGCTGAGGACATGGTGGCCGTCCTGCGCGCCCTGGAGTCCCGGACCGAGGGTCTGAGCCACCACGGCTCCGCGGAGGGCCGGCCCACGGGGACGGCGGGCTGAGAAGGATCACCGGCCCGGCGGGCCGAGGACGAGGAGGAGACGAACGGCGGACGGACCGCCGTGCCTCACCGCTTCCGCCGCGGCCACGAGGGCGGGGGCGGCGCGGGCCGGGACCCGCGGCGGCTCGTAGCCCGGGCTGCGCTCGGTGAGCAGTTCGGCGAGGGTCACCGTCCGGTGGCGGCCCCGTCCAGGTCTCCGGTCGGCTGACCGTGCGCGGCGTCAGCAGGCCGCACTCCTTCACCGCGCGGCCGAGCGACGCGAGCGCCGACGCCCTCGCGCCGGCGCCGGGTTCACCGTGGACCGTGCCGAGTTCGGCATGGACCGAACCAGCTGGGCATGATGCGTGACCTGACCCTGGTGACGACCGCACTCCCCTTGCGGCGCGCCGACGGTCGCGTGTAGCGGCCGGCCGGCGAGAGCGGGGCCATGAGCAGGGGAGTTGGCGCGGGGACGGTCGCGGTCCGTGTCGCTGTTGGGCCGAACGGGTGACTTGGCGTAAGAATTGGCTGGTGCAGGCATTGAGTGCGAGTCAGTTCGGGGGTGGCCGGTGAACCGTTACGACGTCACCGATGAACAGTGGGAAGGGCTCGCTCAGGTCGTTCCGTTGCGCGGCCGGGACGCGTGGCCGTCGGCGGTGGGCCACCGCGCGCTGCCCGACGCCGAGACGGAGACCCGACGCCGGTTCGTCGTCCTGCGGGTCAACGTCTTCGCGGACGCCCGCGAGGTCGCCGAAACGCTGATGGCGGGCATCCCCGTCCTCCTCGACCTCACCGGCGCGGAGACCGAGGTCGCCAAGCGCGTCCTGGACTTCTCCACCGGCGTCGTCTTCGGCCTGGCCAGCGGGATGCACCGGGTCGACCGGAACGTGTTCCTGCTGACCCCGCCGGGGACCGAGGTGAGCGGCATCATGGAGGGAGCGGGGGTTCCGGGCGTCTGAGGCGGCACGGCGCGACCGGCGGGGGCCCCTGTCCACCCCCGCCATCGCCCGTTCGTAGGAAGCTCCCGAGGGCGGAACGGTTCACCCCACGACCGGAGCCCTACGGTCCGCGTATGGCCGTGCCGCCCGCATCCTCCGCGCCCTTGTCCTCCTCCGCCGCCTCCCTCTCCGCGACGACCGCACGAGACCCGTCGAAGAACACCTCCCACGCCCCGCCCGGCGAGAGCCCCGGCGCGGGCGGGTCCGAGGGGCGGCCGGCCGTCGGCGGTGACCGGGCCCGGCCCGGAGAGCGTCCGCCCGCCGGTGGCGACCGTGCCGGTTCCAACCACCGGCCGCCCGCAGGTCGCGACCCCGCCCCGTCCGGGAAGCGACCGCCCGCCGACGCCCCGCCCGTCCTCGCCGACGCCCTTCCCGTCCTCGCCGACGCGCCATGTGTCGCCCCCGCCGCCTCCCGCACCCCCGCCACCGGACAGCCGCCCGCCACCCTCCCCCGGCAGGGACCCCCGCGGTCCTGTCTCACCGAGCTGCGGTTGTCGGCGTTCGGGCGGCACCGGGGGGTCAGGTTCTCGCTCGGGCCGGTCACTCTCCTCGCCGGGGCCAGTGGCAGCGGGAAGACGACCGCGCTGCGGGCGTACGAGGCGCTGGCCCGGCTCGGTGGTGGCGCCGGGCTCGAGGAGGTGTTCCCGGATCCGGTCGCCTGCGTGCCGGACGGGGCGCGTCCCGATGCCCAGCGCCGTCGCGGGTTCCGGATCGGCTGCACGGCCGACGGCCCCGCGGGTCCGGTCCGGCTCGACCTCGCCGTCCAGGCCGAACCCGACCTGCGCATCGTGGGCGAGCGGCTGAGCGCCGGCGGGCTCGTGCTGCTGGAGACGGCCCTGCGCGACCCGGGACGGCGCGCGGTGCAGGCCGCCTGGCACACCGCCGGTGCCTCGCCGGTCACCCGCGCCCCGCTGCCCGACGACCGCCTGGGCACCGCGCTGCTCCCGCTGCGCGTCGCCGGCAAGACCGACGGACAGCGCCATGTGCTCGCCGCCGCAGAACAGATGCTGGTGGCCCTGCGCTCCGTCTTCGCCTGCGACCCGCGGCCCGAGCGGATGCGCGCCCCCGTGCCCGCCGGGGCCGGCCGGCTGCTCGGCACCTGCGACAACCTCGCCGACGTCCTCTTCCGCACCCGCGCGGAGTGCACCCGGCGCCACGCGCGGCTCGTCGACGCGGTGCGGGCCGGCTGCGCCGGACCGGTGACCGACGTGCTCGCCGAACCCCTCGGCGACGGCACCGTCCGCGCCCTGCTCGACCGGGGCACCGCCCCGCGCACCGCGCTGGCCCGCCTGGGCGACGGTGAACTGCGCTACCTCGCGCTCGCCCTGGTGCTGCTCACCGGCCCCGGCGTCCTGGACGTCGACCCGCCCGGCGAGGTCCCCGACGCGATGCGTGCCCTCACCGTCCTCGCCGACGGCTTCGAGAACGCACTGGACGTACGGCAGCGCCGGGAACTGCTGCGGCTCGCGGTCCGGATGGGCGAGCGCGGGCACATTCGCTGCGTCGGGGCGGTGAGCGACGCCTCCTGGGCCGCCGGGACCGCCGGCGTCACGGTGGTACACCTGGACCCGTGACAGAACACCTCGACGTGGCGAAGCTGCAGCGCAGGCTGGCGGAGTTCGCGGCCGCGCGGAACTGGCAGCCGTACCACACCCCCAAGAACCTCGTCTCCGCGCTCAGCGTGGAGGCCTCCGAACTGGTCGAGATCTTCCAGTGGTTGACGCCGGAGGAGTCGGCCCGCGTGATGGACGACCCGGACACCGCCCACCGGGTGACGGACGAGGTCGCCGACGTGCTCGCGTATCTGCTGCAACTGTGCGAGGTGCTCGGGATCGATCCGCTGACGGCGCTGGACGCGAAGATCGACCGCAACGAGCGGAGATTCCCGGCACCCTGACGCTCTGACACCACAATCGGAATCAAGCCCTCCGTTATTACTCTCCGAAGTCGCCGGACCGCTCGAAACCGATTTGTTGTCCACAGATTTCCGTCTTCCTCTGGCTTTTCGCACCACGGGCCCTCACTCTGGGTAGTGGAGAAAAGAGTTCGAGTGACGGACGTGCGAGAAGCACGTCGGGACGGACGGGGGCGGCGCATGGACGCGGTGCGGCTCATCCTGACGAGCAGGCGTGCTCTCGCGAGCAGCGACGACGGGCCCCGGACGCTGGAGGAGGTGTGGCAGGCCCAGGCGCTGGCCCAGGCGATCGGCAGTCGGCTCGCGGTCTCCGGCCCGCCGGAACTGCGCGGTGAGGCGTTGGGTCTGACCGAGCTGGCCGGCAGAGGGTGCGGTGTGCTGGACGCACCGGACCTCGATCCCGGGGACCTGCGCGCCGCCCAGCTCACCGAGCTGGACGACGCCCGTGAGGCCCTGCTCTGCCTCGGCGGTCTGCTCGGCGAGGTCGGCATCGCCCTCGTCGGCGTGGCCAGCGCCGCGGGCGACGAGGGCACGTACTGGCAGTGCATGGAGGCCATCGACGCGGCGGACGAGTCCAGGGACCGGGTCCTGGAGATGCTGCGGAAGCTGGCGGCGAGAGAGGGTGCGCTGCCCGAGAGATGAGGACAGCGGCGGGCCGGGCGGGTGCCTGGGGGCGGCGGCCCCCGGAGCAGCGGGACTCAGTCCGCGTCACCCTCGTCGACACGGGAGCGCGCCGGACCGCCCGTCGCCTGCAGGTCCTCCAGCGCGGACAGGTCCGCGTTCAGGGCCGCCATCAGCTCCTCCATCTGCTGCAGCAGCCCTTTCGGCTGACCGGCGAAGCCAACGGTTTCCTCGGACATGACGGCCTCCTCGGGCCCCGGCCCCGCTGGAGAGGCCGGTGCGTGACACCCCGGCGCTTGTCCGCCGGGCGCGGGCGCCGGGCGGTCCGGCTCCGCCCAGCCAACGATCATGGTCGGGGCGGGTCACTGGCCTTGGCGGCGGCCCGTCTTCGGAGTTGACGTTTTTCACCCCGACCGGGGACGGGCGGGGGCGGGGGACCGGTGGGGTTGACGGGAAGCCCGGAGTGCAGGATGGAGAGCATGGATCTGCGCATCTTCACCGAGCCCCAGCAGGGGGCGACCTACGACACCCTCCTCACCGTGGCGAAGGCCACCGAAGACCTGGGCTTCGACGCCTTCTTCCGGTCCGACCACTACCTTAAGATGGGCGACGTGGACGGACTTCCGGGCCCCACCGACGCCTGGATCACCCTCGCCGGTCTCGCCCGGGAGACCAAGCGCATCCGCCTCGGCACGCTCATGACCGCCGCCACCTTCCGGCTGCCCGGCGTCCTCGCCATCCAGGTCGCGCAGGTGGACCAGATGTCCGGCGGCCGTGTCGAACTCGGCCTGGGCGCGGGCTGGTTCGAGGAGGAGCACACGGCGTACGGCATCCCCTTCCCGAAGGAGAAGTTCGGCCGCCTGGAGGAGCAGCTGGAGATCGTCACCGGGCTGTGGGGCACAAAGGCCGGCCAGACCTTCGACTTCCACGGCGAGTACTACGACCTCAAGGACTCGCCCGCGCTGCCCAAGCCCGCGCAGGCGAGGATTCCCGTGCTGATCGGCGGCCACGGAGCGAGCCGCACGCCGCGACTGGCCGCCCGGTTCGCCGACGAGTTCAACATGCCGTTCGGCACGCTCGAGGACAGCGAGCGCCAGTTCGGCCGGGTGCGCGCCGCCGCCGAGGAGGCCGGCCGCGCCGCCGACGCGATCACGTACTCCAACGCCCTCGTGGTCTGTGTCGGCAAGGACGACCAGGAGGTCGCCCGCCGCGCCGCCGCGATCGGCCGTGAGGTCGACGAGCTGAAGCGCAACGGCCTGGCCGGCACCCCCGCCGAGGTCGTCGACAAGATCGGCCGCTACGCCGCGATCGGCTCCCGCCGGATCTACCTCCAGGTTCTCGACCTGCACGACCTGGACCACCTGGAGCTGATCTCGGCCCAGGTGCAGTCGCAGCTGCCCTGACCCGGCACGGCGCGCGGACCCGGACCCGGACATCGTGGTCCCGGACCGGGACCCGGTCCGGGACCACGATGTCCGGGTCCCGGTCGGGGCCGGGCGGCCCGTGGCCCGGCCCTCCCTCCGTCCCGCCCCACCGCGGCCCGCCCCCACCTGTGACAGCCCTGTGACCGGAACTGTGGCGTCCGTCACGGCCGTTGGGGCGGGTGGCTGATGTGGTGGCCGGATGCGCAGACCCACCCCCCTCCTCCCGGCCCTGGCCGCCTGCCTGCTGCTCACCGCGTGCGGCGCCGAACGGGCCGGTACGGGGGACACCGGCCCCGGCGCGGCCTCCCCGCCGCCCCGCACGCAGGTCACCGATCCGGGCATGGACGGCGTCCGGATCACCGCGGTCACCATCCCGTCCCCCTCGCCCTCGCCCTCGCGCAGCTTCTCGGTCTCCGCCGAGAGCCTCCCGGCCGACTCCGGCATCTTGGCCGCCTACGAGGTCACCAACCAGGGCACCGAGGCGCTGACGTACAGCGTCCTCTTCGACTTCACGACGAGCGGCGGTGAGGTCATGAGCAACAAGTGGGAGACGGTGCGCGACGTCGGCCCCGGCGAGACGGTGCGCGGAACGGTCCGGCTGGGCGTCCTACCACCGGGCGCGTCCCCGGTGACGCGGGTGAAGGTGTCCGAGGTGACCAAGGTGCCCGCCGACGAGGCGCCGTCCTCGGCGGGGGAGTGCCCGCCGTCCGGGATCCGGGTCACGGCCGACCAGGGCGACGCCGCCATGGGGCTGCGGGTTGTGGGCCTGCACCTGGAGAACTGCGGAACGCGCGACTACACGGTCAACGGCTACCCGCTGCTGGAACTCCTCGGTGAGGACCACGAGCCGGTCGAGGGCGTCAGGATCCTCCAGGGCAGCGGCGAGATCACCACCGCGGCCGGGCCCGACGAACCGCCCCGGCCCGTCACCCTCCGGCCCGGCGAGACGGCGACCGCCGGCCTGGTGTGGCGCAACACCACCCTGTCCGGCACGCCCGTCGACGTCCCGTACGTGCGGGTCCGCGCGAAGGCCGGCGCCGACCCCGTCACGGTGACCCCCCGCCTCGACCTCGGAACCACCGGACAGCTCGGCGTCAGGCCGTGGAAGCGTGCTGCCGAGCAGCCCCCGAGCAGCCGGCCCGGCAGCCCCGAATAAACAACGGCGCCGGTCGGGCGGGGTGTGCGATGGTGAGACCGTCGTCCTGCCGGCCCTCGGGATCACCACTCCTGGGGGCTTTCGCACGCACGGCGCCCACCGTCCCGTCATCGACCCACCGGCCGGAGAGGCCCTCCGCATGTTCCTGACCATCAGCACCACCGGCACAGCCGAACGCCCCGCCACGGACCTGGGTTTCCTGCTGCACAAGCATCCCGACAAGGCGCAGGCGTTCTCCACCTCCTATGGCAAGGCGCACGTCCTCTACCCCGAGGCGGACGCGCAGCGCTGCACGGCGGCGCTCCTGCTGGAGGTGGATGCCGTGGCGCTGGTCCGGCGCGGCAAGGGCAAGGGACGCGGAGGCGCCCCCGACGCGGCGCTCGCGCAGTACGTCAACGACCGCCCGTACGCCGCCTCCTCCCTGCTCGCGGTCGCGCTGAGCGGCGTGTTCTCCAGCGCCATGCGGGGCGTGTGCGCCGCCAAGCCCGAACTCCCGGCCCAGAAGCGCCCGTTGCGCGTCGAGGTGCCCGCGCTGCCCGCCCGCGGCGGCGCCGGCCTCGTACGGCGTCTGTTCGAGCCGCTCGGCTGGACGGTGACCGCCGAACCGGTCGCGCTGGACGCCGAGTTCCCGGAGTGGGGCGACTCGCGGTACGTACGGCTCGTCCTGGAGTCCGAGGCGCTGACCCTCGCGGAGGCCCTGCGGCACCTGTACGTCCTGCTGCCCGTCCTCGACGACGCCAAGCACTACTGGGTCTCCTCCGACGAGGTCGACAAGCTGCTGCGCGCCGGTGAGGGCTGGCTGCCCGGCCACCCCGAGCAGAAGCTGATCACCAGCCGCTACCTGTCGCGCCGCTGGTCGCTGACCCGCCAGGCGATGGAGCGGCTGGAGCTGGTGCGGCTCGCCGAGGCCGACGACAGCGAGGTCGAGGAGATCGACAACGCCGTCGAGGCGGAGGGGGAGACGGAGGAGAAGCCGACCCCGCTCGCCGTGCAGCGCCGGGACGCGATCGTCGCGGCACTGCAGGAGTCCGGCGCCGCCCGGGTGCTCGACCTCGGCTGCGGCCAGGGCCAGCTGGTGCAGGCGCTGCTGAAGGACGCGCGGTTCACCGAGATCGTCGGCGTCGACGTGTCGATGCGGGCGCTCACCATCGCCTCGCGGCGGCTGAAGCTGGACCGCATGGGCGAGCGGCAGGCCTCCCGCGTCCAGCTCCTCCAGGGCTCGCTCGCCTACACCGACAAGCGGCTCAAGGGCTACGACGCCGCCGTGCTCAGCGAGGTGATCGAGCACGTCGACCTGCCCCGGCTGCCCGCCCTGGAGTACGCGGTGTTCGGCGCGGCCCGCCCCCGCACGGTCCTGGTGACCACCCCGAACGTCGAGTACAACGTCCGCTGGGAGACCCTCCCCGCCGGGCACGTCCGGCACGGCGACCACCGCTTCGAGTGGACCCGTGAGGAGTTCCGCGGCTGGGCGGCGGCGGTGGCCGAACGGCACGGCTACCAGGTCGCGTTCCGGTCCGTCGGCCCGGACGACCCCGAGGTCGGACCACCCACCCAGATGGCCGTCTTCGAGACGAGCCCGGCCACCACCAGGACCCCGGACGAGAAGGAGGCGAAGGCGGCATGAGCGAGACACAGGTTCTTCCGGAGCGGAGGCAGGGCCGCGTCCTGCCCGTCACCGACCTCTCCCTCGTGGTGCTGGTCGGCGCCTCCGGCTCGGGCAAGTCCACCTTCGCCCGCAGGCACTTCAAACCCACCGAGGTCATCTCCTCCGACTTCTGCCGCGGTCTGGTCTCCGACGACGAGAACGACCAGAGCGCCACCCGGGACGCCTTCGACGTCCTGCACTACATCGCGGGCAAGCGGCTCGCGGCCGGCCGGCGCACGGTCGTCGACGCGACCAGCGTGCAGCAGGACGCCCGCCGCCAGCTGGTCGACCTGGCCCGGCAGTACGACGTGCTGCCGATAGCGATCGTGCTGGACGTGCCGGAGGAGGTGTGCGCCGAGCGCAACGCGGCCCGCACCGACCGCGCCGACATGCCGCGCCGGGTCATCCAGCGCCACATCCGTGAACTCCGGCGGTCACTGCGGCACCTGGAGCGCGAGGGCTTCAGGAAGGTCCACGTCCTGCGTGGCGTCGAGGACGTCGAGGACGCCACCGTCGTCACCGAGAAGCGCTTCAACGACCTGACCCACCTCACCGGCCCCTTCGACATCATCGGCGACATCCACGGCTGCGCCTCCGAACTGGAGTCGCTGCTCGGCAAGCTGGGTTACGTCGACGGCGTCCACCCGGAGGGCCGGCAGGCCGTCTTCGTCGGCGACCTCGTCGACCGCGGCCCGGACAGCCCCGGCGTGCTGCGCCGCGTCATGGGGATGGTCAGGTCGGGCAACGCCCTGTGCGTCCCCGGCAACCACGAGAACAAGTACGGCCGGTACCTGCGCGGCCGCAAGGTCCAGCACACCCACGGCCTCGCCGAGACCATCGAGCAGATGGAGCACGAGACGGAGGAGTTCCGCGCCGAGGTGCGCGCGTTCCTCGACGGCCTCGTCAGCCACTACGTCCTCGACGGCGGCAAGCTGGTCGTCTGCCACGCCGGCCTGCCGGAGAAGTACCACGGCCGCACCTCCGGCCGCGTCCGCTCGCACGCGCTGTACGGCGACACCACCGGTGAGACCGACGAGTTCGGCCTGCCGGTGCGCTACCCGTGGGCGGAGGACTACCGGGGCCGGGCCGCGGTCGTCTACGGCCACACCCCGGTGCCCGAGGCCACCTGGCTCAACAACACCATCTGCCTGGACACCGGCGCCGTCTTCGGCGGCAAGCTGACCGCGCTGCGCTGGCCGGAGCGGGAGCTGGTCGACGTACCGGCGGAGCGCGTCTGGTACGAGCCGGCCAAGCCGCTGAGGTCCGAGGCGCCGGGCGGGCAGGACGGGCGGCTGCTGGACCTGGCGGACGTGCACGGCCGGCGGATCGTGGAGACCCGCTACGAGGGCCAGGCCCGCGTCTCGGTGCGCGAGGAGAACGCGGCGGCGGCCCTGGAGGTCATGAGCCGCTTCGCCGTCGACCCGCGGCTGCTGCCGTACCTCCCGCCGACCATGGCTCCCACCGCGACTTCGCACGTGGAGGGCTACCTGGAGCACCCGGCGGAGGCGTTCGCGCAGTACGCGGCGGACGGCGTCGCGCGGGTGGTGTGCGAGGAGAAGCACATGGGCTCGCGGGCGGTGGCCCTGGTGTGCCGGGACGCGGAGGCCGCCCGCCGGCGCTTCGGCGTCGACGGCCCGACCGGATCCCTCTACACCCGCACCGGCCGCCCGTTCTTCGACGACGGGACGGTCACGGAGGAGATCCTCGGCCGGGTGCGGGCCGCGGTCGGCGAGGCCGGCCTGTGGGACGAGCTCGGCACGGACTGGCTCCTGCTGGACGCCGAACTGATGCCGTGGTCGCTCAAGGCCTCGGGCCTGCTGCGCTCGCAGTACGCGGCCGTCGGCGCCGCGTCGGGTGCCGCCTTCCCGGGCGCGCTGGCCGCGCTGGAGGGGGCGGCGGCGCGGGGCGTCGACGTCTCGGACCTCCTCTCCCGCCAGCGTGAACGCTCCGCGGACGCGGCCGCGTTCACGGCGGCGTACCGGCGCTACTGCTGGACCACGGACGGCCTGGACGGCGTACGCCTGGCGCCGTTCCAGATCCTCGCCGTCCAGGGACGCAGCCTGGCGGCGCTGCCCCACGACGAGCAGCTGTCCCTCCTCGACCGGCTGGTGGAGCACGACAGCACCGGCCTGCTGCAGACCACCCGCCGCCTGTACGTCGACACGGCCGACCCCGAGTCGGTGCGGGCCGGTGTCGACTGGTGGCTGGAGATGACCGGCCGCGGCGGCGAGGGCATGGTCGTCAAGCCGCTCGGCGCGCTGGTGCGCGGCAGCGAGGGCCGCCTGGTCCAGCCCGGCATCAAGTGCCGGGGCCGTGAGTACCTGCGGATCATCTACGGCCCGGAGTACACCCGCCCCGACAACCTCACCCGCCTGCGCGGGCGCTTCCTGAACCACAAGCGCTCGCTCGCGATCCGCGAGTACGTCCTCGGTTTGGAAGCCCTGGACCGGCTGGCCGAGGGCGAGCCGCTGTGGCGGGTCCACGAGGCGGTGTTCGCGGTCCTGGCCCTGGAGTCGGAGCCGGTGGACCCGAGGCTGTAGGGACGGGAGCGGGCGGGGGGGGGGGGGCGGCGGGCCCCCCCCCGCCCCCCCCCCCCCCCCCCCCCCCCCCCCCCCCC
>NZ_JBITEN010000039.1:0-15807 GCF_044455165.1 Streptomyces sp. NPDC051315
CAGCACGGCGCGGACGACATGGACGGCTCGGTCGTCGAGTACAAGATCACCCACGACGCCGACAACTACGGCACGCCGAACAAGCTGACCCGCGACGACCTGCTGGACCTCATCCGCGACGCCGGCTTCCGCCCGGTCGAGCGCAACACGCGCTACGAGATCATCCGCGAGTACGAAGGCCCGGACCCGGCCCGCCGCGAGACCCCGCAGCCGATGCGGGTCTGATCCGGCGCCGGCACCGTGACTTCGTCTCCCCCGCGCCCGCAACCCCAAGACGACCCGCCAGGCAGGTGTGAATGTCCCCCCAGACGACGAACAACGAGGACCTGGAAGTCTGGATCGACCAGGGCCTGTGCACCGGTGACGGCATCTGCGCCCAGTACGCGCCCGAGGTGTTCGAGCTGGACATCGACGGGCTGGCCTACGTGAAGAGCGAGCAGGACGAACTGCTCCAGGAGCCCGGCGCGACGACGAGGATCCCGCTGGAGGTGCTCACCGACGTCATCGACTCCGCCAAGGAGTGCCCCGGCGAGTGCATCCACGTCCGCCGCGTCTCCGACGGTGTCGAGATCCACGGACCCGACGCCGTGGACGCCTGACGACCCGTCACCCCCGAACGGCGAGGCGGCCGGCCCGGTCCCCCGCGGGCCTGCCGCCTCGCCACCCTCTCCGCACCCCGCGACACCGCGTTCGAGGCCCCCTCCCTGTGGGGCGGGCACGTCGACACACGGGAAGGACATCCACGTCCCATGAGCACCACCCCTTCCGACGACCTGTGGATCCGCAGGTTCCGGCCCTCTCCCGACGCGGCCGACCGTCTGGTGTGCTTTCCGCACGCCGGCGGGTCGGCCAGTTTCTACGTGCCCGTCGCCACCGCGCTGAGCCCCGGTGTCGACGTCCTCGCGATCCAGTACCCCGGACGTCAGGACCGCCGCAGCGAGCCCGGGCCCACCTCCATCGCCGAACTCGCCGACGGCGTCACGGCGGCACTGGCCGGCTGGGACGACCGTCCGCTGACGTTCTTCGGGCACAGCATGGGAGCCCTGGTGGCGTTCGAGACGGCCCGGCGCATGGAGCGGGCCGGGAGCGGCCCGGTCCGCTTGTTCGCCTCGGGCCGCCGCGCCCCCTCCCGCACCCGTGACGAACACGTGCACACCCTCGACGACGACGGAGTCGTCGCCGAACTGCGCGCCCTGGCCGGCACGGACGCCCAGGTCCTCCAGGACGAGGAGCTGCTGCGCATGGTGCTGCCAGCCATCCGCGGCGACTACCGGGCGGTGGAGACCTACCGTTGCGAGCCCGGTGCCCGGGTGCGCTGTCCCGTCACCGTACTGACCGGGGACGCGGACCCCCGCACGACGGTGGAGGAGGCCCGCGCCTGGAGCGGGCACACCGACGCCGGCTGCGACCTCCGCGTCTTCTCCGGCGGCCACTTCTTCCTGTCGGAACGGCCCGCCGAGGTGCTGGCCGTGCTGACCGAGCACTTCGCCGCCTCCTGCGCCACCACCGGCCGGGCCTGACCCCCGGCGGCCCGCCCCTTCCTCCGCCCCCTCGACCCGTTCCGGGAGTTGTGCACCATGACCGAGCAACTCGCCCCCGAGGCACCGGTGCCGGCGCTGACCCCCGTCCGCCGGCGCCGGCCCCGGGTGGGACACATCCAGTTCCTCAACTGCCTTCCGCTGTTCTGGGGGCTGGCCCGTACCGGCTCCCTCCTCGACATGGAGCTGCGCACCGACACCCCGGACGGCCTCAACGACGCGCTGGCCGCGGGCGACCTCGACATCGGGCCGATCAGCCTGCTGGAGTTCCTGCGGCACGCCGACGACCTGGTGGCCCTGCCGGACATCGCGGTCGGCAGCGACGGCGACGTGATGTCCTGCCTGATCGTCAGCCAGGTGCCGCTGGAGGATCTGGACGGTCAGCCGGTAGCGCTCGGCTCGACCAGCCGCACCTCCGTCCGGCTGGCGCAGCTGCTGCTGGCCGAGCGGGTCGGGGTGCGTCCCGACTACCACGTCTGTCCGCCCGACCTGCGCTCCATGATGTCCGAGGCGAAGGCCGCCGTGGTCATCGGTGACGCGGCGCTGCGCGCGGCCCTGCACGAGGCGCCGAAGCTGGGACTGCACGTGCACGACCTGGGCCGGATGTGGAAGGACTGGACGGGTCTGCCCTTCGTGTTCGCCGTCTTCGCCGCCCGCCGCGACTTCCTGGCCCGGGAACCGGAGCTGGTGCGCCGGGTCCACGCCGATCTACTCACCTCCCGCGACCTGTCGCTGGCGGAGGTGACCAAGGTGTGCGAACAGGCCTGCCAATGGGAGGAGTTCGACGCCGCGACGCTGGAGCGCTACTACACCACGGCCCTCGACTTCAGCCTCGGCCAGGCGCAGCTCGCCGGCATCACCGAGTTCGCCCGCCGGGTCGGCGGCGGAAACGAGGGCTTCCCGCCCGACGTCGTCGTCCGGCTGCTCGAACCCGCTGCTTCCTGATCCCGTCCCACCACGCCACCGGAAAGGCCGGCACCGTGTCCCGACCTGCGCACCACCGTCTCCAGTCCGTCCTCGACCGTGCCGCCGACGGCGGGCGGATCACCCCCGAGGAGGCCCTCGACCTCTACCGCGACGCCCCTCTGCACGCGCTGGGCGCCGCCGCCGACGCCGTACGCCGCCGCCGGTACGCGGGCACCGAGCACATCGCCACGTACATCATCGAGCGGAACATCAACTACACCAACGTGTGCGTCACGGCGTGCAAGTTCTGCGCCTTCTACGCGGCCCCGAAGGACACCGCCAAGGGCTGGACGCGCGACCTGGACGACATCCTGCGGCGCTGCGCGGAGACCGTCGAACTCGGCGGCACGCAGATCATGTTCCAGGGCGGACACCACCCGGACTACGGCGTCGAGTACTACGAGAAGCACTTCTCCGCCATCAGGGAGGCCTTCCCGCAGCTCGTCATCCACTCGCTGGGCGCCTCCGAGGTCGAGCACATGGCCCGCATCTCCAAGGTGAGCGTCGAGGAGGCCATCAAGCGCATCCACGCCGCCGGGCTCGACTCCTTCGCGGGCGCCGGTGCGGAGCTGCTGCCCGCCCGCCCCCGCAAGGCCATCGCGCCGCTGAAGGAGTCCGGCGAGCGCTGGCTGGAGATCATGGAGACCGCGCACAACCTGGGCGTGGAGTCGACGACCACCATGCTGATGGGCACGGGCGAGACGAACGCCGAGCGCATCGAGCACCTGCGGATGATCCGTGACGTGCAGGACCGCACGGGCGGCTTCCGGGCCTTCATCCCGTACACCTACCAGCCCGAGAACAACCACCTGAAGGGCCGCACCCAGGCCACGCTCTTCGAGTACCTGCGGATGATCGCCGTCGCCCGCCTCTTCCTCGACAACGTGCCCCACATCCAGGGCTCCTGGCTGACCACCGGCAAGGAGGTCGGCCAGCTCTCCCTGCACTACGGCGCCGACGACCTCGGCTCGGTCATGCTGGAGGAGAACGTCGTCTCCTCCGCCGGCGCCAAGCACCGCTCCGACCTGATGGAACTGATCACCCTCATCCGGGCCGCGGGACGGGTACCGGCGCAGCGCTCCACGACGTACGAGCACCTCGTCGTCCACGACGACCCGGCGAACGACCCCGTCGACGAGCGGATCGTCTCGCACGTGTCCTCCACGGCGATCGCGGGCGGCACCGCGCACCCGGAACTCAAGCTGATCGCCGCCACCTGAGGCCCGGGCTCCCTCACCCCCACCCCTGCACGAGGACGGAGAAGCCCATGGCGGGCGCCATACACGCCGCGGGTCTGGTGAAGACCTTCGGGGAGGTCCGGGCCGTCGACGGAGTCGACCTGGACGTACCGGAAGGCAGCGTCCTGGGGCTGCTGGGCCCCAACGGAGCGGGCAAGACCACCATGGTGCGTCTGCTCACGACGCTGCTGCGCCCCGACGCGGGCACCGCGACCGTGGCCGGTCACGACGTGGTCCGCGACCCGGACGCGGTGCGGCTCTCGATCGGCCTGTCGGGCCAGTTCGCGGCCGTCGACGACCGGCTCACCGGCCGCGAGAACCTCCGCATGATCGGCGAGCTGTACGGGCTGCGCTCCCGCACGGCCCGGCGGCGCGCCGACGAGCTGCTCGACCGGTTCGACCTGGCCGGCGTCGCCGGCCGGGTGTCGAGCACGTACTCCGGCGGCATGCGGCGCCGGCTGGACCTGGCCGGGGCGCTGGTGGTGCGGCCCCCGGTGATGTTCCTGGACGAGCCGTCGGTCGGGCTGGACCCCACGAGCCGGCTCATGCTGTGGGACGCCATCGAGGACCTGGTGCGGCAGGGCACCACGCTGCTGCTCACCACGCAGTACCTGGAGGAGGCCGACCGGCTCGCCCAGGACCTCGCGGTGGTCGACCACGGGCGCGTCATCGCCCGGGGCACACCGCGCGACCTCAAGGCCCAGGCCGGCGGCCAGCGCATCGAACTGGTCGTGTCCTGGCCCGAGCAACTCGACGCCGCCGCACGGCTGCTGACCCGGCTCGGCAACCACGTCCCCGACATCGACCGGCCCCGGTCCACCGTGTCCGCGCCGGCCGACGGCGGGGTGCGGCTGCTGGCGGAGGTCGTCGCCGCGCTGGACGCCGAGGGCATCGAGATCACCGACATCGGGCTGCGCCGCCCCACCCTGGACGAGGTGTTCATGGCCCTGACCGAGGACGGCCCCCGGGACACCGGGCGCACCGCGGTGGGCGTCGGCGCGTCGAGCGAGAAGGAGTGATGAACGTGTCGGCAGCGGCACCGGCCGTACCCGAACTCACACCCGGTACGGCCGCCAAGGCCGTACGCGACGTCCTGGTGGTGACGCGGCGCAACGTGGTCCGCATGGTGCGGATCCCGGAGGTGCTGATCCTCAGCCTGGTGCAGCCCGTGGTGTTCGTGCTGCTGTTCGCCTACCTCTTCGCCGGCTCCTTCAGCCTGCCCGGCGCGCAGGGCCCGGCGGCGTACCGGGAGTTCATGATGGCCGGGTTCTTCGCCCAGACCATCGCGTTCGCGACGGCCAGCAACAGCAGCGTCAGCATGGCCACCGACGTGCACAGCGGCATGGTGGACCGGTTCCGGTCACTGCCGATGGCGCGCGGCGCGCTGCTGACCGGGCGGACGGTCGCGGACCTGGTGCAGAACACCGTCGTGATCATGGTGATGATCCTGTGCGCGCTGCTGGTCGGCTGGCGCATCCACCACGGGCTGCCGCGGGCGCTGGCCGCGTTCGCGCTGCTGCTGCTCATGGGGTACGCGCTGTCGTGGGTGGGCGTGGTCATCGGACTGTCGGTGCGCGCCCCCGAGGCGGCGGCCACCAGCAACTTCCTGTGGCTGTTCCCGCTGACGTTCCTGTCCAACGCGTTCGTGGCGCCCTCCACACTGCCGACGGTGCTGCGCTGGGCCGCCGAGTGGAACCCGCTGAGCGCGACGGTGCAGGCGGCCCGGCAGCTGTTCGGCAATCCGGGGCCGGCCGCCACCGGGGCGTGGCCCGCGCAGCATCCGGTGCTGGTCTCGGTGACCTGGTCGGTGGTCATCGCCGTGGTGTGCCGGGCGCTGGCGATCCGCCGCTACCGTGCGGCCGGCGCCTGAGGGGGAGGACCTGATGACGGACGCCACGTTCCGCGCGGATCTCATCCGGCCGGTGCACGAACTGCTCGCCGGGCACGCGGCCCGGCAGCCGGGCCGCGTCGCCTTCAAGGACAACCGCCGCTCGGTCACCTGGGCCGAACTGGAGCGGCGCACGGCACGGGTCGCCGGGCATCTGGCGGAACGGGGCCTGGGCCGCGGCGAGTCGGTGGTGATCTACCTGCCGAACCGGCTGGAGACGGTGGAGAGCTACCTCGCCGTCACCCGCGCCGCCGGGGTGGGGGTGCCGCTGAACCCGCAGTCGACCGACCCCGAACTGGCCCATCTGCTGGCGGACTGCGCCGCCCGGGTGGTCATCACCGGTGCCGCGCAGCTGCCGCAGGTGCGCCGCGTCCTCGCCCACCGGCCGGACGTGGTGGTGATCCTGGTCGGGGACGCCTCCGAGCCGGGCTTCGCGGAAGCCGCCGAGGAGATGCCGCCGCTGTGGGAGGAGCTGGCGTCGACCTGGTCGCTGCGCGCGTCGGCCCGCGACGACCTGGGCCTGGACGAGCCGGCCTGGATGCTCTACACCTCCGGCACGACCGGCCGCCCCAAGGGCGTCGTGTCCACGCAGCGCGGTTCCCTGTGGGCGACTGCCGCCTGCAACGCCCCGCTGCTGGGGCTGTCGCCGCAGGACCGTGTCCTGTGGCCGATGCCGCTGTTCCACGCGGTGGCGCACAACATCTGCGTGCTCGGCGTGGTCGCCGTCGGCGCGAGCGCCCGCATCACCGACGGTCTGGCGGCCGAGGAGGTGCTGCGCCGGGCGCGGGAGGAGGACGCCACCTTCCTGGTGGGCGTGCCGACCCTGTTCCACCACATGGTGGAGCTCGCCCGCTCCGATGCCGTGGAGGTACCGCGGCTGCGCGTGTGCATGGTCGCGGGCTCGTCCTGCCCGCGGTCCCTGCACGAGGACTTCCGGGCCGCCTACGGCATCGGACTGCTGGACAGCTACGGCTCCACCGAGACCGGCGGCGCCATCACCACCAACCTGCCCGACGGGCCGTACGTGCCCGGCTCGTGCGGGGTGCCGCTGCCGGGGCTGACGCTGCGGCTGACCGACCCGCGCACCCGCGCGGAGGTCGAACCGGGCGCGGAGGGCGAGATCTGGGTGTCCAGCCCGGCCCTGATGCTGGGCTACCACCAGCAGCCGGAGGAGACCGCCGCCGTCCTGTCGGACGGCTGGTACCGCACCGGCGACCTGGCCCGCCAGGACGCCGACGGCTATGTGACGATCACGGGCCGGCTGAAGGAGCTCATCATCCGCGGCGGGGAGAACATCCACCCGCGCGAGGTGGAACAGGTCCTCGCCGCGGCGCCCGGGGTGGCCGACGCGGCCGTGGCGGGCGTCCCGCACGCGTCGCTCGGGGAGGTCCCGGCGGCCTATCTGGTGCCGGGACCGGACGGGATCGACGTGGAGAGCGTGCTGGCCGTGTGCCGGCAGCGGCTGACGGCGTTCAAGCTGCCGGAGGAGATCCACGAGATCGCGGAGGTGCCGCGCAACCCGGCCGGGAAGGTGATCCGCAAGGAACTGGCCGCCCTGCCGGGCCGGTTGCTGTGGCGCCGGACCCGGCAGGCGCAGGAGTCGGCTCCCGCCTACAGCGGCGCCGGCGACCTCGGGCTCGACGACTCGGGGCATCCCCTGCTGACCGCGTACGTCGAACTGCCCGAGCAGCGGGGCCTGGTGTGCTCCGGCCGGCTCACCGCCGCCGGGACCGACCCCGCACTGCTGCGACGGGCCGACGGCGGCACGGTGCTGGCCGGTTCGGCGCTGCTGGAGACGGTGCTGCACGCGGCGGGCCGGACCGGCTGCGCGCGCGTGGTGGAACTCTCCGCCGAGGAGCCGCTGGTGGTGCCGCGCGACGGCGGTGTGCAGCTGCGGGTGACCGTGGGCGCGGCGGACGGCGACGGTGTCCGCCGCGTCGAGGTGCACGGGCGGCGCGACTCGTACGGTGCCGGGGGGCGCCCGTGGACCCGGCACGCCGTGGGCGCGGTGGCGCCCGACGCCGTACCGGAACCGGAGGAGCAGGCGGGGGTGTGGTCGTCGCAGGACGCGCGCCGCGAGTCCCCCGGCGACGGGGACACACGGATGCCGGGCACCGTGTGGCGGCGGGGCGACGACGAGGTGTTCGTCGAGGTGTCCCTGCCGGACCGGAGCGCCGCCCGGGACGGGTTCGAGGTGCATCCGGCGCTGCTGGAGGCGGCGTTCGCGGCCGCGGTCGGGCAGCCGCTGGAGCAGCCGGCCGCGGTGGCCTGGCGCGAGGTGTCCCTGTACGCGGTGGACGCGTCGGTGCTGCGGGTGCGGCTGCGGGCCACGCCGGACGGGACCTGGGCGGTCGACGCGTTCGACGGTGCCGGGGACCCGGTGCTGACGGCGCGCTCGGTGACGTTCGCGCCGCTGGCCCACCGTGAGGTCCGCGCGGCGTCCGCGGCCCAGCAGGACGGCCTGTTCGAGGAGGTGTGGGACGTCTGCGAGCTGCCCCGCCCGGCACCGCGGCAGGAACGCTGGGCGGTCGTCGGCGCGGATGTGCTGCGGGCCCGTTCGGGGCTGATGTCGGCCGGCCGCTACTGCGAGATCCATCCGGATCTGCCCGCGCTGCTGTCCGCGGTGGGCGAGGGCGCGCCGGTACCGGACGTGGTGGTCGTGTCACACGCCGGGGACCCCGGGGCCCCCGGGGAACCGGATGCCCTCTCCCCCGCCGGCGCGGTCCGCGCGGCCGTCGACGAGGCGCTGGGCTGGGTCCGGCACTGGGCCGATCCCCGCTTCGCCCGCAGCCGGCTGGTGGTGCTGACCCGCGGAGCGGCCGCCGCCCTGGAGGACGCCGCGCCGCCGGACCCGGCCGCCGCAGCGGTGTGGGGTCTCATCAGTGCCGTGCAGGACCGGGCACCGGGCCGGTTCACGCTGATCGAGACCGACGCCGTCAAGCGCTCCTGGCGGCGGGTGCAGGACGCGGTCGCCTCCGGTGAGCCCCGGCTCGCGCTGCGCGCCGGTGAGGTCCGCCGGCCGCGAGCGGTCCGGCTGCCCGTCACGGTGTCGGACGCCTCCCCGGCGGCCGGCCGCGTCGCGCTGTTCGCCGCGAGTGAGGAATCCGGTCCGGCCGAGTTCCTGCCGGCCGTGTGGCCCGCGCGGCAGCCGCTCCTGGCGGGCCCGTTCGCGAAGAACGCGGCCGACGGCATGCCGGCGTTCACGCAGCCCGGTGAGCCGGTGCCGTGGGAGCCCGACGACCCGGCCGGATCGGTCCGGGCCCTGCTCGACGCCGGTCCCACGACGGTGGTGTTCGCCGCCTCCGTACGGGCCGAGCGGGACGCCGACGTGGACGCCGCGCTGCGTCCCGTCGTCGACCCGGCGCTGGAACTGGTCCGCTCGGCACCCGTCCACGCGGTCACGTCCGTGGTGTTCACCACGCCCGGACCGCGGACCGCGGGACCGGCCGACGCGGCGGTGGCGGCGGTGTTCGACGCCTGCGCCCGCAGGCTGCGGGAGGCCGGGGTGGCGGCCGTGTCGGTGCGCGGCCCGGCCGGGCCGCCGGAGGAGGCCGCCGACCTGTTCGCCGCGGCCGTCGCCGCCGGACGGCCGTCGCTCACCGCCGAGCGGCCGGAGGTTCCCCGCACCCGCACCGTCGCGCCGCTCACGGCGAGCGCGGCGCTGCTGCGCGGCCTGACGGCCGGTCCGGCGCGGCGGGCCGCGCGGGACGAGCTCGCCGATCCCGGCGGACTGCGGCACCGGCTGGCCGCGCTCTCGGGCGTCGAGCAGGAGGAGACCCTGCTGCGTCTGGTGCGCGGGCACTTCGCGACGGCGCTGGGCCGGGGCGGCGCCGGGCAGGTGCCCGCCCACCAGGAGATCCGCGATCTGGGGTTCGACTCGCTGACCGCGCTGACCGCCCGCGACGCACTGGAGTCGGCGACCGGCCTGTCGCTGCCGGCGTCGGTGGTCTTCGACTTCGCGACACCGGCGGGACTGGCCCGTCATCTGCGCAAGGAACTGCTCGCCGGCTGAGACGGGCCGCGAGCCGGGCGGCAGGGCACCGTGCGGTGCCCTGCCGCCCGGTGCCGTCTACGCCGTCGTCCCCGCACGCCGACCTAGGAGGAACAACAGATGCGTGTCGAGAACGTCCACATCGAGTCGCTGGGCGTGGTGCTGCCCGAGTGGGCCAGTGCCGAACAGGCGGTGGCCGAAGGCCGTCTGGACGCCGGGATCCAGGCCGCGAACGGCCTGACCGGGGCCCATGTCGCGGGAGACGTACCGGCGATGGACCTGGCGGTGTCGGCGGCGCGGATCGCGCTGGACCGCTCGAAGATCGACCCCGAGGACCTGGGGGCGCACATCCACAGCGCCGTCCACTACCAGGCCCCCGAGGGCGCCTACCCGCCCGGTTACATCCTGCGGGAGCTGGGTCTGGGCCGCCTGCCCGCGCTCTTCCTCCAGCAGGGCTGCGACGGCATGCTCAGCGCGCTGGAGGTGGCGATCGGCAAGCTCACCGGGGCCGCCGAGGCGGGGTCGGTGCTGCTGACGACGGGGGAGAACTTCTCCTCGCCCACCATGGACCGTTGGCGTGGCTTCGGTCAGGCGTACATCCTCGGTGACGGCGCGGCGGCCGCGCTGATCAGCGACGAGGGCGGGTTCGCGGAGGTGCGGTCGCTGAACTCCGGTGTGCTGCACGAGCTGGAGAAGTGGCACCGCGGGGACGGTCCGCTGGTGCTGCGCGAGGGCACCGGGTCGATGTCCGACATGGCGGAGCGGGCGCAGCGGTTCACCGACCGTGAGATGCCACTGTCGGAGACGATGGAGAAGCTGACCCTGTTCGACCTGGACATCATCCAGCGCTCCCTGGTGGACGCCGGGCTGAACGCCTCGGATCTGTCGATGGTCGTGCCGATCAACATGGACGGCCGGATGATCGAGTACTCGATCATGCTGCCGCTGGGTCTGACGATGGAGAAGTGCAGCTGGGAGTTCGGCCGGGCGGTGGGGCACGTGGGCGGTGCGGACGTGTTCATCACCCTGGAGCACCTGGTGCGCACCCGGGCGGTGTCCCCCGGCGACCACGTGCTGCTGGTCTCGCAGGGGCCCGGCTGGCTGTGCAGCGCGGCCGTGGTCACGATCACGGAGGTGCCTCACTGGGCGGAGTGAACGCCCGGCGGCCGGACGAAGGGCCCGTCCCCCTCGGTGCGAGGGGGACGGGCCCTTTCCCGTGCCGGGTACCGCGTCAGGCGCCGAGGCCGGTCAGCCAGCTCTCGGTGGCGTCGGCGGTGGAGCGGGCGTGCGCCTCCATCATGGTGAAGTGGTTGCCGGGGACGTCGAGCACGGTGTGCGCCCGCTCCCAGGACGTCTGCCACCCCCGCGCGGGCAGTCCCTCCCCGTCGGCCGCGGGTACCGGCGGTTCGCTGGAGCGCACCAGCAGCACCGGGCAGTCCAGCGGGCCCGGTTCCCATTCACCGATGAGGGCCACGTACCAGCTCATGGCGGTCAGCCGGTCGGTGTCCATGTGCGCGAACATCGACTCCCGTTCGAACATGCCGCCCAGCATCTGCTGGGAGAAGCGCAGGAACGGCGAGTCGGCGCGCGGCATGTAGGTGTCCAGCAGGACGACGGCGGCCGGGGTCGCGCCGCGCTCCTGGAGGCGCCGGGCCGCGGACAGCGCCAGGACGCCGCCGGAGGAGGAGCCGAGCAGGACCGCCGGGGTGTCGCCCACGGTGCGGTGCACGGCGTCGGCGTGCAGGTCGGCGACCGCGTCGAAGGTGGCCGGCAGCGCCTCCCCCGTACCGAAGCCCTGGGTGGGCAGGGCCCACACGTCACGCCGGCCGCGGAAGCGGGAGGCGAAGCGGGCGTACTGGTGGACGCCGGCGAGGGCGACGTAGGAGCTGAAGCACACCAGTGGTGCGGCGGTGTCGCCGGCCGAGAGGCGGATCGCCTCCGGGACGGAGGGCAAGTCGGCCGGGCCGGTGAAGGTGGGGCGCAGTCCGGCCGCCGCCTGGAGCAGGGCGAAGCCGTCGTCGACGCGGCCGTCGAGGCAGGCCGCCTTGAACAGGCCGCCGATCGTGTCCTCGGCGCGGACCGGCGGGCCGGCCGGGGCGGGACCACCCGTGGAGTCGGCGGCCTGCCGAGGCTCCGCGTCCAGCCGCTGGTGCAGGTGGGCGGCGAGCGCCTCGGGAGTGGCGTGGTCGAACAGCAGGGTGGGGGCCAGCTTGAGGCCGGTGGCCGAGGCGAGGTGGTTGCGGAGTTCGACCACCGTCAGCGAGTCGAAGCCCTGCTCGGTGAAGAGGCGGTCGGGTTCGACCGCGTCGGCCGAGGGGTGGCCCAGCACAGTGGCGGCCAGGTCGCGGACCAGGCCGAGCAGCCGCGCACGGCCCTCCTCGGGGGTGGTGCCGGCGAGCAGCCGGGAGGTGACCGGGCCGGTGGACCCGGCCTCGACGGTGCGACGGGCGGGAGCGGCGGGCGCCGGGCGGAGCATCGCGCGCACTCCCGCCCGGCCCGAACTGGTGCGTACGGCGATCACCGCGGGGTCCGCCGCGCTCAGCGCGTCGTCCAGCAGGGCGAGGGCGTGGTCGGTGGCCAGCGGGCGCAGGCCGCCGCGGGCCAGCCGGCCGCGGTCGGTGGCGGACAGCCGGGAGGTCATGCCGCTGTCGCCGTCCCACAGTCCCCAGGCGACGGACACGGCGGGCAGGCCCAGGGCGTGCCGGTGGGCGGCGAGGCCGTCGAGGAAGGCGTTGGCGGCCGCGTAGTTGGCCTGGCCGGGTGCGCCGAAGGTGCCGGCCGCGGAGGAGAACAGCACGAACACCGCCGGGTCGAGGTGTGCGGTGGCGTCGTGCAGGTGCCAGGCGCCGTCGGCCTTGGGGCGCAGCACGGTGTCCAGACGGGCGGGATCCAGGGCGGTGAGCACGGCGTCGTCGGTGACGCCGGCCGCGTGGACGACTCCGGTCAGCGGCGCGTCGCCGGGCAGCCGGGTCAGCAGCCGTGCCACGTCGGCGCGGTCGGCGACGTCGCACGCCTCCAGCCGGACCTCCGCGCCGAGCGCGGTCAGTTCGGTGACCAGGACGTCCGCGCCGGGGGCGTCGGGGCCGCGGCGGCCGGCCAGCAGCAGGGAGCGCACGCCGTGCCGGGTGACCAGGTGGCGGGCGACGGCCCGGCCGAGGGTGCCGGTGGCGCCGGTGACCAGGACGGTGCCGGCGGCCAGGTCGGGCGCCGTCGCCGCGGGGGCGGGGGCGGCGTCGGGGTGCAGGAGACGTCCGTCGCGGACGGCGCCGTGCGGCCGGCCGGCGGCCACTGCGGCGAGCAGGGCGCGGTCGTCGGCGTCCGCCGGGTCACCGGGGAGGTCCAGCAGCTGGAACCGGCCCGGGTGTTCGGCCTGCGCGGAGCGCACCAGCCCCCAGAGCGCGGCACCGGGGATGTCCGGCAGGGTGACGCCGGGTGCGGCGGTGTCCCGGCCGATCGGGACGGCGGCGCGGGTGACGAAGAGCAGCCGGGAGCCGGCGAACCGGTCGTCGGCGAGCCAGCCGCACATCAGCTCGTGCGCCCGGGTCAGCAGGCCCCGTACCGCGTCGGGTACGGGTGGACCGTCGGGCCGGCGCGGTTCGGGCGCCACGACGACCAGCTCGGGCATGGTCATGCCGGTGTCGACCGCCTTGGCGAGGGCCTCGAGGTCGGCGTAGGTCTCCAGGTGCACGCCGGACCCGTCGAGGGCGGCGGCGACGTGGTCGTCACCGGCGCCGAGGACGATCCAGCGCACGGACTCCGGGTGCGGGGCCACCGGGACCGGCAGGGTCTCCTGCCAGTCCAGGCGCAGCAGTTCGGGCCGGTCCGGGCCCGGAGCCGGGATCACCTCGCGCAGGGTGATCGCGTCGGCGGTGGCGACCGGCCGGCCGGCGGTGTCGGTGACGAGGACGGAGTAGCCGTGGTCGTGCCCGGCGGGGGCCAGCCGCACCCGCAGCGCGGTGGCGCCGGTGGCGTGCAGGGTCAGGCCGGTCCAGGCGAACGGCAGCATCGGCGCGGCGGGTTCGTCCGCCGCGGCTCCCGGGCGCCGGACCAGGAGCGCCTGGACGGCGGCGTCCAGGAGCGCGGGGTGCAGGCCGTAGCGGGCGGCGTCCTCCTTGTACGGCTCGGGCAGTTCGACCTCGGCGAAGATCTCGTCGCCCCGCTGCCACACGGTGCGCAGTCCGCGGAAGCCGGGCCCGTAGGCGAAGCCGGCGGCGGCGAAGGCGGCGTAGGGGTCCTCGTCGGAGACGACGGCGGCGCCGGGCGGCGGCCAGGCGGCCAGGTCGTCCGCCGGCCGGGCGGGGGCCTGCGGGGCCAGGACTCCCCGCGCGTGGAGCTGCCAGTCGGCCTCGCCGTCGGCGGGCCGGGACCAGATGCCGAAGGGGCGGCGGCCCTCCTCGTCCGGGGCGTCGACGGTGACCTGGACGGGGACGGTGCCCCGCTCCGGTACGACGAGCGGGCTGAGCAGGGTCAGTTCGCTCAGGTGGCCGCAGCCGGCCCGGTCGCCGACGTGGACGGCGAGGTCGAGGTAGCCGGTCGCGGGCAGGATGACCTGGCCCAGCACGGCATGGTCGGCGAGCCAGGGCTGGATACGGGTCGACAGCCGTCCGGTGAACAGCAGTTCGTCCGAGCCCGCCCGGGTGATCTCGGCGTCGAGGAGTGGATGGCCGACGGGGTCGGCTCCGCCGAGGGCGGCTTCGGTGCCGGCGGGCACGGTGGGCAGCCAGTAGCGCTGCCGCTGGAAGGCGTAGGTGGGCAGCGCCACGGGCCGGGCGCCGGGCAGCAGCGCCGCCCAGTCCGGCTCGCCGCCGTGGGCGAAGAGGGTGGCGACGGCGGTGAGCAGTCGGCGCGGTTCGGGCTGGTCGCGCAGGACGGCCGCGGTGAACACCGCCTCCTGCGTCCCGTGCGACTCCGTCTCGGCGAGAGCCGCTTCGGCGAGGGCGGTGAGCCGGCTGTCGGGGCCCACCTCCAGGAAGCGGCGCGCGCCGAGGTCCCGCAGGCGCAGCAGGGCGTCGTGGAAACGGACCGGCTGCCGCACGTGCCGTACCCAGTACTCGGGGTCGGTGAGCAGGCCGGGTTCGGCGGCCGAGCCGGTCAGCGTCGAGACGACGGGCAGGCGCGGTTCGGCGTAGGACAGTCCGGTGGCGACGGCCCGGAAGTCGTCGAGGACCGGGTCCATGAGGGGCGAGTGGAAGGCGTGACTGACGCGCAGCCGGGTCGTGCGCCGGCCCAGACCGGCGAAGTGGGCGCAGACCTCGTCGACGGCCTCCTCGGTGCCGGAGACGACGGTGGCGGTGGGCCCGTTGAGGGCGGCGACGCCGATCTCGTGCTCCCGTCCGGCCAGCAGCTCCGTCACCTCGGCCCCGGTGGCCCGCACCGCGGCCATCGCGCCGCCGGCCGGCAGGGCCTGCATCAGGCGACCGCGGGCGGCCACCAGGGCGCAGGCGTCGTCGAGGGAGAACACCCCGGCCACGTGGGCCGCGGCGATCTCGCCGATGGAGTGCCCGGCGAGCACGTCGGGGCGCACGCCGAGCGACTCCAGCAGCCGGAACAGCGCGACCTCGAAGGCGAAGAGGGCGGGCTGGGCGTGCTCGGTGCGGTGCACGAGGTCGGGGTCGTCGCCGAACACGGCCTCGCGCAGCCCGGGAACGCGTGCGCACACGGCGTCGTAGGCCTCGGCGAACACGGGGAAGGCGGCGTGCAGTTCGCGGCCCATGCCGGGGCGCTGGGCGCCCTGCCCGGTGAACAGGAAGGCGGTACGTCCGCCGGTGCGGGCGGTGCCGGTGACGGTGGCCGGGAGGGGGGTGCCCTCGGCGAGGGCCCGGAGCTGGGCGGTGAGGTCGTCGTGGCCGGTGCCGATGAGCACGGCCCGGTGGGGGAAGGCGGTGCGGGTGGTGGCCAGGGCGAGGGCGGTGTCGGCCGGGGCCACGCCGGGGTGGGCGTTCACGTGGTCGAGGAGGCGGCGGGCCTGGTCGCGCAGGGCCTGCGGGTCCCGGCCGCTGACGACCCAGGGAACCGTCCCGTCGGCCCCGGTCGGCTCCGCGCCCCCGCTCTCTCCCGCGTCGTCGGCGGGTTGTTCGGGGGCGGCTTCGAGGATGACGTGGGCGTTGGTGCCGCTGATCCCGAAGGACGACACACCGGCACGCCGCGGACGGTCCCCGGACCCGGGCCACTGCCGCGCCTCGGTCA
>NZ_JBITEN010000040.1:0-14702 GCF_044455165.1 Streptomyces sp. NPDC051315
AGGTCACCGGTTCCCGGTATGTGCCGGGCGCGGACCGGCTGCCCATCGGCAGGCCCATCTGGAACAGCCAGGTCTACGTCCTGGACGCGGCGCTGTGCCCCGTCGCCCCCGGCGTCGCCGGTGAGCTGTATCTTGCGGGAACGGGACTCGCCCGGGGCTACCTCGGGCGGACCCCGCTGACGGCGGACCGGTTCGTGGCCTGCCCCTACGGTCCTCCCGGGACACGGATGTACCGCACCGGAGACCTGGCACGGTGGACCGAGGACGGCCAGGTCGAGTACATCGGGCGGATCGACTTCCAGGTCAAACTCCGCGGCCAGCGCATCGAGTTGAGCGAGATCGAACAGGTGCTGACCGGGCATCCGGACGTCGCGCACGCGGCCGTCATCGTGCGCGAGAACGAGCACGGCGACAAGCGCCTGGTGGTCTATGCCGTGCCCGGCGGCGAGGCGGGCCCCGACGGGCTCGACGTCGCGGCCCTGACGGAACTGCTCGGGGAGAGCCTGCCGGAGTACATGATCCCTTCGGCGATCGTGCCGATCGCCGAACTCCCCACCACGGCCAGCGGAAAACTCGACCGGGCAGCTCTCCCCGACCCCGATCGGACGTCCGCGGCGGCCGGACGCGGACCGCGTGACCACGACGAAGAAGTCCTCTGCCGGATGTTCGCCGAGCTGCTCGGGGTGGAGCAGGTCGGTATCGACATCGACTTCTTCGCCCACGGTGGGCATTCCCTGCTGGCCACCCGGCTGGTCGGCCGGATCCGCAACGAGTTCGACGTCGACGTGAAGGTCACGACGATCTTCCGCCACCCGACCGTCGCCGAGTTGGCGGGCCGACTGGCCGAGCTGGCCCCGTCGACCCGCCCCCGGGTGCGGCAGATGACCGTTTAGGAGAAGCGTCGATGATCCCGTTGTCCTTCGCCCAGCGCCGGCTGTGGTTCCTCCACCGTCTGGAAGGCCCGTCCGCCACCTACAACATCCCGTTCGTACTGCGCCTCGAGGGGCAGCTGGACACCGCGGCGCTGGCCGCGGCGGTGCACGACGTCGCGACCCGGCACGAGAGCCTGCGCACCCTGATCCTGGAAAACACCGACGGAACGCCCGAACAGCACATCCTGCCGCCGGAAGAGGCCCGCTTCCCCCTCCCGGTCGTCGACGTGGGCGCGGACGCGCTCGACGCCGCTATGGACGACGCCGTCGACGCGGCATTCGACCTGGGCGCGGAGCTTCCCCTGCGGGCGACCGTGCTGCGGACCGCCCCGCACGAGCACGTGGTGGTGTTCGTCTTCCACCACATCGCCGCGGACGGCGCGTCGATGGCGCCGTTCCTGCGCGACCTGCTGGCGGCGTTCGCCGCTCGACGGCAGGGGAGCGCACCCGCCTGGGAGCCGCTGCCGGTGCAGTACAAGGACTACACGCTGTGGCAGCGGCAGATGCTGGGCGAGGAGACCGACCCGGACAGCGTCGTCGCGGAACAACTCGCCTACTGGCGTGAACAGTTGGCCGGAGCTCCGCAGCCCGTGCAGCTGCCTCTCGACCGGCCGCGGCCCACGTCGGCCAGCCGCCGCGGAGGCCATGTCGACGTCGAACTCGAACCGGAGCTCGTCGCGGCAATCGGCAAGCTGGCCGCCGACCACGGCGCGACGGCACCCATGGTCGCCCAGGCCGCACTCGCCGTGCTGCTGCACCATCTCGGCGCCGGCAACGACGTGACCATCGGCAGCCCCATCGAGGGACGCGCCGACGAGCAACTCGAGGAACTGGTCGGGTTCTTCGCCAACACCTGGGTACTGCGCGTCGGCCTGTCCCACAACCCGACGTTCAGCGGTCTGCTGGAACAGGTCCGGGACCGCGCCATGGGCGCCTACGACAACCAGGACATCCCCTTCGAGCACCTGGTCGAACTGCTCAACCCCGACCGCAGCACCGCCTACCAGCCGCTGTTCCAGGTGATGCTGGCCTGGCAGTTCGGGTGGTCGCGTCCCGAGGTGCCGGGGCTGCGCGTCACCCCCGTGCCGCTGGGCACCAGGACCGCGAAGTTCGACCTGTTCTTCAACATCGTCCCGGACCCGTCCGGGCACGCCTACCTGCGCCTCGAATACGCGACCGACCTCTTCGACCACGCCACGGCCGAAGAGTTCGTCGACCGCTTCGGGACCGTGCTGCGGCAGGTCGCCGCCGATCCGAGGACACGGATCGGCAAGGTCGACATCCTCAGTGCCGCCGAACGGGACCGGCTGACACGGCTCAACGACACGGCCACGCCGGTGCGCCCGGCGACGGTGCCGGAGCTGGTGGCCGCCCAGGCCGAGCGCACGCCGGGGGCGACCGCCGTGGTGTCGGGCCGCACCCGGCTGTCGTACGGAGAGCTGGACATCCGCGCGGGCCGGCTCGCCGCGATCCTGCGCGACCACGGGATCGGACCGGACACCCTGGTGGCCGTGGCCCTGCCGCGCACGGCGGAGCTGGCCGTCGCGCTCCTGGCCGTGCTCAAGGCCGGCGGCGCCTACCTCCCGATCGACCCCGCCCACCCGTCCGCACGCGTCGATCTCCTCCTCGGCGCGGCCGATCCCGCGCTGGTCCTCACCGACCGCGGGACGGCGGGGATCGTGGCCGGGGTGAGGCACCCGGTCCTGCACCTCGACGACCTCGATCTCGACCTCGACGGCCCCGTCGCCGAGGTGTCCGCGGTGGGCACCGGACCGGACCATCTCGCCTACGTGATGTTCACCTCCGGCTCCACCGGAACGCCCAAGGGCGTCGCCATCACCCACGCCGGTGTGGTCAACGGCGTACAGGACCTGCGGCGGCGCACACAGGTCGGGGCGGGCTCCCGGATGCTCGCCGCGACCTCGGTCAACTTCGACGTCTCCGTGTTCGAGATGTTCACCGCGCTGACCTCCGGGGCGAGCATCGAGATCGTCCGGGACGTCCTCGAACTCACCGAACGCGACAGCTGGTCGGGCACCACCGTCAGCGCCGTTCCCGCCGTGTTCTCAGCACTCCTCGACCGGATCGCCGACGACGGCACCGACGGCCCCGGCATCGACGTGGACACCGTGGTGTTCGCGGGGGAGACGCTCTCCTGCGACCTGGTGCGCAGGGTGCACGAAGTCCTCCCCGGCACCCGTGTCATGAACGCCTACGGGCAGACCGAGAGCTTCTACGCGTCCACGTTCACGGTGCCGCGGCCCTGGCACGAGACCGGAGCGGTGCCGATCGGTGACCCGCTGGCCAATATGCGCGCCCATGTGCTGGGCCCGGAGCTGGCACCGGTCCCGGCGGGGGTGGTCGGTGAGCTGTACGTGGCCGGCCACACAGCCCGCGGCTACCACCGCGACGGCGCCGCCACCGCGGAGCGCTTCGTCGCCTGCCCCTTCGGCCCGCCCGGCACCCGGATGTACCGCACCGGTGACCTGGCCCGGTGGGACGCCGACGGCCGCCTGACGTACGCGGGACGCGCCGACCACCAGATCAAGGTGAACGGCATCCGGGTCGAGCCGACCGAGATCGAGGCGGTGCTCGCCCGGCACCCCGCGGTGGGCCGCGCCGTCGTCACCGTCCGCGAGGACCGCACCGACGGCGCACGCCTCGTCGGCTACGTCACGCAGACGGCCGGTGACGCCGACATCAACCACACCGTCTCGGTGCCGGAACTGCGGCGGTTCGCCATGAAGCGGCTGCCGGAGTACATGGTGCCCGCCCACCTGATGGTGCTCGACGAACTGCCGCTGACGGCGAACGGGAAACTGGACCGGCAGGCCCTGCCGGAGCCGGAGTTCTCCGCGGCGCACTACCGGGCGCCGCGCAGCGACGTGGAGCGGATCCTGGCAGAGGTGTACGCAGATGTGCTTGACGTGCGGCAGGTGGGCATCGACGACGAGTTCTTCGCCGTCGGCGGCGACAGCATCCGCTCCATCCAGGTCGTCGCCCGGGCCAGGAACCGCGGGATCACCATCAGCACGCGGGAGATCTTCGAGCACCGTACGGTCGCGCGGCTGGCGGAACTGGTCGAAGGACGGGACGACGGCGCACGCGTGACGCTGGACGAGCTGCCCGGCGGCGGCGTCGGCTGGGCCCCGCTCCCGCCGACCGCGGCGCATGTCCTGTCGCTGGGCGGCGGCATCGGACGGTTCTGCATGTCCGCCCTACTGTCCCTGCCCGCAGACATCAACCGGGCGGATCTCGTCGCGACCCTGCAGACCGTCCTTGACCGGCACGACGTACTGCGTGCCCGCCTCGACCGGGAGCGCCCAGGGCTGCGGATCGCACCAGCCGGCAGCCTCGGCGCCGACGCACTGGTACGGGAACTGCCCCACGAGGGCGCCGATGTACGGGCCGAGCTGGACGCCGCCGCAGGCCGGCTGGATCCGGACGCCGGTGTCATGGTGCAGGGCGTGTGGTTCACCTCCGGCACGGACGGGGGCCGCCTGTTGCTCGTGCTGCACCACCTGGTCGTCGACGGAGTGTCCTGGCGGATCCTCGTCCCGGAGCTGGTGGACGCGTGGCGGCGGATCCGCGACGGGCGTCCACCGGCGGCCGCAGTGGCCGGCACCTCGTTCCGCCGCTGGGCGCACGCCCTGGCCGAGCAGGCGGCCGTCCCCGAGCGGGTGGCGGAACTACCAGTGTGGCAGGAGATCCTGCGCGCGGACGAACCGGTGCTCGGCACACGGGAACTCGACCGGGCGCGCGATGTCGCCGCCACGGTGGACACCGTGCGCGTCCGGGTGCCGGCCGAGGTGACGCAGACCGTGCTGACCGAACTGCCCCGGGTGTTCCGCGGCGGTGTCGACGACGGACTGCTGGCCGCGCTGGCCCTGGCCCTGACCCGGTGGCGTCAGGAGCGGGGAGTGCCGGGCACCTCGTCGCTGGTCCGTCTGGAGGGGCACGGACGCGAGGAGCACGTGGTGCCCGGCGCGGACCTGTCGAGCACGGCCGGATGGTTCACCGCGATGTTCCCGATGCGGCTGGACCTGGCCGGCATTGACGTCGCGGACGCGTTCGCCGGCGGCCCGGCGGCCGGCCGAGCGGTCAAGGCCGTCAAGGAGCAGCTGCGCGCCGTGCCGGACCACGGACTCGGCTACGGCCTGCTGCGCCACCTCAATCCCGACACCGCCCCGCGACTGGCGGGACAGCGGGAACCGCAGATCGGTTTCAACTACCTCGGCAAGAGCTCCCGCGCCGACCTGCCCACAGAACTCCGCAGCCGGGGCTGGGCCGCCGATACCACGGACCCGGAGCTGATCGCCGCACCGGACCGGGACATGCCCGTCCTGTCGGCACTGGAGATCAACGCGGTGGCGCTCGCCACCCCCGACGGTGACGAGCTAACCGCCCGCTTCGGGTTCCCGACCGGTGTGCTCGACCGCGACCAGGTGAGCGAGCTGGCCGAGCTGTGGGTGCGGGCACTGACCGCACTGGCCCGTCACCTCACGACCTCCGACGCCGGCGGACTGACCCCCGGCGACGCCCCGCTGGTGTCCGTGCGACAGGAGGAGATCGACACCTGGGAGACGTCCCTCGGCAAGCTGTCCCACGTGTGGCCGATGACCCCGGCGCAGTCCGGGATCCTGTTCCACTCCAGGATGGCCGGGTCCTCCTACGACCCGTACCACATCCAGATGGTGTTCCGGCTCTCCAGACGGGTCGACCCGGAGCGGATACGCCGGGCGGGCCAGGCACTGCTGGACCGTCATCCCGGCCTCCGGGCGGCGTTCGTCAACCGGGCCGACGGAGACGTCGTGCAGGTGGTGCCGGAGACGGTGACCCTGCCATGGCAGTATCTCGACCTGAGTGCGGCCGACGAGGCGGAACGTACGGAGACGTTCGAGCGCTTCCTCGTGCGGGACCGGGCCGACCACTTCGACCCGAGCGTCCCCCCGCTCTTCCGGCTCGCCCTGGCCGACTTCGACGCCGAGCACGCCGAACTCGTGCTGACCGCCCACCACATGCTGTTCGACGGCTGGTCCACCCCCCTGCTGATCCGGGACCTGCTGCTGCTCTACGCCTCCGACGGGGCCCCGTCGGAGCTGCCGCCGGCCGGCGACTACAGCCGGTTCCTCGGCTGGCTCACCCGGCAGGACCGGGGCGAGGCCGCCCGCGTGTGGGCGGTTGAGCTGGAGGGACTCGAGGGGCCCACCCTGATCGCTCCCGAAGCGACCGGTGTGACCGGCAGCGGCCGGGAACAGGTCGACATCACGCTGTCGGCCGACGAGGCCCGGAACCTAAAGCGGTGCGCCGCCGAGGCGGGCGTCACCGTCAACAGCCTGGTCCAGGGGGCCTGGGCGCTGCTGCTCGGCCGGCTCACCGGCCGCCGGGACGTCGTCTTCGGTGCCACGGTCTCCGGGCGTCCGCCTGCGGTGGCGGACGTCGAGTCGATGGTCGGGCTGTTCCTCAACACCGTTCCGGTGCGCGTCGGTTACGCACCCGGCGACACCGTGGCGGAGGTTCTGACCCGGTTGCAGCGCAGGCAGGCCGTCCTCGCGGAGTACCACCACCATGGGCTGGCCGAGATCCAGCAGGCCACCGGCCTCCAGTCCCTCTTCGACACGCTGGTGGTCTTCGAGTCCTACCCCGTCGACCGCGAGGGGCTCACCGCCGCGAGCGAGGCCGCGGACGGCGTCACCATCACCGGCTTCCGGCCGTTCGCGGGCAACAACTACCCGCTGTGCCTGGCCGCGGCAATCGGATCACACCTCGAACTCGTCCTCCAGTACACGCCGGGGGTCATCGACCGCGACATGGGGGAGCGGCTGGCCGCCCAGCTCGTCCGGATCCTTCGGCAGCTGGCGCGGGGACTGGACCTCAAGGTCGCGCAGCTCGACGTCCTGGAGCCGGCCGAGCGCGCGTGGATGCTGGCCGCGTGCGGCGAACGGACCGCCCCGACCACGGACGCCACGCTGACCGGCCTCGTCGGGGCACACGTCGCACGGACCCCGGACGCGGTCGCCGTCGTCGCCGGTGACGAGTCCCTCACGTACGCGGAGCTGGACGCCCGGGCGGAACGGCTCGCGACCGAGCTGGCCGCCCGCGGAGTGGCGCCCGAGACCGTGGTGAGCGTGGTGCTGCCCCGCACCACCATGGTCGTGGCCCTCCTCGGCGTGCTCAAGGCGGGCGGCGCCTATCTGCCGGTGGACCCGTCCTTCGCCCGCAGCCGCCTTCCGCACATCCTCCCCGGCGCCCGGCCCCACCTCGTGCTCGTGGACCGCACCACCCACGACCTCGTGCCCGCCACGGACATCCCGGTCCTCGTCCTCGACGACCTGGACCTGCGCCCCACCACGCCGAGTGCCGCGGCCGCGGGGGAGTCCGCCGCCCGGCCGGTCGCCGGCCCCGAGAACCTCGCCTTCGTCGTCTACACCTCCGGTTCCACCGGAGTGCCCAAAGGCGTGGGCATCACGCACGTCACCGTCGTCAACGCCGTCGCCACCCTCGTCGCGCACGCCGGGATGACCACCGGTCAGCGCGTCCTGCTCGCCGCCTCGTTCGGCTTCGACGTCGCCACCTTCGAGCTGTTCGCCGCGCTCACCACCGGAGGCAGCGCCGAGATCGTGCGCGACGTGCTGGAGCTCGCCGACCGGGACACCTGGGACGTCGACGTCGTCTGCTCGGTGCCGTCGGCCTTCGCGGAACTCGTCGATCAGCTCGCCGGCCGAATCCGGCCGACCGCGCTGAACATCTCCGGCGAGGTGCTCACCCCCGCGCTCGCCGAGCGGGTGCGCACGCTCTGGCCGGACGCCCGCGTCATCAACAGCTACGGCCCCAGCGAGACCTTCTACGCGACCGCGCACCTGCTGCGCCCGGAGCAGTCCTACGCCACCGATGTGCCCATCGGCAGGCCCTTCCCGGGCGTGCGGGCCTACATCCTCGGGCCCGACCTGGCTCTGCTGCCCCCGGGGACACCGGGCGAGCTGTACCTCGCCGGAGCCGGGCGGGGCTATCAGGGGCGGGCCGCGATGACCGCCGACCGCTTCGTCGCCGATCCCTACGGTCCGCCCGGCTCGCGCATGTACCGCACCGGTGACCTGGCGAGCCTCTCGCGCGACGGCGAGCTGCACCACCACGGCCGTATCGACACCCAGGTCAAGATCCGCGGATACCGCGTCGAACCCGGCGAGGTGGAAGCCGCCCTGACGGACCACCCCCGCGTCGCCCAGGCCGCCGTCGTGGCCCGGGAGAGCGGCGGCGCCCGATACCTTGCCGCGTACCTCGTGCCCGCCCGGGACGAGACCGCTCCGGACCTGGCCGAACTCCGGGATCACCTGGCGGAGCGGGTGCCCGACTACATGGTCCCCGCGGCCTGCGTGGCGCTCGACCGGCTGCCCCTGTCGCCCAACGGCAAGCTCGACCACGGCGCCCTGCCCGTCCCGGACTTCACTCCCACCGCGCCCTTCCGGGCGCCCCGCACCCCCCGTGAGAAGGCGCTGGCCGCGCTGTTCGCCGAGGTTCTCGGCGTGCACCGGGTGGGCGTCGACGACGGGTTCTTCGTACTCGGCGGCCACTCCCTGCTCGCAACCCGCCTGATCACCCGCGCTCGCGCCGAGCTGGGGATCGAGATTCCCATTCGCAAGATCTTCGACCTGCCGACCGTGTCCGCGCTCGCCGCGTGGTCGGAGAAGTCGGACATTCCCGTTCGCCCCAGTATGCGCAAGATGACTGTAGAGGAGTGACCCAGTGATACCCCTGTCGTACGCACAACGCCGCATGTGGGTGAATCACCAACTGGAGGGCGGGGCGGAGACCTACAACATCACCCCGACGTTCCGGCTGACCGGGCCACTGGACCACGCCGCTCTCACCGCGGCGATCGGGGACGTCGTCAACCGGCACGAGATCCTGCGTACCACCTATGTGACAGACGAGAACGACGAGCCCCACCAGCGGATCCACCCGGCGGGCGAGGCGTTGGTACCGGTGCCGGTGGTCGACGTGGCCCCCGAGGACCTGACCGCCGCGGTGGACGAGGTCATCGCGCACCACTTCGACCTGGCGGCCGAGCTCCCATTGCGCGTCAGCCTCTTCCGCTGCTCGCCCGAGGAACACTTCCTCGTCCTGGTGATCCACCACATCGCCACTGACGGCGTTTCCGGCGCCCCGCTCGCACGGGACCTGACCGCCGCGTACTCCGCGCGGCTCGACGGCCGGGCGCCGCAGTGGGAACCGCTGGCCGTCCAGTACAAGGACTACGCGCTGTGGCAGCGCGAGTTGCTCGGTGACGTGGCGGACCCGGACAGCCTCGCCGCGAGGCAGGCCGCCTACTGGCGCGCGGAGCTGGACGGGGTGCCCCAGCCGCTGACGCTGCCGCTCGACCGCCCGCGCCCCGCGGACCGCAGCCGGCACGGCGACAAGGTCGACATCGCCGTGGAACCCCAGGTCGCTGCCCGTCTGCAGGCGCTGGCCGACGAACGCGGGATGACCATGGCGATGGTCATGCAGGCCGCGCTCGCGGTACTGCTGCGCAAGCTCGGCGCCGAGGAGGACGTGACGATCGGCAACCCGATCGCCGGACGGACCGACGAGGCGCTCGCCGACCTCATCGGCTTCTTCGTCAACACCCAGGTGCTCCGGACGAACCTCTCAGGTGATCCGTCATTCGACGAGCTGCTCGCGCAGGTGCGCGACAAGACGCTCGCGGCCTACGAACACCAGGACGTACCCTTCGAGTTGTTGGTCGAGCTCATCAACCCCGAGCGCTCCACGTCCTACCTGCCGCTGTTCCAGGTGGTGTTCGCCTGGCAGAACTTCCCGAAGCAGCAACTCGAGTTCCGTGGGCTCACGGCGCAGTTCGAGCAGCACATCGCATCGACCTCCATGTTCGACCTGTTCTTCAGCGTGGCCATGGACGAGGCCGGCGCGGTGCGCGGCGACCTCGTGTACGCGACCCAGCTGTTCGACCGGGACACGGCCGAGGCCATCGCCGCCCAGTACACGCGCGTACTGGAGCAGTTGGCGGTGGATCCGTCGTTGGCGGTGAGTGGTGTCGATGTGCTGGGGGCCGAGGAGCGGGAGCGTTTGGTGGGGGAGGCCAATGACACGGCGCATGCCGTGGAGTGGGTCTCGTTGCCGGAGGCGTTCGAGGCGCAGGTGGCGCGGACGCCGGAGCGGGTGGCGGTGGTGGGTGAGCATGAGTCGTTGACGTACGGGGAGTTCAATGCGCGGGCCAATCGGCTGGCGCATTGGCTGCTGGAGCGGGGTGCGGGGCCCGAGCGGGTGGTCGCGGTGCGGATTCCGCGGTCCGTGGACATGATGGTGGCGGTCTATGCGGTGGTGAAGGCGGGGGCGGCGTATCTGCCGTTGGACACCGGGCTGCCGGAGGAGCGGCTGCGGCGGATGACGGAGGGCGCCCGGCCGTTGCTGGTGCTGGGCGAGGATCTTCCGGACACGGCGGAGTATCCGGTGACGGATCCCGAGCGGGTGTTGTGGCCGGACAGTGCGGCGTATGTGATGTACACGTCTGGTTCGACGGGTGGGCCCAAGGGTGTGCTGGTGTCGCACCGGTCGATCATGAACCGGATCCGGTGGGGGTTGTCGCATGTCGCGGTGACGGCCGAGGACCGGATGCTTTTGAGCACCACGGCCGGGTTCGACGCGTCGGTGCCGGAGTTGTTTGCTGTGCTGCAGGTGGGCGGGGCGGTGGTGGTGGCGCGGCCGGACGGGCGGCGGGATCCGGGATATCTGGCGGAGTTGATCCGGCGGGAGGGGGTCACGGGCGCGGACTTTGTGCCCTCGCTCCTGGAGGCGTTCGTGGCCGAGCCGGCGGCGCGGCAGTGCGGCAGTCTGCGGTGGATCGAGGTCGCCGGTGAGGCCTTCCCTCCCGCGCTGGCCAACAGCGTCGTCGAGCTGCTGCCCGGTTGCGAGGTCCACAACCTCTACGGTCCCACCGAGGCGACGGTCGAGGTCACCGGTTCCCGGTATGTGCCGGGCGCGGACCGGCTGCCCATCGGCAGGCCCATCTGGAACAGCCAGGTCTACGTCCTGGACGCGGCGCTGCGACCCGTCCCGCCCGGCGTCAACGGCGAGTTGTACCTGGCCGGTGCGTGCCTGGCGCGCGGGTACCTGGGACACCCCGAACTGACGGCGGAGCGGTTCGTGGCCTGCCCCCACGGCGAGCCCGGCGGACGCATGTACCGCACCGGGGACCTGGCACGGTGGACCAAGGACGGCCAGGTCGAGTACATCGGACGGACCGACTTCCAGGTCAAACTCCGCGGCCAGCGCATCGAGTTGAGCGAGATCGAACAGGTGCTGACCGGGCATCCGGACGTCGCGCAGGCGGCCGTCATCGTGCGCGAGAACGAGCACGGCGACAAGCGCCTGGTGGGGTATGTGGTACCTGACCGGGGTGCCGACCTCGACGCCGCCGAGCTGCCCGAGTACGTACGGGGCAGGCTCCCGGACTACATGGCGCCGGCGGTCGTGGTCTCCCTGGCGGAGCTCCCGCTGACCCCGGCCGGCAAACTCGACCGGAACGCGCTCCCCTCGGAGTACGAGACCCTCCCGGACAGCGGGGAGCCGCGCAACGCCCACGAGGAGAAGCTCTGTGCCCTCTTCGGTGAGCTGCTGGGAGTGGAGAAGGTCGGCATCGACGACGACTTCTTCGTGCTCGGCGGACACTCCCTCATGGCCACCCGGCTCAGCGCCCGCATCCGCAAGCAGTTCGGGGTCGACATGCCGGTGCGGACCATCGTCCGGTACCCCACCGTGGCCGAACTGGCCGCGCTCGTCCTCACCGGCGGCATCCCCACCGAGGACGTCGATCCCTACGCCGTCGTCCTGCCCCTGCACGACGACCCCGGGACCGGCAAGTCCCCGGTGTGGTTCGTGCACGGCGGCGGCGGCCTCGGCTGGGTGTTCTTCTCCTTCGCGCCGTACGTACGGGACCGGGCGGCCTACGCCCTGCAGTCCCGGGGCTGGAACGGCACCGACCCGGTGGCGGGGTCGGTGCAGGAGATGGTCGACGACTACCTGGCCCGGATACTCGAGACCCAGCCGGAGGGGCCCTACAACCTGATCGGCTGGTCCTTCGGCGGCCCGATCGCACACGCCCTCGCGGAGGCCCTGGAGCGCCAGGGCCACCAGGTCGCCCTCATGGCCGTCCTGGACGCCATGCCGTCGAGCGGATTCAAGGAACTCTCCGGCAGGGAGGAGAACGCCTTCCGCAAGGAAGTCGCGGAGTTCCTCGGGGAGTTCATGAACACCGGGAACATGGACCACCTGCTGGACACCATGGGGAAGGTGGGCGCCAACAACCGTGTTCTCATGAAGGACTACGACTCCCCGGTCTACGGCGGAGACATGCTGTACTTCCACGCGAAACAGGGCCGGGACTGGGGCTCGTACGCCTTCCACTGGAAACAGCACGTCCTCGGCTCGATCGAGGAATTCGACGTGGACGCCTCGCACGAGTACCTGCACATGCCCAAGCCCGCCGGTCAGATCATGCAGGTCATCGCCGGCCGGCTGGACTGACGACGGGAGTGCTCGACGTGACGGAAACTTCCACAGCGGCCGCCGCGGGCCAGAGCGGGACCGCGCTGGTGTGCGTGCCGTTCGCGGGGGCAGGACCCTCGTTCTTCCACCCCTGGCGGGCACTCTCCGGCGGCCGGTGCCGCGTGGTCCCTGTCGAACTCCCCGGCAGGGAGCGCCGCATCCTGGAAACGCCGCACCGGAACGTGTCCGAGGCGGCCGAGCACTGTGTCGAGGACGTCGTCACCGGCCTCGGCGGCAGTGATCGGGTCGTCCTCTTCGGCCACAGCCTGGGAGCCGTGCTCGCCTACGAGCTCGCCCATCTGCTGACGACCCGCCATGTCCCCGTCGAACGGCTGGTCGTCAGCGGTTCGCCGGGGCCGTGGACGCAGCGGGAGAGACGGGCGACGGGCCTGCCGGAGGACGAGTTCCTCGCCCGGGTCGAGGAGTTCGCGGGCTTCAGGCACGAAGCCCTGGACCACCCCGAGATGCGCGAACTGATCCTCCCCACACTGCGGGCCGACTGCGAGATGCACGAGAACTACGTTCCGAGCAGCGACGCACTGCTGACGGTTCCCATCTGCTCACTGCGCGGAAGCTCTGACGGCCTTGTGGCAGCTGACCAGGCGCAGGAGTGGCAGAAGGCGACCACAGGGGAGTTCAGCTACGCGGAGTTCCCGGGCGACCACATGTATCTGGTCGACAGTGCTCCGGAGATCCTCGAACTGATCGCGGCACAGACCGCCGGCGGGCGCTGACTCACCGCCCGCCTCACGAAAGGAAGTGGACGCATGACGGAGTCCCGCCCTCACTCCCGCGACCAGGGAGTGAGGGAAACGGACAAGCCGATCGTCAGCCTTCTGGCCCCCGAGTTCGAGGACGATCCCGTGGGGTCCCTGGCCCGCTTGCGGGAGCGCTCACCCCTGGTACGCGTCGGATATCCCGGTGGGCAGCGCGTGTGGCTGATGACGCGCAGTGAAGAGATCAAGTCCGTGCTGAGCGACCCGCGCTTCGTCGTGGACGCCGGCAAGGTGCCGGGGCATGAAGGTCCCAGCATCACGGAACTGATGCTCTCCTCCCTCGACCTCTCGGACGAGCTGCGCGAATCCTTCGGGGCGAATCTGGCGCTGGAGGACGGCAAGGACCACGCACGGCTGCGGCGCATGCTCGCGCCGGCGTTCACCATGCGGCGTCTCAAGGCGCTGCGGCCCGGGATCGAGGAGATGTCCGCGGGGCTGCTCGACGCGCTGGTCCAGAAGGGATCCGGTGATCTGCTCCACGAGTACGCCGCCCCCCTGACCAGTGGGGTCATCTGCGAGCTCATCGGGATAGACCGGGCCGACCAGCCCCAGATCCGGAAGTGGATGGGCGAGTACGCCAACGCCGACGCCGACTTCACCACCAGCCTCCAGGGCTTGTGCACGTACACCAAGGGGCTCATCGAGCGGCGCCGGGCCGAACCGGTGGACGACATGATCTCCACCCTGGTGCACGCGGTGGACAAGGAGGGCGTCGGGCTCAGCGAAGCCGACATCACCTCCCTGGTGGTGAATCTGGTGAACGCCGGATACCACGCCATGAACGACTTCATCCTCAACGCGATCCTGCTGCTGCAGGACAACCCGGATCAGCTGGCCCTGCTGCGCGCGAGGCCCGACCTGCTGCCCCACGCCATGGACGAACTGATGCGGGTGGTGCCCTCCATCCCGAACGCCGGTCCGCGGTACGCGACCCAGGACATGGAGGTCGGCGGGGTCCCGATCTGCAAGGGCGACGCCCTGACGGGCTCCCTCCACTCCGCCAACTTCGACCCGCGCCACTTCCCCCGGCCCGAACAGTGCGACGTGGAACGGGTACCGAAGCCGGGCGAGGGCCACCTCTCCTTCGGGTCGGGGCCGCACCGCTGCATCGGCGCGGCACTGTCCAACCTCGAGGGCGAGGTGGCCCTCGATCACCTGCTGCTGCGGCGTGACGGCCTGGAACTCGCCGTGCGGCGCAGCGCGTTGCGGTACCGGGAGATCATCCCCGGCGGCGCCCGGCTGCTCACCTCGTTCCCGGTGCGCCTGTAGGAATCGCTTCGCCCCGCCGGGCTGCCGCCCGGCGGGGCGACCGGTTCGACACCCGCACCTACCCCCTACGGCAACGTCGGGGGGGGCCCCCCCCCCCCCCCGCGGGGGCCGGCCGCCGGTGCGGGTGGGGGGGGGGGGGGAGGGTTTGGGGTCACGACCCCCCCCG
>NZ_JBITEN010000041.1:0-14679 GCF_044455165.1 Streptomyces sp. NPDC051315
TCTGGCTCGGCTCCCTCAAATCCAACATCGGCCACGCCCAGTCCGCCGCCGGAGTCGCCGGCGTCATCAAAATGGTCGAGGCCATGCGGCACGGCCTGCTGCCCAAGACCCTCCACGTCGACGAGCCGACCCCGCACGTCGACTGGTCGGCCGGCGCGGTCGAGCTCCTCACGGACAGCCGTCCCTGGCCCGACACCGACCGCCCGCGCCGCGCGGCCGTCTCCTCCTTCGGCGTCAGCGGCACCAACAGCCACGTCATCATCGAACAGGCCCCCGACGAGGAGGCCGGCGAACCGGCCGCCGAACACACCCCGCCCGCCGCCGTCCCACTGGCCCTGTCGGCGCGCTCCGCGGCGGCGCTGCGCGGGCAGGCGGCCCGGCTGCACGACCGTCTGGTCGCCGACCCGGAGCTCCGGCTCCTCGATGTGGCGCACTCGTTGCTGACCACGCGGGAGGCGCACGAGCGCCGGGCGGTGGTGGTCGCGGCGGACCGCGCGACCGCGCTGGAGGCACTGTCGGGGCTGGCCGCGGACGCGTCCTCGGCGCCGGTGGTGCGGGGCACCGCCGACCTGGACGGCAAGACCGTGTTCGTCTTCCCGGGTCAGGGCTCCCAGTGGGTCGGCATGGGCGGCCGGCTCCTCGACGAGTCACCGGTGTTCGCGGAGCGGATCGCCGAGATCGAGGCGGCTCTGGCCCCGTTCGTCGACTGGTCGCTCACCGACGTGCTGCGACAGGCGGAGGGCGCCGCCTCCCTGGAGCGGGTGGACGTCGTACAGCCCGCCTCGTTCGCCATGATGGTCGCCCTGGCCGCGCTGTGGCGGGCCCACGGCGTGGAACCGGACGCGGTGATCGGGCACTCGCAGGGCGAGATCGCGGCGGCCGCGGTGAGCGGGGCGCTCTCGCTCCAGGACGCGGCCCGGGTGGTGGCGCTGCGCAGCAGGGCCATCGAGGCGATCACCGGCCGGGGCGGCATGGCCACCGTGTTCCTGCCGGCCGACGAGACCGAGCGGCGTCTGGCGGAGTTCGGCGGTGACCTGTCGGTGGCCGCGGTCAACGGCCCCGGGTTCACGGTGATCGCGGGCGGTGTCGAGGCACTCGACGCGTTCAGCGGGCAGCTGGGCGACGAGGGGGTGCGGGTACGCCGTATCCCGGTGGACTACGCCTCGCACTCACCGCACGTCGAGGACCTGCGGGACGAACTGTTCGACCTGCTGGGTCCGGTGGAGCCGCGCCGGCCCGAGGTGCCGATGCTGTCGACCGTCACCGGCGCGTGGCTGGGCGCGGGCGACACCGACGCCAAGTACTGGTACGAGAACCTGCGCCGCACGGTGCGGCTCGCCGACGCGGCGGCCACGCTGCGCGAGCAGGGGCACCGGGTGTGGGTGGAGTGCAGCCCGCACGGCGTGCTGGTGCCGGCGCTGCAGCAGGCCCTGGACGGGATGCCGGGCGGCGCCGTCGTCACCGGTTCGCTGCGGCGCGGCGAGGGCGGTCTGGCCACCTTCCTCACCTCGCTGGCCGGTCTGCACGTGCGGGGCGTTCCGGCGGATCTCGGCCGGGTCCTCGCGGGGACGGGCGCCCGCCGGGTCGACCTGCCCACCTACGCGTTCCAACACCGTCGTTACTGGCTGGAGGCAGACATCGTGATCGGCAACGGAGAGGCCGCCGCGCAGCGGCTCACCGAGGAGGAGGCGGAGCCCGGCGAGGCGCTGGCGGCGCGGCTGGCCGGGCTCGGCCCGGACGAGCGCTACGACCTGCTCGCCGACCTGGTGCGGGAGACGGCCGCGGCGGTGCTCGGTCACGAGGACCTGGAGGAGATCGAGGAGAACAGCGGCTTCTTCGACGTCGGGTTCACCTCGCTGACCGCCGTGGAACTGCGCAACCGGCTCTCCGAGGCCACCGGTCTCCAGCTGCCGGTGATGCTGCTGTTCGACCAGCCGACGCCCGGCATGGTCGCCGAGTACCTGGAGCCGCGGCTGCCGGCGGGCGCCCCCGTCGACGCCTGACGCTCGCCCGGCGCCCCGCTCCGGCGCGCCGAAGCCCGTTCTTCCCGCGCCGGGGCGGGCGGCCCGACGGGGGCCGCCCGCCCCGGCGTCCTGTCCCGACCTTCCGTCGATCCATCCACAGGGAGCGCACGACAGTCATGCACACCACCACCCCGGCACATCCCGCCGACAGCGACGTCCTCGTCGTGGGCTACGGCCCCGTCGGCCAGACCCTGTCCATCCTGCTGGCCCAGCACGGCCACCGGGTCGTCGTCGTGGAGCGCTGGCCGCAGGCGTACGGCATGCCGCGCGCCGTCAACTTCGACAGCGAGTCGGCGCGCATTCTGGCGGCGGCCGGCCTCGGCGACCGCATCCCCTCGTTCTCGGAACCGTCGGGCACGTACGAGTGGCTGAACGCCGAGGGGCGCAGCCTGCTGCGCATCGAGGCCTCGCAGACGGGCCGGTGCGGCTGGCCCGACTCGACGGCCATGTACCAGCCCGGCCTGGAAGCGGCGCTGGCGGAGCGGGGCGCGCGTCTGCCCTCCCTGACGGTGCTGCGCGGCCACGAGGCCGTCGGCCTCACCGTCACCGACGACGGGGCCGAGCTGACCGTGCGTCCCACCGGTGACGACAGCGGCGCCGGACGGCGGGTCCTGACCGCCCGCTGGGTCGTCGGCTGCGACGGCGCCAACAGCTTCGTACGCGCCCGGATGGGCACCGGCCAGACCGACCTGGGCTTCTCGCACGACTGGCTGATCTGCGACGTCGCCCCGCTGACGGAGCGGACGTACGAGCCGAACAACCTCCAGGTGTGCGACCCGGCCCGGCCGCGCACCCATGTGTCGGCGGGCCCCGGGCACCGCCGCTGGGAGTTCATGCGGGTGGCCGGGGAGAGCGCCGAGGAGCTCAACACGGTCGAGCGGGCCTGGGAGTTGCTCGGTGAACAGGGCATCACCCCGGACGACGCGGTGCTGGAACGGCACGCGATGTACACCTTCAACGCGCGCTACACCGACGAGTGGCGTGCGGGCCGGCTGCTGCTCGCCGGGGACTCGGCGCACCTGATGCCGCCGTTCGCGGCGCAGGGCATGTGCTCGGGGTTCCGGGACGCCGCCAACCTCGCCTGGAAGCTGGACCTGGTGCTCGGCGGGCAGGCCTCCGACACCCTCCTTGACAGCTACACCGTGGAGCGCCGCCGGCACGTCCAGCACGCCATCACCATGTCCGTGAACCTGGGCCGGGTCATCTGCCAGGACGACCCGGCGGCCGCGGCCGAGCGGGACGCGTCGATGCTCGCGGCCCGGGAGCGCGGTGTGGGCGGCGGCCGGCCGCAGGGCGCGGTGCAGCCCCTCAAGGACGGGCTGCTGTACCGGCGGGCGGCGGGGCGGGCGCCGCGTCATCCGGCGGGTGACCTCACGCCGCAGGGCCGGGTGGGCCGCGACGGCCGTACCGCTCTCTTCGACGAGGTCGTGGGGCTGGGGTTCGTCCTGCTGACCGCGGACGACCCGGCGGCGCTGCTGAGCGACGCGGACCGCGCGTTCCTGGAGGGGCTGCGGGCGCGGATCGTCCAGGTGGTGCCGGCCGACGGTCCGGCGCCGGGGCCGGGGCAGGTCGCCGACACCGACGGGGTGTACCTGCGGTACCTGGACGAGTGCCGGACGCGTTCGCTGCTGGTGCGGCCGGACTTCTACGTGTACGGCGCCGCCGCCGACCGTGACCAGCTGGCCTCCGTTCTCGGGCAGTTGCGTGAGGGTCTGGGCGTGCTGACGCCGGCCGGCTGAGCGCGGCGCGCAGGCAGCGCGAAGGGGCCGCCCGGCGTCAGCCGGGCGGCCCCTTGCGGTGGGTGGCCGTCTGCTCAGACCTGGAGGTTGGCCTCGATCTCGAAGGTCAGCTTGATCGTCTCGCCGACGACCGCGCCGGCCGGGCCGGCGGTGACGCCGAAGTCGGAGCGGTTGATCTCGGCGACCGCGGAGAACCCGGCGGCCGGGTTGCCGTCGAAGCCGGTGCCGAAGCCGTTGATCTCCAGGCGGAGGGTGGCCGGCTTGGTGATGCCGCGGATGGTGAGGTCGCCGTCGACGAGGAAGACCTCACCGTCGGGGCGGATGCCGGTGGAGACGAAGGTGAGGGTGGGGAACTCGTCCACCTTCAGGAAGTCGTCGCCGTGGATGTGCTCGTCGCGCGTCTGGTTGTTGGTGTTGACCGACTTCGCCTGGATGGTGGCGGTCACCGAGGAGTCGAGCGGGTTCTCGGCCGTGACGATCCGCGCCTCGAAGGTGTCGAAGCGACCGCGGACCTTGGCGATGCCGAGGTGGCGGACCTCGAACGAGACGTCGGAGTGGACGCCGTCCACGTTCCAGGTGCCGGCGACGTAACCCGGGATCTGAAGGGCGGTGGTCATGATGGTGTTCTCCTCTTGTGTTTCGAGCGGAATCGCGGGAATCCGAGCGGAATCGCGGGAAAGGGGAAAGGCGTCACGCCGCCTGGCGCAGAATGTGGCGGACGATGTCCTGGTACTCGTTCTTGTCGATGATCGCGCGGACCTTTTCCGCACCGTCCTTGGACTCGACGTACCGGCGGCCGATCAGGATCATCTGGCCGTTCTCACCGGTGCGTCCCTGGATCTTCGTTCCGGCGGTGAGCTGTTCGCCCTCCCAGAACCACTCCATGTCCTTCTCGACGGTGCTGGAGAAGCCCTTCCAGTCGGTGAGCCGCCGCTCCTGCGGACGGAAGCGGTAGACGCCCTGCCAGCCGCCGGCGACGCCCTGGCGCAGCACGACCTTGTGCTCGCCCTCGTCCACGACCTTGAAGCGGAAGCCGTTCTGCTCCTGCTCCTCCTCGCCGACGTGCAGCGGCTCGATGAAGGACGGGCCGACGAACCCGACGTCCACCAGGTACAGTTCGCCGTCGATCCGGACCGCGTTGAGCATGTGCTCCAGGTCGGGCCCGTACTGGTCGTCGGCGCCGCGGATGCCCGCGGACAGGATGAGGACCTCGTAGCCGAGGCGCTGGAGCAGGGTGCGGAACAGACCGCTCAGCTCGTGGCAGACGCCGCCGCGCCGGCCGGTGATCAGCTGCTCGAACAGCACGTCGGGGTCGGTCTCCACCTCGTCCCACACGGCGAGCCCCTTGTGGGCGTGCAGGGAATTATCGAACGGCACCGACTCCAGGTGTTTGCGGTGCAGTGCGCGAAGGGTTTCCAGGGTGGGTTCCAGTGAACCCTCGTATCGCAGATGGCTGACATACGCGGCGACATCGAACATCGAGTGGTCCTCCTCGTCGGTGATTTCAGTCTTGCGTGGCGAGAGGGGGGCGGTGTCCCTTCACCACCCCCCTCACACCCCCCTTTGCCGTCAGCTGTGTGCCGGGCCCGCGGGGCGGGGTCCGGCCACGGATTCGGCGAAGGCGATGAATCCCGGGAGCCATTTCTCGAAGGTGCCGGAGGCGGCGATCATGTCGGTCATCATGCGGGCCTCCTCACCGACGAGGGTGTGCAGTTCGGTGGACGCGTCGCGGGCGGCGGCGACCGCGGCGCGGGCCAGGTCGGCGGGGTCGCCCGCGCTTTCGCCGCTCGCGCGGCTCAGGAACTCCTGCATCCAGGCCTCGTCGGCGGCGTACGGGTCGCCGTCGGTGGTCTCGCGGACGTAGGCGTTGGCCCGTACGTCGGTGGCGAAGTTGCCCGGCTCCAGGCAGACGACGCGGATGCCGTACGGCGCGACCTCGGCCGCCAGTGCCTCGCTGAGCGAGCCGAGGGCGAACTTGCTGGCCGCGTAGAAGCCGCCGTAGGGCACGGACCAGATACGGCCCGCGAGGGAGCTGATGTTGATGACGGTGCCGCGGCCGGCCGCGCGCATCGCGGGCAGGGCGGCCCGGGTGGTGCGCAGGGCGCCCCAGAAGTTGGTCTCGAAGACCTGGCGGGCGTGGTCCTCCGGGGTGAGTTCGACCGCTCCGGCGTAGGTGATGCCGGCGTTGTTGACGAGGACGTCGACGGATCCGTGCCGCTGCTCGACGTGCGCGACGGCCTCCCGCACGGACGTCTCGTCGGTGACGTCCAGGGCGAGCACCTCGACGCCGAGGTCCTCGGCGGCGGCCCGCTCGTGCAGCCGGCCCGCCTTGGCGGGGTTGCGCATCGAGGCGTACACGGTGTCGCCCTCGCGGGCGAAGGCCAGGGCGATCTCCAGGCCGAAACCGCTGCTGCAACCGGTGATGAGTACGACCGCCATCAGACCGCCACCTCCGCGCGCTCGAGTGTGCTCTTCCTCGGTTTCCGGGGCTTGCCGAACCGGCGCTGCACGGGCGACTCCACGCACCGGAACAGCGCCCACGCGAGCAGCGTCGACAGCCCGAAGGCCACGACGGCGAGGCCGGTGGCGTCCCGGAAGCCCCACACGTGGTCGGTGCCGACCAGGTACACGAGATGGGCGTGGATCATGCGGTGCAGCAGGTAGAAGGCGAACGAGATGTCGCCGAGCCACACCATGGCGCGGCTGGCGGTGAGGGACCGCTCCCCGCGTACGTCGCGCAGCGCGAACGCCGGGATCAGCAGGGCGAGCGGGACGACGGTGGCGGCGGCGTAGCCCCACAGGTCGGGCACGTACAGCGAGACGGCGTAACCGGCGACGAAGGCGAGGGCGGCGGCGCCGGGGCGCACGTCGATCCACTTGCCGGTGAGCACGATCCGGGCGAGCAGGATGCCGAGGACGAACTCCAGGGTGCGGGTCACCGGGAAGAGGTAGACGAACCAGAAGTCGTAGACCGGCGTCGGCTCCCAGGCCAGCTGCGGCTGGTCGGGCAGCAGCAGCGTCACGAACGGCACGAGCAGGACGGCGCCCACCGCGCCGGACGCCCAGTACCACAGGTGCTCGGGGCGGATCCGGCGGATCAGCCCGTGCCACAGCGGGAACAGGGCGTAGAAGAACGCCTCGCAGGACAGTGACCAGCTCACGCCGTTGACGCTGAGGGAGACGTCGGTGTCCCAGGACCAGGACTGCACGAGCAGCAGGTTGGGCAGCACGTGCCGGATCTCGGTCCCGGCCCACGCCATGAGCAGCGCCGCGAGCAGGAACGTGACGAAGTGGTTCGGGTAGACCTTGAAGAACCGGCGACGCCAGAACCTGGGGGCGGTGTCGTCGGCGCGTGCCGACCAGGCGAGGACGAAGCCGCTGAGGACGAAGAAGAACGACACCCCCACCCAGCCGGCGTTCGCCGTGACGAAGGTGAGGGATTCGGGGAACGCCGAGGGCGGGTAGATGCCCCACGTGGCGTGGTAGACGAACACCATCGACACCGCTATCCACCGCATGCCGGTCAACGACGGGAGCCGTGACGCGGACTTGACGGGGGATATGGGATCGGTGGTGCCGGTCTCGGTCTGAGACATGACGACCTTCCTGGACGGCAAGACGGCTTGTGCGGCTGGACTTTATCGATGAATTCCGGCCACCCGAGCTCCTCCCCACCCCCCTAAAACCCCCCTGTCTTCTCTCCGGAAACCCCCGGGCGCACATGGGCGGTACCGGCCGCTGGATAGCATTTCGGCATGGTCAATTACCCATTGGATTACGCTCGTTACTGCTCGGAAATCACGTCGGAGACCGACCGGATCGCCGAGCTGGTCGAGGGGGCCGACCTGTCGGTGCGCGTCCCCACCTGCCCCGCCTGGGACATCGCCGGTCTCGCACTGCACATCGGACAGACGTACCGCTGGGCCGCCGCCACCGTCCGCACCCGGGCCACCGGTTTCGTCCCGCACGCGACCGTGCCGGACATGGCTCCGGCCGCCCGGGACGCCGGGAGCGTCGCGGCCTGGCTGCGCGAGAGCGCGGCCCGGCTGGCCGAGGACCTGGGCCAGGCCGGCGCCGACACCAAGGTGTGGACGGGGATGCCGGTCGAGAACGCCTCCTTCTGGGCCCGCCGGATGACGCACGAGGCGGTGGTGCACCGCGCGGACGCGGCGATCGCCCTGGGCGCCGAGTACTCCGTCGCCCCCGAGGTCGCGGCCGACGCCATCGACGAGTGGCTGTTCGTGCTCGCCAGCCCCTGGGGCGCCAACGCGGCCCCGCGCCTGGCCGAACTGCGCGGCCCCGGCACCATCGCACTGCGCGCCACGGACGGCGCGCCGGAGATCGGCGCCGACTGGCTGATCGAGCTGGGCCGTGACGGCTTCACCTGGCGCCGGGGCGTCGACGACTCCGCCACCACCACCCTGCGCGGTCCGCTCACCGACGTCCTGCAGGTCTTCTACCGCCGCCAGCCGGCCGACAGCGGCCGCGTGGAGGTCCTCGGCGACGCCAAGCTCCTCGACGAGTGGCTGGAGCGAGCCAGCTTCGGCTGATCCCCACCCCGACCCGAATGGCGCCCGCGAATCCCCCGGCGGGCGCCATTCGACGTTTCCGGGGACGTCCGACCCGGCGATCCCCGCGCCCCGCGCCACCGGACCGAGGCTCCCGCCGCCGACGACCCTGAAGGGGCCTACCCCCCGGCGCGCCCGTCCCCTGCCGGCGCGAGCACCCGCGCCCTCGCCCCACGACCGGGGACGCGAGCGCCCGCGCCCCTCCCCTCACGACGGGGGACGTACTCGTCATCGACGGCACCCCCGGCCAGGGCCCCGGCGGGCGCCCGTTCCCGGCCTGCGTCAGCCCCTCCCCCGCCTCGCCCGGCCCCGCCCCGTGGCGGAGGGCGCGCCCTCGTCCGGGGCGCGACGGCCGGCCCGGAGAGGGCGCGCGGCGGGCGTGATTCCAGCGTCCCCCGGCGAGCAGCAGGCGTGATTCCAGCGTCCTCTGACGACCGGCAGGCGTAATCCCAGTGCCGCCTGGTGCACGGGGGGCGTAATTCCACTTCCCGGCGGGAGTAATTCCACGCTTTTCAGCCACTTCCCGGACCCGCCTACGGGGGTGTTAGGGGTTCTTTCGCGCCAATCTCGCCGCATAGGTTTCCCAGCGATCCACGAAAGATGTCCCGGAAATTCCGGGCACGGGGAGGGAAACAATGCTCAACAGAAGGAACTTCATACGCGCCGGCGGGGGTGTGGCACTCGCGAGTGCCGTGGCCGGAGTGGTTCCGCCCCTGTCCTACAGCGCGGAGAGCGGTTACGCGACGCTCGCCGCGAGCCTTCAGGGCGACCTGGTGCTGGCCGGCGACAGCGGCTACGACCAGGCCCGTCAGCTGCAGATGATGCAGTGGGACGCGGCGGCCCCGGAGGCGGTCGCCTACTGCGAGACCCCGGCGGACGTCCAGGCCGCGGTGCGCTTCGCCCGCGAGGAGGGCATCCAGGTCCGGATGCGTTCGGGCGGCCACAGCTACGGCGGCTGGTCCACCGGCCCCGGCCTGGTCATCGACGTCTCCCGGCTGAACCAGGCCACCGTCAGCGGCACCGTCGTGAAGGTCGGCCCGGGCGCCCAGTCCGTCAACGCGGTCACCGCGCTCGCCCCGCTGGGCAAGCAGGTCGTCACGGGCACCTGCCCGACCGTCTGCCCCGGCGGGTTCGTCTCCGGCGGCGGATACGGTTACCAGACGCGCAAGTTCGGCCTGGGCAGCGACCGGGTGAGCGCCGCGAGCGTGGTCCTCGCCGACGGCTCCCTGGTGCGTGCCTCGGCCACCCAGAACGCCGACCTGTTCTGGGCGCTGCGCGGTGGCGGGGGCGGCAACTTCGGTGTCGTCGTCGAGTTCGAGATCCGCCCGATCAGCGCCCCGACGATGGTCTACTACGAGACCTGGTGGGACTACGACCACGTCACCGCCCTGTTCGGCGCCTGGCAGGACTGGATCAACGCCGGTTCGGACAACCTCGGTTCGCAGTTCATCCTGATCCTCCCCGACGCCGCCGCCGGCCAGAAGCCGATGGTGATGATCACGGGCGGCTACCTGGGCCCGAAGAGCGAACTGGACACCGCGCTCAGCCGGCTCACGGCCCTGGCGGGCACCGCACCGCAGTCCTCCCTGGCCGCCGAGGCGTCGTACGCGGACACGATGAAGCGCGTCTACCACTGCGACTCGATCACCGTGCGGCAGTGCCAGCGGGTCGGTACCAACCCCGACGCCACCCTGCCGCGCATCGGCTGGCAGCGGGAGACCTACCGCCTGTTCAACACCCGTCTGAGCGCCTCGGCGATCACGGACGTGCTGGCCGCCTGGGACTCCCGGCGCGCCGCCGGCCACACCCGTTACCTGCACTGCATGGCGCTCGGCGGCGCCGCGAACAGGGTCAGCCGCACCTCCACCGCCTACTGGCACCGGGACGCCAAGTTCGTGGCCGGGTTCGTCGACCAGCTGCCGACCGCGGCGCCCCCGGCGGCGGACCAGGCGCTCGCCGAGAGCTGGACGGACAACGCCGCCGCGGTCATGGACCCGCTCTCCAGCGGCGCGTACGTCAACTTCAGCAGCTCCAAGCTGCCCGGGTGGCAGCAGAAGTACTACGGCGACAACTACACCCGCCTGGTCATGGTGAAGAAGGCCTACGACCCGACGGACTTCTTCCACCACGGCCGCAGCATCGAGGTCGACTGACGGTCGCCGACGGGCTGAGGCCCGGCAGCACGAACGCGGGGGCGGTGCCGGCCGGCACCGCCCCCGCGCTGTCGTACGCGTCCACCCGCTCCCGGCGTACGCCTCACAGGCCCGCGTGAACCACCGGAGTGCCGGTGTCCTCGGTGCCGGCACGGGCACCGGCACCGTCCCGGCCGGGACGCAGCAGCGCCCAGGCGACCAGGGCCGCGGCGACGACGAAGCCGGCCGCGGTGGCGAAGGCCAGCCGGTAGCCCTCCAGCAGCGCGGACGGCGCCGTCGACGTACCGGCACGGGCCGTGGCGAGCGTGTTGAGGACGGCGAGGCCCACCGCGCCGCCGATCTGCTGGGTGGTGTTGAACAGGCCGGAGGCGACCCCGGAGTCCTCGGGGCCGGCGTCCGCGACACCGAGCAGCATCAGCGCGGGCATCACGGCACCGAACCCCAGGCCGAGCAGCAGCGCGGACGGCAGGAAGGCGGTGGCGTACGCGCCGTCCAGCGGGATCCGCGCGAACAGCGCGAAACCGGCCGCCAGCAGCGCGAGCCCGCCGAGCAGCACCGGACGGGCGCCGAAGCGGGTGATCAGCCGCGCGGCGAGGCCGAGGGAGACCACCGCGATGGACAGCGCGGCCGGCAGGAAGGCCAGTCCGGTGGCGAGGGCGTCGTAGCCGAGGACCTTCTGCAGGTACAGGGTGCCGAAGTACAGGAACCCGAACATGGCCGCGATCAGCAGCAGTTGGATGGTGTTGGCGGCCGACACGGAGCGGATCGCGAAGACCCGCAGCGGCAGCAGCGGACCGGCGGCGCGGGACTCCCGCACCACGAACGCCACGAGCAGGGCGAGGGCCGCGGCCGCGCCGCCCAGGGTGCGGGCGGCGACCCAGCCCTCGGTCTCCGCGCCGACGATGGTGTACACGGCGAGCATCAGACCGGCGGTGACGAGCACGGCGCCGGCGACGTCGGCGTGCCCGCGCAGCCCCGCGCCGGGCTCGTGCCGCAGGGTGCGCAGCGCGACGGCGACGACGACCGCGCCGAGCGGGATGTTGATGAGGAAGATCCAGCTCCAGTCCACCATGTCGGTGAGGACACCGCCGACCAGCGGGCCGATGGCCCCGCCGCCCGCCGAGGCGAAGCTGAACGCGCCGATGGCCCGGGCCTGTTCACGCGGCTCGGGGAACATCGTGACGATCATGCCGAGGATGCCGGCGGAGGCGATCGCCCCGCCGACGCCCTGCACGAAACGGGCGGCGATCAGCGTGCCCTGCCCGGGGGCCAGGCCGCACAGCAGGGACGCCGCGGTGAACAGCGCGAGCCCGGCGACGAACACCCGCTTGCGGCCCAGCAGATCGCCGAGGCGGCCCGCCAGGAGCAGCAGGCCGCCGAAGGGAACGACATAGGCGTTGACGATCCACACCAGGTCGGCCGCGGAGAACCCGAGGTCGGCCTGGATGGCGGGGAGCGCCACGTTCACGATGTTCTGGTCGAGGATGATCATGAGTTGCGCGGCGCAGAGCACCGCGAGGGACAGCCGGCGGGATGTGCGGGGCGTGGTTGCGCCCATGTCGGGATACCTCCAGAAGGTGTCAGGAACGCAGCATCTCGGCGACCAGGAAGGCCAGTTCCATGGACTGCTGCGGGTTCAGGCGCGGATCGCAGTACGTCTCGTACCGCTCCGCGAGACCGGAGTCGTCGATGGCCTGGGCGCCGCCCACGCACTCGGTGACGTTGTCGCCGGTCAGTTCGATGTGCAGGCCGCCCGGGTGGGTGCCGAGACCGCGGTGCACCTCGAAGAAGCCCCGCACCTCGTCGATGATCCGGTCGAAGTGTCGGGTCTTGTAGCCGTTGGCGGCCTCGTGGGTGTTGCCGTGCATCGGGTCGCACTGCCAGATCACCCGGTGCCCGGTCGCCTCGACCTTCTCCACGATCGGCGGCAGCACGTCACGGATACGGCCGCTGCCCATCCGGCTGATCAGGGTGAGCCGCCCGGGCCGGTTGTACGGGTCGAGCCGCTCGACGTACTCCACGGCCTGCTCGGGCGTGGTGGACGGGCCGATCTTCAACCCGATGGGGTTGGCGAGCAGTTCGGCGAGGGCGATGTGCGCGCCGTCCAGTTGCCGGGTGCGCTCACCGATCCACAGGAAGTGCCCGGACAGCCCGTACAGCCGTCCGAACCCGCCGTCCGGCGCCGGTACGTGCCGCAGCAGGCCCCGCTCGTACTCCAGCAGCAGCGCCTCGTGGCTGGACCACAGTTCGGTCGCGTGCAGCGCGCGGTGGTCGACGCGGCAGGCGGTCATGAAGTCGAGGCCGCGGTCGATCTCGGCGGCCAGCGCCTCGTAGCGCTCACCGACCGGCGAGGTGCGCAGGAAGTCACGGTTCCACTCGTGCACCTGCCGTAGATCGGCGAAGCCCGAACCGGCGTACGCGCGCGTCAGGTTGAGGGCGGCGGCGGAACGGGCGTACGCCTGCAGCATCCGGGAGGGGTCGGGGACGCGCGCCTCGGGCACCGGGTCGAATCCGTTGACGATGTCGCCGCGGTAGACGGGCAGGCCCAGCGAGTCGGTGCTGTTGGAGCGGGGTTTGGCGTACTGCCCGGCGATCCGGCCCACCTTGACCACCGGCACGCTCGCCGCGTACGTCAGCACCACGGCCATCTGCACCAGCGTGCGCAGGTTGGCCCTGATGTGGGACTCGGTGTTGCCCTCGAAGGTCTCGGCGCAGTCGCCGCCCTGCAGCAGGAAGGCACGCCCCTGCGCGACCTCGGCGAGGCGCTGCTGCAGGAGGTCGACCTCGTGCGGGACGACGAGGGGCGGCATCGTCTCCAGCGTGCTCACCGCGGCCAGCGCGGCGACCGGGTCGGGCCACCGCGGCTGCTGGGCGGCGGGCCGGGCCAGCGCACGGGCGATCCGGGCGGCCGGCCCCTCGGCGGACCCGGCCGCATCGACGGCGTCGGTGGTTTCGGTGGCCTCGGCGGAGGCGGCGGTATCGAGTGTTTCCGTGGTTTCTCCGGGAGAGGGATGGGCGGAGGCACGGGGTGTGATGGTCGGCTGCATGCCGCCACGCTAGGGACGCCCCGTCCACCGCCCGGCCATCTGCCGCCCATCGCCCGTCATCGGCGGGCGCCCTCGCCGTCCAGCCCGAAGTACGCGCGGTAGAAGTCGAGTTGCCGCTCCAGCATCGGCGCCCCGTAGTGCACGGGAAGCCCCCGTCCGGCCGCGGCCCGCAGGAGAGGGGTCACCCGGGGCTTCATGATGATGTCGGCGACGAGCGTGCCCGGGTCGAGCGCGGCCGGGTCGAACGGCAACGGGTCGTCCTGCCGCAGCCCCAGCGGGGTCGCGTTCACGACGATGTCCACGCCGTCGGTGACCGGCCGGGTCGAGCGGCCCGTGCGTCCCGGCCAGCGTGCCTCCAGCCGGGCGGCGAGCCCCGCGGTGCGCGCCGGGTCCAGGTCGCACAGCTCCACCCGCTCCGCGCCCGCCATGAGCAGCGCCGGGGCGATGGCGCAGCCGGCCCCGCCGGTGCCCACGAGGGTGACGCGCGCCCCGGCCGCCCGATGGCCGGCTGCCTCGAGACCGGCGACGAAGCCCGCGCCGTCGAAGTTGTCCGCGTGCCAGCGGCCGTCCGCCTCCCGGCGTAGCGCGTTGGCGCTGCCGGAGAGTTCGACCGCGGGAGCGATCCGGTCGGCGAACCGGCGGACGGCGGCCTTGTGCGGCACCGTCACGAGCAGCCCGTCGAGGTTGGCGACGGCCTGGAGACCGCGGACCACGTCGTCGAACCGGTCGACGGGCGCGTGCACCGGCACCAGCACGGCGTCCCGCCCCAGCGCCGCGAGGAGCGGATTGAGCAGCGTGGGCGCCTGCACCTGCGCGACGGGGTCGCCGAGCACGGCGTACAGGCGGGTGACACCGGTGATCAAGGGCTGACGGGGGTCGGGGCTGGGCCCGGCGATGTCCATGTCTCTTCCTTCACTTCGGATCCTGGGGGGTTGCAGGGGGATGTCCGGCCGTCCGCCCCCGGCTAGCTTCCCGACACGGAGGACACCGACGCACCAACCGACCTGCAGAGGGCGTGAGAACGCGATGAGGCCATCCGAATCGGGACTTCCGATCGAGCCGGTCTACGGGCCTGCCGCCCTGGAGGGCTGGGATCCGGGGGAGAAGCTGGGCGAGCCGGGTTCGTACCCCTTCACCCGGGGTGTGTA
>NZ_JBITEN010000042.1:0-11345 GCF_044455165.1 Streptomyces sp. NPDC051315
TGCACCGCCAGGTGCAGGGCCACCAGGGAGGACGAGCAGGCCGTGTCGACGGTGACGGCGGGGCCTTCCAGCCCGAAGGTGTAGGACAGCCGGCCGGAGACGACGCTGGCGGCGTTGCCGGTCAGCATGTAGCCCTCGAAGTCCTCGCCGGACGCGGCGAGCATGCCGGTGTAGTCCTGGCCGTTGGTGCCCGCGAAGACACCGGTACGGCTGCCGCGCAGGGCCCGCGGGTCGATCCCGGCCCGCTCGAACGTCTCCCACGCCATCTCCAGGAGCAGCCGCTGCTGCGGGTCCATGGCGAGCGCCTCACGCGGCGAGATGTTGAAGAAGGCCGGGTCGAAGTCGGCGGCGTCGTCGAGGAAGCCGCCGGTGCGGGTCGTGACCTTGCCCGCCCTGCCGGGTTCGGAGTCGAAGAGGGCGCCGAGGTCCCAGCCGCGGTCGTCGGGGAAGGGCACCAGGCCCTCTTCGCCGGCGAGCAGCATGCTCCACAGCTCCTCGGGGGTGCGCACCCCGCCGGGGAAGCGGCAGCCCATGGCGACGATGGCGATGGGGTCGTCCGTCTGGGGGCCACGTCGTACGACGGCGGCCGCGGCCGGGGCCGTGGCGTCGGCGGTGCCGGTGTCCGTCGCGGTCTCCGCGACCTCCGCGAGCAGGAAGTCGGCCAGGGCCCGGCAGGTGGGGTGGTCGAAGACGAGCGTGCTGGGCAGGCGCAGGCCGGTGATGCGGTTCATGCCGTTGCGCAGTTCGACCGCGCTGAGCGAGTCGATGCCCAGGTCGGTGAAGGGCCGCGCGGGGTCGACCGCGTCGGCGGAGGCGTGGCCGAGGACGCCGGCGACATGGCCGCGCACGATGTCCAGGACGGCGTCCGCCCGCTCGTACGCGGGCAGGGCGCTGACGTGGGCCTGCAGCGAGGAGATCTCTGCGGTGTCGGGTCCGGAGTCGCCTTGCGCAGCGTCCAGGGCCCGGCGGGCGGCGGGCAGTTCGTCCAGCAGGTGGCTGGGCCGGGGGGCGGTGAAGGACGGCGCGTAGGTGTCCCAGCGCAGGTCGGTCACGACGACGTGGGTGTCGTCGAGGTCGAGGGCCCGGCCGAGGGCCTGGCAGGCGGTGTCGGTGTCCATGGGGTGGACGCCGTGGCGGCGCATGCGCTCGCCCGCCGCGTCGCCGACCATGCCGCCGTCGGCCCACAGGCCCCAGGAGACGGCGGTGGCGGGCAGCCCCGCGGCGCGGCGTTCGGCGGCGAGGGCGTCGAGGTAGGCGTTGCCCGGGGCGTAGTTGGCGAGGCCGGCGCCGCCGAGGACACCGGCGGTGGAGGAGAACAGGACGAAGGCGGACAGGTCGAGGTCGCGGGTGAGCTCGTGCAGGACGCGGGCCGCGGTGGCCTTGCCGTGCAGGACCCCGGCCATGCGCTCGGGGGTGAGGGAGTCGATCACGCCGTCGTCGAGGACGCCCGCGGCGTGGAAGACGGCGTCGAGCGGCCGGTCGGCGGGCAGGCCCGCGAGCAGCTCGGCGAGGACGGCGCGGTCGGCCGCGTCGCAGGCGGCGAGGGTGACCTCGACGCCGCGGGCGGCGAGTTCGTCGCGCAGTTCCGCGGCTCCGGGGGCGTCGGCTCCGCGGCGGCCGGCCAGCACCAGGTGGGTGGCGCCGCGGTCGGCGAGCCAGCGGGCGACGTGCCGGCCGAGGGCACCGGCGCCGCCGGTGACCAGGACGGTGCCGCGCGGCCGCCAGGGCTCGGCCGGTTCGGCGGTGCCGGGGGCGTGCACCAGGCGGCGGCCGTAGGCGCCGGAGGCGCGCAGCGCTGTCTGGTCCTCCTGGCCGGGGTCGGCGAGGAGGGCGGCCAGGCGGGTGCCGGTGCGGGCGTCGAGGTCGGCGGGCAGGTCGATGAGGCCGCCCCAGCGGTCGGCGTGTTCCAGCGCGGCGACCCGGCCGAAGCCCCAGACGAGGGCCTGGGCAGGGACGGGGGCGGGATCGGCGGTGCCGACCGCGACCGCGCCGCGGGTGGCGCACCACAACGGGGCGTCGGCCCCGAGGTCGCCGAGGGCCTGGACGAGGGCGAGGGTGGTGGCGAGACCGACGGTGACGCCGGGCAGCGCGGGGTGGTCGCGAGTGTCCAGGGCGAGCAGGGAGAGCACCCCGGCGGGCCGGTCGCTGCGGTCGGCGTTCTCGGCCGCGAGCAGGTCGACGAGTGCCGCGCGGTCTGGTGCGCCGTCGGGCAGGACGATCCGCCGCACGGTGCGGGCGCCGCCCGCGGTCAGGGCGTCGGCGATCTGGTCGGCGGTGGCGGCCTGTCCGGCCTCGTCGGCGGGGACGAGAAGCAGCCAGGTGCCGGTGAGGGCGGCGGCGCCGAGGGTGAGGGGGCTGAAGGAGACGGCGTAGCGCAGGGCGTCGGCGGTGGCCCGCTCGCGTCCGGCGCGCCGCCACTGGGACAGGGCGGGCAGGAGCCTGCTCAGCGGGGCGTCCGCGGGCAGGTCGAGCTCCTCGGTGAGGCCGCGCAGGTCCTCCTGTTCGACGGTCTCCCAGAAGCGGGCCTCGAGGGAGTCGGGCGCCAGCTGAGCGTCGGTGTCGGCCAGGGCGGTCTCACGGACCGTGGGCCAGTAGCGGCGGTGCTCGAAGGGGTAGGTGGGCAGGTCGGTGCGGACGGCTCCGGTGCCGGCGAACACGGTCTCGAAGTCGACGTCCACGCCGTGCAGATGGGCTTCGGTGAGGGCGGTGAGGAACTGCCTCAGGTCGCCCTGCTCCCGGCGGAGCGAGCCGAGGACGGCGCCGTCGGCGCCGGCCGCGTCGAGGCTGTCGCGCAGTCCGACGGCGAGCACCGGGTGCGGGCCGACCTCGATGAACGTGCGGTGTCCGGCGGCGATCAGGCCGCGGACGGCTTCCTCGAAGCGGACGGTCTCCCGCAGGTTGGTGTACCAGTAGCCGGCGTCCAGGGCGGTGGTGTCCAGCCAGTCGCCGGTCAGGGAGGAGTGGAAGGGGATCTCGCTCTCCCGGGGCTCGATGCCGGCCAGGGCCTCGCGGACGGTGTCCTCGATCTGTTCGACCTGCGGGGAGTGCGAGCCGTAGTCGACGTTCACCTTGCGGGCGCGCACCCCGTCCGCGACGAGCGCGGCGTACATCTCCTCCAGTGCCTCGGCCTCGCCGGAGACGACCGCGGAGGACGGGCCGTTGACAGCGGCCAGCGCGAGCCGTCCGTCCCAGGGAGTCATGCGGGCGCGGGTGTCGTCGGCGCTCAGCGGGACGGACATCATGCCGCCGGTGCCGGCGATGCGGGTGAGGGCGCGGCTGCGCAGGGCGACGACGCGGGCACCGTCCTCCAGGGAGAGCGCGCCGGCCGCGCAGGCGGCGGCGATCTCACCCTGGGAATGGCCGACCACGGCGGCCGGCCGGACTCCGTGGGCCAGCCACAGGGCGGCGGTGGAGACCATCACGGCCCACAGGGCGGGCTGGACGACGTCGACGCGGCCGAGGTCGGCGGCGCCTTCGTCGCCGCGCAGCACCGCGCTCAGCGACCAGTCCGTGTACGGGGCGAGGGCCTGTTCGCAGCGCTCGATCCACTGGGCGAACTCCGTCGACTCGGCGAGGAGTTCGCGGGCCATGCCCGCCCACTGGGCGCCCTGTCCGGGGAAGACGAGGACGGGCTCGGCGCCGCCCGGCACGGCCTGGGCGAGCAGCGCGGGCGCGGTGAGCGGCCCGTCGGCTGCCAGTGCGGCGAGCGTCTCGTCGAGGCCGGTGACGTCGTCGGCGAGGACGGCGGCCCGGTGGGTGAAGGCGGCGCGGCCCACGGCGAGGGTGTAGGCGAGGTCGGTGAGCGGGGTGCCGGGGCGGGCGCGCAGGTGGGCGCGGAGCCGGGCGGCCTGGGCGCGCAGCGCGGCGGGGGTGCGGGCGGACAACAGCACGGGTACGGCGGGCAGTCCGGCCGTGGCGGGCGGCCGTACGGTCGTGTCGTCGGGGGCCTGTTCGACGATGACGTGGGCGTTGGTGCCGCTCATGCCGAACGAGGACACGCCGGCACGGCGGGGTCGGCCGGTGTCGGGCCAGGGCTGTTCCTCGGTGAGGAGTGCGACCCGGCCGGCGCTCCAGTCGACGTGCGGGGTGGGGTTCTCGGCGTACAGGGTGCGGGGCAGGACGCCTTCGCGCAGGGCGGTCACCATCTTGATGACGCCTCCGACACCGGCGGCGGCCTGGCTGTGACCGATGTTGGACTTCAGCGAGCCGAGCCACAGCGGCCGGTCCTCGGCGCGGTCCTGGCCGTAGGCGGCGATGAGGGCCTGGGCCTCGATGGGGTCGCCGAGGGTGGTGCCGGTGCCGTGCGCCTCGACGGCGTCGACGTCCTGCGGGGTCAGTCCGGCGGCGGCGAGGGCCTGGCGGATGACGCGCTGCTGCGAGGGCCCGTTGGGGGCGGTCAGTCCGTTGGAGGCGCCGTCCTGGTTGAGGGCGCTGCCGCGGATGACGGCGAGGACCTGGTGGCCGTTGCGGCGGGCGTCGGAGAGCCGTTCCAGGACGACCATGCCGACGCCCTCGGCCCAGCTGGCGCCGTCGGCGTCCGCGGAGAACGGCTTGCAGCGGCCGTCCTCGGCGAGGGCGCGCTGCCTGCTGAACTCGATGAGGGAGCCCGGCGTCGACATGACGGTGACACCGCCGGCCAGGGCGAGCGAGCACTCCCCCTGTCGCAGGGACTGCGCGGCGAGGTGCAGCGCGACCAGGGAGGAGGAGCAGGCGGTGTCGACGGAGACGGCGGGGCCCTCCAGGCCGAGCGCGTAGGAGATGCGGCCGGACAGGACGCTGGGCGAGTTGCCGGTGCCGACGTAGCCCTCGAAGGTGTCGTCGGAGGCGGCGAGGATCGTCACGTAGTCCTGGTAGGTGACGCCGGCGAAGACGCCGGTGTCGGAGCCGCGCGCGCCGGCCGGGTCGACGCCCGCCCGCTCCAGTGCCTCCCAGGAGACCTCCAGGAGCAGCCGCTGCTGCGGGTCCATGGCGAGGGCCTCGCGCGGCGAGATGCTGAAGAACGCCGGGTCGAAGCGGCTGGCGTCGTGCAGGAAGCCGCCCTCGCGGGTGTAGACGGTGCCGGGGTGGTCGGGGTCGGGGTGGTAGAGCCGCTCGGGGTTCCAGTTGCGGTCGGTGGGCAGCGGCGAGATGCCGTCCGCTCCGGCGCGCACCAGGTCCCACAGGTCCTCGGGACTGTTGACGCCGCCGGGGTAGCGGCAGGCCATGCCGACGACGGCGATCGGGTCGTCGTCGACGGGGCGCCGGGCGGCGGTCACGGGGGTGCCTGCCGCGGCGGTGCCGAACAGGTCGTCGGCGAGGTGCGCGGCGAGCGCGGCGGGGGTGGGGTGGTCGAAGACGAGGGTGGCGGGGAGGGTGACGCCGAGGGCGGCGCTGAGCCCGTTGCGCAGTTCGACCGCGGTGAGCGAGGTGAGGCCGAGGTCGGTGAAGGGCCGGGCGGGCTCGATCTCGTCGGCGGTGGCGTGGCCCAGGACGGCGGCGGTGCGGTCGCGGACGGTGGCGAGCAGGGTCCGGGCGCGTTCGGCGGCGGGCCGGGCGGCCAGGCGTTCCAGCAGGCTGCCGGCGGGCTGGGTGCGGGCGGCGGCGCGGCGGCGGACCGGTTCGGCCTGCGGCGCCGCGGGCCGCGGGGCCGTTTCTGTGACGGGCGTGACGCCGGGCACGGGGCGCAGCAGCAGCGAGCCGACGGTGAGGACCGGGTCGCCGACCGCGTCGGCCGCGGTCAGGGCGAGGGTGTCGGGACCGGTGCGCTCCAGCCGGACGCGCAGGGTGGTGGCGCCGGTGGCGTGGAGCTGGACCGGTCCGGCGGAGAACAGGACGCGTCCGTCGCCGAGGCCGTCGAACGCGCCGAGGCCCAGCGGGTGCAGGGCGGCGTCCAGGAGCGCCGGGTGCAGGTCGTGGCGGGCGGCCTCGTCGGCGGCCGAGGCGGGCAGGGCGACCTCGGCGTACACGGCCGTGTCGTCCCGCCAGGCGGCCAGCAGGCCCTGGAAGACGGGGCCGTGGTCGAGGCCGGCCTCGCGCAGCCGTGCGTACAGGCCGTCGGTGGGCAGTTCCTCCGCGCCGGGCGGCGGCCAGGCGGTGAGGTCGTGCGCGGGGAGCGACTCGGTCTGCGCCGACAGGACACCGCCCGCGTGCCGGGTCCAGTCGGCGGCGCGGCGGGCGTACACGCCGAAGGCGCGGTCACCGCGGGCGTCGGGCGTCTCGACCCTGATCTGCAGGGCGACACCGCCGTGCTCGGGCAGCGGCAGCGGGTTCTCCAGGACGAGTTCGCGGACCTGCGGGCGGCCCGCGACGGCGCCGGCGTGCAGGGCGAGGTCGAGGAAGGCGGTGCTCGGCAGGACGGCGGTCCCGCCGATCCGGTGCGCGGCGAGCCAGCCGTTGCCGTCGGCGGTGAGGCGGCCGGTCAGCAGCAGGGTGTCGTCGACCGCGGACGGGACGACCGCGCCGAGCAGCGGGTGGGCCGCGGTGACGAGTCCGGCGGCTGCGGGGTCGCCGCTCCCCTTGGCCGACTCGATCCAGTAGGGGCGGTGCTGGAAGGCGTAGGTGGGCAGGTCCACCGGGCGGGAGCCGGGGGCGGTGGCGGCGAGCAGGGCGCGCCAGTCGACCGGGACGCCGCGGGTGTGCAGGGCGCCGACGGCCGTCAGCAGGGTCTCGGTCTCGTCCCGGTCGTCGCGCAGCACGGGCACGGCGAGCGGGGCGGTGCCCCGCCAGGCGTTCTGGGCGAGCGCGGTCAGCGTGGCGTCGGGCCCGAGCTCCACCAGGCGGGCCGTGCCCAGCTCCTGGAGGGCGGCGACCCCCTCGGCGAAGCGCACGGTGTGCCGCACGTGCCGCACCCAGTACTGGGGGTCGGTCAGTTCACCGGGCCCGGCGGGCCGGCCGGTGAGGTCGGACACGAGCGGGACGGCAGGTTCGGCGTAGGCGACGGTGGCGGCGACCGCGCGGAAGTCGTCGAGCATCGCCGCCATGCGCGGCGAGTGGAAGGCGTGGCTGACGCGGAGCCTGGTCGTTCGGCGGCCCAGCGCGGCGAAGTGGGCGGCGACGCCGTCGGCGGCGTCCTCGTCGCCGGCGACGACGACCGAGCGGGGGCCGTTGACGGCGGCGAGCCCCAGAGCGTCCTCGCGGCCGGCCAGCAGCGGCAGCACCTCGTCCTCGGCGGCCTCCAGGGCGATCATGGCGCCGCCTTCCGGCAGGGCCTGCATCAGCCGGCCGCGCGCGGCGACCAGACGGCACGCGTCGGGCAGGGAGAACACCCCGGCCACGTGGGCGGCGGCCAGTTCGCCGATGGAGTGGCCGATGAGGACGGAGGGGCGCACCCCGAAGGACTCCAGCAGCCGGTGGAGGGCGACCTCCACGGCGAACAGGGCCGGCTGGGCGTACTCGGTGCGGTGGAGGACGTCGGGGTCGGCGTCGGCGACGACCTCGGCGAGCGGGCGCGGCAGCAGCCCGTCGAAGTGCGAGCAGACGGTGTCGAAGGCGTCGGCGTAGGCCGGGAAGGCGTCGTACAGGCCCCGGCCCATGCCGGGGCGCTGAGTGCCCTGTCCGGCGAAGAGGAAGGCGGTGCCGCCCCGGGTGAGGGTGTCACCGGTGACGGCGCCGGGCGGGTTCCCGCCCTCGGCGAACGCGGCGAGCGCGGTCAGCAGCGCGTCGCGGCCGGTGCCGGTGACGACGGCGCGGTGCTCCAGGGGGGCGCGCGTGAACGCCAGGGCGTGGGCCACGTCCGCCGGGTGCAGGTCGGGGCGGGCCTCGAGGTGGGCGAGGAGCCGGGCCGCCTGGTCGCGCAGCGCGGCCGGGCCGCCCGCGGACAGCGGCCACGTGACGGCGCGGTCGGCGCGGTCGGCGCGGCGGGCGGGAACAGCGGGCGGCGCGGGCGGTTCGGCGACGATGACGTGGGCGTTGGTGCCGGAGACGCCGAAGGCGGAGACACCGGCGCGGCGCATACGGTCACCGGCGGGCCAGGCCACGGGTTCGGTCAGCAGCCGCACGTGCCCGGCGGTCCAGTCGACGCGGGAGGAGGGACGCTCGGCGTGCAGGGTGCGCGGGAGGGTGTTCTCCCGCAGGGCGAGGACCATCTTGATCAGGCCGACCGCTCCGGCGGCAGCCTGGGTGTGACCGAGGTTGGACTTGGCGGAACCCAGCCACAGCGGGCGGTCCTCCGGCCGGTCCTGGCCGTAGGCGGCCAGGACCGCCTGGGCCTCGATGGGGTCGCCGAGGGCGGTTCCGGTGCCGTGCGCCTCCACCGCGTCCACGTCGGCCGGGGACAGCCCCGCCGAGGCCAGGGCCTGCCGGATGACGCGCTGCTGGGAGGGGCCGTTGGGGGCGGTCAGCCCGTTGGAGGCGCCGTCCTGGTTGACGGCGGTGCCCTCGACGACGGCGAGGACCGGGTGGCCGTTGCGGCGGGCATCGGAGAGCCGTTCGACGACCAGGACGCCGACGCCCTCGGCCCATCCGGTGCCGTCGGCGTCGTCGGAGAACGCCTTGCAGCGGCCGTCGGGGGCGAGGCCGCCCTGGAGGCTGAACTCGACGAACGCCCCCGGGTCGGCCATGACGGTGACGCCACCGGCCAGGGCGAGGTCGCACTCGCCGGAGCGCAGCGACTGCACGGCCAGGTGCAGGGCGACCAGCGAGGAGGAGCAGGCCGTGTCGATGGTGACGGCCGGTCCCTCCAGGCCGAGGGTGTAGGCGACGCGGCCGGAGACCACGCTGCCGGCCTGCCCGGTGAGCAGGTGCCCGCCGAGTCCCTCGGGGACCTCGGTGAGGCCGGTGGCGTAGCCGGAGCTGCCGGCGCCGACGAAGACGCCGGTGCGGGAGCCCTTCAGCGCGGTCGGGGCGACACCGGCGCGCTCCAGCGCCTCCCAGGATGTCTCCAGGAAGAGCCGCTGCTGCGGGTCGAGGGCCTGCGCCTCGCGGGGGCTGATGCCGAAGAACGCGGCGTCGAACGCGGAGGCGTCGGCGAGGAACCCGCCCGAGCGGGTGTCGCTGGCCTCCCACAGGGCCGTGAGGTCCCAGCCCCGGTCCTCGGGGAACCCGCCGACGGCGTCGCCGCCGGACGCGAGCAGCTCCCACAGCCGGTCGGGCCCGTCGACGCCACCGGGCAGCCGGCAGCCCATGCCGACGATGACGACCGGGTCGGTGCCGGTGCTCGCCACGGCCGTCCCGGGCCGCCGCTCCCCCGTCCCGTACAGCTGCTCGCGCAGATGGGCGGCGACGGCGGCCGGGGTGGGGTGGTCGAAGACGAGGGTGGTGGGCAGGGCGACGCCGGTCTCGGCGGTGAGGTCGTTGCGCAGTTCGACGGCGGTGAGGGAGTCGAAGCCCATGTCGCGGAAGGCTCGGCCCTCGGCGACGGCGGCCGAGTCGGAGTGGCCGAGCGCGCCGGCTGCACGACGGCGCACCAGCTCCAGCAGGACGGCGTCACGCTCCTCGGCGGAGAGCGGGTCGAGCCGGTCGCGCAGCGCACCGCCCGCGGCGGTGCCGGACGCGGGGGCACCGGGGCCGGCCGCGGCGGTGGTCGCCTCGGCGGCCTCGGGCAGGCCGGCGAGCAGCGGGCTGGGACGGCCGGTGGTGAACGCGGGGGCGAACCGGGCCCAGTCGACGTCGGCGACGACGACGGAGGTGTCCTGTGCGGCGAGCGCGCGGCCGAGCGCGGTCAGCGCCGTGTCCGGGTCGAGCGGGCGCAGTCCGCGTCGGCGCAGTGTCTCCTGCGCCTGCGGGTCGGCGGCCATGCCGGTGCCGTCCCAGGGACCCCAGGCGACGGACGTGCCGGGCAGGCCGCGGGCGCGGCGGCGCTCCACCAGGGCGTCGAGGTGGGCGTTGGCGGCGGCGTAGGCGGCCTGTCCGCCGCTGCCCCACACACCGGCGATGGAGGAGAACACCACGAACGCCGACAGGTCGCTGTCGCGGGTGAGGGCGTCGAGGTGGTCGGCCGCGTCGGCCTTGGCCCGCAGGACGGCGGCGAGCCGGTCCGGCGCGTAGTCGGTGATCACGTCGTCGTCGAGGACGCCGGCGGCGTGCATCACGGCGTCGACGGGGTGGGCGGCCAGCAGCCGGGCCACGGCGTCCCGGTCGCCCGTGTCGCAGGCGACGACGGTCACCTTCGCGCCGAGCCGGGCGAGGTCGGCGCGCAGGCCGTCGGCGCCGGGCGCGTCGGGGCCGCGACGGCCGGCGAGTACCAGCTCGCGGGCCCCGCGCTCGACGGCCCAGCGGGCGACGCGGGCGCCCAGGGCGCCGGTGCCGCCGGTGACGAGGACACGGGACGGGGCGGTCCACTCCCCGGTGGTGGCGGGCGCCGGAGCGTGGGCGAGGCGGCGGGCGTGGGCGGTGCCGCCGCGGACGGCGACCTGGTCCTCGGTGCCGGCGACGAGGACGGCGGCGGCGCGGGCGAGGGCACGGCGGTCCGGCCGGGCGGGCAGGTCGAGCAGCCCGCCCCAGCGGTCGGGGTGCTCCAGCGCGGCGACGCGGCCCAGTCCCCACACGGCGGCGGCGGCCGGCTCGACGGCGGCCTCCGTACCACTGCCGACGGTGACGGCTCCGCTGGTCAGCAGCCACAGCGGCGCGGTGGTCCCGGCGTCGGCGTGGGCCTGCACGACGGCCAGGGCCGCGCCGACGCCGGGCAGGCAGGAGAGCACACCGGCGACCGGGGCGCCGTCGACGGCGTCGGAGAGCAGGTCGGCCAGCGCGGTCCGGTCGGCGTCGTCGGGGCAGGTCAGGCGCTCGACGCCCGGCAGGAACTCCTCGATGCCGTCGAGCGCGGTGTCGTTCCCGGCCGTGTCGTTCCCGGCCTGGAGCAGCAGCCACCGTCCGGTGTCCGCTTCCCGGACCTCGGCGGGGTCGAGGCGCTGCCAGCGGACGCGGTAGCGCCAGGAGTCGGCGGCGACCCGCTGGGACTGAGCCTGCCGGTACGAGGCCAGCGCGGGCAGCACGGTACCGAGGGTGCCGTCGTCCAGGTGCAGCGCGTCGGCGAGTCCGCGGGTGTCACCGCGTTCGACGGCCTGCCAGAATGCGTCCTCGGCGGGCGCGGCGGCACCGGCCGCCCGGTCGTCGGCGCGGCGCGGCTCGGGCCAGTACCAGCGGCGCTGGAAGGCGTAGGTGGGCAGTGGAACGGTCCCCACGGCACCGAACATCGCGGCCCAGTCCACCCGCGCACCCGTCGTGTGCAGCGTCGCGAGGGCCGCGATCAGCGCGTCCGCCTCGGCCCGGTCCTTGCGCTGCGCGGCCACGCAGACCGGGTCGGCGCTGTCCCCGAGCACGGTGCGGGTGATAGCGGTGAGGGTGGCGTCGGGGCCCAGTTCGACGAACCGGGTGACGCCCTTCCCTGCCAGGGTGGTGATGCCGTCGGCGAACCGGACGGCCTCGCG
>NZ_JBITEN010000043.1:0-6440 GCF_044455165.1 Streptomyces sp. NPDC051315
CCCTCCGCGAAGCCCTCCCCCGCATCCGGGCTACCGTCGAGGAGTGACCGACCAGGCCCCCCCCCCCCCCCCCCCCCCCCCCCCCGGGGGCCGGGGGGGGGGGCCCCCCCCCCCCCCCCCCCCCCCCCCGGGGGGGCGCGCCCCCCCCCCCCCCCCCCCCCGCCCCCGGTGGCCGGCCGAGGATGCCCTCAGCCGGTGGAATTGCGCTCCCAGCGGTAGAAGCAGTGCGCCATCGCGTCCTTCGGCGAACGCCAGGTCTCGGGGTCGTACGCCGAGACGTACGCCTGGAGGCGCTCGCTGATGTCACGGAACGCCGGGTGCCCGGCCACCTTCGCGATGGCGGGGCCGGGGTCCTGCTCGGACTCGATGAGGTGCAGGTACACCTCACCGAACTGGAAGAGACTGCGCCGGGCGACGCCCACGAGGTGCGGCAGCTCCCCCCGGTCGGACTCCTCGAACAGCTTGGCGATGTCCGGGGCCGACCCCGGAGCCATCCGGGCGACGATCAGGGCCTGGTGCATGGTCCTCTCCTCCTTCCCGCTCAGTCGGTCACGGACGGCACGGACCCGCGGTTCGCGGCGGCCTTCTCGATACGGTCCCGGATCAGGGCCATCTGAACCTTGGAGTTCCGGTTGATGTTGTCGGTCATCCAGTCGTCGTCGACCGGAGCCTCCGGCTTCATCTCGAAGTCCTGCGTCCACACCATCCGGGTCCCCTGCGGGACCTCCTCGTACTGCCACCGGATGTTCATGTACGCGAAGGGCCCGGTCTCGACACGGCGGGCCTTGACGCTGAGCGTGTCGCGGTCCGTCTCCCGCTCCGAGACCCAGCTCCACACGGTGCCGTTCTCGTCCGGGTGCATGGTCAGCCGGAAGGTGGTCTTGTTCCCCTCCTGCGACATGATCTCCGCGGAGGCGTACTCGCTGAACAGCCGCGGCCAGTTCGCCACGTCGTTCGTCATGTCCCAGACCAGGTCCAGTGGTGCGGCGATGGTGATCTCGTTCTGCGTGTGTCCGGCCATGTCACGCTCCTGCCGGGAGTGCGCTGTTGACGAGGTCGAGGAACTGCCGGGGCGTCTTGCAGCGCTCCGCGTCGGGCGGCATCGGGGCGCCGTAGCGGTTCTCCAGCTCGCCCACGATGCCCAGCAGACCCAGCGAGTCGATGCCGAGGGCGTCGAACCCCGAGTCGGCCCGCTGCTGCAGCTCGTCCGGGGCGACGGTCACCCCGGCGGCCTGCTTCATCAGCTCGGCCAGTTCTTCCACGGTGATGCGGTCACTCATGCGGTTGTTCTCCTTTGCTCCGTGGCCTCGTCACGAGGCGTCGGCGGCGCCGTGCCGCAGCACCAGCGCCGAGTTCGAGCCCATGAGCCCCCGGCCGAGGACCAGCGCCGTACGCACCTCGGCGGCGCGGGCGCGGACGGTCACCAGATCGAGGTCATGGCAGATGTCGAAAACATTGGGGGTGGGCGGGATCAGGCCGTGCTCCATCGCGAGCACCGCCGCCGCGGCGTCCAGCACCGGCGCCGCGCAGTAACTGCGGCCGATGCCGGTCTTCGGCGCGGTGACCGGAACCCGTTTGCCGTGCGCACCGAGCGCGTCGGTGATCGCCAGCGCCTCGGCACGGTCCGCCTCCGGTACGCCGAGGGCGTCGGCGAAGACCACGTCGATCTCCTCCGGGGCGCAGCCGGCCTCGTCCAGGGCACCGCGGACGGCCTGGGCGAGCCCCTCCCGGGACTCCTCCCAGCGCGAGGCGCCGGTGAACGTCGCCGCGTGTCCCGCCAGGGTGGCCCGCACCCGCGCCCCGCGTTCCCGGGCCGAGCCCTCCTCCTCCACCACGAACATGGCGCCGCCCTCGGCGGGCACGAACCCGCAGGCGCCCGCGGTGAAGGGGCGGTAGGCGCGCGCCGGGTCGTCGGCGGTGCTCAGCTCCGGGTAGCCGAGCTGGCACACCACCGAGTACGGGGCGAGCGGCGCCTCCGTCGCCCCCGCCACGATCACGTCGGTGCCGCGCCGCACCGCACGCGCGGCGTGGGCGAGCGCGTCCAGGCCGCCGGCCTCGTCGGCGGCGACCACCGAACAGGGGCCCTTGAAACCGCGGCGGATGGAGATCTGGCCGGTGCTGGCGGCGTAGAACCAGGCGATCGACTGGTACGGCCCGACGAAGCGACTGCCCTTGCCCCACAGCCGCTGCAGCTCGCGCTGACCGAACTCGCCGCCGCCCGAACCGGCCGCGGTGACCACGCCCACCCCGAACGGCTCGCCGGAGGTGTCGGCCTGGCCGAGACGGGCGTCGTCCAGCGCGAGGTCGGCCGCGGCCATCGCGAAGTGCGTGAACCGGTCGGTCTGGACGAGATAGCGCTCCTCGATCGCCGCCGACGCCTCGAAGTCCCGGATCTCGCCGGCCACCCGCAGCGGCAGATGCTCGCAGCCCTCGCGGGTGACCCGGTCGAGGACGCTGATGCCCTCCTGGGTGGACTTCCAAAAGGACTCGGTGCTGGTTCCGTTGGGCGCGACCACACCGATGCCGGTGACGGCCGCGCGCCGCGGATGCGGTTCGCTCATCGTGTCCTCCCTCTCGGCCGGGTCAGGATCACCGCGGACTGGAAGCCGCCGAACCCGCTGCCCACGGAGAGAACGGTGTTCAGTCTCCGCTCGCGTGCGACCCTCGGGACGTAGTCCAGGTCGCACTCCGGGTCCGGGGTCTCGTAGTTGGCGGTGGGCGGTACCACCTGGTGGTCCAGGGCCAGCACACAGGCGACGACCTCGATCGCCCCGATCGCGCCGAGGGAGTGGCCCACCATGGACTTGATGGAGCTCATGGGCGTGTCGTAGGCGTGCTGCCCCAGGGCCCGCTTCACCGCCGCCGTCTCGTGCCGGTCGTTCTGCTGGGTGCCCGACCCGTGGGCGTTGACGTAGTCGACCGCCGAGCCGTCCAGCCGGGAGTGGTCGAGGGCGGCCTCGATGGCGCGGGCCATCTCCAGACCCTCCCTGGTCAGGCCGGTCATGTGGTAGGCGTTGCCGAAGGTGGCGTAGCCGCTGAGCTCGCAGTACACGCGGGCACCGCGGGCCTTCGCGTGCTCCAGCTCCTCCAGGACCAGCACCGCGCCGCCCTCACCCATGACGAACCCGTTGCGGTCGGCGTCGAAGGGACGCGAGGCGTGGGCGGGGTCGTCGTTGTTCGGGGACGTGGCCTTGATCGCGTCGAAGCAGGCCATCGTGATCGGCGATATCGGCGAGTCCGAGGCACCGGCTATGCACACGTCGGCCCGCCCCTCCTCGATCGTGTGGAAGGCGTACCCGACCGCGTCGAGTCCCGAGGTGCAGCCCGTGGAGACGGTCTGCACGGGCCCGCGCGCCTCGAACCGCTCCGCGACCGTCGAGGCCAGCGTGCTGGGCGCGAACGCGCGGTGCAGATGCGGCTCCGCCTCGCCGTGGTCGACGTCCCAGCGCTGCCCCTTGTGGCTGACCAGGACGTAGTCGTGCTCGAGACGGGTGGTGCCGCCCACCGCGGTCCCCAGGGAGACCCCGACCCGCCACGGGTTCTCCCGGCCGAGGTCGAGGCCCGCGTCCCGGACCGCCTCCTCGCCGGCGACCAGGGCGAACTGGATGTACCGGTCGCTGCGGGCGATCTGTTCCGGGTCCAGTCCGTGGACCGCCGGGTCGAAGTCGCACTCGGCGGCGATCCGCGACCGCAGACCGGCCGGGTCGAAGAAGGTGATGCCCCGCGTCGCGGTGCGCCCGTGCGAGAGCAGGTCCCAGAAGGCGGGGACACCGATACCGCCCGGGGCGACGACGCCTATGCCCGTGACCGCCACACGCCGGCTCATGAGCGGACCACCGGCACGGCGTCGGTCTCCTCGGTGTCCACGTGGCCGAGCGGTGGGCTCGGGGCCAGCGGACCGAGGTGGAAGACGATACGGGCCTCCACGTTGCCGACGTTGCGGAAACGGTGCCGCATGTTGACGGGGATCATGAGGCCCTGCTCCGGCCGCAGCGGGTGGGGCTCGCCGTCCAGGTCGACCTCCAACTGCCCGCAGAGGACGTACACGAACTCCTCGGAGTACGGGTGGTAGTGCTCACCGATGCGGTCGCCGGGCTGCACGATGGCCACGCCCATGAAGCCGCTGGTCGAGCCGACCGTGGCGGGCGTGAGCATGGCGCGCAGATCACCGCCGCGCCGGGTGTTGGGCTCGACCTCGCTGAGATCCACGATTCTGGGACGGGATGTGATCACGACGTTGCTCCGATCGTGTGCTGTGTCGACAAGGGGCCGGTTGGCCGCCACGACCCGCGTGCCGGACGGATCAGGCGCGGGGTGAGTGGCGGTCGGTGACGAGCTGCATACGGGCGAGCTCGAGGTAGCGCGTGAGGTCGCCGTCCTTCGGCGCGGAACCCGCACCGGCGGCGGCCTCCGGGAACGCCGTCAGCTCCGCCGCCTTGGCGGGGTCCGGCAGGCCGAGGGAGAGAGCGGGGTCGCCGGCGCCGAGGCCGCCCCGGACGTCGATCAGCCGCACCACGACGTCGTCGCGCTGGAAGATCGTGCTGCACAGGACCGGGTTGCGCGGGTCCTCGGCCGCCGCCTCGTCCTGCTCGGCCAGCAGCTGGGCCAGCCGCATGCCGCAGCCGGGCCGGGCCGGGTAGTACAGCGCGTGCCGCTCCGCCGCCGGGTCCTCCCGCTCCGCCGTCACGTGGTGGACGGCGGGCAGCGCCGCCCGCGTGAAGAAGACCCGGGCGGACTCGGGGTCGTCGAGGTCCCGGTGCTGCTCCAGATACGGGTTGATGGCCTCCTCGACGGCCCGCACCTCGGGCTGCCGCGCCACGTGCCGCAACGCCGCGAGCAGGTCGCCCCGCACCTCGATGGCCCGCACCACGCGGTTGCCGTGCATGAACAGCGCGGTGCGGATCAGCCGGGTGGTGTCGTCGACCTGCGGCTCGGGCGGGTCGTAGTCGGCGAGGATCTTCGCGACGGTCTTCTCGCTGCCCGGCTTGACGGTGAAGGTGAGCGCGTGACGGATGACGCCGTCACCGATCCGGGGGGACGTCTGGAGCCGGCGCTTGCCGGATTCGGCGTCCGCCGCCGGGCCGCCGGTCTCCCGCACGACGTGGAAGCGCAGCGACCTGGTGTCCCGGACGCAGCTGTGCAGCGGCTCCACCATCCGCACGTGCTCCTCGCTGTTCACCCAGGCGAGGAACGGCGGGGCGCTCTCCCACTCACTGGTGATGAGCCACTGGGAGGGGTTCTCGATCGACTGGCAGAGCTGGTCGCTGACATGCCCGGGGACGGAGGCCACCTGGCTGCACAGCTGCTCGTACGCCTCCAGGAACTGCTGCTGCGCGCCGTCGTTGACGTCCACCAGCAGGACGACCCGCAGCCGGGAGCCGTCGAACACGGACTGGGAGACGCGGGGCGAGACCTGTCGGGTCATCGGTTGGTTCGAAGCGGGTGCGGTGATGGTCATGCGGAGCACATCTCCTTAGGGGAGGCAGAGTGGCGGACTTGCGTAAGGCGCCGCGAGGGGGCGTGCCTCGATCCTCAGCCGGTCCCCATCAGCGCGCGATTCGGATGGACTACGCGAGTGACCGGCCGCGCGGACGGGGCCGGCGAACTCACGTGAGACGGGCGAAGACCACGAGGTTGGCCGTGTAGTCCCTGGCCGAGCGGTCGTAGTCACCCGCGCAGGTGATGAGCCGGACCTGGGCGTCGTCCGTGTCGCCGTACACCCGCCCGTCGGGGAAGCGGTCCTTGTCGAAGGTCTCCGCGTCGTAGACCACGAAGGACGCCTGGCGCCCGTCGGCCCGTCTGACGTGGAAGACGTCCCCCTTCTTCAGTTCGCTCAGCTCGGCGAAGACGGCGGGGGCGGTGGCCGTGTCGACGTGTCCCGCGATGATCGCGGTGCCCTTCTCCCCGGGGGAGGCGCCCTTGGCGTGCCAGCCGACGAGGTTGGTGTTGTTGGCCGGCGGGGCTTCCAGCTCCCCCTTGGGGCCGATGGAGAGGTCGGTGAAGGGCGCGTCCACCGAGATCTTCGGGATGAGCAGGCGCACGGGCTTCGCGCGCGGCAGGTACTTCCCGGTCGCGTGCCCGGAGGGGGCAACCGGGGCAACCGGGGCAACCGGGGCCGTCGGGGCGGCCTGCGGGGCGTGCGGCGGAGGGGAGGGGGCGGACGAGGTCTCGTTGCCGCCGATCAGGTTCAGGGTCAGAAGCAGGAACACCACGGTGCACAGGACGGTCACCGTTCCACGGGACCCCTGGTCGGTCGGCGCCGGCGCGGCGTCGGCGGGGGAAGAGGGAGAAGGGACTGTCATCGGACGACCTCACGGGTGCACGGCAGCTGAGCGGGGGGCGGGTGGGGGGCGGGCCGGGGCCGCCACGGGGTGCGTCGTGGCGGCCACGGCTGCTATCGCGTCGGGCACGGCTCAGACCAGGCCGTGGGCGGACTTCTT
>NZ_JBITEN010000044.1:0-5033 GCF_044455165.1 Streptomyces sp. NPDC051315
AGAGCGGTCGCCTCGGGAATACGGGCCGCCTGCTCCTCGAACAGCTCGTGCGCGCACGCCGCGTGCGGGAAGCCGGCAGCGGTGGCGTTCCAGTCACCCAGCAGCGCCCTTCGCTCCCCCGCACCCAGGACGTCCAGGTCACCGATCCGGGCATCCGGCTCCGCGACGGCCGCTTCCAGCAGCCGCACCAGCCGCGCCACGAACTCCTCCGCACTGCCCCGATCGAACAGATCCACGGCGTATTCGAGGGCGCCGGTGATGCCGGAAGGGGTGCCGTCGGCGTCGTGGGTCTCGGTGAAGCCGGCCGTGAGGTCGAACTTGGCGGTGCCGTTGAGCACGGTTTCCATCCGCGCGTGGAGTCCGGGGAGTTCGAGGGCCGCCTCGGCGTTGTTCTGGAGGACCAGCATCACCTGGAAGAGGGGGTGGCGGGCGAGGGAACGGGCCGGGTTCAGCTCCTCGACCAGCCGCTCGAACGGCACGTCCTGATGGGCGTACGCCGCCAGGTCCGTCTCCCGGGCCCGCGCGACGAGCTCGCGGAACGTGGGATCGCCAGAGGTGTCGGTCCGCAGCACCAGCGTGTTGACGAAGAAGCCGACCAGATCGTCGAGCGCCTCGTCCGAACGCCCGGCGACCGGGGTGCCGAGCGGGATGTCCGTGCCGGCCCCGAGGCGCGTCAGCAGCGCCGCCAGACCCGCCTGGAGGACCATGAAGAGGGTTCCGCCGGAGGTCCGGGCGAGTCGCAGCAGGTCCTGGTGGAGGCGTGGTGCGAGGTGGACGGGCACGGTGTCGCCGCGATGGGTCGCGACGGCGGGGCGTGGCCGGTCGGTGGGCAGCACGAGGGTGTCGGGGAGGCCGGCAAGGGTGTCCCTCCAGTGCGCGGTGTGCCGGGCGAGGAGGCTTTCGGAGTCGTCCTCGTCCCCCAGCAGCTCGCGCTGCCACAGCGTGTAGTCGGCGTACTGCACCGGCAGCGGCGCCCAGCCCGGAGCCCGGCCCTGCGCACGGGCCCCGTACGCGAGGGACAGGTCCCGCACCAGCGGCGCCATCGACCATCCGTCGCACGCGATGTGATGCACCACCAGCAGCAGGACGTGCTCCCCGGCTCCGGCATCGAAGAGACGGGCCCGCAAGGGCAGTTCGGAGCCGAGGTCGAAGGGCCGCACGGCGTGGGCGGAGAGGACCGCGGCCAGGGATCGCGCCTCGGTGGACGCGACGGCCGTCACGGTGAGGGCCGGCCGCGCCAGGTCGGGCGGCAGGATCCGCTGCCGTACCCGGCCGTGCTCCTCGTGGAAGACGGTGCGCAGCGACTCGTGCCGGTGGACGACGTCGGTGAGCGCGGCGGTGAGGGCCGCCCGGTCGGGTGGGCCGTCGAGACGCAGTGCGTGGGCGACGTTGTAGGACGCGGCGCCGCCTTCTGCCCGATCGAGGAACCAGAGCCGCTGCTGTGCGTAGGAGAGCGGAAGTTCGGCGGGCCGCTCGGCGGGGAGCAGGGCGGGGCGGGCCCGGTCGGCGCTGTCGAGGCGTTCGGCGAGCGTCGCCACGGTCGGGGCCCCGAAGAGGTCGCGGATGGTGAGCTCCGAGCCGAGGGCGCCTCGGACGCGGGCGGCCAGGCGCGCGGCGAGCAGGGAGTGGCCGCCCCGGTCGAAGAAGTCGTCGTCGATGCCGACGTCCGGGAGGCCGAGGACCTCCGCGAACAGCCCGCTGAGGATCTCCTCGCGCGGGGTGCGCGGGGCTCGGTGGGTGGCGCCGGCCGCGAAGTCGGGGGCGGGCAGGGCCCGGCGGTCGAGCTTGCCGTTGGGGGTGAGCGGCAGGGCGTCCAGGGTGACGATCGCGGACGGCACCATGGAGGGGGGCAAGGCGCGGGCCAGGTGGTCGCGCAGCTCGGCCCGGTCGGCGCCGCCGGTGACGTAGGCGACGACGTGCCGGTCGCCGGGGCGGTCCTCGCGGACGACGACGGCCACGTGGGCGACGCCGGGGTGGCGGGCGGCGACGGCCTCGATCTCGCCGAGTTCGATCCGGAAGCCACGCACCTTGACCTGGCCGTCGGCGCGCCCGGCGACCTCCAGTGCCCCGTCGGTGCGCCACCGGGCGAGGTCGCCGGTGCGGTACATCCGTGCGCCGGGCGGTCCGTAGGGGTGGGCGGTGAACCGTTCGGCGGTGAGGGCGGGACGGTGGCGGTAGCCGTGGGCGAGGCCGTCGCCGGAGACGTACAGTTCGCCGACGACGCCCGCCGGGACGGGCTGGAGGCGTTCGTCGAGGACGTACACCTGGGTGTTGGCGAGGGGGCCGCCGACGGGGGTGACGGCGCGTCCGGAGTCGTCCGCCGTGACCTGGTGGCAGTTGGTGAACACCATGGACTCGACGGGACCGTAGCCGTGGACGAGCCGCAGGTGCGGGAAGTCCCGTCGGACGCGCAGGAGGTGGGCGACGGAGGGTGCCTCGCCGCCTGTCATGACCTGGCGCAGGGTGCGGAACACCTCGGGGTGGATGTCGGCCATGACGGCGAAGAGTCCCGCGGACAGCCAGGCGGTGGTCACCTCGTGCGCGGTGACGAGCGCGGCGATCACGGCGGGTTCGGGGCTCTGGCCCGGGGCGAGGACGCAGGTACCGCCGTGCAGCAGGGCGGGCCACAGTTCCAGGGTGAGGCCGTCCCAGGAGACGGGCGCGCACTGGAGGTAGACCTGGTCGGGGCCGAAGTGGACGAAGTCCTGCCCGAAGAAGGTGCGGACGGTGGCGCGGTGCGGGGAGGCGACGCCCTTGGGGCGGCCGGTGGAGCCGGAGGTGAACAGGACGCAGGCGACGTCGTCGGCGAGGACCCGCACGTCGGGGGCTGTGGCAGGTCCGTGGTCGATCAGGTCGCGGTCGTGGGGTGCGTCGGTACGGACGAGGGTGAGGCCGTCGGGCAGCCGGCCGGCGAGGCGGCCGTGGGTGACGACGGTGCGGACGCCGGCCTCGTCGACGAGGGACCGGATCCGGTCGTCGGGGTGGTCCGGGTCCAGGGGCACGTACGCGGCGCCGCACTTGAGAGCGGCGAGGATGCCGGTGACGAGGTCGGGGCCCCGCTCGACGAGGACGCCGACGAGGTCGCCACGGGCGACGCCGAGGCCGATGAGGTGGTGGGCGAGGCGGTTGGCGCGGGCGTCGAGTTCCCCGTATCCGATCCGCTCGTCGCCGAAGATCACGGCGGTGGCGTGCGGCGTGCGGTCGGCCTGTGCGGCGAACAGGTCGTGCAGGCAGCGGTCGTGCGGATAGTCGGCGGCGGTGTCGTTCCAGGTGGTGAGGGTGGTGCGGCGTTCGTCGGTGGAGAGCACCTCGAGGGCGCCGAGGGGGCGGTCGGGGTCGGCGACGGCGGCGTGCAGGAGGCGCTCCAGGCGGGCGAGGAACGTGCGCACCGTGTCGGTGTCGAAGAGGTCGGTGGCGAACTCGAGACCTCCGTCGAGCCCGGCGGGGGCTCCGGTGGGGTCATGGGTCTCGGTGAGGGCGAGGGACAGGTCGAATTTGGCCGTGGTGTTGGCGACGGGTTCGGGGCGCGCGGTGGCGTCGCCGAGCCGGACGTCGGTCTCCTCGGTGTTCTGGAGGACCAGCAACACCTGGAAGAGCGGGTGGCGGGAGAGCGAGCGGACGGGGTTCAGCTCCTCGACGAGCCGTTCGAACGGCACGTCCTGATGGGCGTAGGCGGCGAGGTCGGTCTCGCGGGTGCGGGCGAGGAGCTCGCGGAAGCTCGGATCACCGGAGGTGTCGGTCCGCAGCACCAGCGTGTTGACGAAGAAGCCGACCAGATCGTCCACGGCCTCGTCCGTACGGCCGGCGACGGCCGTGCCGAGCGGGATGTCCGTGCCGGCCCCGAGGCGGGTCAGCAGGGCGGCCAGGCCCGCCTGGACGACCATGAAGAGGGTGGAGTGGGTCTCCCGGGCCAGGTCGCGCAGCCGCCGGTGGAGTGCCGGGCCGAACCGTACGGGCAGCAGGGCGCCGTCGCCGCGGGCGTCGCCGGGGCGGGGCCGGTCGGTGGGCAGGGGCAGCTGGTCGGGCAGGTCGGCCAGGGCACCGCGCCAGTACTCGAGTTGGCGGGCGAGGAGGCTGTCCGGGTCGGTGCCGTCGCCGAGCAGCTCGCGTTGCCAGAGGGTGTAGTCGGCGTACTGGACCGGGAGGGGCGCCCACGTGGGTGCCTCGCCGGTGGCGCGGGCCGCGTAGGCGGTGGCCAGATCGCGCAGGAGCGGATTCATGGACCATCCGTCGGCGGCGATGTGATGCATCACCAGGAGCAGCACCTGTTCGTCCGTGTCCGCCGTGAACAGGTGAGCGCGGAGCGGGAGTTCGCCGGCCAGGTCGAATCGGTGGGCCGCGGCGGTCCGGACGGCGGCGGTGAGCTCCTCGGCGGTGTGGGTGTGGTCGGCGACCGTCAGTGGCGGACGGGCGTGCGCGGCCGGGACGACGGACTGGCGGGGCAGGCCGTCGACGGCCGGGAAGCGGGTGCGCAGGGCCTCGTGCCGGCCGGCGACGTCGACGAGCGCGGCCTGGAGGGCGTCCCGGTCGACGGTGCCGTGGAGCCGGGCGGCGAAGGTGAGGTTGTAGGCGGTGCCGCCCGTGTCGCCCTGGGCCGCGTCGAGGAACCAGAGACGTTGTTGGGCGTACGAGAGCGGCAGCTCTGCGGGGCGCTCGACGGGGCGCAGGGCCGGCCGGGCCCGGCCGGCGCCGTCGAGACGGCGGGCGAGTGCGGCCACGGTGGGTGCCTGGAAGAGGTCGCGGATGTCGGCCTCGACGCCGAGGGCGGTGCGGATGCGGCTGATCAGCCGCGCGGCGAGGAGGGAGTGGCCGCCCAGGTGGAAGAAGTCGTCGTCGACGCCTGCGTCGGGGACGCCGAGGACGTCGGCGAAGAGGTCGCAGAGGAGCTTCTCCTGCGCGGTGCGCGGGGGGCGGCCGTCGGATGTCGAGGTGCGCTGGGGGGCGGGCAGGGCGTGGCGGTCGAGTTTGCCGTTGGGGGTGAGCGGGAGGGCGTCCAGGATGACGGTCGCGGAGGGGACGAGGTGTTCGGGGAG
>NZ_JBITEN010000045.1:0-4342 GCF_044455165.1 Streptomyces sp. NPDC051315
TCGGCGAACCGCGCCGCGAACACCGAAGACGACTCCAGCAGCTCCACCGCCATCCCCACCCACTGCGCCCCCTGCCCCGGGAACACGAACACCGGGTCGACGCTCTCGCCCGGCCTCGTGGTGAGGCCCCGTGCCGTGTGGGCGGGGTGGTCGCCGCGCGCCAGGGCGCGCAGGGCGTTGACCTGGGTGTCGCGGTCGGCCCCGACGATCACCGCCCGTTCCTCCAGGGCGGCACGGCCGGTGGCGAGGGTGTGGGCAACGTCCGCGACGCCGAGGTCTGCGGACCGCACGCGCTCCGCGAGCCGCTGCGCCTGTTCCCGCAATGCGGTCTCCGAGCGTGCGGACAGCAGCCACGGGACGACGGTGTCGGGCCGCGCCGCGGTGGAGGCCTCCGGCTCCTCGACGGCGGGGGCCTGTTCGACGACGACGTGGGCGTTGGTGCCGCTGCCGCCGAAGGAGGAGACGCCGACGCGGCGCGGCCGGTCGTGCTCGGGCCATTCCACGGCCTCGGTGAGCAGGCGCAGGGTGCCGGAGGACCAGTCGACGTGGGGGGTGGGCTCGTCCGCGTGCAGGGACTTGGGGACGATGTCGTGCCGCAGGGCCTCCACCATCTTGATGACGCCGGCGATACCCGAAGCGGCCTGTGTGTGACCGATGTTGGACTTCACCGAGCCGATCCACAGCGGGCGGTCGGCGGGCCGGTCCTTCCCGTAGGTGGCGAGCAGGGCCTGCGCCTCGATCGGGTCGCCCAGCTTGGTGCCGGTGCCGTGCGCCTCGACCACGTCCACGTCCGCCGCCGACACCCCGGCGTCCGCCAGCGCCGCCCGGATCACCCGCTGCTGCGAGGGGCCGTTGGGGGCGGTGAGCCCGTTGGACGCGCCGTCCTGGTTGATCGCCGATCCCCGGACGACGGCCAGGACCTGGTGGCCCCGCTCCTGCGCGTCCGACAGCCGCTCCAGCAGGAGTACGCCCACGCCCTCGCCCCAGCCGGTGCCGTCGGCTCCGGCGGCGAAGGGCTTGCAGCGGCCGTCGGGCGCGAGACCGCGCTGCCGGCTGAACTCGATGAAGTTGCGCATGGTCGCCATGACGGTGGCGCCGCCGGCGACGGCCATGGAGCACTCGCCGGAGCGCAGGGCGCGGACCGCGAGGTGCAGGGCGACGAGCGAGGACGAGCACATGGTGTCGAGGCTGACGGCCGGGCCCTCGAAGCCGAGGCTGTAGGCGATACGGCCGGACAGGACCGCCGCGGAACCGCCGGTGAGCAGGTGGCCCTCGACACCCTCGGGGGCACCGGTGCCGTCGACGGCGTACGCCTGGTTGCTGGCGCCGATGAAGACGCCGGTGGAGCTGCCGCGCAGGGTGGTGGGGTCGATGCCGGCCCGTTCGAAGGCTTCCCAGGTGGTCTCCAGCAGCAGCCGTTGCTGCGGGTCCATCGCCGTCGCCTCACGCGGCGAGATCTCGAAGAAGCCGGCGTCGAACTCGGCGGCGTCGTGCAGGAAGGCACCCTGGCGGACGTAGCTCGTGCCGAGCCGGTCGGGGTCCGGGTCGTACAGGGCGTCGATGTCCCAGCCCCGGTCGGTCGGCAGGTCCGAGACGGTGTCGACGCCGTCGGCCACGACCTGCCACAGGTCCTCGGGAGTACGCACGCCGCCGGGCATACGGCAGGCGGTCGCCACGATGGCGATGGGTTCGTGCGCCCGCGTCTCCAGCTCGGTGAGCCGGCGCCGCGTCTGGCGCAGGTCGGTGGTGACGCGCTTGAGGTACTCGCGGAGCTTGTCCTCGGTGTGGTCCGTGTTGCCCATGGCAGTCAGCCCTTCGAGAATCGGGAGATCGTGTCGGGGGACCGCTCAGGAGATCCCGAGTTCCCTGTCGATCAGGTCGAACATGTCCTGGTCGGAGGCGTCGACCAGTTCCTCGTCGACGGCCGGGTGCGCCGGCCCGTCGGTGGGTGGCGTCCAGCTGTCCAGCAGGTCGCGCAAGGCGTCCGCGAGGTGCTGTCTGCCGTCCGGGTCGGTCGTGGCGCGGTAGGCCGCCTCGAGCTCCCGGAGCCGGGGGTCGAGGCCGGAGCCGGAGTCCTCCGCCGGGAACAGCTCGGTGTCGAGGTGGTCGGCGAGCGCGTTCGGGGTGGGGTGGTCGAACACGATGGTGGCGGGCAGCCGGGTGCCCAGCGCGGCGCCGAGCCGGTTGCGCAGTTCGACCGCGGTCAGCGAGTCGAAGCCCATGTCCCGGAACGCCTTGCCCGCCCTGATGCCGTCGCCGGAGCCCAGGACCATGCCGACGTGGGTCCGGACCAGGTCGACCAGGCGGCGGCGCCGCTTGGCGGCCGGCAGAGCGGCGAGTTCACCGCGCAGTCCGCCGACGGCCGTGGTGTCGTCCTGCTCGGCGGTCTCCTCCTGGCGTCGCTCCGCCAGCAGCTCCCGGACCTCGGGGACGTCCTCGATGAGCGGCCGGTGCCCGTGCGCGCAGTACGCCGGTACGAACCGGTCCCAGCGGATGTCGGCGACGACCAGGTTGGTCTCGTCGCCCGCGACCGCCTCGCGCAGCGCCCGCACGGCGAGGTGCGGTTCCATCGCGGGCACGCCACGGCGCAGCAACTGCTCCCCGACCTCGGCGTCGACCATGCCGCCGCCCGCCCAGGCGCCCCACGCGATCGACGTGGCGGGCAGGCCGGCGGCCCGTCGCCGCTCGGCGAGAGCGTCGAGGTGGGCGTTGGCGGCGGCGTAGGGCGCCTGTCCGCCGTTGCCCCAGACGCCGGCACCGGAGGAGAACAGGACGAAGGCGTCCAGCGGACGGTCACCCAGCAGGTCGTGCAGGTGCTGGGCACCGACGACCTTCGCGTGCATAAGGTCCACCGCCTCGTCCGCGTCGACCTCGGTGAGGGGCCTGGCCAGGTCGACGGCCCCGGCGGTGTGGACGACCGCGGTGAGCGGCAGTTCGTCCGGAACGCCGTCCAGGACGGCGGCGAGCGCGGCACGGTCGGCGACGTCGCAGGCGGCGATGGTGACACGGCAGCCGAGGTCGGTCAGCTCCCGCTCCAGTTCAACCGCACCGGGAGCATCGGCCCCCCGCCTGCTGGTGAGCAGCAGATGGCCGGCTCCCTCGCGGGCCAGGTCCCGGGCCACGTGGGCGCCGAGCGCGCCGGTGCCTCCGGTGATGAGGACGGTGCCGCGCGGCTTCCAGGCGGAGCCGGTGGTCACCGGCTCCGGTCCTCGGGGCGAGCGGACCATGCGCCGGACGTGCACACCACCGGCGCGCACGGCGAACTCCGTCTCGCGACCCCTCGTTGCGCCGTCCCCCGCATCCGCATCGACCAGGAGAGCGGGCAGACGGGCCAGCAGTTCGTGCGCGTTGTCCCCGGCAGGCAGGTCGACGAGGCCGCCGGACCGCTGCGGATCGTCGAGCGCGGCCACCCGCAGCAGACCGTGGACGGCGGCCTGTCCGGCGTCCGGTGCCTCCGAGGCGGCGTGGACGGTGACCGCTGCCCGCGTCATCGCCCACAGGGGGACGGCGAGCCCGGTGTCCACGAGTGCCTGGCTCAGGGCCAGGGAGGACAGCAGCCCCCGTGAGACACCGCTGCTCCGCTTGTCGGGTGCGTCGTCCAGCGCGAGCAGCGACAGCACGCCCGCGGGCGGCTCGTCGGCGGACGCCACATCCGCCAGCCGTTCGGCCAACACCGCCCGGTCCGCGTTCTCCGGCGCCTTCAGGCATACGACGTCGGCGCCCGCCTCTTGCAGTACGTTCCGTGTCCGCGACGTCAGCTCGTCGTCGGTCCACGTCTCCGGGACGGCGAGGAGCCAGGTGCCGTTCAGGGTGCCGGTGGCGGGTGGGTCGTAGGGCCGCCAGACCACCCGGTAGCGCCAGCTGTCCACCATGGCGCGCTCCTTTTCCGCCTTCCGCCAGGCCGCCAAAGCGGGAACGACGGCTCGCAGCCCGTCCTGGTCGGACACTCCGAGGGTGGTGGCCAGCTCCGACAGGTCGCCTTCCTGAACGGTCCGCCAGAACCGCTCCTCCACCGGGTCGGCAGCCCTGTCCGAGGGCTTCGGCGCGTCCAGCCAGTACCGGCGCCGCTGGAAGGCATAGGTGGGCAACTCGACTTGGCGCGGGGACAGCCCGTCGAAGGCGGGCGTCCAGTCGACCGCAACACCACGGGCCCACGCCTCCCCCAGGGAGGCGTACAGACGGTCCAGGCCGCCTTCGCCCCGGCGCAGCGATCCCACGACCACGGCATCGGCGCCCGCCGCCTCGAGGGTCTCCGCCACCGGCACCGTCAGCACCGGATGCGGACTCATCTCCAGGAACGCGCCATGACCGGACTGGGCGAGCTGACGCACGGCCGGCTCCA
>NZ_JBITEN010000046.1:0-4317 GCF_044455165.1 Streptomyces sp. NPDC051315
CCCCCCCCCCCCCCCCCCCCCCCCCCCCCCCCCCCCCCCCCCCCCCCCCCCCGCGCGGGGGGCGCCCCCCCCCGCGCCCGCGCCCCCCCCCCCCCCCCCCCCCCCCCCCCCCCCCCCCCGGGGCCGGGTGTGCTCGGTGCGAGGGGCCGGGTGCTGCGCGGTGCGCGCGGCTCAGTGCTGTTCGGTGCCGTGCAGCGGGAAGCCGGCGATGCCGCGCCAGGCCAGCGAGGCCAGCAGTTGCACCGCCTCGTCGCGCGGGACACTGCGGTCGCTGTTCAGCCAGGAGCGGGCCACCACCTGGGCGAGGCCGCCGAGGCCGGAGGCCAGGAGCATCGACTCCGCCCGCGAGAGGCCGGTGTCCTCGGCGATGACGTCGCAGATCGCCTCGGCGCACTCGTTGGTGACCTTGTCGACGCGCTCGCGCACCGCGGGTTCGTTCGTCAGGTCCGACTCGAAGACGAGGCGGAAGGCGCCGCCGTCGTCCTCGACGTACGCGAAATAGGCGTCCATCGTCGCGCGGACGCGCTGCTTGTTGTCGGTCGTCGAGGCGAGCGCGCCCCGCACGGCCTGGATGAGCGACTCGCAGTGCTGGTCCAGCAGGGCGAGATAGAGGTCGAGCTTGCCCGGGAAGTGCTGGTAGAGCACCGGCTTGCTGACGCCGGCCCGTTCCGCGATGTCGTCCATCGCGGCGGCGTGGTAGCCCTGCGCGACGAAGACTTCCTGGGCGGCGCCCAGCAGCTGGTTCCGTCGGGCACGGCGCGGCAGGCGCGTGCCCCTCGGGCGTGCCGCCTCAGTTTGCTCGATGGCTGTCACGCCGCCTCCCAATGTCGTCCACTTGCGGTGTGCCGCCGCGCCGCCATCGTACTTTTCGGTAACCCTGGTGTGCGCGCTGTGGCCGCAGAATTTCACGGACCGGACGACGGCAAAAGGGGCGCGTAAGGTTTAAGTCGGGGCGTAATGGGCATAAGGCGGCCCCGGCCCAGGTCGGCGCACGGCGGTCGGGTCAGCGGTAGTCGTCCTCGGCGGGGCGGGTCAGCGGTAGTCGTCCTCGTCGAGCGAGACGACGCGGGCCTGTTCGACGAGGTCGGCCTCGTTCGCCCGGGCGGGGTCGACGCCCTCCAGGGGGTCGTCGCGCTCCGGTGTCACAACCGCCTGCTGCTCGGCGGCATCGTTCTCCGGGGCCTCGACGTCGAACTCCGCGGCGTCGTCGTCCTCGAACGTCTCGGGGTCGGTGGGGTCGATGGCCATGGTGGGCTCCCTTCCTACGAACGTCCCTGAAGATGCAGGGGAACACGCGCGGGTGCCCTCTGTACGAGCCTAGGAGACACCCTTTTCGGACGCTATGCGATGTGCCCAGGAATCACGTCCCTATCTCCGCGCCGTCGGCCGGGCGCCTGTGACGGCGGACACACAGGTCGCGGTGTGATCGTCTCGTAACATTGCGGCATGTCTTCGACCGAGCTGCCATCCGTGCCGCCCACCAGTGTGCTGCCGAAGGCCGCGTCCGTCCGGGTCGCCGAGGGCGAGCGACTCCGATCGGTCGGACTGCCGGGTGTCACCCTGACGATCCGTTCCAGGCCGCCCGCGCGCGAGGGACTCGAACCCGCGCTGTACGTCCACGGACTGGGCGGGTCCTCGCAGAACTGGTCCGCGCTGATGGCGCTGCTCGACGGGGTCGTCGAGAGCGAGGCCGTCGACCTGCCCGGCTTCGGTGACTCACCGCCGCCGGACGACGGCGACTACTCCATCACGGCACACGCGCGTGCCGTCATCCGCTACCTCGACGCGTCCGGACGCGGGCCCGTCCATCTCTTCGGCAACTCCCTCGGCGGCGCGGTCTCCACGCGCGTCGCCGCGGTCCGGCCCGACCTCGTCCGCACGCTCACGCTCGTCTCGCCCGCCCTGCCCGAGCTGCGGGTGCAGCGTGGCGCGGTCCCGACGGGGCTGCTCGGCATGCCCGGCGTGGCCGCGCTCTTCACCCGGTTCACCCGTGAGTGGACGGCCGAACAGCGCGTCCGCGGCGTCACGTCCCTGTGTTACGGCGACCCCGGGCGGGTCTCGCCGGAGGCGTTCCGCCACGCGGTGGAGGAGATGGAGCGCCGGCTGCGCCTGCCGTACTTCTGGGACGCGATGTCGCGTTCCGCGCGCGGTCTGGTCAGCGCCTACACGCTGGGCGGCCAGCACGGGCTGTGGCGCCAGGCCGAGCGCGTCCTCGCCCCGACGCTCCTCGTCTACGGCGGTCGCGACCAGCTCGTCGGTTTCCGCATGGCCCAGAAGGCGGCGCGCAGCTTCCGCGACTCCCGTCTGCTGACGCTGCCGAACGCGGGACACGTGGCGATGATGGAGTACCCGGAGACGGTGGCCCTGGCGGTCAAGGAGCTCCTGGCGGAGACGGCACGGAAGACGGGTCGTCCGGGAACCGGAGCGGGCTCCGGGCCGTTGTCCGAACACACCGGCACATCCGCGGGTGCGGGGAACTGAGGGGGGTCGTGGGACGCCATAGCCGACGGGGGCCCGCGCCCAGGAGCGCGCCGCAGAGCGGTACCGGTACAGGGGGAGCCGAGCAGGAAGCCGCCGCACGGCGCGGTCGAGTGCGGGGCGCGGACCGGCCCGCCGACGGGACGGGAGCCCGCGGTGTTCCTGGATTCCCCGATGGGACGCCTGCTCGCGGGGTGCCCGGGTTCCCCGACGGGACACCGGCCCACGGCACGCCGCGGCTGCCCGACGGTACTCCCGCCCACGGCTTCCCGCAGGTCCGGGGCGGTCATCCCCAGCAGCCTGAAGGCGGGGGCGGCTGGGGGGAGGCGCGCGGGCGGACGGCGAGTGGTGCCGGGCCGATGATCCCCCGCCAGCGGCCCGCGGCCCCGGCTGCGCCGCGCCAGGAGTACCTCGACGCCTTCGCGGAGGACGACGATGTCTTCACGCGCCGCAGACCCGTGTCCGTCACCGCGTCCGCGGGCCGCCCGTACGACCCGTACGCCTCCGTCACCGACTGGGATGCCGGCTCCGGCCCGGCAGCCCCGGCCGGCGACGGCGACGGCGCGTCGCCCCTCGGTGAGCCGGTGTCCGCCAAGGGCGCCAAGGGGCGGACGTTCACCGGGATCGCGGCCGCCGCCGTCACCACCGTGCTGGCCGTGGTGGTGGCCGGGCAGGTCACCGACGCGCGGGACGGGGAGTCCGCCCAGGCGCAGTCCGCGACGGACCAGGCCGCCCGCGACGCCCGCGACTCCGCCACACGCGGGGACGACCGGCCGAGCCCGTCCGCGCCGGCGGGCGTGACGCCGCTGACGTACGAACAGAAGATGAGTGAGAAGTACGCGCTCAGCGCCACGCTCAAGGGGTCGGGGAAGTTCGACGCGGTGCCCGGCATCGACAAGGCGCCCGGCAAGGGGCAGAAGTACACCTACCGCGTGGATGTGGAGCAGGGGCTGGGGCTCGACGCCGAACTGTTCGCGCAGGCCGTGCAGAAGACGCTGAACGACGACCGGAGTTGGGCCCACAACGGCGCGCGGACCTTCGAGCGGATCTACTCGGGCAAACCCGACTTCGTCATCACGCTCGCCAGCCCCGGCACCACCGCCGACTGGTGCGCGAAATCCGGCCTGGACACCACCGTGGACAACGTCTCCTGCGACTCGGCCGCCACCGAGCGCGTGATGATCAACGCATACCGGTGGGCCCAGGGTTCGAAGACCTACGGCGACGCCATGCAGGCCTACCGGCAGATGCTCATCAACCACGAGGTCGGCCACCGGCTCGGCTACAGCCATGTGACCTGCGACAAGAGCGGCGAACTCGCGCCGGTCATGCAGCAGCAGACGAAGTTCCTCGAATTCGACGGGATCCGCTGTCTGCCCAACCCCTGGCCGTACCCGGAGAGTTGAGAAGCGGCCGGGCGCTCGGTGTGGCGGCGCGGTCGCCGTACCGGCGCTCGGCCACCGCGTCGACGCTCGACGCCCGGGGCGCGGCCACCGCAGCGACGCTCGCGCTCGGCAGCCGCACCGGCGCTCGGCGCTCGGCCGCCGTACCGGCCCCCGCCCCGCGCGTCACTGCCCGTGGAGGGGGCGGGGGGAGTCGGTGGTGGTGCGGCGCGGCGGCGCGCGCCCGGGGGCGGAGCCCCTGCCGTGACGTTTCGCGATCGCGTGATCTCTTAGCGCGACGGAACGCGACCCGCACAGGAAAGTTACGGCCGTTCACCCCTTTTGGTGGGGGGGGGGGGGGGGGGGGGGGGGGGGGCGCGCGGGCGCCGCCGGGGGGGGGGGCGGGGCCGCGCGCGCGGGGGGGGGGGGCCCCGCGCCCCCGCCCGCCCCGCCCGCC
>NZ_JBITEN010000047.1:0-4136 GCF_044455165.1 Streptomyces sp. NPDC051315
CCGCCCACGAAGTCCGGACGCACACCCCACGACTCCAGCAGCCGGAACAACGCCACCCCGACCGCGAACAACGCCGGCTGCGTCCACTCCGTACGCCCCAACCGCTCCGCATCGTCACCGAAGACGACATCCCTCAACTCCGCCCCGACGTGCGCGCACACCGCGTCGAAAGTTTCGGCGAACACCGGGAACGCCTCGTACAGCTCACGCCCCATACCGGGACGCTGCGCACCCTGACCCGAGAACAGGAACGCCGTACGGCCATGGCGTGTGACGCCCCTAACGGTGTGCGGGCCCGTTTCGCCCTGATGCAAGGTGTGCAGTTCTCGGCTGAAGTCGTCCCGGTCGGCGGCGATCACCACGGCGCGGTGCTCGAACGACGACCGGGTACGCGCGAGCGCCCCCGCGAAATCCGCGAGGCCGGCGCTGGGCAGCGCTTCCAGGGTCGCGAGGAGACGGCCGGCCTGGGCCCGCAGGGCCGTTTCGCTACGGCCGCTCACGAGCCAGGGCACCATCGCGTCGTCGTCGCGCGTGTACTCAGCCTCCTGCTGAGGTGCTTGTTCGAGGATGACGTGCGCGTTGGTGCCGCTGAGCCCGAAGGAGGAGACACCCGCCCGGCGGGGCCGGTCGACGGACGGCCATGCCTGACGCTCCGTCAACACCTCGACCGCGCCCACCGTCCAGTCCACCTGGGAGGACGGCTCGTCCACGTGCAGCGTCGCCGGCAGCACACCATGCCGCAACGCCTCCACCATCTTGATCACACCGGCCACACCCGCGGCCGCCTGCGTATGACCCAGATTCGACTTCACCGACCCCACCCACAAAGGCCGTTCACGGTCCTGGCCGTAGGCCGCCAACAGCGCCTGCGCCTCGATCGGATCACCCAGCCGCGTCCCCGTCCCGTGCGCCTCCACCACATCCACGTCGGACGGCGACACACCCGCATCCGCCAGCGCGGCACGGATCACCCGCTGCTGCGACGGACCGTTCGGCGCCGTCAACCCGTTCGACGCACCATCCTGATTCACCGCCGAACCCCGCACCACCGCCAACACCCGGTGACCACGCGCCCGCGCATCCGACAGCCGCTCCACCAGCAGCACACCGACACCCTCACCCCACCCCGTACCATCCGCACCCTCCGCGAACGCCTTGCACCGGCCATCACCCGCCAGACCACCCTGGCGAGCGAACTCCACGAACGCACCCGGTGTCGACATCACCGTCACACCACCGGCCAGCGCCAGATCACACTCCCCCGACCGCAGCGACCGCACCGCCATGTGCAGAGCGACCAGTGAAGAGGAGCAGGCCGTGTCCACCGTCACCGCCGGACCCTCCAGGCCCAGCACGTACGCCAGCCGGCCCGACATCACACTCGCCGCGTTACCCGTGCCGACGTACCCGCCGAAGTCCCCCTCCGAGATGTTCAGCAGGGCCGGGTAGTCCTGCCCGTTGGTGCCCGTGAACACGCCCACCCTGGAGCCGCGCAGCGAGCGCGGGTCGATACCCGCCCTCTCCACCGCCTCCCACGAGGTCTCCAGCAGCAACCGCTGCTGCGGGTCCATCGCCAGTGCCTCACGCGGGGAGATGCCGAAGAACTCCGCGTCGAACCCGGCGACGTCGTCGAGGAAGCCGCCCAGGCGGACGTAGTCGGAGTCCGGCGTGCCGTCGTCCGGGCGTGCGTACCGTTCGTAGAGCTCGGCCAGGCTGGTCCAACCGCGGTCGGCGGGGAAGTCGGTGATGCCGTCGCGCCCTTCCTCCAGCAGCGACCACAGACTCTCCGGCGAGTCGACACCGCCGGGGAAACGGCAGGCCATCCCGACGATCGCCACCGGCTCGTCGGCCGGACCCGTGGTGCGGGCGACGGCCGTCTCCCCGGGCTCGGCGTCCTCGTGGAGTTCGCCGTAGAGATGCGCGGCGAGGTCCTGCGGGGTCGGATGGTCGAAGACGGCCGTGGCCGGCAGGGCGACACCGCAGGCCGCCGCCAGGACGTTCCGCAGTTCCACCGCGATCAGCGAGTCCACGCCGAGGTCGCGGAACGTCCGCTCGGGGCCGACCTGTTCGGGCCCGCCGTACCCGAGGACGGTCGCAGCGCGCTCGCACACCTCGTCCAGGACGAGACGTCGGCCGGCCGCGCGGGGCAGGGAGTTGACGCGGGAGCGCAGGCTGTCCGTGGCGGTGCCGGCGTCACGGGCCGCTGCCTGCCCGGGAGCGGCCGTCGAGGCCGAGCGCAGCGGTGCGAGGAGCGCGCTGGGGCGGGCCGCGGTGAACGCGGGCACGAAGCGGTTCCAGTCGGCCGCGACGACCAGTCGGGTGGCGACTCCGGCGTCGATCAGCGCTCCCAGCGCCGACACCGCCGTCTCGGGAGCGAGGGGAGTGACCGCGCCCTGCCCGCGGCGTCGGCCGCCGGCGGTCGCGGCCATACCGGCGCCCGCCCAGGGTCCCCACGCGATGGACGTCCCCGGCAGGCCCTCGGCCCGCCGCCGCTCGGCCAGCGCGTCCAGCACGGCGTTGGCGGCCGCGTAGGCGCCCTGTCCGGGGCTGCCGACGGTTCCGGCCAGGGAGGAGAACAGGGTGAACGCGGTGAGGTCGGTGCCCCTGGTCAGTTCGTCGAGCAGCAGCGCCGCCTCGGCCTTGGGACCCATCACGCGCCGCACCCGGTCGGGACCGGTCGTGAGGATCGTCCCGTCGTCCAGCGTTCCGGCCGCGTGGAACACCGCGTCGACGGAGTGCTCGGCGAGGAGGGCGGCCAGGTCCTCACGGACCGAGACGTCCAGGGCCGCCAGGGTCACGCGGGCGCCCGACCGCTCCAGCTCGTCGCGGAGTTCCACGGCGCCGGGCGCGCGTTCGCCCCGGCGGCTGACGAGGAGGAGATGGCGGGCGCCCCGCGTGACGGCCCAGCGTGCCACCTGAGCACCCAGGGCACCTGTGCCACCGGTGATGAGCACGGCGCCGTCGCCCGGTGCCCAGTCGGCGGAGACCGGCCGCGGTGCGGCGGGCTTCAGGCGGCGTCCGAACATGCCGTGGGAGCGCAGGGCGATCTGGTCCTCGCCAGGCGCCAGACGCGTCAGCGCCGACACCAGACGCGTCCAGACGCGCTGGTCCGTCCGCGCGGGGAGGTCGATGAGGCCGCCCCACAGGTCGGGGAGTTCCAGCGCGGCGACCCGGCCCAGCCCCCAGACGGCGCTGTGGGAGACCCGGGTGACGCGGTCCGGGCCGCCGACGGTGACGGCCCCCTGAGTGATCGCCCACAGCTTCGCGCCGGGGACCGCCCGGGCCAGCGCCTGGACGGCGGTGAGCGTCGCGACGACGGCGTCGGTGGACACGGAGAAGCTCAGCAGGGAGAGGATGCCGTGCCTGACTCCGACCGCTTCCGCGGCGGTACGGAGAGCTGCGGCACAGGCATCGGGATCGGCGGCGTCGACCTCACTGGTCCGCGCCGCCACCCCCTGGGTGCGCAGTCCCTCCACGAGTTCGTCGGCCAAGGCCCGGACCGTGGCGTCCGCGTCGTCCGGAACGAGGACCGTCCAGCGGTGCGCGCGTGCGGCCCCGGCTGTGGCGGGCACCTCGTCCTCACCCGTCAGGGGCGTCCAGGAAACCTCGTGGCACAGGGAGTCCAGTTGCGCCTGCTCCTGTTGGCGCCGGTACCAGTCCGACAGGGCGGGAACCACCGTGTCGAGGGCGTCCGGTGCGAGGTCCAGGTCCTCGGCCAGACTCGTGACGTCCTGTCGCTCGACGGCGGACCAGAAGGCGGCGTCGATGACGGCCGAGGCTCGGGCGGGACCGGCCGGGGCGTCCTTGGCGGACTCGTTCGGTCCCAGCCAGTAGCGGCTGCGCTGGAAGGGGTAGGTGGGCAGATCCACCGCGGGTGTGTCATCGCCACCCAGTACCGCGGCCCAGTCGACCTCACCTCCGTCGGCGTGGAGGCGTGCGACTGCCCGTAGGACGGCAAGCCGCTCCGGGTGGTCCTTGCGCAAGGCCGACACGAACAGTGAACCGGGCAGTTCGGGGAAGCAGCTCTGGGCGAGTGCGGTCAGGGTGGCGTCGGGGCCCAGTTCGACGAACCGGGTGACGCCCTTCCCTGCCAGGGTGGTGATGCCGTCGGCGAACCGGACGGCCTCGCGGACGTG
>NZ_JBITEN010000048.1:0-3932 GCF_044455165.1 Streptomyces sp. NPDC051315
CACCCTCGCCACCCACGGCACCACCACCTACCTCGAACTCGGCCCCGACGCCGCCCTCACCCCCATGGCCACCCAGACCCTCGACGAGGAGGCCGCCCTCGCCCTCCCCGCCCTGCGACGCGGACAGGACGAGCCGGGCACGGTCGTGTCGGCGCTGGGCCGGCTGCACGCGCGGGGCGTCCCGGTCGACTGGCGGGCGTTCTTCGCCCTCCCCGAGGGCCACAGCGCGGTGGAGCTGCCGACGTACGCCTTCCAGCGGCAGCGCTACTGGCTGGACGTGCCCGCCGACGCGGACGCGCCTCAGGGCGGCCGGGGCACGGACCCCGACGAGTCGCGGTTCTGGGACGCCGTCGAGAGCGGTGACCTGGACGCGCTGGGCGCGACCCTCGGCAGTGACGACAGCACCTCCCTCGGTGCCGCGCTGCCGATCCTCGCCGACTGGCGGCGCGGTGAACGCCTGCGCACGACGCTGGACTCCTGGACGTACCGCGTCACCTGGAAGCGGCTCGCCAGGGACAACGGGGCGGGCCTGTCGGGCAGGTGGCTGGCCGTGGTGCCCGCCGGGCTCTCGGCCGGGCGGACGGCGGCGGTCCTCGACGGGCTGCGCGCCCAGGGCGCCGAGTTCACCGTGTACGAGGCCGGGACCGATCCGGAGACGTACGGGCCGGCCCTGCGCGCGGTGCTGGAGGACGCGGGTGAGCTCGGCGGCGTGCTGTCGCTGCTCGCGCTGGACACCCGTCCCCACCCGGAGCGTCCGGCGCTGACCCGGGGCCTTGCCGCGCTGGCGCTGTTGCTGCCCGCGCTGGAGGAGGCCGGTACGGGGGCCCGTGTGTGGTCGCTGACCCAGGGGGCCGTGACCGGCTGCGCCGACGGTGTCGTGGAGGATCCGGCACAGGCCCTGGTCTGGGGCTTCGGTGTGGCGGCCGCGCTGGAGTTCCCACGGCTGTGGGGCGGCCTGGTCGACCTGCCGGGCTCCGGCGGCCTGGACCGCAGGACGGTGCAGCGGCTCGCCGTGGCGCTGGGCGGCCCGCAGGGCGAGGACCAGCTGGCCGTCCGCCCGTCGGGCGTGTTCGTACGGCGTCTGACGCGGGCCCCGCAGCGGGGCGCCACGTCGGACTGGGTGCCGCGCGGCACCGTGCTGGTCACCGGCGGCACCGGGGGCGTCGGGGCGCGGATCGCCCGGCGGCTGGCCCGGGCCGGTGCGGAGCGCCTCGTGCTGAGCGGGCGGCGCGGCCCGGCGGCCGAGGGAGTGGCCGAACTCGTCGCCGAGCTGCGCGAGTGCGGGGCCGAGGCCTCCGTGGTCGCCTGTGATGTGACGGACCGTTCGTCGGTGGCGGCGCTGCTGGACGCGGTGCCCGCCGACCGGCCGCTGACCGCGGTGGTGCACGCGGCGGGCGTCGGACAGTTCACGTCGGTCGCGGACACCTCCGTGGCGGAGATGGACCGGATCCTCGCCGGGAAGGTGCTGGGCGCCGCCCACCTCGACGAACTCCTCGGCGACCAGCCGCTGGACGCCTTCGTGCTGATCTCCTCCAGTGCCGGGGTGTGGGGCGGCGGCGGGCAGAGCTCGTACGCGGCCGCCAACGCCTACCTGGACGCGCTCGCCGAGCGGCGCCGCGCCCTGGGCCGCAGTGCGACCTCCGTGGCGTGGGGCTCGTGGGGCGGGGCCGGTATGGGGGCGGCCGACGGGGCGGCCGAGCGGATGCGCCGCCTGGGTGTGCCGCCCATGGATCCGGAGCTCGCCGCGTCGGCACTGCTGCGGGCGGTCGGCCGGGGCGAGACGACCCTGGTCGTCGCGGACGTGGAGTGGGCGCGCTTCGCGCCCGGGTTCACCGCCGCCCGGCCCAGCGCGCTCATCGGGGAACTGCCGGAGGTCGTCGAGGCCCTGCGCGAGGACCCGCTGCCCGCGGCGGGCGGCACCGGCGGCGGTTCCTTCGCGGACCGTGTCGCGGCCCTGCCGGCGGGTGAACGGGCCTCGTTCGTCCTGGAGTCGGTGTGCGAGGCGGCGGCCGCCGTGCTGGGGCACGCCTCCGGCGCGTCGATCGCCGCGGAGCGGACCTTCAAGGAACTGGGCGTCGACTCGATGACCGCCGTGGAGCTGCGCAACCGGCTCGCCGCGGCCACCGGTGTACGGCTGCCGGCGACGCTGGCGTTCGACCATCCGACGCCGCGGCGGCTCGCCGACCATCTGCTCGCCGAGGCCGTCGGCGGCACGGCCGCGGCGCCCGCCCCGGTCGCGGCACGGGCCGAGCTCGACGACGACCCGATCGCGATCGTGTCGATGGCGGGGCGGTTCCCCGACGGCCTGGACTCGCCCGAGGCCCTGTGGCGGCTCCTCGCCGAGGGCGGCGACGCGATCTCCGGCTTCCCCACCGACCGCGGCTGGGACCTGGAGGGCCTGTACGACCCGGAGCCGGGGACGCCGGGCAAGACGTACTCGCTCAGGGGCGGCTTCCTGCGCGGCGCCGACCGCTTCGACGCGGCGTTCTTCGGGATCTCGCCGCGCGAGGCGCTGGCCATGGACCCGCAGCAGCGGGTGATCCTGGAGACCGCGTGGGAGGTGTTCGAGCGCGGCGGCATCGACGTGCGGGAGCTGCGCGGCAGCCGTACCGGGGTGTTCGTCGGCGCCTTCCACACCGGGTACGCGGTCGGCGCGGCCAACGACGAGATCGAGGGCTACACCGCGACCGGCAACCAGCCGAGCGTGCTGTCGGGCCGGGTCGCGTACACCCTCGGCTTCGAGGGTCCGGCCGTCACGGTCGACACCGCCTGCTCGTCGTCGCTGGTCGCCCTGCACCTGGCGGCGCGGGCGGTGCGCGGCGGTGAGTGCGACCTGGCACTGGCGGGCGGGGTGACGATCCTGGCGACCCCGGACGGTTTCGTGGAGTTCTCGCGGCAGCGCGGGCTCGCCACGGACGGTCACTGCAAGGCGTTCGCGGCGGCCGCCGACGGCACCGGCTGGTCGGAGGCGGCGGGCCTGCTGCTCGTCGAGCGGCTGTCGGACGCCCGCCGCAACGGCCACGAGGTGCTCGCGGTGCTGCGCGGCAGCGCCGTCAACCAGGACGGCGCCTCCAACGGCCTCACCGCCCCCAACGGCCCCTCCCAGCAGAGGGTGATCCTCCAGGCCCTCGCCGACGCCGGGCTGTCCACCGGGGACGTCGACCTGGTCGAGGCGCACGGCACGGGCACCCGGCTCGGTGACCCGATCGAGGCTCAGGCGCTCCTCGCCACCTACGGGCAGGGCCGGCCGCAGGACCGTCCGCTGTGGCTGGGCTCCTCCAAGTCGAACATCGGTCACGCGCAGGCGGCGGCCGGCGTCACCGGCATCATCAAGGTGATCATGGCGATGCGGCACGGCGTCATGCCGAGGACGCTGCACGTCGACGAGCCGACCCCGCACGTCGACTGGTCGGCGGGCGCCGTCGAGCTGCTCACCGAGGCCCGCCCCTGGCCGCGCACCGGCCACCCGCGCCGCGCCGGCGTCTCCTCCTTCGGCGTCAGCGGCACCAACGCCCACGTCGTCATCGAGGAACCGCCCGCCGCGGAAGAGGGCCCGGAGCCCACCGAGGCCCGCGCACTCCCCGTGGTCGACTGGCAGGTGTCGGGCGGTACCGCCCAGGCGCTGCGCGCGCAGGCCGAGCGGCTGCTCGCCTTCGTCAGCGAGCCCGGCGCCCCGGCCGTCCGTGACACCGGTCTGGCGCTGACCCGCCGTCCGGCGCTGGAGCACCGCGCGGTGATCGTGGGCAGGGACCGCGACGAGCTGCTGGCGGGCCTTACGGCACTCGCCGAGGGGAGGCCGGCGCCCGGCACGGTCACGGGCACGGACGTCCACCGGAAGCTGGCGGTGCTGTTCACGGGTCAGGGCGCCCAGCGCGCCGGGATGGGCCGGGAACTGTACGACGCCTTCCCCGTCTTCGCCGACGCCTACGACA
>NZ_JBITEN010000049.1:0-3828 GCF_044455165.1 Streptomyces sp. NPDC051315
GCGAACACCGAAGACGACTCCAGCAGCTCCACCGCCATCCCCACCCACTGCGCCCCCTGCCCCGGGAACACGAACACCGGGTCGACGCTCTCGCCGATGCGCTGGGTGGTGCCCCGGGCGAGGCCGGATGCCGTGGTGCCGGTGGCGAGGGACCGCAGTCCGGCGAGGAGGGTGTCGCCGTCGACGCCGACGACGACGGCGCGTTCCTCCAGGGCGGCACGGCCCGTGAGCAGGGAGTGGGCCACGTCCGCGTGGTCGGGGGTGTGGTCCGCCAGATGGGCCAGTAGGCGTTCGGCCTGGGCGCGCAGCGCGTCCGCGGAGCGGGCGGAGACGAGCCACGGTACGACGGTGCCGGCCTTGGCCGGGGCCGGCGCGGTGGACTCCGTTTCGGGCGCGGGCTGTTCGAGGATGACGTGGGCGTTGGTGCCGCTGACCCCGAAGGAGGAGACGGCGGCACGACGAGGACGGTCGTCCGTGTGCCAGGGGCGGGATTCGGTGAGGACCTCGACGTGCCCGGTCGACCAGTCGACGAACGGGGAGATCGCGTCGGCGTGCAGGGTCCTGGGCAAGGTGCCGTGGCGCATGGCCTGCACCATCTTGATGACGCCGGCCATCCCGGAAGCGGCCTGTGTGTGACCGATGTTGGACTTCACCGAGCCGATCCACAGCGGCCGGTCGGCGTCGTGCTCCTGGCCGTAGGTGGCGAGCAGGGCCTGCGCCTCGATCGGGTCGCCCAGCTTGGTCCCGGTGCCGTGCGCCTCGACCACGTCCACGTCCGCCGCCGACACCCCGGCGTCCGCCAGCGCCGCACGGATCACCCGCTGCTGGGACAGGCCGTTGGGGGCGGTGAGCCCGTTGGACGCGCCGTCCTGGTTGATCGCCGATCCCCGGACGACGGCCAGGACCTGGTGGCCGTTGGCGCGGGCGTCCGACAGCCGTTCCAGCAGCAGCACGCCCACGCCCTCGGCCATGCCCATGCCGTCGGCCTCGGCGCCGAACGCCTTGCAGCGGCCGTCCGTCGCCAGACCCCGCTGGCGGCTGAAGCCCACCAGGCCGATCGGTTCGCCCATCACGGCGGCGCCGCCGGTCAGGGCGAGGGAGCACTCCCCGGAGCGCAGCGAGCGGATGGCCAGGTGCAGGGCGACGAGCGTGGAGGAGCAGCCGGTGTCCAGGGTCACGGCCGGGCCCTCCAGGCCCAGGGTGTAGGAGACGCGGCCGGAGGCGATGCTGGTGACGGTGCCGGTGATCAGGTGCCCTTCCAGTCCTTCGGGCACCTCGCCGCTCGCGCCGTAGCCCTGGTGGGACACGCCGACGAAGACGCCGGTGTCGCTGCCGCGCAGGCTGTCGGGAGCGATGCCGCCGCGCTCCAGGGTCTCCCAGCTGGTCTCCAGCAGCAGCCGCTGCTGCGGATCCATCGCCGTCGCCTCACGCGGCGAGATGCCGAAGAAGCCGGCGTCGAACTCGGCGGCGTCGTGCAGGAATCCGCCTTCCCGGGCGTATGTGGTGCCGGGCCGGTCCGGGTCGGGGTCGTACAGGTTCGCCACGTCCCATCCCCGGTCGACGGGCAGGTGGGAGATGGCGTCGGTCTCGTCGAGGACGAGCTGCCAGAAGTCGTCGGGCGTGTGCGCTCCGCCGGGGAAGCGGCAGCCCATCGAGACGATCGCGATGGGTTCGTTCTCATGGGCCGGGCGCTTCACCGGCGTGGCGGGCAGGGCGGCCGCCCGGTCCTCCGGCGCGTCGGCGACGAGGTGTCCGAGCAGGTGCCGTACGAGCTCCTGGACGTTCGGGTGGTCGAAGACGATCGTGGCGGGGAGGGTCAGTCCGGTCGCCGTGTTGAGGCGGTTGCGCAGTTCGACGGCGGTGAGGGAGTCGAACCCGAGCTCACGCAAGGCGCGTTGGGGTGCGATCTCGTTGCCGTCGGCGTGGCCGAGGACGGAGGCGACCTGTGTGCGTACGAGGTCGGTGAGGGTCCGGACGCGTTCCGCGCCGGACAGGGCCGCCAGCTCCGCGCGCAGTCCGCCGAGCCGGTCGGCCGCCTCGGTGCCCTCGGGTTCGTCGGCCTTCATGGCCTCGGCCACTTCGGGGACCTCGTGCAGCAGCGGGCGGGGGTGCGCGGCCGTGAAGACGGGGACGAAGCGTTCCCAGTCGATGTCGGCGACGGCGAGGAAGGTCTCGTCGTGGTCGAGGGCCTGCTGGAGTCCGGAGACGGCCAGTTCGGCGTCCATGAAGGGGATGCCGCGCCACCGCAGCTGTTCGCGCACGACGTTGACGGCCATGCCGCCGCCCTCGGGGCTCCAGATGCCCCACGCGATGGACGTGCCGGTCAGGCCGCGCGCCCTGCGGTGCTCGGCGAGGGCGTCGACGTAGGCGTTGGAAGCCGAGTAGGCGCCGTGGTCGCCGCTGCCCCAGGTGCCGGCGACGGACGAGTAGAGGACGAAGGCGTCCAGCCGGTCGTGGTCGAAGACGGCGTCGAGGTTCACCGCGCCGAGCAGCTTGGCGCGGGCGCCCTCGGCGAAGAAGTCGAGGTCGGTCTCGGCGAGCGGGGCGAGCATGCCGACGCCGGCGGTGTGCACGACGGTCCGGATGGCGGGCCCGTCCGACTCGACCTCCGCCACCAGGCGTTCCAGTGCCGCGCGGTCGGCGACGTCGCAGGCCGCGATGGTGACCCGGCAGCCCAGGGCGGTGAGTTCCTCCCGCAGTTCGGCCGCGCCGGGTGCGTCCGGTCCGCGACGGCTGGTCAGCACCAGGTGCTCGGCGCCGTTGCGGGCGAGCAGCCGGGCCGTGTGCGCGCCGAGGCCACCGGTGCCGCCGGTGACGAGCGCGGCTCCGCTGGTGCGCCACGCGCGCGGCGCGGTCCGGCCGGCGAGCGGGGCCCGGACCAGGCGGCGGACGTACGCGGCCCGGCCGCGCAGGGCCGTCTGGTCCTCGTCGGCGTGGGCGGCGAGCACCGCGACGAGTCCGCGCGCGGTGTCCTCGTCGAGCTCGGCGGGCAGGTCGACGAGTCCGCCCCACCGCCGGGGCTGCTCCAGCGCGACGACTCGGCCGAAGCCCCACAGGGCGCCCTGGAGCGGGTTGCGGACGGCGTCACCGGTGTCGGTGGTGACGGCTTCGCTGGTCAGGATCCACAGCCGGACGTCCAGGTCGGTGTCCAGCAGCCCCTGGAGCAGGACGAGGGAGGAGGTCATGCCGGCGGTGGCACCCGGGTGACCGGGAGCGGCCCGGTCGTCGAGCGCGAGCAGGGAGACGACCCCCTGCACGGGTTCCGGCCCGGTGACGGACACGGCGTCCGCGAGTCGTGCGGCGACCCGCTCGCGGTCGAGATCCCCGGAGTCCATGACGAAGGTGAGCGGGGTCGCACCGGCCTGGCCGAGCGCTCGGGCCACATCCGCGACCAGGGGGGATCCCAGGTGGGTCTCGGGGAGGACGAGGAGCCAGGTGCCGTCCAGGGTGCCGACGGCGGGCAGGTCATAGGGCCGCCAGACCACCTGGTAGCGCCAACTGTCCACCGTGGCACGGTTCTTGCCGGCCCGCCGCCACGCGGACAGCGCCGGGAGGACCTCACCCAGTCCCTCGGTCGTCTCCATCCCCAGGGTCCGGGCGACTTGCTGGACGTCGCCTTCCTGAACGGTCCGCCAGAACCGCTCCTCCACCGGGTCGGCAGCCCTGTCCGAGGGCTTCGGCGCGTCCAGCCAGTAGCGCCGCCGCTGGAAGGCGTAGGTGGGAAGCTCGACGCGGCGCGGGGACAGCCCGTCGAAGGCGGGCGTCCAGTCGACGGCGACTCCACGCGCCCACGCCTCGCCCAGGGAGACGTAGAGACGGTCCAGGCCG
>NZ_JBITEN010000050.1:0-3792 GCF_044455165.1 Streptomyces sp. NPDC051315
CCGGTTGACGTTGAAGTGGACGACGTCGCCGTTCTTGCGCGTCCGCACCTCGTGCGCCAGACCGCCCAGCCAGGCCAGGTCGTCCGACTCGTACAACGCGATGCCGTCCTCGCGGGACAGCCGCTCACCGGAGCGGACCTTCTCCTCCAGCTCGCGCTTGAGCCCAGCGTCCATGGCCGGGAACCTCCTCGGTCAGTGCCTCGTGGCACACGTAGTGGGTCCGAGCACGCGCAGCACGTTGCTCGTCTGCGGCCCCGGAACGGAACGAACTCCCGCGGACCGTGGACCGGCCGTCCCGCCCAGGGACGGCCGGGCGGGACGGATCGCAGCCGCACCAGCCGGCGGTCGCGTCGAAACCGTCCGGCCGCAGCCCGCGGAACCGGCCGACGTGCCGGATGCCACGGGCCCCGGCCGGACGACGGGGCATCGACACCGCGCCGAGTGGGGCCCTCCCATCCTTACGGAGGGCAGTCTGGGGAAAACCCCATACCCGCAACGGGTTTGCTGGGGGCGACGGCCCCGTACCGCCCGGCACATCCCCGGCCGAACGGCAGACAAGGAAGCCACCGCCCATGACGTCACCGCTGACCCTGGCGCACTCCCCGTGCCCCAACGACACGTTCGTCTTCCACGCCTGGACGGAGGGGCTGCTCCCCGGCGCCCCCGAGGTGCGGCTCACCTTCGCCGACATCGACGTCACCAACGGCATGGCCGCGCGCGGCGAACTGGACGTGCTGAAGATCTCCTACGGAGCCCTGCCGCACGTCCTGGACAACTACGCCCTGCTGCCGTGCGGCGGCGCCCTCGGACACGGCTGCGGTCCGCTCGTCCTGTCCGCCGGGCCCGCGGAGCCCGGCGCACTGGCCGGAGCCCGGATCGCCGTCCCCAGCACCAGCTCCACGGCCTACCTGCTGTTCCGGCTGTGGGCCGCCGAAGCCGTCCCGGGCGGCGTCGGCGACATCACCGTCCTGCCGTTCCACGAGATCATGCCGGCCGTCCGCGCCGGCCGTGTCGACGCCGGCCTGGTCATCCACGAGGCGCGCTTCACCTATGACCGCTACGGCCTGCACCGCGTGGCCGACATGGGCGAGGAATGGGAGAAGCGGACGGGCCTGCCGATCCCCCTCGGCGCCATTGTCGCCCGCCGCGCCCTCGGGGAGCCCCTCCTGCACCGGATCGCCGAGACCGTGCGGTCCTCGCTCCGCGCCGCCCGGCACACCCCCACCGCCTCCCGCGGCTACGTCCTCGAGCACGCCCAGGAGATGGAGCCGGACGTCGTCGACCAGCACATCGACCTCTACGTCAACGAGTTCACGGTCGAACTCGGACAGGACGGCCTGCACGCCGTCCGCACCCTGCTGGACCGCTCCGCGCGGCTGGGTCTGCTCCCCCCACTGCCGGCCGGAGCGCTGGCAGTGACCGGACGCCTGTGAGGCGCGGCCCCACGCCGCACGACCCGCCGCGCGAGGCACTGGTGACCGGGACCCGAGCGGTCGGGCCTCGGACGGCCGGGACCGGACAGTCCAGCGTCCGGCGGTGGGGGGGCGAGCGGTCGGGCCTCCGACGGTCGGGACCCGGGTGGTCGGCGGACGGGCCTCCGACGGTCGGGACCCGAAGCGCGCCGGGGCGGGGCGGCCGGGGCCGGCCGGCCCGAGGCCGCGTGGACGACGACGGGCCGCCGCAGGCCAGGAGGACCCGCACGCGCCCGGAAACCACCCGGCAACGCTAGAAGTTCTCTTAGAGCACCCGGTCAGCACTCCGGAACCGTCCCGGACCGTCCCCATAATCGCCCTGGAGGACGGCCCGGCACCGGGAGCGCCAGGGCCGCCCACCCCGAGGGAACCGGCCGCCGAGCCCGCCCTCACCGGCCCCGGCCCTCCACGGTGCCGGGGCCGACACCGATGGCCCGTGCCCCACCGGCGAGCCGCCGCGCCCGCCGCCGAAGGGAGACCGATCCGTGAGCTCCGTGAGCGACGACAGGCTTCGCGACTTCCTGACCCGAGTCTCCAGCGATCTCCAGCGCACCCGCGCCCGGCTGCGCCAGGTCGAGGCCAAGGCAACGGAACCCATCGCCGTCGTCTCCATGAGCTGCCGCTACCCCGGCGGAGTACGCACCCCCGAAGACCTGTGGCACCTCGTCGACACCGGCACGGACGGCATCTCCGGCTTCCCCGACGACCGGGGCTGGGACCTGGACGCCCTCTTCCACCCCGACCCCGCCCACCCCGGGACCTGCTACACGCGCGAAGGGGGCTTCCTGCACGACGCCGCCGACTTCGACCCCGCCTTCTTCGGCATGTCCCCCCGCGAGGCACTGGCCACCGACCCCCAGCAGCGACTGCTGCTCGAACTGACCTGGGAGGCCCTCGAACGCGCCGGACTGCGCCCTTCGGACCTGCGCGGCAGCGCCACCGGGGTGTTCGCCGGCGTCATGTACAACGACTACGCCACCCGCTTCCCCGAGCCGCCCGCCGGGGTCGAGGGCCACCTCGGCAACGGCAGCGCGGCCAGCATCGCCTCCGGCCGCATCTCCTACACGTTCGGCTTCGAAGGCCCGGCCCTGACCGTCGACACCGCCTGTTCCTCCTCCCTCGTCGCCCTGCACCTGGCCGTCCAGGCCCTGCGTGCCGAGGAGTGCGACCTCGCCCTGGCCGGCGGCGTCGCCGTCATGTCCACCCCCGTCACCTTCCTGGAGTTCAGCCGGCAGCGCGGACTCGCGCCGGACGGGCGCTGCAAGTCCTTCGCCGAGGCGACCGACGGCACCGGCTGGGGCGAAGGCGCCGGCCTGGTCCTGCTCGAACGGCTTTCCGACGCCCGCCGCAACGGCCACCGGGTCCTCGCCCTCATCCGCGGCTCGGCCGTCAACCAGGACGGCGCGAGCAGCGGCCTCACCGCCCCCAACGGCCCCGCACAGCAACGCGTCATCCGCGCCGCGCTGGCCTCCGCCGGCCTCACCCCGGCCGACGTCGACGCCGTCGAGGCACACGGCACCGGCACCACCCTGGGCGACCCCATCGAGGCACAGGCCCTGCTCGCCACGTACGGCCAGAACCGCCCCGCGGACCGGCCCCTGTGGCTGGGCTCCCTCAAGTCGAACATCGGCCACACCCAGGCCGCGGCCGGCGTCGGCGGCGTCATCAAGATGATCCAGGCCCTGCGTCACGAACGCCTGCCGCGCACCCTGCACGTCGACGTCCCCACCACCAAGGTCGACTGGACCGAGGGCGACGTACGCCTGCTCACCGAACCGGTCGCCTGGGCACGGGGTGACCGACCGCGCCGTACCGGCGTGTCCGCGTTCGGCGTCTCCGGCACCAACGCCCACGTCATCCTGGAGGAGGCCCCGCCCGCCGACCCGGACGGCGACACTGCCACCGCGCCGGGCGACGACACGGTCAGCGGCCGGTCCGCCGCCCGGACGTCGCCGGTGCTGCCGTGGATCCTCTCCGCGCGCACCGCCGACTCCCTCAAGGCGCAGGCCCGCGCCCTCCTGACCCACGTCGGGACCCACCCCGACGCGGACGACCCGGCCATCGCCCACACCCTGGCCACCGCGCGCACCCACTTCGAACACCGCGCCGTTGTGCTCGGCACCGGCAGGGACGCCCTCCTCGCCGGTCTGCGCGGCATCGGCACCGGTGAGTCCGCCCCGGACACCGTGACCGGCACCGCACGCCGCGGCGGCAAGGTCGCCTTCCTGTTCTCGGGTCAGGGTGCGCAGCGTCCTGGTATGGGGCGTGAGCTGTACGAGGCGTTCCCGGTGTTCGCCGAGGCTTTCGACGCGGTCTGCGT
>NZ_JBITEN010000051.1:0-3665 GCF_044455165.1 Streptomyces sp. NPDC051315
CCCCGCACCACCGCCAGCACCCGGTGACCACGCGCCCGCGCATCCGACAGCCGCTCCACCAGCAGCACACCGACACCCTCACCCCACCCCGTACCGTCCGCACCCTCCGCGAACGCCTTGCACCGACCGTCACCCGCCAGACCACCCTGGCGAGCGAACTCCGTGAAGACGTCGGGGGTGGACATCACGGTCACACCGCCCGCGAGCGCGAGGTCGCACTCCCCCGCCCTGAGGGACTGGACCGCCAGGTGCAGCGCCACCAGGGACGACGAGCACGCGGTGTCGACCGTGACGGCCGGTCCCTCCAGGCCCAGGACGTAGGACACCCGGCCCGACACCACGCTGGCCGCGTTGCCGGTGAGGAGGTGTCCTTCGATCCCTTCGGGCAGTTCCTGGCCCGTGTCGGCTCCGTAGTTCTGGTTGCTGGAGCCGATGAACACGCCGGTGCGGCTTCCGCGTACGGACGCGGCGGTGAGGCCCGCGCGTTCGAGCGCCTCCCAGGATGTCTCCAGGACGAGCCGCTGCTGGGGGTCCATGGCCAGCGCCTCGCGCGGCGAGATGCCGAAGAACCCGGCGTCGAACTCTGTTGCCGTGGAGACGAACCCGCCGTGGTCCGTCGTGGTCGACGGCGCGTGGCCCTCAAGGTCCCAGCCCCGGTCCGCGGGGAACGGGGTCATGGCGTCGACGCCGGCGTCGACCAGCCGCCAGAGGTCCTCCGGGCTGGTGACGTCACCCGGGTAGCGGCAGGCCATGCCGACGATGGCTATCGGCTCGTTCGCCGTCCGGAGGAGTTCCTCGTTGTGCCGGCGAAGGCGCTCGTTCTCGAGCAGGGACGCGCGCAACGCGGCGACGACGCGCTCCTCGGAGGTGGACATGCTCATCTCCACGGGTGGGTGGTCCGTACTCGGGCGGACGGGAAGCGGGTGGGAATCACGCCGGCCGGACGCGGCGCGGGCGGCACGGCGCGGAGGGCGGGGCGACGCCGGATCTCAGGGCGAGGCGTCGCCGAGGGCCAGCTGGACGAGGGCGTCGACATCCATGGCGCCGATGGCTTCGGCGTCGGCGTCGTCCCGGGGCGGTGTGCCCGCCGCGCGGTCCCCGGCCGCCGCCGTGGTTTCGGCCAGGGCGAGCACGGTCGTGAGCAGGCCGCTCTTTCGCCATGTGGCGTAGGGAATGGTCACGAGGAGATCGCGGAGGCGGTCCTCGTCCGGCTCGGCCGCCGCCGCGCGGGGACCGGTGGCCGACGCGGGTTGCGCGAAGAGTTCGTCATGGAGGTGATCGGCGAGGTGACGCGGGGTGGGGTGGTCGAAGACGAGGGAAGGGGGCAGCCGCAGGCCCGTTTCGGTGCTGAGCGCGTTGCGGAGTTCGACCGCGGTGAGGGAGTCGAACCCGACGTCCTTGAAGGGCCGGTCGACGTGTACGGCACGGTCGGCGGACCGGCCGAGCACGAGTGTCGCCCGTTCCTGCACGAGCTCGCGCAGGGCTCGGCGCCGTTCCGTCTCGGGCCGGTCGGCCAGGCGCCGCACCAGGCGGTCGCGCGAAGTCCCGGCCGCACGGGCCGACGCGCTCTCCGTCCTGCTCTGTGTCGTGCCGTCGTTGCCGTCGTTGCCGGCGGCACCGCGGGTGCGGAGGGTGGTCAGCAACGGGCTGGGCCGGCGACCGGTGAAGGCGGGGACGAACCGCTCCCACTCCACGTCCGCGACCACGACCGTGGCGTCCCCCGCGTCCAGCGCACGCCCCAGGCCCATCAGGGCCCGGGCCGGTTCCATCACCCGCAGACCGCGACGCTCCAACTCCCGCGCACCCACGCTCGACACCATTCCTCCGCCCGACCACGGGCCCCAGGCCACCGAAAGGCCCGCCTCGCCCCGCGCACGACGCGCTTCCACCACCGCATCGGCGCCGGCGTTCGCCGCCGCGTACACACTCTGCCGTCCGCTGCCCCACACACCGGCGATGGACGAGAACACCACGAACGCCTCCAGTCCCCACCCTCGCGTCAACTCGTCCAGGTACAGCGCGCCCACGGCCTTCGCGGACCACACGTCGGCCAGGTGAGCGTCGTCGACGTCGTCGATGGGCATGTGGTCGGGCACCCCGGCGACGTGGAAGACGGCGTCGACACGGTGCCGTCCGAGCAACGCGGCGACGGCGTCACGGTCGGCCATGTCGCACCGTTCGACGAGCACGTGTTCCGCTCCCGCGGCACGTATCCCCTCCACGAGTCGACTCGCGCCCGGGGAGTCGGGGCCGCGTCGGCTGGTGAGCACGACCTCCCGCGCACCCCGCTCGGCGAGCCAACGGGCCAGGTGTCCGCCCAGCGCGCCGGTGCCGCCGGTGACGAGCACGCGCTGCGGCGACCTCCAGCCGGTCGCGGCCGTCCCGATGCGGGGGGCCGGATGCTCGCGGAGGCGGCGGGCGAAGGTCCCGTCGGCCCTCAGCGCGAGCTGGTCCTCGTCCGCGGAGTTGATCGCCGCGGCGAGCAGGCCGGCCGTCTGCGCGTCGGGCGCCGGCGGCAGGTCGATCAATCCGCCCCACCGGTCGGGGAGTTCCAGGGCCGCCACCCGGCCGAACCCCCAGACGGCGGCCTGTTCGGGGCTCAGGGTGCCCTCCGTGGGCGACCCGGTGGTCACGGCGCCCGTGGTGACGCACCAGACGGGACCCGTCGTTCCGGTGTCACCGAGCGCCTGAACGACGGTGACGGCCCCGGCCAGCGAGTCGGGCAGGACGACCGCTCCGGCGACCGCGTCGCCGCGGACCGCCCTGCCGAGGGCGCGGGCCAGGGAAGCCCGGTCGGTGGTCGCGGGGACGGCGAACGGCAGGCAGCCGGGCAGTGCCTCGACGACGGTGTCGAGTGCTGCCGATCCGTTCTCCGGGTGGAGCACCAGCCATCGTCCGGTGCCGCCGGCCGCGAAGGGCAGGCTGACCGGCTCCCAGGTGACGCGGTACCGCCAGCCGTCCTGCTCGGCGCGCAGAGCTCGCTCCCGCCGCTGTGCGGCGAGACCCGACACGACCTCCTCGACGACCTCCGCACCGATGCCGAGAGCGTTCGCCAGTTCGAGGGAGTCCGCGGGGTCGACCATGTCCCAGGACTCGGCACCGCTGATGATTCCGGCGCCCTCGGCCTGCTCCGCGGTCCGCACTCGCTTCGTCTGCGGCCAGAAGCGCTCGTGTCGGAAGGCGTAGGTCGGGAGTTCCACGCCCTCCGTGGCCCGGGAGCCGATCATCGACGCCCAGTCGACCGCCATCCCGGTCGCGTGACCGGTGGCGACACCCTCCAGGACGGTGTCCACCTCGTCGCGGTGTTTGCGGAGGGTGGGCACGAACAGCAGCCCGTCGGTGTCCGGCAGGCAGTTCCGGGCGAGTGCGGTCAGGGTGGCGTCGGGGCCCAGCTCGACGAACCGGGTGACGCCCTTCCCTGCCAGGGTGGTGATGCCGTCGGCGAACCGGACGGCCTCGCGGACGTGCCGCACCCAGTACTCGGCCGTGGTCAGCTCACCGTCTGCGGCAACGCGCCCGGTGACATTGGAGACGACCGGGATCGACGGGGCGGCGTACGCGATGCCCTCGGCGACCTGACGGAAGTCCGCCAGCATCGGCTCCATCAGCGGCGAGTGGAAAGCGTGGGAGACCCGCAGACGGGAGGTGCGGCGGCCCTGCGCCTC
>NZ_JBITEN010000052.1:0-3365 GCF_044455165.1 Streptomyces sp. NPDC051315
GTCCATCGCCAGTGCCTCACGCGGGGAGATGCCGAAGAACTCCGCGTCGAACCCGGCGACGTCGTCGAGGAAGCCGCCCAGGCGGACGTAGTCGGGGTCCGGGGTGCCGGGCATGTCCACTTCGGACCAGCCGCGGTCGGCGGGGAACTCGCCGATGGTGTCCTCGCCGCGCAGGAGTACGTCCCAGAGTTGCTCGGGGCTTTCCACTCCGCCGGGGAAGCGGCAGCCCATCCCGACGATGACGATCGGGTCGTCGGCCGGTGTGCCGCTCCCCCCGTACGCGTCCGGGGAGGGCGTGGCGGCGTTCTCCCCCGCCACCGTGCCGAGCGCCGTCAGCAGGTGGTCCGCGACCGCTCGGGGCGTGGGGCAGTCGAAGGCGAGTGTGGCCGGCAGCGGGAGGCCGGTCGCCCGGCTGAGGGAGTTGCGCAGTTCCAGTGAGGTCAGGGAGTCCAGCCCCAGCTGGGTGAACGGCAGGTCGAGTCCGATCGGTGTGCCCGGCGCGTGTCCCAGCACGGTGGACAGGGTGCTGCGCACGAGATCGGTCACGGCGTCGCGGCGCCTCGGCTCCGGCAGGTGCGCGTAGCCCTCGGAGGCGGAGGCCCCGAGGGCGGACGCGGCTGCCGTACGCAGGGCCGGCCGGCCCGTCAGGAAGCGCAGCAGGGGTGGCACCCGGTCGGCGGTGCGCCGCAGCGCGGCACGGTCGACGCGCAGCGGGACGGGGGTGTTGCCGGTGTGGGTCAGGGCTCGGTCCAAGAGGGCCAGGGCGTCACCGGTGGGCAGTGCGGTGATGCCGGTCCGCGTGGCCCTGTCGTGGGTGGTGTCGGCCAGGTTCCGGGTCATGGCGCTGTCGGCCTCCCACAGGCCCCAGGCGATGGACAGCGCGGGGCGGCCCTCGGCGCGCAGGGCGGAGGCGAGGGCGTCGAGGAAGCTGTTCGCGGCCACGTAGTTGCCCTGGCCGGGGCCCGCCAGGGTGGCGGCGGCCGAGGAGAACATCACGAACGCCGACAGATGGTGGTCCTCGGTGAGTTCGCGCAGGTTGCACGCGGCGTCGACCTTGGGGCGCAGCACGGTGGAGAGCCGGGCCGGGGTGAGGGAGGTGATGACGCCGTCGTCGAGGACACCGGCGGCGTGGACCACGGCGCCGAGCGGGTGGTCCTCCGGGATCGCGCGGATGACCTCGGCCAGGGCGTCGCGGTCGGCGGCGTCGCAGCCCACGATCGTGGTCCGGGCCCCGTGGGCGGCCAGTTCGGCGATCAGCTCGACGGCGTTGGGGGCGTCCATTCCGCGGCGTGTGACCAGCAGGAGGTGCCGGACGCCGTGACGGGTGACGAGATGGCGGACGGTGGCCGCGCCGACGGTCCCGGTGCCGCCGGTGACGAGGACGGTGCGGTCCGGGTCGAACGTCAGGGCCGTATCGCCGGTGTGCGGGCCGGTGTCCGCGCGCGTGTGGGCCGGCGTGCGCCGAGGGCCGTCCGCCCGGGTGAGGGAGGGAACGAGGACGCGGCCCTTGCGGAGGGCGAGGTCGTCCTGGTCGAGGCGGCCGGCGAGGGAGATCTCGTCGTCCGTGGGGGCGACGTCGGTGTCGAGGAGCAGGAAGCGGCCCGGGTTCTCGGACTGGGCCGACCTGACGAGTCCGCGGACCGCGGCGGCCGCGAGGTCGGTGACGGCCTCGTCGCCGGTCACGGCCACCGCGCGCCGGGTGACGACGAGCAGGCGCGACCGCGCCGCACGGGGGTCGGTGAGCCAGCGCTGGAGCAGCGCCAGAGCGTGTGCGGTGGACGTGTGCACGTCGAGTGCCGTGACAGCGTCGGCGTCGGCGCCGGCCGAGTCCCAGGGGACGACGACCAGTTCGCCGTACGGGGTGTCGGAGACGTCTTCGAGGATGTCGTCGGGGCCGGTGAGGAAGGTCGTCGAAGCGGGTGCCGGCAGGGAGGCGGGCCCGGCGGGCGTCCATGTGACGGTGTAGAGGTCGCCGGCCCGGCCCGGGGCGCCTGTCGGGAGGTCTTCGAGGTGCTGGGGTGTGACCGAGACCGCCTGTGCGGTCAGTACGGGCGCGCCGCTGCCGTCCAGCAGCCGGAGCGTGGCGCCGGCGTCGGGCGTCGGGGAGACACGGACGCGGACCGACGTGGCCGCGCGTGCGTGCAGGGTGAGACCGGACCAGGTGAGCAGCCGGGGGGCGGGGTGGCCGAGCGCGGTCAGGGCGACCATCGCGCCGTCCAGGAGGGCAGGGTGCACGGCGAACCGCGCGGCGTGCGCCTCCTGGCTCTCGTCGAGAGCGACCTCGGCGTGGATCTCGTCGCCAGCCCGCCAAACGGCCCTGAGGGTACGCGGAGCCGGATGCGCGTCGTCCGTTGCGTCGAGGGCGTCGTACAGCTCTTGGGGGTCGACCGGAACCGCGCCGGGAGGCGGCCAGGCCTCCTCCACCACGGTGGCACGGGCGGTCGGCTCGTCGTTCCTGGCACGGACCAGCGTGCCGTGGGCGTGGCGCGTCCACGGCCGGAGTTCGCCGGCACCGTCGGGGTCGGGGTCGAAGGGCCGAGCGTGGAGCGCGAAGCTCCAGTGGTCCTCGCCGTCGCCCGCCTCGGTGACGGCTTGCACCTCGATCTCACCGTCGGCCGGGAGCGGCAACGGTACGTCGACGTGCAGTTCGTCGAGGTGGTGGGCGCCGAGGGCACGTCCGGTGTGCAGGGCGAGGTCGGTGAGGACGGATCCGGGTACGAGGCTGCCGCCGCCGGTGGCCAGGCCGGCGAGCCACGGCTGGGTGCGCCGGGAGAGGCGGCCGGTCGCGATGACGGTGGTCGAGTCGGCGATGTTGGTGCCGGCGGACAGCAGGGGGTGGTCGCCGCGGTGGCCGGGGTGGTCGATGACCGGGTCGAGCCAGTAGCGGTGTCGCTCGAAGGCGTAGGTGGGCAGTTCGACGACGGGGTGGGGGCCCGGGAGCAGGGCGTTCCAGTCGACGGTCAGTCCCGTCGTGTGCAGGGAGGCGAGGGCAGAGACGGCTGTGTGCGCCTCGTCGCGGTGCTTGCGGAGGGTGGGCACGAACAGCAGCCCGTCGGTGTCCGGCAGGCAGTTCCGGGCGAGTGCGGTGAGGGTGGCGTCGGGGCCCAGTTCGACGAACCGGGTGACGCCTTCGCCGACCAGGGAGGTGATGCCGTCGGCGAACCGGACGGCCTCGCGGACGTGCCGCACCCAGTACTCGGCCGTGGTCAGCTCACCGTCTGCGGCGACACGTCCGGAGACGTTGGAGACGACCGGGATCGACGGGGCGGGGGCGTACGCGATGCCCTCGGCGACCTGACGGAAGTCCGCCAGCATCGGCTCCATCAGCGGCGAGTGGAAAGCGTGGGAGACCCGCAGACGGGAGG
>NZ_JBITEN010000053.1:0-3086 GCF_044455165.1 Streptomyces sp. NPDC051315
TAGGTGGCGAGCAGGGCCTGCGCCTCGATCGGGTCGCCCAGCTTGGTCCCGGTGCCGTGCGCCTCGACCACGTCCACGTCCGCCGCCGACACCCCCGCGTCCGCCAGCGCCGCCCGGATCACCCGCTCCTGCGAAGGACCGTTCGGTGCCGTCAGCCCGTTGGACGCGCCGTCCTGGTTGATCGCCGATCCCCGGACGACGGCCAGGACCTGGTGGCCGTTGGCCCGGGCGTCCGACAGCCGCTCCAGCAGCAGCACGCCCACCCCCTCGGAGAGGGCGAACCCGTCCGCGTCGGCGGCGAAGGGCTTGCAGCGGCCGTCGGGCGCGAGTGCCCGCTGGCGGCTGAAGGCGACGAACGCGCCCGGTCCCGACATCACCGTCGCCGCCCCGGCCAGGGCGAGGGAGCACTCGCCGTTGCGCAGGGCGCGCACGGCCAGGTGCAGCGCGACCAGCGAGGACGAGCAGGCGGTGTCGACCGTCACCGCCGGGCCCTCCAGCCCCAGCGCGTAGGCGATGCGCCCCGAGGCCACACTGGCCGCGGCTCCGGTGGCGAGGTAGCCCTCGTTGTCACCGGAGGCGGCGCGCAGCCGGATGGCGTACTCCTGGTCGGTGAGGCCGACGTAGACACCCGTGGAGCTGCCGCGCAGCGTCCTGGGGTCGATGCCGGCGCGTTCGAGGGTCTCCCACGTGGTCTCCAGCAGCAGCCGCTGCTGCGGGTCCATCGCCGTCGCCTCACGCGGCGAGATACCGAAGAACCCGGCGTCGAACTCGGCCGCCCCGTCCAGGAACCCGCTCTCCCGGACATAGCTGGTGCCGAGGTGGTCGGGGTCGGCGTCGTACAGGGCGTTCACGTCCCAGCCGCGGTCGGTCGGCAGCGGCGTGATGGCGTCCACTTCGTCGCTGACCAGTCGCCACAGGTCCTCGGGGCTGCGTACGCCGCCGGGGAAGCGGCACCCCATGGACACGATCGCGATGGGGTCGTCCGCGCGGACCTCGTCCGTGCCACCGGCGTCGGCAGTCGTCGCCCGCTGCGGCTTCCGCTCCGTTCGGCCGAACGCCCGCTCGTCGACGTAGGCGGCCAGGGCCGTGATGCTGGGGTGGTCGAAGACGACCGTGGTGGGCATGGTCAGCCCGGTGGCGCGGTTGAGCCGGTCGCGCAGGGAGACGGCGGTCAGGGAGTCGAATCCCATGTCCTTGAAGGCGGTCTCGTCGCCGAGTGCGCCGGCTTCGGCGGAGGTGTGTCCGAGTACGGCGGCCACGTGGGCGCTGATCAGGGCGCGCAGCGCGGCCGGCCGGCGGGCGGTCTCCAGTGCCGCGATGTCGCCCAGCGCGCCGGCGGAGCCACGGGCGTCGGTTCCGTCGCCGTCATCGTCCGCAGGGGCCGCCACGGTGTCGGGCAGCTCCCGCAGGAGGGCGCTGCCGCGCACGGAGGTGAAGACCTCGGCGAAACGCTTCCAGTCGACGTCGGCGACGGCGACGCACGTGTCGTCGTGGTCCAGGGCCTGCTGGAGTCCGGCGATCGCGGGGGCGGGCTCGATCACGGGGACGCCCCGGCGCCGGAGGTCGTCCTGCACCGACTCGGCGATCATGCCGCCGCCCGCCCAGGGGCCCCAGGCGACGGACAGGACGGGCACGCCGTCGGCCCGGCGGCGCTCGGCGCGGGCGTCGAGGATGGCGTTGGCGGCACCGTACGCGGCGTGGTCGGCGACGCCCCAGGTGCCGGAGATGGACGAGAAGTAGACGACGGCGTCCAGCTGTTCGGCGTCGAGGACGGCGTCGAGGTGTTCCGCGCCCAGCACCTTCCCGGAGAGGGTGGCCGCGAGGTCCTCCACTGCGGTCTCTGCTATCGGTCCGAGGACACTCACGCCCGCCGCGTGCACGACGGACCGCACCGGGGTGCCTTCCTCGGCGAGACGGTCGACCAGGTCGGCCACCGCCGCACGGTCGGCCGTGTCACAGGCGGCGACCGTGAGGCGGGTGCCGCGCGACCGCAGTGCGGTGCGGAGCTCCGCCACGTGCGGGCCGTCGCCCGTCCGTCCGGTGAGGACGACGTGTTCGGCTCCGTTGTCCGCGAGCCAGCGGGTGACGTGGGCGCCCAGCGCTCCGGTGCCCCCGGTGACGAGGACGGTGCCGCGCGGCTTCCAGGTCCGCGGGGCCGGCCTGCCGCCGGTGGGCGCGTGGACGAGCCGACGGCCGTACGCCTTGCCCTCCCGTAGGGCGACCTGGTCCTCCTCGGCGCCCGCGGCGATGACGCCGGGCAAGAGGGCCACGCTGCCCGATGCGAAGGTTGCGGGGAGGTCGACGAGGCCGCCCCACCGCCGGGGGTGCTCCAGAGCGGCGGCCCGGCCCAGGCCCCAGACGCCTGCTTGGAGAGGTGACGTCGGCGCGTCGTGCGAACCCGTGCCTACGGCCCCCTGGGTCACGCACCACAACGGCGCCTGGATCCCCGCGTCACCGAGGGCCTGGACGAGCGCGAGGCTGCCGGCCAGTCCCAGCGGAACGGCTGGCTGCCGCGGGTGCGGTCGCGTGTCGAGGGGCAGCAGGGAGAGGACCACGGAGGCCTGCTCGACACCGTCGGTCCGGCCGAGCAGCGCCCGGAGATCCGCACGGTTCATGGCCTCGGATGCGACGGTGATGGTCAGGATGCGGATGCCGCGGTCTTCGAGCGCGGCCCGCACAGCGGAGACCACGTGTTCGTCCTCGACGGTCGCCGGGACGACGAGCAGCCAGGTGCCTTGGATGTCGGCCGGGCCGGGAGCCGGAAGGGCTCGCCACTCGACACGATGCCGCCAGCCGTCGACGAGGCCCTGCTCCCGACGCGACCGCCGCCAGGCCGCCAGCGCCGGGACGACGGCTTGCAGCCCCTCCTCGTCGGACACTCCGAGCGTGGCGGCCAGCTCCGACAGGTCGCCTTCCTCCACCGTCCGCCAGAACCGCTCCTCCACCGGGTCGGCAGCCCTGTCCGAGGGCTTCGGCGCGTCCAGCCAGTACCGCCGCCGCTGGAAGGCGTAGGTGGGAAGCTCGACGCGGCGCGGGGACAGCCCGTCGAAGGCGGGCGTCCAGTCGACGGCGACTCCACGCGCCCA
>NZ_JBITEN010000055.1:0-1601 GCF_044455165.1 Streptomyces sp. NPDC051315
GTCCCCGCCAAACTCGACCTCGCCGCCTACGCCCGCCACACCCCCCTCCCCACCCTCCTGCACCACCTCGTCAAACCCACCCGCAAGCAGGCCGGCGACGCCGTGGCGGCCACGGAGTCCTTCGTGGACCGGCTGGCGGGACTCGGGGCGGAGGCTCGGGCGGCCGCACTGCTCGACCTGGTGCGGGGCGAGGCGGCCGTGGCGCTCGGCCATGCCAGCGCGGACGCGGTCCAGCCGGACCAGGCGTTCAAGAACCTGGGCTTCGACTCGCTGGCCGCCGTGGAGCTGCGCAACCGGCTCACCGCGGCGACCGGCGTCAAGCTCCCGGCCACCCTCGTCTTCGACCACCCCACCCCGCAGGCCCTGGCCCGGCAGTTGCTGGACCAGCTGGTCACCGAGTCGGAGCCGTCGGCGTCGGCGTCGGAGGTTCTGGCGGAGTTCGACCGGCTGGAGCGGGCGCTCGCCTCGGCCGTCCTGGACGCGGGACAGCGCGGTGAGCTGAGCAGGCGGCTGCAGTCGCTGTCGGCTCGCTGGGGTCAGATCGCGGTCGACGGCGGTGACGGCGGTGAGCTCGGCATCGATCTCGACTCGGCCAGCGACGACGAGCTCTTCGACCTCATCGACAGCGAACTCGGCCTCTAGGCGGTGTGTTCCGGCTCGTCCCGGGGTCGCGGCCCCGGGACGAGCCGGAGACCCCCGGCCAGGCAGCAGCCCGGTGTCCCATCGATACGAAGGATCAGATCTTCCATGAGCAATGACGAGAAGCTCCGCGACTATCTCAAGCGCGTGGTCGCCGAGTTGAAACAGACGCAGGGCAGGCTGCGCGAGGTCGAGGCCGTCAAGTCGGAGCCGATCGCGATCGTCGGGATGGCCTGCCGGCTGCCCGGCGGGGTGACCACCCCGGAGGAGCTGTGGCGGCTGGTCGCCGACGGCACCGACGCCGTCACCGAGTTCCCGACGAACCGCGGCTGGAACACCGACGAGCTCTACGACGCCGACCCCGAGCAGTCCGGGAAGTCGTACGTCCGCGAGGGCGGCTTCCTGCACGACGCCGGTGAGTTCGACGCCGGGTTCTTCGGGATCTCACCGCGCGAGGCACTGTCGATGAACCCGCAGCAGCGGATCCTGCTGGAGACCGCGTGGGAGACCTTCGAGCGGGCCGGGATCGCGCCGAGCACACTGAGCGGCAGCAGCATCGGCGTGTACGCGGGGGTGATGTACCACGACTACGCGGTCGGGCTGACCGAGGTGCCGCGTGAGGTCGAGGGCATGCTCAGCATCGGCAACTCGGGCAGCGCCACCTCGGGGCGCGTCTCCTACACCCTGGGTCTGGAGGGCCCGGCGGTGACGGTGGAGACGGCGTGCTCGTCGTCGCTGGTGGCGATCCACCTGGCGGCGCAGGCGCTGCGCGGCGGTGAGTGCTCGATGGCGCTGGCGGGCGGGGTCGCGGTCATGGCGACCCCGGACACCTTCGTCGAGTTCTCCCGGCAGCAGGGTCTGTCCCCGGACGGGCGGTGCAAGGCGTTCGCGGCGGCGGCCGACGGCACCGGCTGGTCGGAGGGCGCGGGTCTCCTGCTGCTGGAACGCCTGTCGGACGCCCG
>NZ_JBITEN010000056.1:0-1600 GCF_044455165.1 Streptomyces sp. NPDC051315
TCGGCCCCGACGCCGCCCTCACCCCCATGGCCACCCAGACCCTCGACGAGGAGGCCGCCCTCGCCCTCCCCGCCCTGCGACGCGGACAGGACGAGGTGCGGACCGCCGCCCTGGCCCTGGCGGCCCTGCACACGAGGGGCGTCCCGGTCGACCGTTCGGCGCTGCTCGGCACCGAACGGCCGACGGCGACGGTGCAGTTGCCGACGTACGCCTTCCAGCGCGAGCGTTACTGGCTGGAGCCGGCCGCGCCCTCCGGGGACGCCGGTTCGGTGGGCCTGGTGGCCGCGGGCCATCCGCTGCTCGGCGCGGTGTCGGTGCTGCCCGACTCGGGCGGTGTCCTGGCCACCGGCCGGCTGTCGCTGGCCACGCACCCGTGGCTCGCCGACCACACCATCGCGGACACCGTGCTGCTGCCCGGTACCGCGCTGGTGGAGATGGCGGTGCGCGCGGGCGACGAGGTGGGCAGCCCGCACGTGGAGGAGCTGATCGTCGAGGCGCCGCTGGTGGTGCCCGCCCGGGGCGGGGTCCATGTGCAGGTGGTGGCGTCCGGGGAGGACGCCGCGGGCCGCCGTGCCCTCGGCGTCTACTCACGGCCGGACGACACGGCCGCCGACGCGCCGTGGACCCGGCACGCCACCGGCTCGCTGACCGCGGTGCCGGCGGGCACGGCCGGCAGCCTGGCCGCCTGGCCGCCGGCCGGCGCGGAACCGGCCGGCCTGGACGGTTTCTACGAGCGGCTCGCCGGGGCCGGGTTCGCGTTCGGTCCGCTGTTCCAGGGGCTGCGGAAGGTGTGGACGCGGGGCGAGGAGGTGTTCGCCGAGGTCGCCCTGGACGAGCGGGGCCGGGCCGAGGCGGCCGGATTCGCCCTGCATCCCGGGCTGCTGGACTCGGCACTGCACGCGGCCTCGTTCGCGCCGTCGCGCGTCGACGACGACCGGACCCGGCTGCCGTTCGCCTGGAACGGGGTGACCCTGCACGCGCAGGGCGCCGGCGCCCTGCGCGTCCGGATCGCACCGGCCGGCGCGGACGGGTTCTCGGTGACGGTGGCGGACCCGACGGGCGGTCCGGTGGCGAGCGTCGACCGGCTGGTGTACCGCGAGGTCGCCGCCGAGCAGCTCGGCGCGGACGTCGGCCGGGACGCGCTGTTCCGGGTGGAGTGGATGCCCGTGGCGCTCGGCTCGGGCGCTGCGGCGAACGACTGGAGTCCGCTCGACGTCACGGACGAGGCCGCGGGGACCGTTCCCGAGCAGGTACGGCGGGTGACCGGGCGGGTGCTCGGTGCCGTGCAGGCGTTCGTGGAGGACGCCGACCCGGCGGCGGGCCCGCTGGTCGTCACCGTCCGCTCCGACAGCCCGGCCACCGCGGCCGTACGGGGCCTGCTGCGCACCGCCCAGCTGGAACACCCCGGCCGGATCGTGCTCGCCGAGGTCGACGGCACGGAGGCCTCCCGGGAGGCTCTCGCGGCCGCGGTCGCCACGGGCGAGACACAACTGCGCATTGTGCAAGGTGAGTTGACGGTGCCCCGGTTGGTGCGGCACACCCCGCCGGCCACGAGCGAGCGCCCCGCCCTGCGCGGCACCGTGCTCATCACCGGCGGCAC
>NZ_JBITEN010000057.1:0-1554 GCF_044455165.1 Streptomyces sp. NPDC051315
GTCCCCGCCAAACTCGACCTCGCCGCCTACGCCCGCCACACCCCCCTCCCCACCCTCCTGCACCACCTCGTCAAACCCACCCGCAAGCAGGCCGGAACGGCCACGGTGACCGCCGACGGCCTGGCGGAGCGGCTCGCCGCGCTCGCGCCGGCCGAGCGGCAGCGGGAGGTGCTCACGCTGGTGCGCAGCGAGGCGGCGGCGGCGCTGGGGCACTCCGGTGCCGACGCGATCAAGCCCCACCAGGCCTTCAAGGAGGTGGGCTTCGACTCGCTGGCCGCCGTGGAGCTGCGCAACCGGCTCACCGCGGCGACCGGGATCAAGCTCCCGGCCACCCTCGTCTTCGATCACCCCACCCCGCAGGCCCTGGCCGCGCTGCTGCTGGAGGAGCTCGTGCCGGCGTCCGCCGCCGAGGCCGGGGCGGGAGAGGTCGACGAGGCCGCTCTGCGCCGTTTCCTGGCCACCGCGTCACTGGACCGGCTGGGCGAACTCGGCGTGCTCGACCGGGTGTTGCCGCATCTGGACCCGGCGCGGGACACGGCTCCCGCGGCGGCGGAGGGCGTCGACACCACGGAACTCATCGGCGCCATGAGCGTCGACAGTCTGCTCGAACTCGCACTCGGCGGCGAGTCCACGTGACCGGGCGCCGCCCGGAACACGAGGACACGAGGCCACTCACACGGAGGAAGCGATGACCGTATCCGAGGACCAGTCCGCCAAGCTCGTCGAGGCGTTGCGGGCGTCCCTGATCGAGAACGAACGGCTGAAGCGGGAGCAGGAGCGGGCCGCGGCCGCGGCCCGGGAGCCGATCGCGATCGTCGGGATGGCCTGCCGGCTGCCCGGCGGGGTGACCACCCCGGAGGAGCTGTGGCGGCTGGTCGCCGACGGCACCGACGCCGTCACCGAGTTCCCGGCCGACCGCGGCTGGAACACCGACGAGCTCTACGACGCCGACCCCGAGCAGTCCGGGAAGTCGTACGTCCGCGAGGGCGGCTTCCTGCACGACGCCGGTGAGTTCGACGCCGGGTTCTTCGGGATCTCACCGCGCGAGGCACTGGCGACGGACCCGCAGCAGCGGATCCTGCTGGAGACCGCGTGGGAGACCTTCGAGCGGGCCGGGATCGCGCCGAGCACACTGAGCGGCAGCAGCGTCGGCGTGTACGCGGGGGTGATGTACCACGACTACGCGGGGCGCCTCCAGCAGGTGCCGAAGGACGTGGAGGGGCTGCTCGGGATCGGCAACTCGGGCAGTGTGGCCTCCGGGCGGATCTCGTACACCTTCGGGTTGGAGGGGCCGTCGCTGACGCTGGACACGGCGTGCTCGTCGTCGCTGGTGGCGATCCACCTGGCCGTGCAGGCGCTGCGCGGCGGTGAGTGCTCGATGGCGCTGGCGGGCGGGGTCGCGGTCATGGCGACGCCCGGTGTGTTCGTGGAGTTCTCGCGGCAGCGGGGACTCGCGGGTGACGGGCGGTGCAAGGCGTTCGCGGCGGCGGCCGACGGCACCGGCTGGTCGGAGGGCGCGGGTCTCCTGCTGCTGGAACGCCTGTCGGACGCCCG
>NZ_JBITEN010000058.1:0-1416 GCF_044455165.1 Streptomyces sp. NPDC051315
GGCTGAGACCTGATGCCGAGCCGATTGTGGTGAAGTGGATGATCCTATGCTGTCGAGAAAAGCCTCTAGCGAGTTTCATGGCGGCCCGTACCCTAAACCGACTCAGGTGGTCAGGTAGAGAATACCGAGGCGTTCGGGTGAACTATGGTTAAGGAACTCGGCAAAATGCCCCCGTAACTTCGGGAGAAGGGGGGCCACATCCGGTGATGAGCTTTGCGCTCTGAGCTGGGGGTGGCCGCAGAGACCAGCGAGAAGCGACTGTTTACTAAAAACACAGGTCCGTGCGAAGCCGTAAGGCGATGTATACGGACTGACGCCTGCCCGGTGCTGGAACGTTAAGGGGACCGGTTAGCTCACTTTCGGGTGGGCGAAGCTGAGAACTTAAGCGCCAGTAAACGGCGGTGGTAACTATAACCATCCTAAGGTAGCGAAATTCCTTGTCGGGTAAGTTCCGACCTGCACGAATGGCGTAACGACTTCTCGACTGTCTCAACCATAGGCCCGGTGAAATTGCACTACGAGTAAAGATGCTCGTTTCGCGCAGCAGGACGGAAAGACCCCGGGACCTTTACTACAGTTTGATATTGGTGTTCGGTTCGGCTTGTGTAGGATAGCTGGGAGACTGTGAAGCTTGGACGCCAGTTCAGGTGGAGTCGTCGTTGAAATACCAGTCTGGTCGTGCTGGATGTCTAACCTGGGTCCGTGATCCGGATCAGGGACAGTGTCTGATGGGTAGTTTAACTGGGGCGGTTGCCTCCTAAAGAGTAACGGAGGCGCCCAAAGGTTCCCTCAGCCTGGTTGGCAATCAGGTGTTGAGTGTAAGTGCACAAGGGAGCTTGACTGTGAGACCGACGGGTCGAGCAGGGACGAAAGTCGGGACTAGTGATCCGGCGGTGGCTTGTGGAAGCGCCGTCGCTCAACGGATAAAAGGTACCCCGGGGATAACAGGCTGATCTTCCCCAAGAGTCCATATCGACGGGATGGTTTGGCACCTCGATGTCGGCTCGTCGCATCCTGGGGCTGGAGTCGGTCCCAAGGGTTGGGCTGTTCGCCCATTAAAGCGGTACGCGAGCTGGGTTTAGAACGTCGTGAGACAGTTCGGTCCCTATCCGCTGTGCGCGTAGGAGTCTTGAGAAGGGCTGTCCCTAGTACGAGAGGACCGGGACGGACGAACCTCTGGTGTGCCAGTTGTTCTGCCAAGGGCATGGCTGGTTGGCTACGTTCGGGAGGGATAACCGCTGAAAGCATCTAAGCGGGAAGCCTGCTTCGAGATGAGGACTCCCACCCACTTGATGGGGTAAGGCTCCCAGTAGACGACTGGGTTGATAGGCCGGATCTGGAAGCACGGTAACGTGTGGAGGTGACCGGTACTAATAGGCCGAGGGCTTGTCCTCAGTTGCTCGCGTCCACTGTGTT
>NZ_JBITEN010000059.1:0-1390 GCF_044455165.1 Streptomyces sp. NPDC051315
CACCCTCGCCACCCACGGCACCACCACCTACCTCGAACTCGGCCCCGACGCCGCCCTCACCCCCATGGCCACCCAGACCCTCGACGAGGAGGCCGTGGTGGTGCCCGCGCTCCGGCGGGGCCGTCCCGAGGCACAGGTGCTGGTGGAGGCGGTGGGCCGGCTGTACGCGGTGGGCCGTGCCGTGGACTGGGCGGCCTACTACGACGGGTCGGGCGCCCGCCGGGTGGAGCTGCCGACGTACGCCTTCCAGCGCGAGCACTACTGGCTGGCGGGCAACGGCGGTCCCGGTGACGTGTCGGCCGCGGGGCTGGCCGGAGCCGGTCATCCGCTGCTGGGCGCGGTGCTCGGGCTGCCGGAGTCGGCGGGCCTGTGGTGCACCAGCCGGCTGTCGTCGGCCACCCATCCGTGGCTCGCCGACCACACCGTGTCCGGGGTGACCGTGGTGCCGGGCGCGGCGCTGGTGGAGATGGCGGTGCGCGCCGGGGACGAGACGGGCAGCGGCACCCTGGACGAACTGGTCGTGGAGACGCCGCTCGTGCTGCCCGAGCAGGGCGCGGTGCAGCTGCGGATCGGGGTGGCGGGCCCGGACGCGACGGGCCGGCGGCCCCTGACGATCCACTCGCGGCCCGAGTCGGCCGCCGCCGAGGACCCGTGGGTGCGGCACGCCTCCGGTTTCCTGAGCGAGGCCGCCGCCCGGCCCGACGCCCTCCCCTCGCCGTGGCCGCCGGCCGGTGCCGAACCGGTCGACCTGGACGGCTTCTACGAGCGGCTCGCCGCGACCGGCCTCGGCTACGGCCCGCTGTTCCAGGGGCTGCGGAAGGTGTGGACGCGGGGCGAGGAGGTGTTCGCCGAGGTCGCCCTGGACGAGCGGGAGCGGGCCGCCGCCGAGCGGTACGGGCTGCACCCCGCGCTGCTCGACGCGGCCCTGCAGGCCAGTACGTTCTGCGCGCTTGCCGACGGTGACGGCGAGGAGGGGGTGCGGCTGCCGTTCGCCTGGAACGGCGTGACGCTGCACGCCGCCGGCGCGAGCGCCCTGCGGGTGCGCGCGGTGCCGTCCGGAGCCGGGGTCGCGCTGGAACTGGCCGACCCGTCGGGCGCCCCGCTCGCCTCGGTCGGCTCGCTGGTGACCCGTCCGGTGACCGCGGACCAGCTCGAACAGGACACCGTACGGGATGCGCTGTTCCGCGTGGACTGGATACCGGCCTCGCTCAACGCGTCGGCCACCGCGACGGGTTGGCGCGAGCTGGACGCCACGGCCGAGCCGGAGGGCACGGTGCCCGAGCGGATCCGCACGCTGACCGGGCGGGTGCTCGGTGCCGTGCAGGCGTTCGTGGAGGACGCCGACCCGGCGGCGGGCCCGCTGGTCGTCACCGTCCGCTCCGACAGCCCG
>NZ_JBITEN010000060.1:0-1253 GCF_044455165.1 Streptomyces sp. NPDC051315
ATCGAGCCGGTCTACGGGCCTGCCGCCCTGGAGGGCTGGGATCCGGGGGAGAAGCTGGGCGAGCCGGGTTCGTACCCCTTCACCCGGGGTGTGTACCCCTCGATGTACACGGGCCGGCCGTGGACGATGCGTCAGTACGCGGGGTTCGGTACGGCGGTGGAGTCCAACGCCCGCTACCAGCAGCTGATCGCGAACGGCACGATGGGCCTGTCGGTCGCGTTCGACCTGCCCACCCAGATGGGCCATGACTCCGACGCGCCGATCGCGCACGGGGAGGTCGGCAAGGTCGGGGTGGCGATCGACTCGATCGACGACATGCGGGTGCTGTTCGGCGGGATCCCGCTGGACAAGGTCTCCACGTCGATGACGATCAACGCCCCCGCGGCGCTGCTGCTCCTGCTGTACCAACTGGTCGCCGAGGAGCAGGGCGTCAGCGCGGACCAGCTGACCGGCACGATCCAGAACGACGTGCTGAAGGAGTACATCGCCCGCGGCACGTACATCTTCCCGCCGAAGCCGTCGCTGCGGCTGATCGCGGACATCTTCAAGTACTGCCGGGCCGAGATCCCGAAGTGGAACACGATCTCGATCTCCGGCTACCACATGGCCGAGGCCGGCGCCTCTCCGGCGCAGGAGATCGCCTTCACCCTCGCCGACGGCATCGAGTACGTGCGCACGGCGGTCGCGGCGGGCATGGACGTCGACGACTTCGCGCCCCGCCTGTCGTTCTTCTTCGTGGCCCGGACCACGATCCTGGAGGAGGTCGCCAAGTTCCGGGCCGCCCGCCGGATCTGGGCGCGGGTGATGCGCGAGGAGTTCGGCGCGAAGAACCCCAAGTCGCTGATGCTGCGCTTCCACACCCAGACCGCCGGGGTGCAGCTGACCGCCCAGCAGCCCGAGGTCAACCTGGTCCGCGTCGCCGTGCAGGGCCTGGCCGCGGTCCTGGGCGGCACGCAGTCCCTGCACACCAACTCCTTCGACGAGGCCATCGCGCTGCCCACCGACAAGTCCGCGCGGCTGGCGCTGCGCACCCAGCAGGTCCTGGCCTACGAGACGGACGTGACCGCGACCGTCGACCCGTTCGCCGGCTCCTACGTCATCGAGAGGATGACCGACGACGTCGAGGCCGCCGCCGTCGAGCTGATGGGCAAGGTGGAGGACCTCGGCGGCGCGGTCGCCGCGATCGAGCACGGCTTCCAGAAGCAGGAGATCGAACGCTCCGCCTACCGCATCGCCCAGGAGACCGACTCGGG
>NZ_JBITEN010000061.1:0-1171 GCF_044455165.1 Streptomyces sp. NPDC051315
ACGACAACGTCCTCTACCCGATGAAGGACGCCCTCAAGGCCCGCGCCACCATCGGCGAGGTCTGCAACGCCCTCCGCGACGTCTGGGGCACCTACGTGCCGTCGGACGCGTTCTGACCCGGTCGCTCTTCCCGGAGGGGAGGGGGCCGGCGTCCTCCGCGTGAGGTGCTCCGCGCACACGGACGGGGCGGCGTACGCCGACGGGGTGTCGGTGTGCGCCGCCCTCGGGTGGAACGGTGTGCGGGAGGTGGCCCGCGTCGTCATGGCGGTTACTTGGGGTCGTGGCTGAACTTCGAGGTGGACCAGCGGTAGCCGAGCACCGCGAGGCCCAGGCACCAGGCGGCGGCGAGCCATCCGTTGTGGCCGATCCCGGTGCCGAGCAGCAGGCCGCGCAGGGTCTCGATGGCCGGGGTGAACGGCTGGTACTCGGCGATCGGCCGGAACCAGCCCGGCATCGACTCCAGCGGGACGAAGGCGCTGGACAGGAGCGGCAGCAGGATCAGGGGCATCGCGTTGTTGCTGGCGGCCTCGGCGTTCGGGCTGACCAGGCCCATGCCGACCGCGATCCAGGTGAGCGCCGTCGCGAAGAGCACGAGCAGTCCGAACGCCGCGAGCCACTCCAGGACGGTGGCATCGGTGGAGCGGAAACCGATGGCGACGGCCACGGCGCCGACGAGGACCACGCTGACGATCGACTGCAACACGCTGCCGATGACGTGTCCGATGATCACGGAGCCGCGGTGGATGGCCATCGTGCGGAAGCGGGCGATGATGCCCTCGGTCATGTCGTTGGAGACGGAGACCGCGGTACCGATCGTGGTGCTGCCGATGGTCATCAGCAGCAGGCCCGGGACGATGTAGGCGATGTACGCGGAGCGGTCCGGACCGCCGCCGCCGATGCCCGCGCTCATGGTGTCGCCGAAGATGTAGACGAAGAGCAGTAGCAGCATGATCGGCGTGAGCAGCAGATTCAGTGTCATGGACGGGTAGCGCCGGGCGTGCAGCAGGTTGCGGCGCAGCATCGTGGAGCAGTCGCGTACGGCGAGGGAGAGCCGGGCCGGGCGGGCGGGAGCCGGAGGGGTGCTCATCGGACGTTCTCCTTGGGCTGGTGGGGGACGTTGGCGGGGCCGGTCAGGGCGAAGAAGACGTCGTCGAGGTCGGGGGTGTGCACG
>NZ_JBITEN010000062.1:0-1143 GCF_044455165.1 Streptomyces sp. NPDC051315
GTAGTGGGCATCGTCGACGACATCAAGGGCGGCCTCAACACCGGCCTGGAAATCGGCGAGAACCTCATCGACGAGGGCAAGAAGAAGCTCGGCGAGGGCATCGACTACGCCACCGACAAGGTCGGCGACGGGCTCGACCACGTCGGCCTGCACGACGCGGCCGACGCCGTGGAGGACTTCGGTGACGAGGTCGCCGCCGACCTCGGCGCCATGCCCGGCGAGCAGCAGCTCGGCGAGACCGAGGAGGCCAACGAGCTCATCCACGGCAACCCCGGCAGGATCCGGGAGAGCGCCAAGCACCTCAAGGACTTCCAGGCCGCCTTCGACAAGGTCGGCACCGGAATGAAGAAGGTCGACTCCACCAACTGGAAGGGCGAGAGCGGCAACGCCTTCCGGGAGAAGTTCGGCGTGCACCCCACGAAATGGCTGCACGCGGCCGACGCCTGCGAGACGGCCGCGGTCGCGCTGGACTCCTACGCCGAGACCGTCAAGTGGGCCCAGAGCGAGGCCAAGGAAGCCATCGCCCTGTACAAGCAGGGCAAGAAGGCCTCCGTGGACGCCGTGGAGGCGTACAACAAGAAGGTCGACGCCTACAACGCCAAGATCAAGGCCGACCAGGACCCCGGACCGCAGCCCGCGCCCTTCCACGACCCCGGTGTCGCCGACATGCGAGCGGCACGCGAGAAGCTCGCCCAGGCCCGCAGACAGCGCAACGCCGTCGCCTCCGAGACCCAGGCCAAGATCAAGGCCGCCCTCGCCCACGCCCCCGCCGAACCCCCGCCGCTCGACCGGCTCGGCAACAACCTGATCGACGGCGCCCAGGCCTACTACACCGAACTCACCCACGTCGTCGGCGGCGTCCTCAAGGGAACGGCGGGCCTGCTCAACTTCGTCCGCGGCCTCAACCCCCTCGACCCCTACAACCTCACCCACCCCGCGGAGTACGTCCAGAACGTCAACATGACGCTCGCCGGACTCGTCTCCACCGCCGCCCACCCCGAACGCACCGTCCAGGCCGTCGTCGACGGCTTCAAGAAGGACCCGTCCGAATTCCTCGGCCGCCTCCTCCCCGAACTCATCGGCACCAAGGGCGCCGGACTCGGACGCACCGCCCTGCGCACCGGCCTCAAGGAGGGACTGGAG
>NZ_JBITEN010000063.1:0-1045 GCF_044455165.1 Streptomyces sp. NPDC051315
TCTGGCTCGGCTCCCTCAAATCCAACATCGGCCACGCCCAGTCCGCCGCCGGAGTCGCCGGCGTCATCAAAATGGTCGAGGCCATGCGGCACGGCGTGCTGCCCAAGACCCTCCACGTCGACGAGCCGACCCCGCACGTCGACTGGTCGGCCGGCGCGGTGGAACTGCTCACCGAGGCGCGGGCCTGGCCGGAGACCGGCCGTCCCCGCCGGGCGGGTGTCTCCTCCTTCGGCGTCAGCGGCACCAACAGCCACGTCATCATCGAACAGGCCCCCGACGAGGAGGCCGGCGAACCGGCCGCCGAACGCACCCCGCCCGCCGCCGTCCCGTGGGTGCTGTCCGCGCGGACCCCGCAGGCGCTGTCCGCCCAGGCCGCCCGGTTGCGGGACCTGGTGACCGCCCGGCCGGAGCTCGACCCCGTGGACGTCGGCCACTCGCTGACCTCGACGCGTACGGCCTTCGAGCACCGCGCGGTCGTCGTGGGGTCCGAGCGGGAGGAGCTGCTCGACGGACTGGCCGCGCTCGCGGAGGGGCGGCCGGCGCCGGGCGTGCTGGAAGGGGAGCGGGCCGCCGGGAAGCTGGCGGTGCTGTTCACGGGTCAGGGCGCCCAGCGTGCCGGGATGGGCCGGGAACTGTACGACGCCTTCCCCGTCTTCGCCGAGGCCTACGACACCGTGTGCGCCGAGCTGGACCGGCACCTGGACCGGCCGCTGGCCGAGGTGGTCGCGTTCGGCGACGGGCTGGACCGGACGGAGTGGACCCAGCCCGCCCTCTTCGCCCTGGAAGTGGCTCTGTACCGGCTGTTCGAATCGTGGGGAGTGCGGCCCGACCATGTCGCGGGACATTCGATCGGTGAGATTGCGGCAGCGCATGTGGCGGGCGTACTCACGCTTGAGGACGCGAGTGCGCTTGTCACGGCTCGTGGACGGCTGATGCAGGCCCTGCCGTCCGGGGGCGCGATGGTCGCCGTCGGCGCCTCCGAAACCGACATCCTGCCCCTCCTCCAGGACCACCACGACGTCACCATCGCCGCCGTCAACGGCCC